>JAYZEG010000075.1:0-9567 GCA_036337435.1 Myxococcota bacterium
CGGTGTGATTGGGATTGAAGGCATCCCTCAAACTCTGCGGATAAACGTCTGTTAAATTAATCCAAAGTTGGTGTCGTCTGCCACTGATGGGATCCAGCCAGCCCGAACCGCCGAAGGCCGCGCTTAACGAGAGACTTCGCTGTTGACCATCTAGAAGATGGACTTGGCGTGTGTGTGAATGCACAGCGACCCGGTCCCCCGCCAATTCAAAATGATGACCAATGGCATCTGAGATCAATAATGCCCCGACGGGAAACCCTTGAAGAAGGCTGTCGACCAACCGACTGATTTGAGTCTCCTTCCAAACAAAGGCACGTTGCGCCAATGGCAAAACCCACCGTTCCTTAGCGGAGGCCGCAATGCGGCTCAGAAGCGCCTCAACAGACAGCACATCGATCTGGGACACCGACAACTCTCCCATCCTGTTTCAGTCTCAATTCAACCTCGGCCCGAGCTATGAACAGCTAGATGCCCAGATAACACGAGCAGCAACACTCTCGATTTTATCCATTACAATCACTTCAATAAGCAATAATAATTGATGGTGCTGTTCATTGGCGTTACCGTCTCGATCGAATCTTGGGAGAAGAAATGTGATTCAGATCAGTCGATTAGAAGGGTTTTACTGGGTCGGAAAAATGGGCGGTTATGCTGCAGCAGCCAGAGCGTTTCCCTATCCAATCACACAACCCGCAGTCTATCAGCAGGTACGAAAGCTTGAAGATGAGATCGAAAAAAAACTCTTCGACCGGGTCGGTCGAGGCACCATGCGTCTGACGCCAGCCGGCCGCGTCCTATATGATTTCGTTGAGCCATTCTTCGAACGGCTGCCTGCTACAGTCCGGGCCATACAGGCTGACACCTATGGCGGCACACTCAGGATTCACGCGTCGAGTAAGGTCATTGAAACCATCCTACCCACTTGGCTCGCAGCAATGCGTGAAGACCGCCCGGATATTGACGTAGAACTGTATGAGTATGGCGAACCCAATGAAGCCCTTCTGCGACGAAGTGAAACCGACTTGGTCATCGATTATTTACCTGGGGGAATCCCGCAGGATATGACCGGGCAGACCATCGCTGAGACCGAAGCTTTTCTGGTGGTTCCGAGTGAGGACCCCTTTGCCAAAAAAGCCGATCTCAGTGTCGCTGACCTAAGCGACAGGCCGTTTATTGCCTACCATCGGCATCTGCCTCAACATGCTCTTCAATCGCGGGGTCTGGAGCTCTATGGGGTGACACCGCGGTACTGCGCCTATCTCGACCAAGCGGAAGCGATACTGGCTTTGGTCTCCAAAGGGCTGGGATTCTCCCTTGTCCCCTCCTTTGAGACAGGCGGGCCCCAACGAGACGGCGTTCACTCCGTGCCGCTTAATTTGGACGAGGCGCGCTTTGCGGTCACAGCCATGTGGCGACGTAAAGGGCCACACAATCCGCTCATCGATGTGCTGATGGCCTATGCACCAAACTTAGATTGAGTTGCCGCGACCGACCAGACGAGTCACTCATCGATAGGCTTGAGTCGCCACGTGCGGCTCGCGCCTTCTAGATAAATCCCGTTAGCTTTACGGAGCAGGATGGACTCACCGACAGCCTCAGAGGCATTGGTCGTTAGCTTGATTCGGGCGGCGTCACTGCGTATCAACGTATACGGAAGACTCACACTCTGATACCGGTCCCAACTCCGGATGGTCAAACGGACCTGTTCTTGTCCAAATTCGATCGTTGGCTCCAACCCATTGAACAAACTCGTCAGTGCTTGACGACGGGAAGCTGACAAGTCGCGGAGACCAGGCGTATCGAAGACTCCCTCGGGCACTAATCTATACCGGGGCGAAAGCGCATTGGGCAATCCAGTCTTCAACAAAGGTCGCTCGACTCCATGCCCAGTTCGTTCACTGCATAGGTCAGCCAAAGCAGAGTCCAATTGGACCTCAGCCATCGACTGTGGCTGCGCTGCCGCTTGCCAATCCAAACGCACTTGATCGACCACCGAACAGGCATTGAGCATCACATCCACTGCGTCGGTGACCCGTTCGCAGACAAAGGGCAACCGTCGTTTGCAGTGCACATCGTTCCAACGGCCTGCATTGTAATTGTTCTGCGCACAATCCTCTGAACCACCCTCATTATCAGGCTGCTCGGGGGCCCATTTGCTGTAAGACAAAGCCACACCGTCCGAATCAACCCAGACCCCCTCGCGCTTGCGGTCACTCAAATCAAACCAGAAGCTTTTGTCGCTGACCTCCCGCATGAAGCCAGCGACGTGGTCATTTTCCGCTTTGGTCTCAAGACGGACCAAGCGACCATCGAGTCGGCGACATTCTTTCTGCGCTTGGTCGAAGGTCGCGGACTGACTGCAGACCAAGTAGCGGCCGACGGAACGACATTTGGCGTTCGCTGGGTGGCGTCGCCTCCCCTGGTCCTCCGGCACCAGACCGAGTGGCAAGGTCGACACAATCCCGCCCTGTTGTTCGAGTGCCCACCCTGCCATTTGTTGATTATAGGGCCCCCGACCGATGGCATAACCGGACGCCACAAGCGTAATGAGACCAAGCAAACTCAAGGGGACAGACCCTCGGGGATAGACTCGACCGTTGAGCCGACGTCCAATAAAAGTTGACCGGACGAACAGGTCATAGGTGACAAAGCCGATCAGCGCAGTCAAACCCATGGTCAATAGAAACTGCACCAAGACCGGCATGGTCGAGTCTGTGAACAACTTCGGTAGATTCTGGGTTGGGAAAAGGTGGACCAAGTAAACCCAATACGAGGCATCGGAGAGATACCGCCACCGGCTCGACGCTCCAGACGCATATCGAAAGAAAAGCCCCATGAGACCTCGAGTGAACGCAAATAGGCAGACACTCCAAGTGGACAGCACAGCCAAATAAAGCCCGACCGAGACCGAATTAAAGTTATCTAGGGTGAGTTGATGGCTGCCATATAGCTCTCGAAGATAACTGTAGAGAGCCGTGCCGAGCACCCCAATGATCACCAAGGTCCACGCGCGCTCCTGAGACCGGCGCAAATCGGCACCAGACGCATAAAGAGCCCAGCCGAGGGCGTAGAAAAATGCGTAATAAATGAGCGCGGCTGGATTGATGATCCACCCAGTGCCCACTGGCACAGAGGCCATAAAAAAGAGCGAAGACGCCGCCATATTGAGCCCACCGAAAACGACGATGAACCGCCACGGACTCTCGAAATTGCGCCTCACCCATGCCTGTCGAGGCCCCCAATCCTTATTTTTCCGTTTAGAACGACGAAGAAACCAAGGAACGCCAAAAGACAACCAGACAAGGTAATACAGAAACCAGAGGTGCTGAAAATCGCCCCGCGTCACGGTCTCATGGAACAGATGCCTGCCTGCGATATCGAGGGCTTTTGGGTCACCAGCCATCAGCCGGTCCGCAAAAATGACAATAAAAGCGAGCAATGGGAACAAGAAAAGCATCAAGAATGCGAGGGGATAAAGAAGCCTATCCACGCGGTTCCAAATCATTGCAACGGCGCCTCGGCGATGCCAGAGCAGAGCGCCAAAAAAACCGGACAAAACAAAGAAGGCAGGCATTCTGAAGAGATGGACAAACCAGACGCTAAAAGACAGGACGCCTGTATCGGTGGCGCTTTCGACCTTCGTGAAAAAGGGGGTGGCCGAGTGAATGACAATGCCGAGCATCATCAACACACCTCGATACGCATCGAGTGCATAAATACGCTCGCCTTTGGGCACAGTTTGATCGGTCTTTAGCTCTGTCATAGTACAGTGTGAGCATAGGAAGCTAAAGGTGCTTTAAGCAAGTGCTAAGCGTCGAGGATGTAGACCATGGTCGATTTAGCAAGGCCCGGTAGACTTAGGTCTGACTCAGTGACTTGTCTTTTGGCGGGTCTTGCAATTTCTGTGAGTGAGCGATGACGAAACGTTTTGGTGCAGCATGTATGCTGTGCGTCAACACAGGCATGCGCTTTTTTGAATCCCACGTCTAAAGCGTCTCACCCTGACAAACCCATTGCCGCTGCCCGGTTTGCTTAAAGCCAACCCGGACATGTCCTCGGAACAGACCACCACCCCGCCCCAAAATCCCAATGATGGATTTCGTTTTGGAAAAGCCATCAAAACGCCCTATTCTCCTATGGGTGTTTCTCGTGCGGAGTCGAAGACCTTGAACAATCGCGTGGGTTCATTCGAACTGGAGAGTTTGGCTGGACACGGCGCATTTGCCGATGTGTGGCTTGGCCGACATCACCGGTATGGATATCCTGCAGCCATCAAAATCCCCCGTGATATGGACAAGCACTCGGCCGCACTTAAGGCTCGATTTCTACGAGAAGTCCAATCCACTGCGCAGCTTGGTCACCCCGGTGTGATTCAAATCTGGGAGCATGGTCGACTCATAAGAACGCTTACGCCAACAGCGGAAAATATCTATCGTAAAGAGACCCCCTATTTCGTCATGGAATGGTTAGACGGCGGCACACTGCGAGATGCCTTGGAGCAAATCAATTGGGCCACCTTGCGCGGGTCTCTGCTGCTCATTCTCGATGCGCTGGCTGCCGCTCACGCCCGCGGGATCATTCATCGAGATATCAAACCCGATAATATATTGCTCTCGAGCCGGGGCCCTGTCGTCACCGACTTCGGGATCGCGTTCGATGCCGAAGAGGGTGTCTCCGAATTTGAACGGTCTAAAATCGTGGGGACACCCACCTACATGGCACCAGAGCAAATCCGACGGGATTTTTCGGCTCTCGGTCCCTGGACCGACCTATACGCGCTGGGCTGCCTGACCTACATCGCCGTCACCGGTCGACGGCCGTTTTCGGGCCGCACATTTAGCGACGTCGCCCATGCACATTTAAAGGCACCGATGCCGCCGTTAAAGCCTCGATTCGCAGTCCCTAATGGTCTGGACGACTGGATCGGAACACTTTTAAGAAAGTCACCTCATCGGCGGTATCAATTCGCAGCTGATGCGGCCCTTGGGTTGCTCAAGCTAGAAGACGATATCTCTGTGGTTTTAAAAGCGGCAGACCCTGCTGACGCGAGCCAGGACAACAATCAAGTGACCCGAGATACTCTTCTGGGCTCAACCCTTGCGACCGCACCGAGTTTCCTGTTTCCAAAACCAAAGGTGACGCTGGTCAACCGAGAGACGCCGGACGTCCCTAGAATCAGTCCTTCATGGACCAGCTCAGCTGCACGCGATACGCCAAAAGACCAGCCTCAACCTGGCCTCGGACGTTCACTATTCGCCTGGTCAAATGCCCATTTCGTCGGTCGCGAGACAGAACGAGACCGGCTATGGTCAGCGCTTCGACAAGCGAGTGAGCACAAGAAACTGCATGTCCTCGGATTATTCGGTGAGGCCGGTATGGGTAAAAGCTCATTGGCCCGCTGGCTCGGCGAACGCGCCCATGCAACCGGGGTCGCCCAACCGCTTAAGATCATGCACGAAATGCCTAATGGCCCCCTCTGCGGTCTCTCTGGCCTGCTGCAACGTACGGTCCGCTGCGCGGGCCTTTCGAATGAAGAGACTTTGTCAGCCATCGCTGGGTACAGTGAACGCGCTGGACTCAACCCGTATCTGCATGCGTACGAGGGCATTCTCTTCGCAAATGTAGCGGGGTCAAGCGGTGACCCAGATGCCCCAAGAATCGCCGTCAATGAACGCTATGAGGCGATGGCCCGATTGCTGTCAGCAGAGGCCCGCAGCAGGCCCGTCGTCCTGATGGTTGACGACTTGCAATGGGGAGGCGATGCCCTTGGCTTTCTTGAGTATCTCATCGCACGATGGGACCACCTGCCGCTATTGGTGATCACGACTGTCCGTTCCGACCTTGTCGATACCCACCACAATATCACTCGGGCCATGACCATCTGGTCCCATCTTGGCTATGCAGACTCAATTCACTTAAGACCCATGGCACGAGAGGTCATGTCCAAACTGGTGACCAATCGCTTGGCTCTAGACGATGACGCCTTGGCCGAAATCTTGAATCGGACTCATGGAAACCCCTTGTTTCTGGAGTCCCTCCTCAATCACTGGATCCAAGGTGGCGCTTTGGTGACTGGTCGGAACGGCTTTCGGCTCAAAGGCGGTGTTGAACTCAACTTGCCCGATTCCATCAATCGTCTCTGGGACGAGCGTTTGTCGTCGTTGACGGAACGCAATGGCCTGACCTGGCAAAGCCTTGAATTAGCAGCAACGCTTGGACTCCGAGTCGAACCAAGTGAATGGAAAGAGGCATGTAAGGCGGCCGGCCTTGACTGTGACCCAAATACATTGGTTCAACTTGAACAGGGTGAACTGATCGATAATCAAGGCGCGGGTGGATGGTCTTTTAGGCATGTGCTTCTGAGAGACTTTTTATCGGCCCATGCAACGCGCAGCGGCCGATCAACTCAATGGCATGCCCTATGCGCGCAAAGCCTACAGTTTCTCACACCGCAAAGTCATGAGCGGATTGGACTACATTGGCTGGAATCCGGCCGCTCAAAACGTGCGGCTGAACACCTCGAAGCCGCAGCACTGGAGTATTCGGAAAAGACCGACTATCGCGCTATGAAAAGAGTCTTGATGCGTCAGGCCAGGGCGCTGCGCAGAAGTGGCTTTAAAATCGACTCAGAAGAATGGCAGCGCATGGCCAATCGTTGGCAACATTCGCAGCGAGCCAGCGGGCATATTCCGCTCGCATTAAGGCAAGCTAGGCTATCCGTTCAACGCAGCCGTCAGGCCAATCTCAAAGAGGCACTTGCCAACAGTCTTCTCGAATACAGCATGGGATTGTGGAATACCGGGGAGCGGCAATCATCTATCGAGATGGGTCAAGAGGCCTGCGCTGTTGCGTTGAAAAATGGTGACCTGAAACTTCACGCAATCTGCAACGTTCGATTAGGGACGAAACTTGCGCAATTGAGTCGCCACGACATGGCCGAGAGTTGTCTCAAGGCGGCGATGGTCTTTTGTGAGGGTAATCCAGCCCTCCAAGAACTCTACATCGACGCAATTCGAAGTCTTGCCATCTGCCGGACAGAAATGGGTGATTTTACCGGAGCCGATCAACTCGCTGACCTGATCTTAGCCAGGTCCACGGGTCTAAATAACCGATGGGCACGCGGCATGAATTTCATCGTCGTCGGGGAAATCCGGCGCAAGCTCGGACAGTTCGATGACGCGAAAAAAAACTACGAAAAGGCAGTCGTCGAATTCAAACACATCGGCAATATTGACCAATGGGTCGCAGAAATAAATATCGCCATCACACTCAATCAAGAAGGCCGATGGCAAGCTGCGCAGGACGCTGCCTTAGACGCACTGGCGACTGCAAATAAATACCAAGTTGGTGAGGGCCAACTGGCATCCCACTCGGTGCTCGCGCTTTCGCTCGTCCATCTAGACCAAATGGCAAGTCTGGACGAGACCTTTGAGCATATCCGAGAAAAAGGGCGCCGTTTTGCAGATATACAGAGCGCAAACCTCATGACTGAAGCCGCGCATGCCCTGACGGAGAAACAGGAGTTTAGCCGCGCAGCCAAGGCATGGGAATTGGCCATCGACAGCTACGAATTAGGCGGGCATACCGACCAGGCCACATGGGCTCGGTCAAAAGTAGAAGCATTAACGTGCCTGCCTGATTGACCGCAACATCAAATCCGAGCCGAAAGCGGTTACTTTAACAATCAAAATGAGGCTCGCAAGTGGTCAAAGAAGGCGTCAGAATCGGCGTGCATTCCGATTCCTTCGTCCGCGAAACGGCCATAAGCCCATCGATTGATTTAGGCCGATGATTGATCCAGTATGGTTAAACTCGTTCTCGGTTGGGGGTGTTCATTATGTGGGGGTCGTGTAAGCAGCTCACGCCGTCCTGGAGACGACGTCTGGCCAAGTGGCTACCGGCGATCACACTCATCGGGCTCACATCCACAAGCACTGCCGAGACCGAAAAAGCACCTAACACATCCACGACCCAAGTCACCAAGTCCATCGAGGGCGCCAAAGCCGCAGCTAGGGCGGTAGAGGATTAATTCCTTACCGCCCCCGTTCTGCGCATTTAAATCATTGACTTAATTAAGCGCACCGTGAGAGACAGCGGGCGAATTTATTCTGTATTGGTCATGAGCCGAGATCCCATGGATGAGTCTTTATGGGCCTATGAAAAACCTTTACACACTGATTTAGGACGACATCATGCGACACCTTCTTTTCTTGGCTTTAATGGGCGCACTGAGCCTTTCCGTTGGCTGCGACAACTCTAATTCAAGCAACAGCGACTCCGACGCCGGGACCAATAGCGATGCACCAGATGGGTCCAGTGACACCACGGACGAGTTGCCTGCCTGCCCAGACACCGGTGACAAGTGCCCGGCCGCCTGTGCTTATTTGGCTGACTGTGCCGTTGCAGGCGATGCCTGCCCTGGCTTTGACGAAACCGCTCGAGACGGCATTTACGAGGGCTGTTTGGAGAGCTGTAATGCCCTGCCCGTACAAGCGACTTTGGTCTGCCAGCACACCAGTTGTGACGAGACCATCTCCTTTGCCACCGGCGCAGACGAGGGCTTTAATTCACTCTGCAATCAAGAACCCGAGATGCCCGGTCCATTCGATGGCGTCTATCAGCTCGCGGAGGAGACTTGGGCTAACTGCAGCCAATGGGCTGAGTGTGGCAATCAAGAAGATATTTGGTACATGGACGTCCGCGGGCCCAATCTGACATGGTACGACAATCTCGATGACGCCTGTAGCGAAGAACGCCAGACATGCAGCCGCCGCGCCCTCAGTGCACGAGTGACCTACACTGACGATGGCTTTACGGCGACCGCCCAAAACGGCAGCTGGTCGGTTGATTTTACGCGCCGTGGGGAGACCGGGTTGGCGTCGACGTTTGCAAACGAAGGCTGTGAGGATTCACCTTGGGTCTACGATTTCGTATCCGACGATGCTGAGGCCATTGGGGATGTCTGCGTAGTCAACCCGCTCCAGGGAGAACCCTTGCCTGACCTAACAGCGCCAGACCAAACAGGGGCCGATTTTAGTTTGTCCAGCACCCTCGGCACCATGACCCTGGTCTTGATCAATGGCGGCGATTGGTGTCCACCCTGTGTGGAATTCGCTGCACGCTCACAGGCGTTCCTCGCCGACCTAGAGGCTGCAGACGACCGGTATAACGTCAGCCTTGTTCACCTGGCCATTGACAACGGCACATTCGGCGAACCAGCCGACCAGGCATTTGCAGCCATGTGGGCAGACACCCATGGCATCACAGCCCCCGTCCTCCACGGCGAAGGGATCCAAGATTATGTCAATGAGCACATCTCAGCCGCGTTTGGTGGCAACTTCGGTATCCCGAGCCTCTGGGTTGTAGACCCATTGGGTCAAATCATGGATTTCCGGTTTGCATTTGATCTAATGGATGATGCACTAAACGCAGATTTCGAGGCCTTTCTTGCAGAAAATCCAGAGTGGGTGAACATGGCCAACACTGACAACACTGACAACACTGACAACACTGACAACACTGACAACACTGACAACACTGACAACACTGACAACACTGACAACACTG
>JAYZEG010000076.1:0-22030 GCA_036337435.1 Myxococcota bacterium
ATGGCGGTGCGCGTGCCTCGCGACTGTCGGCCACCGAAAACGAGACCCAAAAAACACCGATTCGAACCATGTCAGTGGCAAGGTGAAGAAGTGGACCACGCGAGTCTCAAGTCAGTTTTAGACCGCCTTGGCTT
Organism: Myxococcota bacterium; assembly: GCA_036337435.1. Taxonomy (GTDB): domain Bacteria; phylum Myxococcota_A; class Bradymonadia; order UBA7976; family UBA1532; genus UBA1532. Next base: position 135 of record JAYZEG010000076.1, read on the forward strand.
CGAACCACGTGCTCACTTCCGTGCCCTCATCGTCAAAACGACCCTGGGCCCGCAAAATCAGAACATCGCATCACAACGAATCTTTGATTACAACCGGCGCTCATCCAGCCTCAACTGGAATCCGGCGTCAACGGTCAAAATCTTTTCAGCTGCTGCAGCCGCTGAGCGGTTAGAAATGCTTGGCTTCTCATCGAAAGCGAAGGTTACGTTTCACTACGATAAGAAACCCATGACGCGGACAGTCCGCCGCCTATTTCACGATGCTCTCCATCGGTCGGACAATGTGGCACATAATCAACTCGTCGAGGTAGCAGGTTTCAGGCTGCTCAACGGGCCGGACGGCACGCTGGGCCGCTTGGGTCTGAACGACACGCAGGTCATGCGAGCATATGCCATTTCGTCATGGAGAAAGCTTGGACGCCGATCATCACTCAGACAAGCACCCAAACTCAGCATAGTCGGTTCAAATGGCAAGCGTGTGGACTTACCGGCAACTCACGACGACCATACATACCCGTGCCGAAAAGCTGCATGTACGACACCAAGCGATCTAGCAAAAATGATGTGCAAGACGGTGCTTCACGAACAATTACCCCCTCAGTCAAGACTTCGATTATCGTCTGATACGAATAGAGAACACTCGCTTCTCAGTCTTTTTCGCCAATGCCTTTTCAGTCAGTGCGGCGGGCGATACAGACGCCGACCGTCCGCAATTAAATCCCTCAGAAATCGGTATTTTCATGAAGACCAAGACTACTACATCTACCGAAAGGCAGGGTATTCTTTGGGATGGCGGAGCGAAAATATCGTGATTGAAGATTTAAGACTTCGTCAATTTTGGACCATAACCATCGCCGCTCACGGCGGTAAAAACGGGCGCGCTGCCCGAAAAATCCTCGATCCTGCAGTGGATTATATCGCCCGCATCATTTCAGAAGGTTGGCTTTAGTTTTTGTTGGTCTGCCGCGGAAACCAGTCCTCGCATCGTCACTCCGCGTTCATTGGCTTACTCGGGTCCCACTGGAACAGAACCACATCGTTTTTGGGGTAGACTGAAGGGCAGCACCAGATCGACATGTTGACGGCCGTTCTTTACGGAGACTGTTTCTGTGTACGTGTCGCCTAATAAATCAAAACTTATCTGGTATTGTCCGGCCGACGGCAAATAACGGCGATAAAAGCCACCAGGGCAGCGGCTGGTCCACACCTCATCGTTCGGCGGCTGCATCCCAACAATTTGAAGTGGAATACTGACGGGATATCGGTCTTTGTCTAAAGTCCGGATGGACAACGAGGGGCCATCCAGAAAACGCGTAATCAAGTCGTGCCAACTCGGCCGCATGTATTCGATTATTTCTGCACGTTTTTGACGAGTGACAGGTGGACCAATGGCACCCTCTACCAGCAAGGCAAGCGTACCGTATTTGTATCTGTGCCAGTCTTGATCGACGCCATCGACCGGATATAAATTGCGCTTCACTCGAAAATTGATTTTCTGCGGATGCCGCCCCAGTGTTTTCGCCAACTCCGACGCAACCCCCCAAGCTTCATCCAATTTTGGATTCTTCAGTTTCTCGATCGTATACGGTGAGAGAATTGCAATCGTCCCTGTGTGGTACGAGATAGACCCGACAAATGGATAGGTGGCTGCGAGCTTCATCATCGCCTGCGTCTCAGGCTCTGATGCGACTTTAGAGCCACGATAATATGCTGATGAACGTCTCGAACTACTTCCTCGCTCACCAAAGACACCCCAGCGGGCCGGGTAATTCCGATTCAAATCAACACCACTGAAACGCCCCTTCTTTTTATGAGTCGCACGCCCATTCTTTCGACCCATCGCTTGAGAAACATGAAGATGCCGCTCAAATCCATCAGGATTGACGAGTGGGACGGCTAATACGATTGTGTTCTTTAAAATGCGTGCGTATTTATCAGATGTATTGGTCAATAGTTCATTGATTAAATCGAGAAGAAATAACACGGACATAGGTTCATTCCCGTGATGTCCCGAGTTGATTAAAAAAGCTGGTTTGTCCTCCTGCTCAGACCCACGGTCTCCGATGGCTAAGCCAAGGATGGGCCGCCCTTCATGACTCTCACCCAGCGTCAAAAGCTGTGCTTTGTCTCGGTATTTCTGAGCCCAGAGATGGAGCATTTGATTAATCTGAGATGCATTATAGATGCGCCCCACCGGAAACGTGTCGGGGAGCGCATCATACTCTCGAGCCATTCTCGCTCGATATGAATCGTCAACATACATCCAAGGTGGCCTCGATATAAACTTCGTAAAGCGCAGACCAGTGCAGTGCATTTGCTCAATTCCAAGCGGGTCCGTACGAATCACGAAGGGTTTTGTGTGTAGGCCGCAGGCTGCCGATTTACAGGACTCATCCTTTTTGGGTGCCTTGAGTATAGTGACCTGTTTCGGCCACGGATTCGGGACGGGTCGCGTCACCTCGGCGAACACAGAATGACCAGGATGGGGACGTTCGATTTCGTTGCAAAGTGGGCGATACGTCAACATCCCAAACCGGGTCGGATTTGGGGCTGTGCGGTCGACCAAAAATCCGAATTCACCACTTCGTTTTCTTATTTTCACCGCATAGAGTTCGCCGCTACGAGCACCCGTTTTCAAGTTGTATACTTGAACCATAACAGTATCACCCATGAGGGTGAGGACAAGCTCTTGGTACGGATGCGCGAACGCGCGCCGCATTTTCATGCCACGGCTCAATGGACGAAACCGCCCGTTCTTGATGCCTTCAAGCCAAATATAGCGCCCGCTCACTCGGACTGCATACCCCGAGGACACTGTCTTATTGTCCGCCTGCATTCGGGATCTAAACAAAAGTCGGAAGGCAATATTCCGGGTGCGCTTCGAAAATTGCATTCGGACCTGGCCATCGGTCATCCGTCCAATAAGATAATGCCCTTCTTTGGCCGGCCGTAGACCACCCTCAGTCATAGCCCACTTTCCACGCTGGATGCGCCGCCACGGCTTTGAAACAGGGTCAAAAAGATTAATTTCTATCTTGTCATTGTATGGAGGAATAATCTTGGGAGCGTCCTGCACTGCGCTGTCATCTGCCAGGACAGGCGCGGCTAGAACGCAACATGACAAAAGAATGAGGATACATCGCCCGAAGGCAACATCAAGCGTGCACATGCCGCAAACGCCGCCAGCCAAAATGCAGAAAATAGGCCAAGGCGAGGATGATGAGGCCCACGATGGGATACCAAGACCCCTGCTTGCCCTCAAACGCTTCGAAGAGCTTAAAGCCGATCACGCCCACGTTAATTGTGAGGTAGAGTATCGGCATCAACGGATAACAGAACGAGCGGTATGGACGATGGCGGTCTGGATCATCGCTCCTCAACTTGATCAGGGCAAACACCGTCAAACTGCCGGTAATCAGCATCGCCAAACCGGTGAGTTGAATTAACTGCTCAAAGCTACCCGTCAAAATTAAAGCGACCGCCCAAATAGCCTGGGCCCACAGAGCGTTCTTCGGAACACCATCACGTTCACCATCTGCCAACTTGGACCAGAAAACACCGTCCTTGGCCATGGCATAGGCGATACGAGCACCTCCACTAATGGTCGCATTCAGAGAGGCCAGGAGCGCACAGGCGACCAGCACAGCAACAAGGGATGCGCCGTAAGGATGAGCGAGCTCTTGCGCGACTCGGGTACCGGCTTCCCCAGCACCACTCAAGCCTGACAGACCCAGCACATGAATGAACGAACAACAGATTAGGCCGTAGAGAACGGTGACGAAAAGCGTACCGCCGACCAGCGCACGCGGAACAGTTCGACCAGGGTTTTTTACTTCTCCAGCGATATAAATGACCGCATTCCAACCGGAGTAAGCAAAGTATACGCCCAAGTAGGCTGCCGTGAGGTCACTCCAGGGCACATTGGGCTTGACTTGGTCGACCACCATGGTGGGTTCAGTTGCCGCCAGTATATAAATTGCGAGTCCACTTAGGACAACCACTGGAATCGTTGTCAGAAATACCTGAAATGCGGACCAGTTACGGGCTCTCGTCGTATTGACCAAGGTGATAAAGAGCACCAGGATAATCGCCCCGACCTGAGAACCAGAGATCGAGATGAAGCCGAGATCAACCACCGTCTTGGTCAGGTCAGTTCCAACCAAAGCACTTATCTGAAAGTTCCATAAAGGAACGGCCACAGCTGCGATCGAACCACCAAAAACACCGATAAAGAGAACGCAGCCTGTTGCGAAAGCAACCGAGGATCCAAAGGCTTGTCGTTGAAATGCGAAGTCCCCGCCGGCTCTCGGATAGGCCGATCCGAGCTCAGCAAAACAATCAGCACCTGCAAGAGCAACGATGCCTCCAAAGAGCCAAACCCCGAAGAATACACCTAAATTTTGGGTCAAACCGGCAATTTCAGGCGGAATAATGAAAATGCCAATGCCGAGCATTGAGCCGACAACGAAGGAGACCGCACCAAACATGCCGACGCTGCGTTTTTCACCAAACACAGCTTTAGAGCTGCGCTGTTCTTTTACTCGTGCCACTGGCATACTTTCCTTACGACCACTTAGTCAGTCTTTGTCACCTACACCATCTTTTGGTGTCTGTCATCTTCGTGCCATCGTTTCGCAAAGACACGAACCGGTTCACGTGTATTCACTACCGCCTGTGTTTGGTGCTCTTCCGGGCGCGACGCGCTCTCCGCTGGCGAGCCCAGGCCTTCTTCTTTCCACCTCGACATTTGGAGGGGTAGACCTTTCCAAGACCGATGTACTGACTCACATCAACGCGTACACTTCGCTTATTTTCGATATCGATATGCACATGGGGTGCTGAATGCATAATGGCAGTTGATCCCAAGACACCGATCTCTTCCCCCGCCTCAACGATATCGCCGCGCTGCAGGTCAGGCCTGACAGCTGCCAAGTGCATATATCGTACCTTATACCCGTCAAGTTTGGGATGGATCGCTTTGGTTACGATGAAGACACCCGTCTTTGCAGTCCCCAAGTTTCGTGTGAACGGATAGACTGTTCCATAGCCGTCGACCTCGAGCTGGGTTGGAACAAGATACCCACCACGGAGTTGAGGCTTACCTACGCCGACAACTCGGTGTCCAAACTTTCTCGGGTCCGATTCGGGCGTCCCGATGAAATATATCTTTGCTTTGACAATGGCGTAGACTTTCTCGCCCACGCCCCCCATGTCGTTAACACCACCAATATCGACGCCTTGATGCCAGCATTTTTCCGAATCGAAACCACGCATTGGCCGCATATTGTCGAGGGGGTAAGCAAAGCCAGGTGCAGGCTCTTCCCACGCCCTCTTCTGGGGATTTCCTTTTGTGGAGCCATTAAAACTCAAAGTGTTCGGCTGGGGGGAGAGGCTCCGCTTACTTCCCCTCGGAGGCCGCCCAAATCGGCCGAAGGACGAACTGCCCTTGCCCATGGTTTTGATGGTACGAATATCGCTTTCTATTCGTTCTCTAAGTTCAGTCATCTTGAGATCCTTTGGATCTGCATTTGACAAGCCTGCAGTTGCGCACAGGAGGGCAATGACAGAGATTGTAACTGGTGTTCTCATGGCTTACTGATCAATCTAGAGTCTCGAAAATTCCGCGCGGATACTGCCAAAGTTGAATGCTGCAGTCAAGCTTTTCGAGATACCCCGTGTCTACAAACCCAAGTGGCACAGTCAATTTCTCGAAAAAGAACCAAACAATCATGCACGGCAAAACGAGCGATTAGGCCACCGGTTAAGACACTCATTGTGCACTGGACTGATGCATCACAACTTAGATTTGAGCACAAGAGCTTTGGCTTCCTCGAGAGACGCAGAGCACCGGAAGCCAAAATGATGGTACGGTTTGTTCCGTGGAAAATGTGGGCGCCGGGTCCATGATGTCGCACAGTTTTCAGGCCAATACCACGACCCGCCACGTACGACCTTCTTGGTATAACCTGCACATTTCTTCGACGGTTCTTGATCGCCACAGGGGCCTTTTGGATCATGCCCACCACAAGATTCACCGCAGGTGGCCCAATCTTTCGAATACCAGTCGGCTGTCCATTCTTCAGCATTTCCAATCATATCGTAGAGTCCGTAACGACCTGCCGGCCGGCTTTTTACAACGAGCGTTCGACCCTTGTGAGGACTCGGTGCCTTCTTCCTAACGCCACAACTTCTCCCCTTTTTGTCCTTGATCACAGCACGTTTACAGTCGGCCGGTTGATTTCCCCAGGGATACAATTCACCGGTGTCACCTCGGGCGGCTTTCTCCCACTCTGCCTCAGTGGGAAGATGTTTACCCATAGCCTTGCAATAATTATGAGCTTCATACCAGGTCAACCCAACCATCGGCTGTTGGGGACGGCTGTAGTCGTTGTAAGCGGGTCGGCGTCGGCGACATGCGCCCGTTTTCACACAGGCTTGGTAAGCCGCATAGGTGACTTCGGTTTGATCCATGTAAAAGGTTTTCAAGGTGATCGTCGATACGGGACGATGGTTCGGTTTCTTGGCTGGAATTCGGCGCACTTCCCCCTGCATACAGGTTCTATCTGCTTCAGAGCCACGAATGAAGGTTCCTCCAGGAATACAAGACATGCCGGCAACACTGACCGGTAGGCAGCTACTTGTGCCCGTGTCCAACTCGTTCGCATGGCTCATCGGACAGACCCCGACGATCATTAACAAGATACGATAGTGTACAGATCTCCGCATAATAAGCTCACGTCCTTTGGCCAAACACAACGTGCCAATAACAGAATTATTTACCAATAGATATTTTTGGCCGCGAAGGGCGCTGTGCGTTGCCGCACCAGGAGAGGTGGAAAACGGTCCTTATCACCGGAGCTGGTCTGGCAGTCTAAAGCCAAACTGCCTTTCAAACGGCTTCATAGACCCAACATGAGAACGCGTCCCTCGAAGACCTGTTCGACCTTCTCGCTTGCGTCGTCTCATGACCTTCTCGACACGTTTGTCCAAGGCATACCCCCATTCGCTCCGCACCATGTCCTGAAGGGGAAAGTCGTTCACGATAGTCTGACAACTCGGCGTCTCTCTGGTCTCATAGAGCCCTCGAATGAAAGACCGCATTTCGGACAAGGAGGATCCGTATTCATGGAGCAGGACGATATACGATTTACATCTTTGTCGTAGACGCTTGCCAAGTGATTGCCGCATCCCATGCGACCGAGTCCAGGCTGCCAAACTGTGCTGATGCCAAAGCACTGGGGGCGCTAACCCTGCACGGGCAAAAGTAAGCTGAATATCGGCGAATCCCGTGCCATCGCCGCCCGGCAAGCGGCCGTACTTTATCTCCACTGTCTCTTCAGCCATCCAATTGATAATCCATCGAAATGCGTCGATATCATCGATCACTTGATCGGGTTCCCAATTAATTAAATGCGCCTTCACGCCCGTTCCATGAGACATCGAGTGATAGGCGATGAGATGCCCCCCATCGATAACACGACGAACCACAGCTTTCGCAGCCGCCAGGTTCCGAGCAGCCGACATCGCGACGCTGCCACCGCACCAGAAAAAACTGGCTTTAACACCGTAGTCGTCCAGAGTATCCAAGAATTTGTTCGCTGATCGTGTGTAGAGACCGTCGTCAATCGTAATTTCGACCGATGGTGGAAACCAATCGGGCTGCTTCAGCTGCGGTCGAAAAACAAATGCGGAATGTGGAAGCGAACCGCTCCGAATAGGATTGTAACGATAGCCCGTCTTAGCGTGGGTCCGACCTGTTTCGAAATGAGCGGCATATGGATCCGCCAATCGGTCGCATGCAACCCGAGGTGCTTGCTTACATGCAAGCGGCCTGACTTTTAGGTAATGTCGAGCGCGGCGCTTTCCGCGCAGTTTGCGTAGGACCTTGAAGTTGCTCGCTCTTAAATATCCCTCGGCTTTCGATACGCAAGACCTCGGTAGGACACCGACAATTTGAGCTAGTCGTTCAATGGCGATTGGATCGTCCATATCTAACATTTGCCATATCGTCCGACATTTACCCCTCTTTGATTGTCGTAAGGCATGAAGCGCGACCTGGGCCCGACGGAGCTGGGCACGCGATGGGCGCTCGATGTGCACAAAAGTCTTAAGCTCAATGATGAGTTCGTTTGCATCGGCAACAGTTAACTTGCGCCATTTTTTGGTTTTCAACGAGCTCTTTATCGCTGCACGACGCCACGGCTTTTCATGAACAAGCGCAGCGATCCGTCGCATATCCAGACTATGCGTGTGGAACCGCCGCAGCTGTCGCGAAGCCCAAGCCAGGGCCAGAACGCCCCTGTCCCCGCCTTTGCCTTCCCAGAGTGATTTGATCAGCAGGCTATGGGAATAACGGTCACCCCAGTTGACAAGTGCCACAGCTGCAGCCTCTACAACAGCGGGATCATCAGAATTCCGAAGAAGCTGGCGAACATCTCGTACCAGTGATGACTGGCCGAATCGGATTGCATCGGTGATGCACTGAGCCTGTTTTGAGGATTGCCCAGTAAGGCACCCTTTGAAGGGAAGTGCGGTGCCGTCACCACCAGCTGCTGTCATGAAAAACGGTTGAGGAGGCGATTTAGCCCCTGCTGATGTGACCAGACACAGAATAGTCGTCATCATGATGATGACCCACATAGAATCATGGCGCACACTTCTCCATTGTTTGGCTGCGTCGACCATCACGCTCACTACTCCGCTGAAGAAATGGGTCAGCCACCCTGAGGCAGCGACCCTTTAGATCAGTATAAGTCGAGAGCTTGCATGCACCAAAAAACTGCCCAAGCATCTGTAAATATTAAGTAAATCGAAGAAAAAACATCAAAAACGATAGATTTCAATCACAGAAAACCGTCATTTCTCCGTTTCGAATCTTTTGTTGAGTCTGATCTGCCAACTGAATCATTTCATTGGGCCATTGCTCTGGAGGCGGACACCAAATGGTCGTTTTGGACTCGGATCCGCTGACGGGAAAGGAGAGTCGCCACGCATGTAGAAATAGCGTATCTCCAGCCTGTCCATACAGTTCGTCACCTCGAATCGAATTTGAAAGCCCTTTTTCGTGGGCTGCGTGTACTCTGAGTTGATGTGTTCGCCCGGTTTGTGGCCGAAATAAGATTAGACTGCCGTTGTCGTACTCTCCGAGTACCTGATAGTCGGTCACCGCATCTTTTCCCTGAGTGGATACAGATTGTTTTCGACCCCCGCCCTCGACGGCACTCAAGGGCAGCTCAATCGCACCAACGGCAGGAATCTGGGCTGTCTCCAACCAAGCGAGATACCATTTTTCGATGGCGCCCTCCAAGAACAGACGGTGGAATGATGCCTGTGCCTGAGCATGAAGTGCGATGACCATCAAACCAGATGTCTCGTAATCTAAGCGATGTGCCGCGCGTGCCGAGGCACCACGAGCGTAAAAATGCCTGACTCGAGTCACAACGGAATCAATTTTATCATGCCCTCGACCGGGTGCTGCCAGTAGGCGGCCTGGCTTATCCACAGCAATCCAGTCATCGGTTTCACTCAGCAATGGAAGGTCGAAAGCACTGTCAAAAACATTTGGCTCATTGGCTCCGCAGAGCATGTGACCCAAGATCGGATGACATCGCTCCTCGCACGGAGGGTACACGTGGCCCTCGATCCGAATCGGATCGGCAAGACTGTCGCCGACCCAAACTTCAGCCATTGAGATCGGCTTGAGGCCACGCCGAGCGGCGTCTTGCAGTAACTTCGGTGCCGCACATTCACCGGTGCCGGGCACAAGACTGACTGGATGGATATGCGCCGCTTCCAATGGCAAGGAATGCCCGCAAAAGTTGGTCAGGTTATGTTCTTGGTTAAACGATAACTGAAGCCTGTTTGATAACGCTCGGCGACGGGCCTTCAATTGTGTCATTTGTTCAAGCACGTCGTCATACCGGGCCTTCGCGTGGTTGACTGGTGCCCTTAATTCCTTGAGGGTCTTCCGATAGGCAACGCTTTCGTCCCAACTCTCTTGCTCTAATCGGTGCAATTCGTCGGGGTCATCTCGTGCCGCGACTCTGCGCATACGCCGCGTCTTCCGTTTTTCATTTTTCTCAGCACGCAGTCGTGTCTGCTCGAATTAGAAGTGGGATTTCGCGGCAGCTAACTGATCAAGAATTTCGGGCCACCGTAGGGCTTTAATCTGAGCGGACAGTTCATTGAGTTTCTCAAAGGTATCGGCCTCTTCCTGCGACGTTGCATCAACCAAGCGCGTCGGGGGTGCCCACCCGATTTCAAGCCCAGCAAGTTGCTTCGTACCCGAATAGGCCATTAACGTCGTCCGTCGCCCTTTGGAATCATGACCGATGAGTACGCCGATCATGCATCCTTTTTCGCCATCAAGTGCCGACCTCACACGGGGGATCAACGACCGAGCTGTCTCGATCGCCTCCTCTGATGCTGGCAGCTCATGGGTTGTGTTGCAGTGTCGACAGAAACCGTAATTATGGCCCAAGATCAATGGTTTGTTCTGTCTCATTCGCCCCGGCCTCCTCGTTACGATAACCGCTCGAGGTTAAATGTTCGCCAGACATGACTACAAGATCCTCGGTGAAACCGTCAATCAACACAAGCGAAACACGCTTACATCGCTCGGCAAAAACGAGCCTCCAGTAGGCCAAACGCGTCTTTGCCCGACGCGAGCGCGACCCGATTGACCTTGTGAACCGGACTCGATTTGTGATCTCATCTGTGTATGAGCGATGAAAACCATGACCGGTCCGAAGAGTCACTGATGAAGCCGACAGATAAGGGTCCGAGTCAACGTTTGACAAGAGCCGACTTAAGACAACGAAAACAGCCGCGTAGCCGATTCGAAACGCGGGAGAGACAACCAATCGCCATGGTCCTAGACGGTGTACTGGGAACGTACAATCAAGGGGCTATTTTCCGACTGTGCGATGCGTTTCTCATCGAACAGGTCCACTTTTGCAGCACCACCATTCAGGTAAAACACAGACGGTTTCTGAAGTCTGCGCGTGGCACCCAAAAGTGGGTGCCCTACACCGATGGTGACAACTGCCTAAATTTGATTCGAGCCTATCGACAAAAAGGCTATCAGATCGTTGTCGCCGAGCAGTGTACAGGCAGTACACCGGCAATTGACGCTCAATTTGACTCACCAGTGTGCCTGGTTCTAGGCGGCGAACTCGCGGGGGTATCCCAGGCCGTAGTGGATCAAGCGGACCTTGTCATCGAGTTTCCAAGCGATGGTATGGCTAACTCCATCAATGTTTCCATGACCGCCGCGATGCTCGTCTATGCCGTTCACCAAGCCATGAATGGTCCTTAGACAAAATGCTGAACTCTGTCTAAGCCGGTTCAGGACCTATGTCGCGGGACATTTTCACCGCAAGCTTTCCACGAACGCGCTTAGATTCAAGTGCTGCATAGGCGTCTCGATACCCATGCGACGGATAGACCATCTGCACAATTGGGCGCACTGCGCCCGATTCGATAAGCCGTGTGATTTCAATCAGGTCTGTTTTTGATTTACGGACCACGACCACTCTACTCTTTTGCTTGCGAAACCCATTCAATACCCCCCAACTAAATGTACGGGGGGCAGGAATCGTAGTAATATACATCCCATTTTTTGACAGAACATTTCGAGCGTCTGTAAACCGGCGATTCCCATAGCAATCGAAAAAAACATCAAATCGAGCGTCTAGACAGCAGCAGTCTTGCTCGGTGTAGTCAACAACAGACTCAGCTCCGAGCGAAGCCATCCAACCGGTGTTCCGATAACTCGTTACAGCCGTCACTTCAGCACCCATTGCCCGCGCAATTTGCACAGCAAACGTGCCGACACCGCCAGACGCACCATTTATCAGAACCCTTTGTCCAGTTTGAAGCTTTGCCAAATAGGCAAACGCTTGATAAGCCGTCAGCGCAGCAAGGGGAACGACCGCTGCGTGACTATGAGACAAATTCTTTGGTTTCGGTGCAACGACACTCGCATGTACTCGAATTTTCTCAGCTGATGTGCCGCCCAGGGGTTGGAAAGTCATTCCATAAACAGCATCTCCAATGCGGATTTGGTCCACTCCCTGACCAACGGCGACGACAACGCCGGAAAAGTCGGAGCAAGACAGCCGCGCGGAACTCGCGAACGCAAGCGGTCCAAGCTCACCTCGTCTAATTCGATAATCAAGTGGATTCAACCCAACACTATCGACATCAACAATGACCGAACGTCTCGATAATGTCGGTTCGGGTAGGTCTAGCTCCTGGAGCTGCTCGATGGAACCATGTCTCTTGTATCCGAATGCGCGCACAAATCCCCCCGGGTCATTGAACTATGGTCACCTAAGCGGTGGAATTATCGTGTCATCAAGCCTCGTAAGTCTATTGAAATCATGTGGCTTCACACCGGACCACGCGGAATATAATCAGACGCTTTGTCTCGCATTCGAATAGAAGTCACCTGAATTAACCGGGCATTATGGACATTGCGTGATGTACAAAGTGATTGGTATCGAGTAGTACGGTGCCATTGTGCGGGTGGAGGAAAACAAGCTCACCGAATGAATATCAGCATTGATTTGGCGTCCGTCACGCGCCGGACCTGTTTTGGTTGCGGAATCAGCACTTTTTTCCGTGACGCTTTAGTCGAGGACGGACCAGTGTGAATTGAGGTACGATCTTATGTTGAATGCAGATTCAATTGTCCACCATTGCAAGAGCCGAATCGTGGCCGTTGCATCAGACAAGGGCCACTATCGGATTGTTGCAACCGAAGACATTGCTGAGGGACGTAACATCCTTACAATCGAAGGTCAGGTGACTCAACAACCGACCATGTACTCAGTGCAAATCTCTGAGCATGAGCACATCGATTTGGATGATCCATTTCAAGTTGAGCAGCATCCAGAGCGCTACATGTGGCGTTTTCTTAATCATCACTGCCGGCCCAACTCGGTACTTGAAGGACGCGAGTTAAGAGCCATCAAGACCATCAACGCGGGTGATGAAGTCACCTTCAATTACAATGCCAATGAATATGAAATGGCGTCACCTTTCAGCTGTTGGTGTGAGTCGACTGACAAAGCAGCACGTTGTACCGTTCGTGGCTACAAATATCTGAGTTCGGCAGAACGACGGCAATTAGACGGTCTGGTCTCGCCTCACGTCTTGACGTTGGCCAATCTCGAGCGGTGAGCCGGAAACCAGTTGGCAAGGTCGGCCGATCCCCTCCCCGCCTCCAACGGGCAATACAGAGAATGCCAGCCCTGCCCCGATTGCATACATCCAAATAGACAAACAATGGAAATTTGTCATAGTGAGTGGATAGTCGGTCAGGATATGCTCACGTTGCACATACGAGGGAAGAAGCCCGGCTGTGGAGGCGTTCGATGCTCACATTTAAAAGCAGAATTTGTCAGAGGCAGCAGGTAAGACGGTCTGCGATCTTACTCTTCGTCACCAGTGCTTTAATCGCCTGTACAAACCAATCTATCCGAACTCCCAGAAGTCAGTCATCAGGTGTGCAAGAACCAATCCGCTCTATCGATACCTATCCGAATGGCCAATGTCCGATTCGAGCGGATTCAAGTCGCTATTCAGTCACGCTCTTCTCTGATGGCATTCGAATTGAAGGGTTTCGCCGAGTATCCATAGACCCTATATGGGTTCAGCGAATCGAGTTCGCTCGGGCTGGCTCGAAAGGACCGGATATCGAGCGTCTGCAGACTCTATTGAAGGAATGTCGACTCAGCAGTTCGAGCCATAAACAACTCACTCGCTGGGTTCATCATGCCAATCGAGGCCATCAATTGTCTCGGACAGACCAGAGCCAGTTAGGCCGTTCGTTGGCCGTAGATTTTGCACGGTACGCTGACGGATTCGGTACGGCCCAAAACCGACTAGGAACGCTCTTAAAGAAGTGCCCGAGTACAATTCCGGCAGCGACAAAAGCTCTCAAGCTCGCGATTAAAAATTGCACAAACGCGCGTAAAGAGCTTGAAAGTCGGGACCTGTATCTGGACACATTGACGCGAGACAAAGCCCGAGCGACCGTCACTGAACGAATAACGGCTCTGAAGCAAGAGCTTACGTTGCAGAACCGCGTGGAGACTTTAGGGCAACTCTGTAAGCCCGACGCTCAAGGTCAAGTTCAAAGCACCGTTGAAATCGAAAAGAAGCTCGCGACGCTGAGCCGGCTTGGAGGTAAGGAGTCCAAGATAAACTCCAAGTTGGCAGAGCGGTGCAAATTAACGCGGCGTATGCTGAAGAAATCCCTCACCCGGCTGCGCGATAATGAGAATAAAATGGAGCGAGAGCGGCGCCGTCGATGCGCTAAAAATCGAGCTCGGATTGCCGTTCCAATGCGGACCCTGGTGAGCATTGAATACGCCGAAAAAATTGGGGTTCGATTACGCAAATTATCAAAGGAACTCCGATCCAAGGCTCGTTCGGCGATTCGAAAAAAAGGGCTGTCGGACGAACAGCAACAATTCATCCAATGTGCAACGGATGCGTTCGGCGCGGCAGACGATATTATGCGAGGGATCTACCAGATGCATCGAGGTCGCTATGCAAGAGAGTGGCTGAAGAAGGGGCGGTTTGAAGAGGTGCAAGAAGAGGTAATGCGACGAGCGAGTCAACCAGGTGCTGCTTGTCGCGGATTTGTATTGGGTGGACTCACACGCCGAATTTTAGGACCAATCGATACCTATCTTTCTCGCGTGGACGCGACACCGAACGAATGTAAGTAGGCGACGGGACAGTCCAAGAGCCTGAGAATCTGACTATCTTGGGTAAACAGGCGGCCTGACTCCGGCGACGTGTTCGAGTAACCTGGTCACCTGGCATGCGTACCCAAATTCGTTGTCATACCAAACATATAGGGTGCACTTGTGTCCATTGGGATGCACGAGCGTGGCATGTGAATCAATGATGCTTGCATGCCGATTGCCGACTAAGTCGGTCGATACGATGTCGACCGATGTGGTGTATCCAATTTGGTACTGCAGTGGTCCTTCCAAGGCCAAACCACGTAAATAGCCATTGATTTCATCCTTGGTGCTTGGACTTTGCAGATCGAGGGAGATGATTGCCATCGACACATTCGGCGTCGGAACCCGGATCGCATTGGCGGTCAACTTACCATCAAGCTCAGGGCACACCTTCGCCACGGCCTTAGCCGCTCCTGTTTCGGTGATAACCATATTCATGGCAGCCGCCCGGCCTCGCCGCTCTTTTTTGTGGAAGTTATCGATCAGGTTCTGGTCGTTGGTATAGGCATGAACCGATTGCATATGACCAGAAACAATCCCAAAGCGTTCATGGACCGCCTTGAGGACAGGAACAATTGCGTTTGTCGTACAGCTCGCTGCCGATAAGATGGCTTCGCTCGGTAAAGCTGCTTCTTGATTTACACCGAAGACAATATTTGGAACATCTCCCTTCGCGGGTGCCGTCAGGATGACCTTCGCGACCCCTTTCGCAGCGAGATGTTGGCTGAGGCCGTTCCGATCACGCCAAATGCCTGTATTGTCGATGACAACCGCATTGTCGATGCCAAATTGTGTATAGTCCGCTAATTCAGGGCTCTTCGCATGGATGAGGTGAACCAGGTTTCCATTGATCACCATCCCACGCTGATCCGGATCAAGAGTAATCGTGCCTTTAAAGGGTCCGTGGACAGAATCGCGCCTCAGTAGATCGGCACGTTTACTCAAGTCGTCAGCGGTTCCTGGTCGCGTAACAATGGCTCGCAGACGAAATCGTTCGCCACCGCCCATACGCTCGATGAGCAGCCGCGCCAACAAGCGACCAATTCGACCAAAACCATAGAGAATGACGTCTTGCGGATTGTCCCGCATCGGGCGCTGACCCCTCGGAAGATTCTGCAATTCGGATTCAATGAATGAATCGAGGGAAGTCGTTTGTGCAGACTCCTGGTAACGAACGATTAATTTACCAATATCAATCCGCGCCGGCTGTGGCTTCAACTTGGTGATGGCCTTCAGGGCATGATAAGTATCCACGGCACTCAGCTCTTGCCTGGCGAGATGACGCGCACTGCGATGCGCCTTCAAAAGATCAACTGGACTCTTGAGGTGAAGCGGCACACCGTACAAATACGTCGGTACGCTATAATCCCGCCACAGAGTGCCGATCAATGGCAACATGGCCTCAGCTGCTTCTAATCGTTGGTTATAATGATCCAGATATTCGTTTGCTTTATCGCTACTCATGAATTGCCCCCAATCATGTTTGTATGCCGCGCGTGGCCTGATGCGCTTTCCCCAAAGCGCGTACTCCGAGCCTCTATAAGCGGATCTCGACGGATTTTCCAACCCCAAACTGCGCTTGCGAGGGTCGGATCGACGTCTGAGCCAGCGGACCTGCGTCAAAACTGAACGACACCCCGAGTGAGACCTCAGCTTCAAAGCCATTTAACTAAAAAGGAACCAGGACGACCCTTGACGGATTTTTGGGGAAGCATGTGACTTAATTTGACGCCGAGCCCCGAAGCAGACAGCAAAGTCATCCCGGGTTGGCAGCCCGAGTCCGTGTAGCGACATGCTGTCGCGTAAAAAAGTACTTCATCCAATCTGACAGCCAGAAAAACAACATTCTTAAGTTCGGCTTCGGATGCGTTCTAGGATGGTTTAGTGCCGCTTTGGAGGGACCAATCCGACTTTTCGATACACCTTACCCATGGTGGTACGAGCTCGCCTGTAAGCGCTTTCAGCCCCATTAGCCAAAATGTTATCGAGTTCGGCTTTATCATTCATCAGGTCGTGATAGCGATTCTGAACGGGGCGCAAGCCTTCTATCACGACCTCCGCGCATTCCGCCTTCAGATGACCATACATCTTCCCTTCGAAGTGTGCTTCCAACTCAGCAATGGTCTGCCCTGACATAGCTGCATGAATGCTCAAGAGGTTCGATACCCCCGGCTTTTCGGTTTCATCAAAGCGAATTTCGGCACCTGAGTCTGTAACACTTCGTTTAATTTTCTTTTCGACGACCGAGGGCGGGTCGAGCAGCGCTATGAAATTATTCTCATTTTCATCAGATTTCGACATCTTCTTTGTCGGATCCTGGAGACTCATAATTCGAGCACCTACTTTGGGAATGTACGGTTCCGGCACGACAAAGGTATCGGAATAGCGATGATTAAAGCGCTGGGCCAAGTCACGTGCCAGCTCGAGATGTTGTTTTTGGTCAGCACCGACCGGCACGGCTGTGGCCTGGTAGAGCAAGATGTCAGCAGCCATCAACACAGGATAAGTAAACAGACCAGCATTAATATTTGTATTGTGTCGTTTTGACTTGTCTTTGAACTGCGTCATCCGGCTCAGTTCACCCATAGACGTCATCGTGTTGAGAACCCAGTTTAGCTCTGCATGCTGGGGAATGTGAGATTGGATGACGATTGTGCTTTTTTCTGGATCGATTCCACACGCGAGATACTGAGCCACAAAGGACATACAATTCTTTCTCAGGTCGGCTGGAACCTGTTGAACCGTCAGCGCGTGCAGATCGACGACCAAAAAAATACATTCGTATTGGTCCTGCATGTTCACCCACTGTTTTAGGGCACCCACGTAATTACCAAGAGCCAATTGGCCCGATGGCTGTATCCCGGATAAGACAACCGGTTTCTTTGGTGTCTGGGTCATGGTCATGCTCCTTACACGGCGGTGCGTGTATGTCTGTCTCTAGCAACGTCGTGGTCATCCATATCAGATTGTTTAGCGCGGGGGTAGGACGGGCTTTCATCTAATTGACTCATTCAATCGGTTCACGATTCTCCACTGGACGAATCTCATTCCATCGCACTCAGTGGAAATGGTATTTTCAGGCGTCGAGTGTATTTTAAAGGGTTCGCGATGTTCAAAAACAGACCAGCCATTTGCGTTGCTGTCTCGATTATTTTCGGCTGCGCAAACACGGAGCCAAATGTCGTTGACCTGACCGATGCATCAGATGCAAATATCAGCGGCTGTGCGTTAGGCGCAATCCGCTGCGTTGATGGTCTCGAAGAAGTGTGCAACGAGTTGGGGCTTTGGACCCGAACAAGTGAACGTGGCTCTTGTGCCGTCGATCTCTGCGCGAATGCCCGCCGGACACGCTCCTATATCGGGTGCGAATATTGGCCAGTTGACTTGGATAACGCCATCGAGATCCTGGCGGACAAACCCAATGGCGCTCGATGCAGTCACCCTCAGTACAATTATACTGATCAGATCCGAGTATGCGATGGCCCGCGCCAGCTGGGCGGACTGTGTGACGTTGGCGATGTTTGCCCGCCCGGTTACCAATGCCGTGACCGCTCCGCCTGTATTTTGAATGCCCAACGTTCTCCGTTTTCCATCGTTGTCTCGAATCCATCTGATTCGTTGGCAGCCAATTTGGTTTTGACCGATGCCGAGGGCAATTCGACAAACCTGAGTGTACAACCGAATGCAGTGGAAAAAATTTATCCGGACCGACTCGGACTGGCGGACATGTCTGTCGATCATACGAGCCTATCTAGGCGGGCCTATCAATTGCTGTCAGACGCCCCCATTGTTGCTTATCAATTTAACCCACTGGACAACGTGGGCGTTTTTTCAAACGACGGCTCTCTGCTCATCCCAAGTCATGCATTGGATACCATCTACTACGCTCTAACCCTGCCAACTATGACGCGGCGTCCGTCAAAAAATGACTACAGCGGTTATATTTCCATTGTCGGGACAGCCTCGAATGAAACAAGAATTCGAGTTACACCAACGGGCGATATTAGGGGAGGCATTGGGATTGTCGCCATAACGGCCGGCACCACAACCGAATTTACATTAGGACAGGGCGATGTTTTGAATCTGGAAGCAGCTGCCGGCGCTGATTTGACCGGCACTCGGATAGAATCGGTGGATGGCCAGACCCCTTTCGCGGTTTATGTGGGCCATGAGGCAGTTATCGTGACAGATCTAGACCCTCGACGGGCACCTTGCTGTGCAGACCATTTGGAGGAACAGCTCTTTCCTGCATCCACGTGGGGTTCACGCTTCATTATTGCGCGTACACAGCCTCGCCCCGACAGTCTGCGCAACGGTAGAGCCGCACCAGACCTGATCCGAATTTTGGCGCAGAAAGATGACACGGAAATCACCTTTGAACCCGCCGTAACCGGTCTCTGCCCGAGCTTAAACCAAGGTGAATTCTGTGATATCTTTATTGATGGAGATACAGCCATCGATTCAAGCAAACCGATTTTGGTCGGCCATATTTTGCTGTCGACCGGCGGACAATCAGGTGACCCTGGACTGGCTTTTGCCGCGCCATACGAGCAGTTCAGGGAACGCTACACATTCCTGGTTCCCGATGAGTATCAACAACAATATATATCGGTGGCTGCTTGGGGTGATCGCGACGTTCGCATCGATGGTGAGCTCATCTCAGACCGATTGACTGCGGTGACAGGCAACTGGACTGCGGGTCGAATTAGAGTTGGGCCAGGACAACACGAACTGACCTGTCCAGATAAGTGCAGCGTTCTCGTCCATGGTTACTCACCCGCGGTGTCCTATCTGTTTGCCGGGGGTCTGGATCTTGCGGCGATCACGCTGCCTTGAGGGCACGTTTCGTCAGCCTGGAGTGTCACACCGCTGGGGTCTACGCTTGAAGCTAAATCTGTTTTACAGACAGCCTGCGGTACAAAAGTCACCAGCCAAAAAATCAACGAGGACTTCTGAAAGCTGTTTTAAAAACATGTTAACCCAGTTAAATCATACACTTAGGAATTAGACAAAGTCTGTTCACTTATCATGAGATTTAGTTAATACAAACTGGTATACAGTTTGCTTTACCCTCAGGCGTTTGGGTCATAGGGACCCATCTGCTCGTTGTGAGGGAGCAACCGGGGGACAATTGGTAGTGACCATGGTCAGACGTCCAGGCAGAGCAACTCAGACAAAACGAAAATCCAATGCATAGCCAATTCGGTTATCGGGAAGGAAACAGCATGAAGTACATACAAAAAATGGCCAATATTTGGCTTGCGAGCGGTGCGGCCATGTTCGCTTTGGCCTGCGGTGGAGAGAGTTCATCGAGCCAACCGGCTGAGTGCAGCGACGCCTATTGCCAGGCGCAGGGCAATCAAACGTATCAAAACTGCCTGGCATCGGGCCAAGCGAGCGACCAGCAATGTCTAGAAGCTGGACAACAGGCTTACGGGCAATGTAGCGCACAGTGCGCTGGTGGCGGGAATGCTGCCGGCGGCACTGGTGGTGGCGCGGGTGGCACCGGTGGTGGTGCTGGCGGTGCCGGTGGCACCGGTGGCGGTGCCGGTGGCACCGGTGGCGGAGCCGGTGGAACTGGCGGCGGAGCTGGTGGAACTGGCGGCGGAGCTGGCGGTGCTGGCGGTGGTGCTGGTGGAACTGGCGGCGGCACTGGTGGAACAGGCGGCGGCGCTGGTGGTGCTGGTGGTGCTGGTGGTGCTGTTGACACGCTCATGGACTGCAATGGTCTTGATATAGACGCCCTCAATAACTTCCCCGGGGATGCGCCAAACACGTTTGAGATGACCGGGCAACGTGGTGTGCAGGACAACTTTGGGGGATCCTGCAGCACACCGGATCAGACAAGTCCTGATACGGTCGTCAGTTTCACAGCACCGAGTGCAGGCAAATGGATCATCAGCACAAATGGAAGTGACTACGACACGGTGCTTTACGCACGGTCGACCTGCAATGATGCAGACACAGAACTCGATTGCAACGACGATTCGGGTGGATTGCAGAGCACGATAACCTTGGACTTAGCTGCTAACCAGGCGGTTTACCTCTACGTCGATACGTACAATGAAGCCGAACCGATGGCACGTCCCTTCGTGCTGTCAGCTCAACAGGCTGTGCCCCCTGTCTTAAACAGTGCTGTCTATGTCGTCGATAACAACGCGGAGGTTCCGACCATTGGGCTCGTCCTTGAGGGTAATGACCCAGATAGCAATACGACCGCTATAAAAGTCAGCATTCTCGGAGCCGATGGCATGTCTCTTTTCGGTGATCCACAAACCTTCAATTTTACGACCATCGACCACGACGCCAACGGCAACTTCGAGGGTACGATCAGCCTTACATTCGATGCTGAAGAAGGGCTCCCAGCATTTTCAGCCATCGTGGTGGCTGCTGTTGATGAGCTGTCATCGAGCAGTATGGACATAAACGCTGTTGAGGGCCAAGCACAGCAGACGGCCCTCGGTGCCGCGTGCAACGGAATTACCACCGTCTGCTCCGACCCCAATATCTGTTATGAGGGTGTGTGTACCACCCCGGCAGAAGCGGCATTGTGTCCCGCAGATTGGGATGTCACTGCAATCAACCTCAATGCGATGGGTGCAACGACCGTCAACGGAGATTTTACCGATGCGATGGGTGGCTTACGAAGTGCTGGCTGCACACGGTCCGGGGCAGCAACAGAGGTCTACAGTTTCTCTGCTCCAGCTGATGGCACATACACCGTGTCCCTCGATGCGATCGATGATAATCCAGATGACGAGATCAAGCCCGACACAGTCCTGTTTGCTCGGACTCTCTGCAACCTCGACTCAGAGCCGGACCTGGCGTGCAATGATGACCGCATGATTGGCGACCCAGACGGCATGCAAATGATGGAGCGGGATTTGTTGAGTCGCATTGAATTTGAGGCGACTGCTGGACAGACAATTTACCTATTTGCTGACTTGTATGATGCCGAGCCTGAATGGCGTGGGGCATACACCATGACCATTACGCGTCAGTAATCAAACCTTCCTTAACGCATTGACCCCTCAGGAATACAATTCTTGAGGGGTCTTTTTTTGTTCACGAGAAGCGCAGCTACCAATCGGCCTGCCAGCCGAACTCGGTCCGACCGTCCTGGTATAACCAGAT
>JAYZEG010000077.1:0-22444 GCA_036337435.1 Myxococcota bacterium
CAGCATTGAGTCCCTATCCGGAATATAAAAGCGAGTCACCTTACCAGTGTTTAGACGTAGATCAAGTCCCCTATTCAGTGGGACTTAGACTCGATAAGGTTGCCGATGAACACCCGTTCGTGGTTAATGCCACAAGAGAGCCTACCTGCTCGGAGCCCAATTGCGTCGCTTAGTTTACATATTGCCAATTCTCATCGCCGTGGCGGTAGTCGATCAATGGCTGACAGACGATCGAAGCATAGGCTGGGAGCGCAACTCTGTGCGCAACTCCTTGGATCGCTGGGAAAACCGAACCCATTCCCGGTTTGCCATCATGGGGTCTTCGACCTCAAAAGACTGGCTTCCGGGACGCTACCTCGAAAGCCTTTTTCAACTCAAGCGTGGTCAGGTTGTCGATGCTCATATTAACGGGTGTCATCAGGGCTGCACCTGGAGCTCTGTTCGCCGGATGTTACAACGACATCGAATGAAACGGTGCCGCTGGAAAGGACCCAATCGCTGCGAACCGACAAAGAAAAAGCGCTTCGATGCTGTGTTTTTTGGCACCAATTTATTCCAAATGTGTGAAGACGGTCATTCGAAACGGGTACTGCAACACCAGTCCCTCCTTCCCACTCAAGATATCGGGCGACTATTCAAGATTTACGCATCAGCAAAGCGACCACTGGAACATATTGGTCGATATTTGGGCATGGCACTGTCTGGCGCATACGGCGACACCCGAGCGATTCGTGATTATTGGTCAACAAAATTCCTTGGCCGAGGACCAGCGTCTTCGGAATATCGATGGTATCGTGCGCGGCCAGAGTCGACGCAGCACGAGATCCTGAGCTGCGATTACGAGGCCGAGAATGTGGCTCTGAAATTAGCGTTCACAGCGGCCCTGTTAGACGACCTCAAAGACTTGTCTGAAATGACCTATCTGATGTTGCTGCCCGACCAAAGCCGAGCCCTCAAAGAGCCTCTCCATCAGCAGCGTTGGGCGGCCCATATTGCCGCTCACGAAAAGCTCGTTTCCAGGCGTCCTTGGGTGAAACTTCTCGATCTTTCAGCCCCGGATTTTATTAGGGCGCATCACTTCAAGGACGGTTTTCATTTAAAGCGGAGTGCCTACAAGGAACAGCAACAACGCCTTCGAAATGCATTGGACGCTCAAGGCGCGCTTCCCCCCAAAAAGGCGAAGGAACCTGCGACAAAACAAAAGGTCAATAAATGATCTTCACCACACCAGATTTTGTCGTTTTTTTCTGTGTTTTCTTTTGGATCTGGACGCTGTCGGGAGGTCGCACGAGGAAGTGGCTTTTGCTGTTCGCATCGTACCTCTTCTACGGCAGTTGGAATCCAAAATTTCTGTTGCTCATCGTCATGTCAACATGGGTGGATTTTTCAATCGGGCGCCGCTTGGAGCAAACCGAGGATGAGGCTCGGAGGAGTCGCCTCGTCGCCATCAGTGTCTGTTTCAACTTGGGCACGCTCGCCGTTTTTAAATATTTTAACTTTTTCATCGACTCAGCAGTTCAAGCTTTGAATGCAGTTGGATTTGCAGCTTCAACATCAAGTCTGGAAATCATTCTGCCAGTGGGCATCTCTTTCTACACATTTCAGACCATGAGCTATACCATCGACATTTACCGCCGGGAAATGGCCGCGACACGAGACCCCCTCGACTTCGCTATTTATGTCGCCTTCTTTCCGCAGTTAGTCGCAGGCCCCATCGAACGAGCGAACCGCTTACTCCCTCAAATCGAATCCATTCAAACCCAGTCCCGCTATGACTCAAGCGGGTGGGGATTAATCGCCATCGGCTGCTTTAAAAAAGTTGTCATAGCAGACAATCTCGCCCATATCGTCGACGCCGTTTATAGCAATCCCAGCGGGGTTTACGGGCCCGCGCTCTGGTTGGCAACCTACGCCTTTGCAATTCAAATATACTGCGATTTCTCAGGGTATTCCGACATTGCCGTTGGCCTGGCTCGACTCTTGGGCATCCAGCTTATCCAAAACTTCGAGGCGCCCTATGCCGCAGCGACGCCATCGGAGTTTTGGCGACGGTGGCATATTTCACTCAGCACATGGCTTCGAGATTATTTGTACATTCCGCTCGGTGGTAATCGTGGGACTCAGTGGAACACATATCGCAATCTTATGCTCACAATGCTCCTCGGAGGCCTCTGGCATGGCGCAGCCTGGAATTTTATTTTATGGGGAGCATGGCACGGCTTATTGCTCGCGCTGTTTAGAATGTATCAAAAACGGAGACCAGTTAACGCGTCCATTAAGGGACACACCAACGCGGTATCGCTCCTTTTGAAGCGACTCGTCTTTTTTCACTTGGTCTGCCTCGGCTGGGCATTATTTAGAGCACAGAATCTGACTGATTGTGGTGTTTTAATCAGTGGATTACTCACAGTCTGGGATTGGCAATGGCTTCCTTGGACGCGCGCAGTGGCTGCGTCTGGTCTCACCGGTTCGCTCATTCTGGGTGCCGTCGCTTGCGCGCTGATGTTGGCAGCACAGTGGGTCTATCCATACGGTTCAAATAGACTTGTTGCTCGAATCTGGCGTCTCCCGAGACCACTCATTTTTGTCTTCGTGACCGGCTGCCTGTATTGCGCGGTGTTGGCTGCACCTGAGCAAGCCCCCCCGTTCATCTACTTCCAATTCTAGCTGAGGCGATTTGAAATACTCACCTGGCCCGAATTCGACCCGTTTTTTTGAGCACGGAAAAACAAAAACATAAGCAACTAATTTTACAGGTAAAAAAACCTTTAGCCATTTACGTCAAGAGCGTTTCATGATACCCCTCCCGTCTCTTAATCACTACGCATCACCATCGGGGTTAATGTGAACAATTTTAGTATGTTAGTAAGTCTCCTCGTCTGCCTGGCTTATGGCTGCGAAGATGGTCCAAAACAGGTTTTTACGCCGCTGAGTTCAAATGACGTCTTACCCGAGTCAAGTGGCGTTGCCTGGACGCCCGATGGAGAGCGCGCATTTTCGACGGAACAAGAAGGCGGTGATGCCATTGGTCGCGCGCGATTTTGCGATGAGAATACAGCGGAGGAGCAAATTCGTGCGATGGTGGTCGCACCGATCATCCCAGATGTCTCCATTGGAACCATTCCGTTGCTGGGCCCAGATGGTCAGTCTTACTTGGCTGATGACCTCTTAGGCACCCCTGAAACCGACAAATATTGCGATCCAACGCAAGAGTATGCGGATGCGTTTGTTTGGGGGCCAACACAAGAAGTGATTGTTTTATTCGACAGTGAAACCCGTCTTGTCGATGCAGTCATCGCCTATCAATCGTATTTGGGTGCAATGACTGGGACTGTCACCATCGATGGCGAGCCCACCGAAATTACGATTCAACCGAGAGAGCGAATCACAATCGGTGACACCGAGCTCACAGAATACGCGGGCAGCGAAGAACGAAACCAGACTCAAAACTCATTTTTGAATGAAGCCAACGTGACCAAGATGTACGGCATGATTCGAGAAACATTCTTTGGCGACGAGCCCTTGCCTGCGGATTACAACTGTATCGAATCGAAGTTATGCCGAATCGTCTACACGGCCCCGAATCAGGAGACGACTCCGCAAGATTCATTCATTATTTTTGAGGATTCTGGTCTACAAGTCCGCATGACACCGGACGGCTACGTTGTTCTGGTCTATGCGGAGCCTGTGCGAGTTGCTCCGTTCGAGATCAGCAGTGAAATCGACTTAGGAGACGGCGATTTCACCCCAGTGCTGACGAGTCTATCCAAAGAGGGCTGCGTCTTAGACTTGTCAGCCGAATCAACCTGGTCTGCTTTTCTGGAAAACTGCGTGACCACAGACGCCGCTCGCAACCGCATCAGCTACGATGTCCATTCTCAACGTGATGCCGTGACAGCCAAATTCAATGGCATCAATTTGGAGTTTAAACGTCAAACATCAGAGGCAGGCATCTTCGCCGACGGCGAACAACCGGGTGCCGACGACATTCTCTATGAGATGACATGGACATTGAGCATGTCCGCCCCGATTTCAAACTATATACCGGCCCTATTGGCGAGGGGGTATCGGAGCCGTCTAAATCGACGTTTACGGAACAGCATCAGCGCGGATGCCCCTGACGACCATCCCTTAAAGACCTATGCAATCTCATTACCCGAAACGCTTCTGAGTCAACTTGAGCCCTATCCCTTGGACGTCATTGCTGTCGATCCCGCAAATGGCGACGATACCAATTGGATCAGGGGAATTGTGACCGACATCATCGAAATTTATCAGAATCTCAGTCCCGCTGAGAGGGCCATGGTCGACCCTCGAATCAGCCAACCAATTTATCTGATCGAACCATTCGTCGAAGTTGCCCTCAACCAATTGTCGGGCGGCCGAACAGATTCGCCCGGTGCCTTTGTCGCACTTCGATCAACGGATGACCTTAATTGGTCCATCGGCTACGGCCATTTCGTTCAGGATGGCATCGCCTATCGACTCGTCGTCCAGTTCTCCAACAGCTACGGTGCCATTACCGCCGTGACTATTTCCAGAGGCTACAGCGAAATCGATGAAATTTACGCCGGAATAAATGCATCGATACGCGGTCGAACTGATGCCGATGATTATCCTTATTATCAACTCGACTTATCTCGAATTGAAGCAGACGTGAATCCATACGCGCTCGGCGGCGACGCCATGATTATCACCGACTTTGACCGACAACTCGAGACCGTAACCGTGAATTTAAAGACCATTACGCCGTCTGGGGCCGTCGGTCGAAAGACGTTAATCGTGCCTGGCTCAACGATCAATGACCGTGGCGGTTATACGCGCCAAGTCGCAGGTGAGCGCTTCGAGTTTGTGCCAGCGTCTAATGTGAGGCTCTTGGGTAAAGAGACTGTCATGGACTTCTGGGTCGAAGGCGATGGCACCATCGGCAGCGTGGCCGAGTATTTATTTAAAGGACAAATCAAGCTTTGCGACGGGCCAACGATATTCCCGCCGGCCGATCCCAACGCGCCCCCGGGCACACCAGAACCAGAGCCTGTAGACCAAACTCTATTTGTGGAATACGGGGACGACCTGCCAAAGCGACTGGAGGAGTGGCGCGCCCTGGTCGGCGATGACACCTATCGCGACTGCCAAATCCTTTACAACTATTCATCGGATGGGAATGTGTTGGATGCCGTCATATCCCTAAAAACAAAGACATCCTTCGTGACCATTGCTGACCGGGCTGTCACAGCTCGAATCTGGAAATAAGGAGCGCCAAAATGATTCAATCCCTGAACAAAACGCTCATTCTCTTGACAGTCCTCTCGACATTTACAGCCTGCGTGGACCATCGGCCTGTCCGCAACGGATTGAGAGACGAATCCGTCTATCTGGACAAGGCAACCCTACTCAATGCGCAGGCTGACCATGAAAACTATTGGTTAATGAAATCGACCGTCATCGGGGCCAGTTCTCCGAATATCGTCGGTGACTATGCATTTCCGGGCTTTGAAAGTGAACTGAAGATGGTTCAATTTCGATTCACCGAGACCAACCTCCAGGTCTTAGATGGCTTACGTTATCAAGCAGACGACTTGGATAATCCAAATGACGACACGCCGACCCGTCTCGAACGGATGATCATGGAGTTCAATGGTGCTCACGTCGATGTCAAACTCCGAGAGAGTCTAGATGGAGAACGAACAAATTTTCTCGAGGAGAACTACGAAGAGCCTTGGCGTAGACGGCAACAGTTCAAAGTCGATTTTGAAACCAGCAGTATGGACCCAGTTGCCGCAATATCATGGTTTTACGGTGAGTGGACCCACGAATGTGGTCGACCGATCAGCACACAACTTGTCCCCGATTCGTTTGAATTCGATGAGGAAGGTCGACACATCAGCTGGGTCCTCGAAGTCAATTACATGCTCACCATCGGTGGTTATTGCTGGGCCGACCAGGCGACCTGGGTAACCGGCACAGAGACAGCGACGGTGCGCTATCGACTCTCGTTCTATCAGCCACCCAAAGTGGCCGATGATGACCCGGAGAAGTATGAACCACAAATCATCGATGAGAAGGATCCAGTAAACAAAAAATACGGTGCTTTTCAGCACCTCAACGTGTTTAAAGACAGTGAAACGGGTCTACTCGACGCACACAGTTTACTCAACCGATTCAATCCCAAACGAACAGACCCGGTGGTCTTCTATTTCCATGAAGGCTTTCCGCCTCGTTTCAAGCCCATGTTCGACGAGATAAAGGCCCAAACAAATGCCGTTTTTGAATCAGCTGGAGCCAACCTGAGAATTGATTTCCAAGAGTGGAACGCCGATGGGATCGAACGCAACTTTGGTGATATTCGTTATAGTTTCGTGGTCTGGCATCAAGACATCGATACGACCCGCGGCCTGTTAGGTTACGGCCCTTCATCGGTCAATCCTGTTACCGGTGAAAAGGTCTCGGCGAACCTTCATCTGTACAACATTGGCATGGATTACTACCGTTTCATGATTCAGGACTACCTGGAGACCAATGGCGCGCAGGCTGAAGGTGACACCGCCTGGGAAGAAATCGCCTGCGAGACGGGCGAGACCCTTATTCCAGCCGACAACAGTAAACAGCTTCAAGCCGGCCTGTTTAAAGAGATGCGCCGAACGCTCGAGATCGATGAACCCACCGAGGAGATCGATCCGACCAGCCAGTTCATTCCAACCCCCCAGCAAGGCGAAGAGAGCTTCATCGAAAATTACATGCGGCTCCTGCCCGAATATCGCTATGTGAGACCGGAATGGAATGAGTACATGTGGCGCACGTCCGGCCGAAATATTTTTGCCCGCTATGCCGATAGACTGGCTATCGAACAAGAATACAACAATACGATGCACGACATTCTACATGGGGATAATCCATTTGGTGATGTCCAGCTTCACACTCGAGCCGGCATTGAGGCACAAAATCAATTCAGTCAGAAAATGCGCGAATGGCGTCGAAACTCAGCTGAGCTCCATGCCGATGAATCGTTTCTCCTGGGTCGACAAAATGTCAGTGTCTTCAACGCCTATGACGCGCTGAGTGCTGCCAAATCGGGGGCGAGGAAATGCATCGATGGAAAGTGGGAATCCAACAGCGAATTCACTGAGCGAATCATCGAGGATGTTGTCTTTCATATCGCCATCCATGAATTGGGTCACAACTTAAGCCTAAGGCACAATTTCTATGGCAGTGTAGACGCCGCACACATGGAAGAAAACGACCTGTCTTCGTCCGTCATGGATTACATCTGGTCAGCTTACGAAGCCGGTACAAATAGAACTTGGGGTCCATACGATGTCGCGGCGCTGAAGTGGATTTATGGCACAGAAGAGATTCGGGCAGATGTCATGTCAGAGGACTACCTGTATTGCACCGATGAACATCGATTTAGGTCACCACTGTGCCGTGCTCATGACATTGGGATCACGCCATCACAGATCGTCCTCAATGCCATAGAACGATATGACTGGCTCTACAATTTCCGAAATCGCCGAGCATACCGTAAATTCTGGGATACAGGCTGGTACAACAGCCAGGTCGCAGGCTCAATCTATCCCTTACTGCGTATGTGGTACTTGGCCATCTTCGATTGGGGCGGTGGCGGCGTCCAAGAAATCTTAAAGCGCCAAGATCAAGTGGATGAATCACGCAGTGTTTTGACGGACCAAGAGTACGACGAAATTTCTATCGACTTCTACAATGACATTTCGGCATCGATGGACATGATTATGGCCTTCTACGATGCCATCATCAACCAGCCCGCCAGTCTGAGAAATTACCAAACCGAATATGACCCGTACTATGGAGATGTCATCCGGCTCGGAATTGTCCTGGACAAACTGCATGCGGTCTATGCCTTTATGGATGTCCAAGAGGTCTACGATTACTCACCCAATATCTATACCTATGTGGCCATGTATGACGCGCCGTTTGGCTCCAAGAATAGTGCACTGGCACAGCGCGTAATGGACAATATGCTGGGCAGCAGCTACGACACATTCCGCTGGTTTCGATACCTCGGCATTAATCTCTTTGCTTGGGCGACCAACGGCAATGATATCGGCAACATCGCGCTCAAGGAGCGGATTGCAATCCGTCGATTTGAAACCCGCGCTGAATTTGTGGAAGAGTTCGGTGACGAAGCACTGTTCTCGGCTCGCGCCGAGGACAACCCTGCTCAATTCTTCATTCACAACGGTGAACAATGGATTTATACATACTTGCCGGACCAGGGTTGGCACCTCGTCGCCAATGAATCGCGCAGCCCCGTTAGCTACCGATTTATCAAAGAGTACAACGAGTCGATCAATGCCGATGCAGACGGGGGCCAAGACAATTTTGGTTTGAAGATCCTGCTCGCTTACTACGAGTACTATAATGTGTTTGCAGGTTTCTAGCATGGGTCGGCTTTTGCCATACCTGCTCATGTGCTGCTGTGCCGCCAAGACTGCATATGCAAAGCAGAACGACACAAAGACCAAAGTTGCCTCAGCAGCGAGCAGCGAAAATGCATCTGACGAGACTGAGCAGGTGGCTAATCAGGTGCCCGAGGACACATCAGACACGTCCGCGGCTGCAGCACTTATCGATGGCAGTGTGGCCGCTTCCGCGCGGGTGTTTAGCGTGTTTTTCACATCCAGCTATTCAATGCTTGCCGTGAGCGATGAAGACCCGATGAATGACCGCTCGATGAACTACTGGCTGGCAACATCAGTCGCCCTGCCGGTCGAGGGTCTGCGGATCCACGCCGACGGAGGTCTCTCTGAATTTTTTACCGCAGAAGAGGAGGACTCTGCATTTCGGCTCACCGATATGGCACTAGGCGCGTCATTTGGCCACGCTCTGTTTCCCGACAGACGCTTACGCTTGCTACATCGTTTGAATGCGTGGCTGCCAACGTCACGGATAAGCCAGCAACGGGCGCTATTCCTCGCACCAACACTACTGACAAACGGCTCCTACAAGCTGCTCAGCCGCCTTCGATTCACCTATCGGTTATTTACGCAATATCGCTGGCATAGGTACGCAGAAACCGCCAGTGGACTTGCAATGAACACCCAATGGATAGTCGGCCAACGTGTCGGCTTTATTGTCAGTGCACTGAGCCATCCGAGCATCGGTCAGCTCAGCATCGCCGGTGGAGCAGGCTTCAACTGGAACAAACGCTACTCATCAAGCGATCACCACGCAAGCCCGACCTCGGACCCTGCACTTTGGACACAATCGCTCGCCTGGAATTTAAGTCTTCAATACGTCCCCCTCAATTGGCTGGTTGCATCAGCCGGACTCAGCCACGGTAGCCCAATTCGTCGCAACGGCGTTCGCAATCCCTTTTTTATTCATCGCGACATGACTGAACTTAACGTTTCCATCACATTGATGTATTAAACGAGCAGGAACCGGGGTGGTGCTGTGGCCAAAGCACAGGCACCAAATCTAATTGATGGCATAACCGAAAAGCACGGGTTTGGCCGTCCACCTATTTTTTGGGAAACCTTTTGTCTCATGAAACAGTCTAAGGCCGTCCGAAAGATAGTAACTGAGCACTCACTTACTGGAGCGTCCGTGCGTCCTCGTCTCCATTCCACCGACGATATATTGGTTGTCGCCAAAAAGTGTATCCTCCTCCATGGACCACATGTGCCGACGGCATTGATCGCTCACCAGGCAGGGGTGTCTCAAGCCACGTTGTTTAAGCGATTTGGGACGAAGGATAATTTAATTAAGCATGCTCTCAAAAACGATATGGTTTTTGGATGGGTTGAACAGCTCGAGGCAGGCCCAAACACCGGAGAGAGCATTAGAGCTCAACTCACCGGCCTAGCGGACACTCTGATCACCTTCTATCTTGAACATCTTCATTCAGTCCTCGCATGGCGAGCCGCGAATCAATGGCCAAAAGCCATGGATAAACCGCAGGACGTGGCAAACTTGCCCATACCAACACGAGCGCGAAAGGCATTGGCTTCATGGCTTCTCGAGGCACAGAAGCAAGGCCGACTGGGGAGATTTGATGCAGAATCCATGGCAATTTTCTATATTGCCGGCTGCCAAGCTCCCGCTTTTCGGGCCTATATGAGCGGAGAGACGATTGATCTCGATCAATACAGCGACACCTTCGTCCGTAGTTTTTGGTTAGGCGTCGCGCCATGAGACGTCGGATATACATCTGCCTAATCGGGGCGTTTTTCATCGGCTGTACAAGCCTTCATGAACGCGTCAAACCCGCTGAGCTTAACGGCCCGGCCACCCCTCAGTTAAGGTGGACTCACAGCACTGGTTCTCAACAGACGACCGGGTCTTGGTGGGCAACCTTCAACGATCCCAAGTTAACGCAGCTCGTCGCAACCATGCACGACCAAAACCTCGATCTAAAGCAAGCCGTCCAGAGGATTAAGCAAGCAAGAGCTGTTCTGGCAGGTGCTGCCGCAGCCGCTTGGCCCACCGTGGAGGCAAACGCATCAGCCCAGCAAGGCCGTGCAAACACACCATTTGGTATCGTTGTCGATTCAGAGCAATATGGTGCCTCGGTCGGCGCAGCTTACGAAATCGACGCGTGGAACAAACTTGGCGCACGACGAAAAGCATCGGACTATAATCAAAAAGCAACCATCCTCGAACAGCAAGCTTTGGCCATGAGTCTGACCGCACAACTGGTTGACCTCTATTTCGCATACGCCGAACAGCTAGAAATAAAGCGCCTCCTTTCACAACAATTGCACACAAACCAGGTGATGTTGACTCTCCTCAAGCAGCGTTTCGGATATGGGCTGGCCCAAGCCACGGATGTACTGCAACAAGAACAAAACACGAAAGCCCTACAAGCATTGATCGCACCACTCGATGCTCAACGGGACAGCGTCCGCAACCAAATCGCCACGATGTTGGGAACAGTGGCTATCGATTTCTCGCTCGATGAGCCCGACCACATCAAACTGCCCGTCCTAAGTGGGGCACCCCAACTCGGTGTCCCCGCCGATCTATTGACCCAGCGCCCTGATTTACGCGCGATTCAGCTCCGTATTAAAGCGAGCGATGAAAATGTCGCTGCAGCCATTGCGGACCGATTGCCTGCATTTCGAATTCGAGCCAGCGCGGGTTATGGGGCACGAAGCTTCTCAGACCTTTTGGACCAGTGGCTTTGGAGTATCACCGGCTCGGTGGTCGCCCCATTGTTTGATGGGGGTCGCCGGGCAGCAGAGGTCGACCGAATGAAAGCCATCGTCGAAGAAACCTTACTGGAGTTCAAAAAACGCTACTTGGTCGCCATCGCGGACGTAGAGACGGCGCTCGCGAGCGAACAAGGGCAGCGAGCGAGACTCAGTGCCCTCCGAGCGGAACTGAAAACGGCCCGCGTTTTGCTTCGAGAGACAAAAGCCAGATACCTGGACGGACTGCTCGATTATTTGCCAGTTCTGAATGCGTTACAAGCCACCCATCGTGCGGAGAGAAATGTTGTCGCTGCTCGGCGACAACTGCTCATTCAACGGGTGGCTCTGCACCGGGCAATCGGCGGCCACTGGGTATCAAAAGTTCGCCTGGCCGAACAAACGGGAGATAAAGAATGAAGCTCAGATTGTGGGCCAAGATCATCTTGCCACTGGTGATCATCGGGGTTGGCTTTGTCGGCTTTCAGAAGATGTCATCTATGCGCAAATTTGCGAAGCGGAAGGTGGTCGAAAAACCAGCCGTAGCCGTTCATTTAGAATCCATCCAGGCGAATGGTAATCAGCTGACGCTGCATGCCCTCGGGCAACTCAAACCGTCGCGGGAATTGAGTATCCAAAGTGAAGTTTCTGGAAAGGTCGTCTTCTTGGATCAAAACGTCGTTCCAGGTGGGCAGCTCGCCGAAGGACAACTCCTTCTCAAGATTGACAAAAGAGATTACGCCCTTGCTGTGTCTCAAAGACGCGCTCAACTCGCGTCAGCTCGACTACAACTCAAGCAAGAGCAAGGTCGTAAGCATATCGCCGAGCGTGAATGGGCACTTATGGGAGGGGGCGTTAAAGCGAGTAAGGATGGTAAATCCCTGGCCTTAAGGCAGCCGCAAATTAAAAATGCAAAGGCAGCGGTTCGCGGTGCCCAAAGCGCGGTTTCGGCGGCTAGCCTCGCACTGAAAAGAACCCAAATTTCGGCTCCGTTCAACGCGGTTGTTCGCAGCGAGCAAGTCGAGGTCGGTCAACGCGTTGCCCCAGGCCAAAACATCATTCGTCTGGTGGGAACAGAGACCTGGTGGGTCGAGGTCTCACTGCCCATTAGCCAACTCAAATATTTGAAGATTCCCGGGTCGAAAGCCGTGGTCTTCCAAGATGATGCCCATGGAGCCGGGCGTCCAGGACGTGTCCTCCGGCAGTTGCCCGACGTCGAGAGAGCGAGCCAGCTCGCGCGAGTCATCGTTGAAGTAAAGAGCCCTTTGGATGAATCCAAGGGGGCCAGATTACTTCTCGGTTCGGCAGTCAAAGTTCAGCTCATGGGAACAATAGACAAGGCCACGGTCCGAGTCCCCTTTTCTTTGCTCAAGAATGGAAATTCACTGTGGACAGTCGACGAATCAGGCCGTCTAAACGTCCGGACAGTCAATGTGATTTGGAGGGATATGAACTACGTACTTGTCACCGGCGTTGCCGCAGGCACCAAAGTCGTCAAAAACCATATTCCGAATGCAACCGATGGGATGCGCGTACGAGTCATTGAGGACTCGTTGAATGAAATAGCACCGGAGGTGGCCACGCCAGAGCGCAGTCCAGCTAAGGTCTCCAACTGATGGCGCGAAAACGAAACGGTGCAATTGCATGGATGGCCCATAATCCGGTCGCGGCAAACCTACTGATGTTTGCACTTTTGGGCATCGGTCTTATTTCGTCGCTCAACACCAAACAAGAAGTTTTTCCGACCTATACGCCAGCGCAAGTCAGAGTGACTTTTGCGTATCCCGGTGCAAGCCCCGAAGAGGTTGAACAGGGCATTTTGCTGGCTGTTGAAGAGGCTACACGAGGCTTGGATGGCGTCAAACGAGTAGAAAGTACTGCATCGGAGGGTCTTGGTTCGATCAGCGTTATCGTGATGGACGATGCGGACTTAGACAGGGCACTCAGCGATGTCAAAGTCGCCATCGACCGCCTTCGGAGCCTTCCTGAGGACGCGGAGCGTCCGGTCGTGAACCTCATTCAACCAAAACAGAGAACGGTTTCGGTGATTGTTCATGGCAACGCGGACCGCGCCACGTTGCGAACTGAAGCAGAGCGGATTCGGACCGGTCTAATCCGCGATACTGAGGTCACACAAGCTGAGCTCAATGGCGCACCAGCACTGGAGATCGCCATTGAGATTAAACCGGAGCGGCTTCGGCAATATGGACTCCAAATTGACGAACTCGCCCGTCGGATTCGCCAGGCCAGCGTCGAGCTGCCCAGTGGTCGGATTCGGTCAGAGGGTGGAGAAATTCTCCTCCGAACCACCGAGAGGCGAACACTTGGTACTGATTTCGGACAAATTGTCATTTTGAGTAACGCCGATGGAACTCAAGTCAAGTTATCCGACTTGGCCGAAATCAAAGATGGGTTTGCCGAAATCGATCAGGAGACGACATTCAATGGCCTGCCGTCCATCGGAGTCGATGTCTATCGAGTGGGAAGACAGACACCGACAGGGATATCAAAACAAACAAAACGGTTTTTAAAGACCATCAAACTACCTCCCGGGATTTCCGCAAAGTTGGTTAACGATCGCTCAGAAATGTTTCAAGATCGCATTGACCTGTTGCTTCGAAATGCCTTTTCGGGACTCATTCTTGTCTTTGTCAGCCTGTCTCTATTTCTCGAATTGAGACTGGCCTTTTGGGTCATGCTAGGGATACCTATTTCCTTTCTCGGTGCATTCGTATTGCTTCCTGGGTTCGACGCATCCATCAACATGGTCTCGATGTTCGCGTTCATCTTGGTATTGGGCATCGTTGTGGATGACGCAATCGTCGTCGGCGAGAGTATATTCCAAAAGCGACAGGAAGGCCTGCGCGGTATAGATGCAGCTATCGAGGGGGCGAAGGAAGTCGGGACACCAGTGGTTTTTGCTGTCCTGACAACCATTGTGGCTTTTGGCCCCCTCTTGCTGGTCCCAGGTTTTACGGGCGCCGTATTTGGGGTCATCCCCATTGTGGTTTGCGCAGTCCTGGTGCTGTCGCTTGTGGAATCACTTTTGATCCTGCCTGCTCACCTCGCGCACAGCCAGCCGCGGGACACCGGTGTAATCGCAGCCATCGCCCGGTGGCCTTCGAAGGTCTCCAGGGGTCTTGAACGCTTTATAAAAGGCGTTTATGTGCCCATCGCGCGGCTCTGCGCACGACATCGTTATACGACGGTAGCGTTTGCCCTGGCGACCGTCTTATTGACTGCCGGCTATGTGCGAGGTGTCATGCGATTTACGTTCTTGCCAAAAATAGAGAGCGACTTTGTCGTCGCATCCGCACGGCTTCCTGTCGACGGAACCTTCGAACGAACGAAAGCCATTCGCGACCGCCTCGTTGCAGGGGCCAAAGCCGCTATAGCGAAACATGGCGGAATGGATTTTGTTCGCAGTCTGAATGCTGGCGCAGGCCAGTCTATCCGTGGTTTTGGTCCACGGGTGCGTTCAAGTCAGGGTGCCCAGATCGCGGAAGTTGCGGTCCAGTTGGTTCAAATTAAGGACCGCGAGTTCACGGCGCAAGAATTTGCAGCGAGTTGGCGAGAAGCCGTCGGAGAACTCATCGGTGTTGAAAACACAAGTTTTACCTACAGCATCGGTCGCGGCAGTGGTCGACCGATAGCGGTACGACTCTCGCATCCAGAAACTGAGACCCTCGAACGGGCAGCGATGGACCTTGTAGCCGATATTGGGGACTTCCCGGGTGCTGAGGATGTCGACCAGGGATTTTCCAATGGCAAAGCCCAATTGGATGCACGCCTCACTCCGCTTGGTCGTGCGGTAGGGCTTACTGAAACCGCATTGGCAAGGCAATTGCGTTCGTTTTTCTACGGTGCAGAAGTCCTTAGACAGCAACGTGGCCGTGACGAAGTCAAAGTCATGGTCCGTTTGCCAAGAGCTTATCGAGACCGAGTGTCAACGCTCGATAACCTCATGTTGCGTACACCCGATGGCAGCGAGATCCCACTCCGACAGGCAGCAACTCTCGCTGCAGGACGGGCATACAGCCAAATCGGCCGAGTCGATGGCCAGCGTGTGATCACAGTCTCTGCCGAGATCGACGAAGCAAAGACAACATCGGACAGGATAAATGGGACACTCAGGCGTGAGGTGTTGACCAAGTTAAAAGCTGAGTACCCCGGTCTGACTTATTCCTTCGAAGGAGAAAGCC
This sequence comes from Myxococcota bacterium, assembly GCA_036337435.1. Classification (GTDB taxonomy): domain Bacteria; phylum Myxococcota_A; class Bradymonadia; order UBA7976; family UBA1532; genus UBA1532. The sequence continues at coordinate 15,371 of JAYZEG010000077.1, forward strand.
GCGAGCGAAGAGAGAGTTTCTCCAGCATGGCAAAGAATTCAGCATTGGCGTTACTCCTGATCTTCGGCTTGCTCGCCATACCGTTCAAGAGTTACGTTCAACCACTTTTGGTGATGTCTGCCATCCCATTTGGCTTTGTCGGTGCCGTCTGGGGTCATGTCGCCATGGGCTATGATCTCAGCGTGATTAGTATGATGGGATTCATCGCGCTGAGTGGTGTCGTCGTAAACGACTCTTTGATTATGATCGTAGCGACCAACCGATTCCGCGATGCAGGTGCATCACCAGTTGATGCAGTCGTGCAAGGTGGAGCTCGGCGCTTCAGGCCGATTCTGCTGACATCGCTGACAACATTTTTTGTTTTGTTGCCCATGATTTTTGAAACGTCCGTGCAGGCAAAGTTTCTTATACCGATGGCATTGAGCTTAGGATTTGGCGTCCTCTGGGCGACGGTGATTATTCTGATCTTTGTTCCAGCTTTCTACGTCATCTTAGAGGACCTGAAAGTCTTGTTGTTTAAGACGGACGCAGGCGAACCCGTAAATGAAGAGTCCGCTGAAAGTACAACCGAAGAGGCTGATTACTCAGCTGTTTAATTGGCCTTTTCGACATCCGATGCCAGCGGGGCTGGCGGATTGGTCTTCTGATAACCTGTTTCCCTCGGCAGCTGAAGTTTCTGCGCAAGTGCATCGAAGTTTTGGTGGTCGCGAATCCGCGGCGCAATGCGCATACCATCCATCAAGACGGCCCGTGCTACCTCAAGACCGCGATGCTGTTCGATCAGTTCGAGCCAGCGCAAAAACGGGCTGACCGGGGCTGTGGAATGGGCGAGTAAGCGCTTGAGCAGGTTCGGTAACAAACCATGGTCTCCATGACTGATTGCCAAAGAGCAAACATTGCCGAGCAAATCCCCCAACTGTTGACCATCTTGTACCGGACAGCAGGCTAAGGCAGATTTTAGTTGCTCGTATGCTTCACCAAACCGTTGCACACTATAATAAGTCAAGCCCAGTTGGTTATGCATAACCCATTTGTCAGACGACAAGCTGTGGGCACCCTCAGAGAGCGCGCAAACGGAGTCTAGGAGTTCTTCAAACAAGACGGCAGCCTTGGTGTAATCCGAGCTCAGAAATGCCGCTTGGGCAGCTTGATACTTGTCCGAGTCACTCAATTCCTCAGGGTCTTTAACGAACCACTCTTCAAAGAGACTCATAATGCTGGAAACTGTCTCACGAGTGACGTGGCGCGCATCAGCTTTCCAAGGATTCGGACTGAGGCAACGGACCACTTCGTAGGCCGGGAAGTAAACAACGTCATCACCATGTGTATTGACGAATTCGTCGACCATAGCCCGAAGCATGGACTTCCCGCCTGTATCGGCGATTACGCTATTTACAGGTCTGAAGGTTGCTCGAAGCGGAACAGGCGAAACTGTGATCAGAATGGACGCGTCGGGATTATTTTCTTTCAAGAGCTCATAGCAGCGATTCAAATTGTCCAAATTCTCTTGATAGGTGGACATTCTAAAGGCGTGTATCTCGGGATCGAAGATCTCTGTTGGTGGCACCATCGGAAAAACCGATCCATCCCGCTTGTCGTACCAAATCTCGGGTTGACCGACGGTTATAATCACCACCTTAGCTTCAGTGAAAGCTGAGCGAACGGATAAGCGATGTTCCTCAAGCTCCCGCTCCATTTCTTCCTCTGAATCCCACGCGAGGCAATATCGGTAAGGACTTAAAAGGTGGGATTGACCGCCTTCCTCGACCGTCCAACATTTGGTCGCAGGCTCAAATCGACCAAATGCGCGCTCAAATTCCTGACGAATGCTGTAGGTATTGAAGACGCGATCGTAACGTGCAGAACCGGATTCAGTGCACGGACCCGTCGCAGTCTGAAGATACGAATATCCATTTTCGATTAACCAGAGCTTTATCTCACGAGCAAAACAGCTTCCAATAGACGCAATGGGCGTCTCCTGCGTGACCCGAAGTGATTGGCCCGCATGGTTCAGTAGAAAATCTCGATTCAATTCGGCGAGGCCCGGATACAGACGCCAAGACTGAAGACCAAGAATTTTGACCTCGGTAAGACCTTTACGATTTGGATTATAGCTGTACACGTGTGTCCCTCACTGTCACTCGAAAGAGCGGTTCATCCTTGAACAAGCAGGTGTTTTCGAGAACGCAGCCATGCGCTCATCCCTACCTTCACTACATCGTCAGATGTCACCTCATCTTGAGCGCAAAGTGTTATCAGGCCAATTTTTTTTGTTTTTTTCTTGAGGGCCACCAGCGATGCCGAGGAACGCGTCGCGCTTCGTGGGCTGATGGAAAGCGCGCGCCCCGCCAGACAACGGGGCGCATCGATCGAGGACGAACTTAGTTCTGCTGAACGATGTCTTGGCTCTTCGTGATCTGCTTTTTCAGAGTCGACAGTGCTCGGCGACCGACATAGCGGACCCGTGCTAACTCTTCGATAGAGCCGATCGGACGAGCAGCGATGATATTTGATACAGCGCGTCGGTTGAGCAGGGCATCCAGTGCCTCGTAGCTCAGGAGATTTGCCATGCGGAGAACATCGTCTGCTTCGTTCACTGTGAACTCAACCCCGTCGTAGATCCCCAGTAAATCGTCTGCAAATGGAACGAAACCTAAATCACCAGCGAAAACGAGAATGCGGTTGATGGTCTTTGATCCAACCCACTTCACAGCATCCACTTCATCAACGCTGCCAAAAAGGTCATCGTCCCACGTTCCGTAAATGCCATCGGGTCCATTCCGATGGTGAATCAAACCTGCGGCGGACCGCTTGTCGAGTCGAGCGTCGATGTCGAGCACCTCGAAGGTTGTCTCCTCATGATTGAGGAAGTTGAGTAGGCCAACAGCATCGGCTGACCCTTCGGTAAGAGTGTGGCTGACGGCACCTGTTGCTTCGTCATCAAAAACGACTGTGATTCCTTCTTCTTGGATATCACCACAAGCAACAAGACCAGTAGCTAGAACACATGCAAGTACACACAATACAGATCGCATGAGGACCTCCATAGTATTACCCATCAAAAGCGGGTGTTAGTAAATTGCAGTGCGGGGCGTACGTCACCGACGAGGAACGTCGGCGCATTTTACGTGCCTTCGAGTGAAGGTCACGGGACGAAATGCCGCTGACCCCCCGGGCCAGCACATTTTGCGCAACTGTTGTTATTGGCGAACGTATACTTAAGCCGGATAAGGTGATCAATATTTTTTGATTTTTTTTTGTACGGCACCCTGATGGGGGGCATCAAAAAACGATAAAACCTTATTTAAAACATAGGGATAAGCCGGATTTAATTTTTTGGCAATGGGTCTTCAACTGACACGATAAATTAGACACATAACTCACATTAACGATCGCACTGAACCTGAACGTCCATGACATAGCTATTGTTGCCATTCCGTCCTGGAGGTGCCCATGGATAAACGTTGAAACGAATCTCGACATCGTTGCCATCGTTGACCCACCTAAATCTCTCACCACCACTGCAGAGTGAGGTCGATTGGCCCAGACGCCCCTCACGAGGATGCCAAACGTCTAATTCTAGGTCGACGCCTGTAAAAGGATGGCGGATCTCAATTGTTATCGTTCCCCCAGCGCACACTGATGTTCGATACCAATCGGCAAAATCGATGCCACCGACGGTCAATCCCTGATAACGCCCTGGCATGAGCGCCATCGCTCCATTCTGATCTTGGCCACCCAAATCGCGCTGCTCGCGAGGGATGACCCGGTTATAATCGCAGCGGCCCGGACCAAATTCGGGCTCCAAAGCAACATCCATTGGTTCAGGCACCCCAATATCAACAGGGTCAGGCACAGCCAAATCGAGACGACCTTCATCGATGTCCTCTGCGTCGGTGACGCTCGCATCGACAATCGGTGCGCTGGCATCTTCAGCCTGTCCAAAGTCCTGTTCATCGCCCATGAATGCGTCTACGACATCTTGATCAGGTTGAGGGCGCATACCATCAGCGAAGCCACTCGCATCATCAGCCGGCGACGTCATGTCGAAGCCCATATGAGCGTCGGACTCTATCATGCCGATGTCCATCATGAGAGACCCCGTATCTCGCTCTTCTTGAGTCGTCATATCGGCGGACACCGCCGCGGCGTCTGTCACCGCCAGCATATCGGGCGCGATCATCGCATCGCGAGCGGTCACGCAATCATAGCGACCCCCTCCAATTGCGATACAGCGATATCCGTCTGCGCAGGCATATTCAGCCCGTCGGCAGTCGTTATTGCCTGGCGATGTTGCAGAGTCATCGCACCCCCAGTTCAGGATGGTAGCAAGCGTTATTACAGTAAAGCATGCGCGCGACATGGTTCCCCCCGACGATAAGCACCTCAATGCTAAGGAGTATGACCTAGTTCAAATATTGATTCACTACAAAGCGACATTTTGGACGAGAACTGGCAGACTGGTCTCTATGAACTCACGAAACGATAAACTGATCGTCGTTGACCCTGCGATGCATACCGCTGAGACCGAGTGTTATGACCATATTCGCAGCTTGATCAAGTGCGAGATGACCTATGTTCTGCCCGCGCTTAGGCCAAGTACCAAATACCCAGAAATCGACGTCAACACTCTCGCGGTCATCGTACTCGGCAGTGGGGCATCGGTCCATGATGGCTATCCATGGCAGAGAGGCTTACATCGATGGCTCCGCTCAGTTTGTCTCGCCGATATTCCTGTATTAGGCATTTGCTATGGCCACCAGGCAATCGCTCACATCTTTGGAGGCTCTGTCGAACTGCTTTGGGCGGGGCATAAAGAAAAAGGCGTCCGGCTCATGGAGCTGGCTTGTCGAAAACTGCCAATTAAATTGCGTAATGGTCCTGTCATTGTCTCGCACAGAGAGGGTGTGACGAAGATGCCGGAGGACTTCGATATCGTGGCCTCCAGCGAGGCCTGCAACGTCGACGGCATCAAACACAGGAATAAACCGGTATGGGGTTTTCAACCGCATATTGAGGCAGTCCAAGGCTTCCTGGACAACAATCGGATTGACACGCCCAAGCAAGACGACCAATTTGTCTTTGGGCACGCAATTTTGAAAGCATTTCTCCACTACGCTCACGCACACAAGCAAGTCGAATAGACCCTTGTTCGAAACTGAGGTTAAGCGAATGAATTCCAAGAAAAAGAACATCGTATTTTTGTGTGTCGCCAATTCAGCACGAAGTCAGATGGCAGAAGCCATCGCAAGGCAGCTTGCTCCGGCCCATGTCACTGTGTTCAGTGCTGGTTCGATACCCAGCCGAGTTCATCCACTTGCTAAACTGGCTCTAGACGAGGCGAACTATAGCCATGAAGGTCAATTCTCGAAGGGCTTTGACGACATACCGTTAAGTGAGATGGACCACGTCATTACCCTGTGCAAAGAAGAGCAGTGCCCTGTCTTTCCTGGTGCCATGGAGAGGCATCATTGGCCATTACCAGACCCAGCAGCAGCCGGGCTTCCTCATGAGCTGGACGGGTTTCGCCGGGTCCGCGATACGTTGACGACAAAAATCGGTCATTTTTTCCAAAACGGACTGTAGGAGAAATCTCCGTGTCCGAACCACTCAACCCAAACGTGTTGGGCCTCCAGCCATCGGCGACGTTGGCCATCAATGAGAGCAGCAAGGCACAAATTAGATCAGGGCGACGGGTCTTTAAATTGGGATTGGGCCAGTCACCATTCCCCGTGCCGGACTGCGTTGAGCAAGCACTGAAAGACCATGCTGGCAAAAAAGATTACCTCTCGGTCCAGGGATACGACCCCCTGCGAGACGCAATCAGCTGTTGGCACAACCGACGGCAAGCCCGGAAAACGAAGGGTCAGGACGTTGTCATTGGCCCCGGTTCGAAGGAACTGATTTTTCTCATTCAGCTGGTGAGTGGTAGACAGCTGACCCTACCAAACCCGTCCTGGGTTTCATACGCACCCCAGGCCGTCATCCTCGGCCGAAAAACAGACTGGATCGAAACAGACTTCAACTCTGGTTGGCGCATCGACCCATCTCGACTCGATGCCGTGTGTGCTGCCGGGTCTGAGATACCTCGTCTTTTAATACTCAATTATCCGAATAACCCGTCAGGTTTGACCTATTCAGCCGATGAATTAAACGCCATCGCGACAGTCGCGAGACGGCACAATGTTGTCATCATTTCGGACGAGATTTACGCTGAATTGGCTTACGCGGGAAAGCATATCAGCATATCGGACTATTACCCGGAGGGCACCATTGTTTGTTCTGGGTTGAGCAAATGGTGTGGTGCAGGCGGCTGGAGACTTGGATATGCTGTCATTCCCGAGGCGTTACACTCGATCCGCGATGCGCTTTGTGTCGTTGCAAGCGAGACGTTTACATCGGTCAGCGCACCAATTCAGTACGCTGGGCTAGCCGCGTTTGATGACAACATCGAACTTACTCACTATGTATCCAGATCAAGACGTTTGCTGCAGTCACTGAGTCAATGGCTGACTCATCGTTTGGTCTCTCAAAATGTATCCATGCACGCCCCGGAGGGCGGATTTTATGCCTTTCCAGATTTTGGTTTCTATGAGGATGCGTTTTTGGCTCGAGGGATCTCGACAAGCGCAGAATTGGCCAAACAAATTCTGGACGATACTGGTGTCGCTTTCTTACCGGGATCATGCTTTGGTCGCCCGGAAACCGAATGGACTACGCGGCTTTCATTCGTCGATTTTGACGGAGCGAACGCACTGAATGAGATGGCCAACTTGACGATGTCAAATACACTCAGCATCGACCACCTATACCGACTGTGCGAACCAACCTGTCAAGCGATCGATGCCCTCGTCCATTGGTTAAGCGAGCTGTCATGACCATCGACTCCCCCACCCAATACATCTGCATCGTGTCGAGGGCCAGATATGGCTAATTCATTCGCAGACATGGGCAAACTCCTTCGGCACAATAGGCATTTCCGAAGAATATGGTTCGCACACATCATCTCTCTCCTCGGTGATTGGTTAAGTTACATCGCTGTATCCCTGATCACCATCCAACGGGACGAAAGTG
>JAYZEG010000078.1:0-12807 GCA_036337435.1 Myxococcota bacterium
CCTATCCAAACGTCGCATGTGACCGGGTCGAACAACGGCCGGTCATCGTTCCATTTCCGAGGGTCACTTCGATGGTATTTCAACTGCCAATATTCCTTGTATTCGCAGCACTTTCCAGCTGGTTTTTTCCCAACGCAAACCGAGTCGTATTAACAGAATCGCTGAACGGTCAAACCGTGCGCACGATTCACATCGAAAAAGACCCTGCCAAAGGGATTCATTCGGTCAAATTAGTCCCCATTGGGCAGACGTCTGACCAAGCAACCCGGCTGGCAGAATTCAAGAGAGCGGAAAGCCAAGTCACGTGGACCATCGGTCAAGGGTCGAGTGCCATTCAAAAAGTGATGAATCTAGGGGATAAGATCGCCCAGTTCTCAAGCTTGAGTCCAGACAGCAGCGCGACCATCAACGTCGAAGGCTTGGGCACCTTTAAGGTGAGCCGTGAAAAGCATGGCATCCACCTCACTCATTCGAGCGGTCAGAGTTATCGATTCAAAGTGCAAACTGGAGCCGACTCACCACAAGGAAAGACCGAGGTCAAAGTCCAGACATCGGGCCAAAAGAAGGGGTGGCGAGTCTATCCTAAAAGCCTGACTTTAAATGACTACGATCCAAAGATGGCCGCATCCGAGCCGGGCATGTCAGTTCTGGCTTTAGTCAATGATCTCAAAACCCAACCGAGCAAGGGACGATTGAGGTTATCAAAGACAATGCCAACCGAGCGGCGCGCTGCATTTGAGGCCCATGCTGAGTCGCTCGGTCAGCGCATTCAATCCGTAAACGTAAGCGCTTATTTGAAACACGATGATGTCGAGGCTCAAACCCCACGAATGGTAAAATTGATCAAACCACTCATGGAGACGTTCGGCCCCGCTGACACAGTCGTTTTTGCGGAATTCAATGACGCGTCAAAAGATGCATTCATCCTGCTCGATTACGTGAATGGGACTTACACGGTCAAAGCCGTAATTTCCCGCTTCGCATCAGAATTGATTCCGAACCAAAAGAACTGAGGCTGTAATACCCGCCACGGCCCCCAGCCAAAGACAAACCTATCCCGTCGACGGCGAACGCGCCGATGCAATCTTGGCCCTGTCCTGTTGCAGACCCCGCAGCATCTTCGCTATTCTTCACTCGCTCGAGTGTGGGTGTGCAGTGTAGATTTATGAAATAAACCCGTCAACACTGGGCCGACGAAGCCAATCATTTGAGTCTATTTCACCCAGTGACCGACTTTCGGCATGTGAAGCTGGGCGCAGAGCATAACTAGACGCTGAGGTGACTGAGGCCCTCGAAGGAAAACGGAATGGTCCAAGTGAGACCGACCATATTGTCAGGACTGGTTGCCCTCATCTCACTGAGCATGATCGCCTGTGAAGACGCGCCATCAACGGAGCAAGAGCTGCCAGCGCAAGTACCCATCGATGGAGTCCAAAGCGACGATGCGCTTGAAGGGCGCGGGTTTCGTGCGCTCACGCCGAGAGAACGAAACAACACCTATCGAGATTTGCTGGGACTCCCCCATTCCGCCAGCGACTGGCCCGACCGCCCGATCGCTGCAGCGCGATTCGCGACATTGCAAAACCGAGCCGGTGTGTTCGGAAGCCAAGTTCAGCCCTCTGTCTGGCCATGGGTCTTTCCGACAGAGAACGGCGTCGATGGATTTGAAGGCTTTGTCGACGGACAAAATCCCTCAGCGTATGACTTGGAAGAGGTCCAAAAAGCAGCACTGCACTTCGCCGGCTATGCATTGGTGTCACCGATTTTCTTCACGTGTCAGTCCTGGCAAGACCTCGACGATGCAGCCAAACAGAGCTGCGCCAAGGAGAGCATTGAGCGCTTCGCACAGCGTGCTTGGCGGCGGCCAATTACGCCGGACGAGGCCACCCATCTGTCGAATCTGTGGTCGAGCCTGTCGGTACGCCATAATGTGGACGAGACCATCGTGCTCGTGGTCGCGGCCATTTTACAGAGTCCTCAGTTTTTGTTCCTCGTGCCCATCCACGAGCAGAGCCAAAGTAACGTCCGATTGCTGGGTCCGTGGGAGGTGGCTGCTCAACTGTCTTATTTCCTATGGGACACCATGCCAGACCAGGCTCTTTTCGCCGCTGCAGCACGAGGCCAGCTGGCGACGAAAGAGCAACTTATGGACCAAGCCCGTCGGATGCTCGCTGACCCGAAGGCTCGCCCGGCCATCGTTCATTTCCACCAGCAGTTGCTTCACCTAAATCGCGTCTTATCAGTCTCGCCGGCGCGGCGCGTCTACGGACCTGCATTTGGCATCGAGCCTGAGCCACCACTCGACACCACTGGGGACGGCGTTTGGCCAGGCATCCTTGGCCCCCTGCGACACTCCTTTGCTGCTGAAGCTCACTTGTTTATCGAGACGGTCATTTTCGATGGAGACGGCACTTTCTCATCGCTGCTGACCAGCGATCAGGGATTTATGTCGACCCAGTCGGCAGGCGTCTACGGACCCAATGTCACAGCGATCACAGGCCCCATCAAACGATGGCCATACGGCAACGTCGAATTTTCTCAAGCAAGACGGCGGGTTCTCGAACTCCGACCCATCCGGTTTCCGGCCGGCGAGCGAGCGGGCCTGATGACTCTGCCCGCCATTCTCGCCATCAACGCATACCCAGTTCACCCAGCCCCAATCTTGCGCGGAAAAACCGTCTTGGAACGACTCGGGTGTCAGGTTCTGGGGGCACCTATTCCCGGGGCAGAGGCCTCCATGCCGCCCGATTCTGAAGGTGCGGAATTAACCAATCGAGAACGCACCACACTCGCGACTCATCCACCAGCATGCGACGCGTGTCACGCCAGCATGAACCCACCTGGATTTGCCTATGAATCCTACGATTCCCTCGGTCGGTATAGGACGCAAGACAATGGCTTCGATGTGGATTCGAGCGGCTCCTTTATGCTGCAAAATGGAGAAGAGTTCACCTTCGACAATGCACTTGAGCTTGGCCAACAGCTGGCGAATAGCCATCAAGTTCGCGATTGCTACGTCAGCCGATGGGTCAAGTATGCAATTGGCCTTGAGCTGGCTTCATCAAATCAAGGTCTCCTGGATTTACAAGCCGCGTTTAGACAGGACGATAATATTATCGAGCTTCTGGTGTCTATCGTTGCGACGGACGCATTCCGCCTCACACGGAGGAGTACAAGGCAATGATACATCGACGTACATTTCTTGAACGCATGGGTCTACTCGGACTGGGATTCGGACTCGGTCGTCAAGGGCTTTCAAAAGCGCTAGCACAGTCCAACACAAACGCGCCGCCAAAAAGACTGGTCGTGATTTCCCATTGCCATGGCTGGCCGTATTCCAGTTGGAGAATGAGGCCGTCTGGTCTCTCAACCGAGAGGCCTTGGCACGTTGAGCTCAACTCGATTTCAGCCGACCAATGGAGTAAACCGCTCGCGCCACTTCACAGGCACAGGTCGGCTTTAGTTGCCATCGACGGCTTGTCTTTGGCCACTGCTGAGCTCGACATGGATGGAAATCGCCACGACACGGGCTGGATTCATGCGTGGACAGGCGGCTGGGCTGATTTCAGCGGTGCTGACACACGGTCCACGACAGCCTCACTCGACCAGCTTGTCGCACGACAAATTGCACGCGTCGACCGACTGCCGTCCTTGGAACTCTCCCTGGACGATTCTGGGGAGAATGGACGACCGGTTAGTTACGGTCAAAATGGGTTACGGTTACCTGTGGAATCGGATCCAGCTCGCGCATGGCAACGTCTTTTCGGTGCCCAAAATAGCCGATACGCCAATGAGCGCAGCATCGCCGAGACAATGCGCTATGCCTTCCAAGAATTTCAATCCATTTCACCACGCTTGGACGCGCGAAGCCGAATCAAACTTGATGCGCATTTTGACCTCCTCAACCAGCTGAAAGGGCGTCTTGAGGGCATGGCCAACGTACAATGTCCGACGGGACCCGATTCCCCGTCTACACCGGTCAATTACGACCAAAAATTCGATGCAATGTCCGAGTTGATTGGGGCGGCATTTGCCTGCGATATCACTCGCGTCGTCTCCCTGTCTCTCGGTGAATTGCCCACACGCGATTTCGGCTGGAATCATCTGACCGATGACGTCCACAAAGGCTTGGCCCACGGCATTTATGATGATCCAGTTAAACACACGGCCATGACCGACTATCTCCACCATCACAGCATGCAAGTCGCGCGTCTTGTAGACCTATTGGCAGGCTTACCTGACACCAACGGAAGCGGGTAAATCTTGGACAATACATTGATTGTGTGGGGGTCAGAATTAGCCGATGGATGGCATGGCTATCAGCATTACTGTCCGGTTTTAATCGGTGGCAGCTGGCATTACAACACAGGTCAGTATCACTATTTTCCACATGAAACACCCATCAGAATTTTGACTCGCGACGGATACACAGAACGTTCCGGACTGCCCCACCAAAAAATGCTGGTGAGCGTTGCGCAAGCGATGGGGATCGCTGTAGATGAGATAGGTCTCAGCCACGTGCAAACGCAAAACGGGCATCGACTCGATATTTCTGGGTCCCTTGCCGGTCTTACATAAGGAGCTATCAAAATGACTCGGATTCTGCCTTTTATCGCCGTCTTTGGCTTCATTTTCGGCGCGTGTACGAAGGACGCCAGTTTGGCAGACAACGATGGCATGCTGGATCAAGGCATGGACACCGTTTCCAATGTCGACGGCGGGTGTGGCTCAGAGCCTATACCATGGTGGTGTACAGAGGCGGATGCCAGCATGCAGACCGATGTTGATGACGCATCGACTGTCAATGACGCATTCACGGAGAAACCCGATGCAGGCGATAAGGGAGACGGCAAGCAATTTAATGGATGGATAGGCGATCGAGAGACCGTCACTTACACCCGCTATGCCGACGAAGCCCTTGTTTGTGAACTCACTTATCCCTTGTTAAATGTTCGTGACGTCGATGCATGCGACGCGTGTGGCTTCGCCCTCGAGGCAACCTTGGGAGAGGTCATGGCCGTGACCAACGATGGCAGTTGCGATGAACAAGCGGGCCGTGAAGGCGATGTTGTCGGCTTCGGTCATGGCACGAGTGAACTGAGCCAGGGGGTCAATGAACTCTGGATTTACAAGGGCGCTCAATGGGTCCTCGCCGTCGGAAGCTACAGCATATTTGCCGAGGATGCTTGGACATACTATTGGCTTGATCTAGGCGATGACCCTGGGTCTACACAGCCCCAAGGAATGGTCTGCCCTCAAGATTTTGATCCAAGTGAACCCTGTGCCCCAGAAGAAAAATGCCTGCTCAATGGAACCTGGTATTACTGCGACGGCGGTGCTTGGATGCAATTCTAGTCGGTTAGAACTGGAGCCCCGACACCAGGCCGTCAATCCCTCCAATGCCTTTATAAACGCTGATTCATGGGGCCGTGCCACCGGCCTCGATTCGTGCAGCCAGGGTTACCACCATTGTTAACTTGCAAAAGCACGGATCTCCGTCCTATCGTATTTGAAGGACATCGTTGATGGCCAGAAGACAGGCGCACTGAATCACACCAAAGTGAACGGTTACGTTCCGGAGACACTCTAACTGGTCGGTTTGTCAATGACACATGCAACCAAAAATGGCCCACTCCGTCTGAGTGGCAGCGGTCTCCATGCATGGGCGGCATTGCTCGTCTTACTGATCGCTGGCCCCGCTTTAGCGGATCCCCAACGGACGTTGCGCGTCACAGCAGCTGAAGAAGACCTCAACTGCGGATTTTATATCGATTCCTACGAAGATCCCGATGGACGATTGACCATAGATGATGTCAGCCATCCCGACTTTTCTGATCGCTTTGAATCCGGTGGCCAAGACGACTTTCGACGCGGGCTCTCGAGTAGCCGCTTCTGGGGACGCATCAAGCTCAAGAATGAAAGCGGCAAGAATGATTGGTTTTTTCTTATCGACTATCCCCTGCTCGACGACGTTCAAGTTTTCTTGAAAATCGATGGTAAGGTCACGCGAGTTGGCCAATCAGGCGACCAGCATCTCTTTTCGACAAGGCCAATCGGCGTCTCCCATCTGCTTTTTCCGTTGAGACTACAAGCCTCGTCAGAGGCCACCCTATTTTTTTCTATTCAAACCGAAGGCGCGATGCTCGTGCCCGCGCGGCTGATCTCATCGACGAAGGTTCTGACGTGGCTGTCCCATCGACAAACATTCCTAGGGCTTTATTTCGGTTTAGTCGGCCTTCTCGTCCTCTATGGCTTCGTCTTTTTCTTCTATTTTCGCCGCGGCCATTATCTGGTGTTCACAGGGTTATGTGGCGCACAATTGCTTTGGTTGCTTGGCGAAAGTGGTCTTTTGTATCAATACCTCTTTCCTCATTCACCAGAGGCGATGAACATCGTGATGGTCATCGCACTCACGTGCATCGCCTACCTGGGCTTCCTACTCGATGAGATCTTTCTCCGTCGGGCACTCACCAAGGGTGAAAAAAAGATCTTGCTGTATAGCAAAAACGCCACATTACTCTGTGTTTTGGCCGGGGCTTTCTTACCCTATGGGTCTGCTGTCAGAATGGCTATTGGCTTGCAGATGTACTACATGTTGGTGTCATTTTGGCTGGCTCTTTTCGCATTAATTCGGGGCTATCGGCCTGCGCGCATTTTCTTTCTGGCGATCTGCTGTGCTGTTTTCGCCGGGCTGATCATCTTGCTTCGGTCCATCGGTGTCATTCCCCTCAATGGGCTCAGTCTCCATGGACCGATGATCGGCGTCGGTGCATTTACTTTGATGATGTCACTCGCACTCACCGACAAGATCAACCTGATTTTGCGCGAGCGACAAACATTGAGCGAATCTTTCGAAAAATTTGTACCTAAAACGCTGGTCAAAGAGCTGATCAAGAACGGACAGGTTGCCCGCCTCGGGGGAGAAAAACGAACCGTTACGATTCTTTTTTCCGATATCCGCGGCTACTCAACCATCATCGAGACGCTGGATCCAGCCGACGTCGTGAAGCTGATGACCAGTTACTTCGATGCAATGCAAAATGTGATTGAGAGCTACGGAGGGGTGGTTTTGGAATTCACGGGTGATGGCATTCTCGCTGTGTTTGGCGCACCGACAGATTTGCCTAATCATCCTGAATGTGGGCTGCGCTGCGCCATGGCCATGCGACAGAGTATAGACCGGCTTAACCAATATTGGCGTCAGACGCAAATCTTCCAGGTCTCAAAACAATTCGGGATAGATCGGCTTTTCAACCGCATTGGCTTGCACAGTGGGGTCGTCATCGCCGGGAATTTAGGCAGCCGCGAAACCATGAAATATGGAGTGGTCGGAGATACAGTCAACGTCGCCGCGCGCCTGGAAGCACTCAACAAAGACCTAAAGACCGATATTTTACTCAGTCAGGACACCTGGGCCGAACTCCCGACGGACCTCAAGGAAGTGACCGCAACGGAGGGCTTGCATATCCTCAAAGGGCGCAAAGACCAAATCGAAGTCTACAGTATCGACGACGACATCGACGTCAGCATGGATGGCTCCGTCATCGCGTTTGCACCCAATCAAGAGTTTGAATGGTGGAATGAAGACGACATCTAGGGTTCGGTGGGCACACAAGACCCCCCGGGGAAAAGCCTCATTCCCATAGCGATGCCCATGAACATCCAACCACTGTCGATCGGGTGATATGATCACGGCCAACATCGTGTTAGACTCTCCACATACACTGTAACTCTCCAAATACTTAAATCGGAGTGGCTTAAATGGCAGGTGATAGTGATCAAATAACAGGCAGCCACTTAGATGCGCTCCGGAGTCTCGCTCGTGCATACGGGCCCGGTGAGACAATTTGTATCGAGGGGGAGCCATCCAGAGACCTCCTTCTTTTGCTTCAGGGGTCCATAGAAGTCCTCAAGGGCGATACGGTCATCAACACAGTGCGTGGCCGCCAAGTTTTCTTGGGACAAATTGCATTCTTCAATTCGCAAAAGCGCACCGCGACCCTACGCGCATTGACCCGGTGTGACATCGTCCGCATCCGCGAGGAAAAGGTTGAGCAACTTTTGGCGTCCATGCCGTCTCTATCGATGCGCCTCATCCGGGATCTCACCTCCATGTTCGTTCAAAAGGAACAAGAGTTAACGCGCTACCAAGAATATGGGACGAGTGCCAATTTAGCACTCCAAGCGGAAGGGCTGGCATCGGTGATCAATGACTTCATGCCAGCCCTTATCATCAGTATGCTCGAAGAATGCTCCACAGACACTCGCTTGGCTGTCATGAACGCATTTATTGATGGGCTACCGAAGCGGTGCGATCTATCCAATATGAGCATCAGTCGGAAAAGCATCCCGACACGCATCGGCCGCGATGCGCGCAAGGAACTTGAAACGGGACTCATGGCACTGATTCAAGAGAAAACAAGTGGCGCGTCCGACCGGGCAGAACTTGGCCGAGCCGGCATGGTCATGCTGGCGAATGTGAGTCAGGAAGCTCAAAACCTGCGAACCATTAGCAGTGAACTCATGGGGTCAGACATTTCTTTCGGCACCGAAAATGAGCTTAAGAACTGCCTCAACCTCCTCGATGACATCGATGATGCCATTGAGGCAGTCCATGTCGAACACGCATTGACCTCCATGAAGCAGTTCGAAAAACACGCCGAGCAGGTCGCCCGTTACTGCAGGCTGCAGCGCAGCACAGAAGTGATTCGGGGCCATGCAAGCAAATTAGTTTCGACCTCTGGCACCATCAAAACCCAATTGGCCAAGCTCGATACACAAGACCGCGAAGGCGTGAAGCGCCAGGACATCCTTCGGAGCATGCGCTTTGAGCTATAGGGTGGGTGCCACTGCCGTCATCGTTTAGATAAGCACATCCATAAGTGGTCTCCAGTTTGAGATCATTCTGTTGCATCCAACGGCTCGCGAAGACCGGCTTCTATGGCGGCAAAGTACGCAGCGAACGCGCTGACCTCTTCGTTGCTACCCACCACAGCCAAACGTGCACATTCAAGCAGTGGTGCTGTGGCCCGAGGCGCAGAGCCCCACTCTTCATGCTCAGATACGGTCATTTGGCCGGCGACGGTAATTCCGAACCGCACGGGCCATTTTAGGTCGATAAGCGTATAGTTTCTCAGAATTCCGGGTAATTCTAATTCTGCCAAGACAAGCCCATTCTTCAACGCAACGATGTCGTTAAGGCTCGGGCTGAGGAGCTGTTTGGCGACTTCAGCACCAACCCGTTTTTCTGGATAAATGACTCTGTGTACCCCAATCTTTGTTAAAATCTTACCTTGAAGGTCATTTGTTGCCCTCGAAATTACGTATGGAATGTTCAATTCGACCAGGGCCATGGCGATGACGACCGCGGCCTCTAGATTATTTTCTCCGAGCGCCATAAGGACGGCACTGCAATCATCAAACCCTGCTGCTCTGAGGGCATGTTCATCGGTCGCATCGAGGCATACAGCGCGGCTTACCTCCTCCTTGAGTGCTTCGATTCGATCCATATCCGAATCCGCAACAATCACATCATGACCACTGAGTTGCAGATGCCGCGCTGCCGATTCACCCAGCTGACCTAGACCAATTACTCCATACATAGCTACTGCTTCCTCCTACCCCACGTTAATCCGGCCCGTCGGATACTTGATCCGGCTGCCCCTCTCCCCACCGAGCAAGGCTGCTGTCGCAATGGTGAGGGGACCCAAACGACCAAAGAACATCAAGACACAAACAATCAATTTTCCAGCGGTCGACAAATCGCCAGTGATGCCCATTGACAATCCAGTTGTCCCGAGGGCACTCGCTGATTCAAAAACAACCCGCATGGGTACGAGATCGGGCTCAACCCAGAGAAGACACATGGTCCCAAAAAGAAACGCCGACAAAACAGCACCCAAGATGGCCAAAGCCTTCAGCACAATTGTTAATTCGATTGTTCGGTAATGGTAGGTGACCTCTTTTCGACCCCGAATGAAGGCCCTTATGGCAAGAGCAACCACCAGCAAAGTGGTCGTTTTAATTCCACCCCCAGTTGAGCCAGGTGATGCCCCAATGAGCATCAAAACAGACATCAAAACGATGGTTGTCGATTGCATCTCGTCCAAGGCAATCGTACTAAATCCCGCAGTTCGAGTAGTCGCCGATTGGAAGATACTAATCAGTACGCTGGTCCCCAGTGGTTTGTCCTTCAGGAGTCCGTCGTACTCAAAGATAAACCAAAGGACAGACCCCAGAACAATCAAGATGACTGACATGGTCAACACGCCACGCGCTTGTAAACTCAATCGAGTCGTTTTTCGATGACGCAGAACCTTGTACAGACCAAGGAGCACACCAAAACCGAATCCACCTAAGGTGAACAATGAGCCAATAATGAGATTCACCCAGACATGTCCCTGAAACTCCACAAGACTGTCGGGAAAAAGAGCAAAACCAGCATTACAGAAGGCTGAGACGCTATGAAATATCGAGTAACCGAGTGCCTGGTTCCAAGCCATTGTTTCGCTGAACGCTGGGTAGAGCAGACATGCACCGATCAGTTCGATAGCAAGGGTAAAACCCAACACCCCTTTGAGTAACGAGCGCAACTCAAGTGTATCCGTATCATCGAAGACATCCTCGACCAGGTCTCTCTCAAAAATCTTCAATTTCTGACCAAGGCTCAGGCTCAAAGCACTTCCAAAAACCATGATACCAAGACCGCCGAGCTGGATTAGAAGCAGGAGAACAGTCTGTCCAAATGGGGTCCAGGCAGTGCTGCTATCAACGGTCGTAAGGCCCGTAACACACGTCGCGCTGATGGCCGTGAAGAGGGCGTCGATGAAACTGACCTCGGACGGATCCATTTGGCTACTGGGTAAGGCCAGCAAGCCCCCCCCCAAGATCGACACGAGAAGAAACGTGACGACCAGCGTCGCGGCGGGCTTTCTGCTCAAGCGTTGGTAGAAACGAAGATCCTGGGATTTCAATTGGCTGTGGCGCAGACCCAAAAAAGCGTCGTGGATCAAGGCGAGGAAGGACGCCAATCTCAAATTGATGAGGGCAAGGCCCAAAACAAAGATGATGGCCGCAGCCGAAAGTGCCCGAAAGCTGCTTTCTTGCCGCCCCCGCCATGTCACGGCAACACGGCCTATGAAACACATCAGGATGATAACTTCGACACTTCGATAGGCCCAGAAAAACTGCTGGTCAAGTCGCTCAGCAACGGACACAAACTCCTTCGCTAACTCACCCGCGAGAGTCGCGATAACCGCCAGACACTCAATTAAATTAATGCGAAAAAGCACGGTGCGTATGCGCGCTTCATCGGCATAAAATTTATCGATCTGGGTACCCATATCCGCTCGTTTTTATTGAAGTTCCAAGCCATTCCAAATGACTTTATACGCCGTCGCCTTGCCAGATGTCGCCCGAGTCGGTGTCAGAGAACACATGAGGTCTAGACCTTTACTGTCGGATCGTTAATCGATGGCGAATTGAGTAAGATAATGTTTGATTTCGGCGTCTTTGGCCAGCCAAGAATCGAGCATTATATCGTCATCGAAAAGGAAGCGGCCAAAGAACGGCTTACCTGCCAGGAGAGCCGGCATCCACATGACGTCATCGGCCCACATCTCATCGAATGGAATTTTATCAACGTCGTACCAGATTGGTTTCGCCTCATCGGTTTCAGTTGGCTCGCCATCGAAATTACCGGCTCTAAAAACAGTGACATGAAGGCCGTAACCATTTGTAAATTGAAAGTTGAGCTCGCCCGAATACTCGGCGTCTCGAACTGCGATGCAGAGTTCTTCCTGTACTTCGCGAACAGCGCATGCCAAGGCCGTTTCACCCGGTTCCAGCCGACCTCCTGGGGCATTGATTTTTCCTTCGCCCAAACCTCGTTTTTTGCGGATCAACAAAACGCGCTGATTCCGGATAACAAAGAGAAGTGTGGCGGACTCCGTCGGCACCCAAGTGCTCCAGTCCATTGGGGGCCTGTCGTTCAATTGACGTACAACGTGGGGTTTATTTGGGTCCATAAATCTATTTGGCCCTCCTACGTGTCGACATTGGCACTCCTTGCAGTCGATAACAAGGTTGTAAAATTACTCAATGACAGCAAAAAAACAGCCTTTGTTGTCGAGGAGTGGAATAGACACAGCACAATCCGTGTCTACACTGTCCAACGGCATTCATTGATGGGTCCATCTAATCATTTGCGTTAACAACACCAATAAGCGATGGTGGGCTCGAGATTTTGTAGAATAAAGCGGAGCGGGTGACGTCGGTAACGCCGTTACCACCAACTCAAAATCGTTTTAACTTTTAATCATATGCAGTCTGGCCATCGTTTTGGCGCGAGGCTGATTTTAGTTCGGAGTACAGATTGATGAAATCACGACTTTACACTGTGGCACTCTTTGCGATGTCTTTCCTTTTTGCCGGGTTCGCAAATGCGAGCCCAGCCGAACAAGCCAACATGATGCCAGGCGTAACCAAGCTAGTGATCCAGATCGTCTTGGCACAGCTTAAATCAACCAAGTTGTTTAAAGAACTGGTCGCATCGTCTCCAAATTATCAGGCGGCCATGACCCAATTTACGGAACAGAGCGGTATCGATGCCAAAAAAATTAAGATGGTCACAGTTGGTTTCTTTGACTTGCCCACAAAAAACCCGATGGCAATCCTTCTGGATGTTCCCTTCCCTGCTCAACCGAAAGGGACAATCGCCAAAAAGAAAATGGGAAAACAGACATACTATCAAATCAACGGGGGCGCCGTTGCAGCCCCTTACAAAGGCCGAGTTTTGATGACCGAAGA
>JAYZEG010000079.1:0-13689 GCA_036337435.1 Myxococcota bacterium
ATTTCCTGGGCCTCGATTAAGGTTTTCGATGAGTCTCGGAGTCGGTTCGTGAGTCTCTCTTTCTGTTTATGCTGCTCAATATCCCGTGAGATCCGCTTCAGTTCGGATCGGTACGCCCGCGTGCACTCCCTATGATGCGCAAACGGTGTGATCTCGTCATCGGGCTCTGAGTCGCAAACATCGGCAGCATAGATGATTTTTTCATCTTTCTTCATAGTACGGACGCTGCGTAGCCGATCGTTGATCGCGGCGATGTCGCCCTCTATTGCTTCATAGTATTTCCCTTGGTTCGCCACCTTCTTCTGGGCGAGAGATGACCAAGCTTGCATCGCAGTGATTCGCTCGGAATAGAGTTCAAGTTCTCTCTTCGCACGCTGACTCTCCTTTTGGAGTTTATCAGCAGTTTCCCTCGACTGTGCCTGTTCTCGACTGAGTCGATCCAGATTGTTTCGTTGCACTACGTAGGCCAAAAGTCGTGCCTTTGCATCTTCCTCCAACCCTTGGTCGGGGACTGGTTCGCCGGCCAAAACTTTTTGGATCAAGCTCTGCGTTTGACCAATCACATCGGTCTTTTCTTGAATGGATTTTAGGTCAGCCTCAAGTGCTGTGACCTGTTCCACGATCTTCTTCTTCTTCTCGTTTAGGTTTTGAAGCCGACTGTCCTTTGTTGCCGATTTGATCTGGTCTGCAATTGCTGAGAGTCTTTTACTCGCCGTCGATGCTCGTTTTTGCAGTGCATCCGTCTGAGCGATTCCGTCGCGGATCGCATCAGCGTTGTCGGTCATGATTTGTCTAACCGACTTTTCCGCTTTTTCTTTTTCGGCTCTTGCCTCGGCGAAAGCGTCCTGCATGCTTCGGTAGGTTACCAACGCTGCTTCAGCTGCGCCTGCCTTCTTCTGATGCTCTTTTTGGAGGATGCTTTGTTCGCCTCCGCTCCCTCCAACCAGCGTTCGATAGACCGCTGAGATCCGAGTCGCCAACGTTGCTTCTGTTTTCCAATATGTCGCCCATTCGCGATTGGAAATTTTCTTGTTTTGCAGGGTTTCCAATCGACGCTCAAGCAGACTTCTTTCATCTTTACCATCTGTATGTTCTAGACCTTTGATATCTAGAACGGCAATGGTCTCTGACCGATTCTTAGCCCAATCTTTCTCCAACTTTTCGAGCTCAGCGCGCAGTGGTGCTAATGTTTGTTTCGGCGCTTGACTGTCTTCGTCCTGACCGAAGACAGCAGATGAACAAAGCCCGATTGTAAAAACGCAAATGAGAAAATGCGATGGTTTCAACATGTCATCGTCCAGAGAAATTGAATTTGGCGTCTCTTTATCGCATAGAAATAGGCCGGGATGAACCGTTGGCCACCATGCAACTCTGTCCTTTTCCGAAGCAAACGATGTAGATCAGACCAAACATACGCCCTTGAGTCTGTACCATGCGGCCATTATCAGCAAGTGAAGTGCCGTTGGACAGGTGCCTGTAAACAAGGTTATGCTTCTCAAATCAACATCGGGGGGAGTCATGTTGAGTTTGAAGGCGAGTCGCCGAATCGTTACAAGAGAACTCCATTATGGCCGAACTGACGACGGCTGGCGGATTGCGCTTCATCGTTTACCTCACCGCAAAACAGCACCCAAAAGACTACCCGTGCTTTTGTGTCATGGTCTTGGGGCAAATCGCTATAATCTCGATGCGCCTGGTGGACTTTCACTCGCCAATTGGTTGTGGAAGAAAGGGCACGATTGTTGGGTTGTTGAATTACGCGGTGCCGGTAAGTCGAGTCGTCCAAGCCGAGATAATGGGCTCAAATGGGATTGGTGCTTTGAAGACTACGTCGACAGAGATATCCCTGCTGCCTTGGACGTCATTTCGAGAGCCACGGGCCGAGAGACAGTACATTGGATCGGCCACAGCATGGGTGGCATGATTGGATACGCCTACTTAATCCGCCACGGCGGGGCTCGTGTGGCTTCACTCTCTGCCATTGGAAGTCCGAGTTTTTCTCGGCTCGGCAATGCTTTCCTGGATAAGATTCTGGGTTTACGTACCGTCGTTAAGCGCATAAAACGCCTCCCGTACGAGGGGACTGGGAGTGCTCTAATTCCGTTTATACCGATTTTCAAAGAAACCCTTGGCCGATTGTTTGGTAATCCGAGAAACCTCCGTAGCCGCGACCTAGCACAGATCATTCGTATGCTTCCCAGTGACTTGCCGACCACCTTGATCATGCAATTTGCTGACTGGTACGAAGGCGAAGGATTTGCCACGAACGAAGGGGGCTATTCGTACCTTCAGGGACTAGACCAGATTACGACACCAACTCAGTTGCTTGTTGGTGAGGATGACAAACTGGCTCCGCCAGATGACATTCAGTTTATCCATGACCAAATTAGTGCTGAACAAAAACGAGTTAAGATTCTTGGCAGAGCGTCAGGCTGTCGTTATGACTATGGGCATGTGGATCCAGTTCTCGGTAAGTGGGCACCTGAAGAGGTATGGCCATTCTTCGATGAATGGATCGAACTCACCAGCTGGAACGCAAAGCAGAATTAATGAGGGGCTAGCTGGGAATTCGCCCGTAGGAAGGCAGACCAATACCTGTCCAAAACAGCCTCAGAGTCAGGCTCAAAATCCTCAAAATGAGCAATCCAATAGCCATGACTGTCAGCGGCAGCGTTGAGCAAGGCATCATGGACATCGGCTGGTTGAAGGCGCCTGGTCAACAAGCCACTGAGGCCGATCACCGAATATCCCCAAGACTGCAGGTCAGCGATAGCTTTTGGTTGGCAGCAACTATAGCTCAGCAGAACAGCAGGTCTCTCGGGTCGTCCAACTCCCCGGTAAAAACCTCGATAAAACCAGCTGTGCTGGACAGCCGATGATTTGAGTAGGAGCTCAAATTGCGGATTGATGTCACGGCTTTCATCCAATAGCAGGCGCACCCGGCGCGCTGTCTCTTGCTCGAGGCGTTCATAGGCGAAAGCCATTAGATTGAAATCTAAGAGACCGTTCATCCGCTCTTCAGTCGGTAATTGTGCAAGGGCAACGGACACACTGGGATCATGGACTTCAATGGCGTCTAAGATGATGGACCATGCCTCGTTATCAAAGGCATGGTTTCTGTCATAATGACCCGTGGGTGATTGTTCAAGGTTGAGATCGAGGACCAAGCCCGTAATCCCTGGTGACAATGCACTGAGCTGAGCTGCACTGAGGATCATCGGTCTGATGACCAATTGCCACCATTGTTCAGACAGAGGGGGCGGTGCTTGTATTTCATGAGCGTTGGGCCCGACAACTTGACCGTAGATCTCGGCGTCGTGATTGTACAAAGCATTTGCGAACCGTGTGGATACAAAAGCGAGTTGTTGTTTCTCTTGGGACGCTTGACCAAATCTGAGCAGCCTTTGTGAATGCTGCTCTGACTCAGCATAGGTCATCAATGCCGATGCCGTGATGGTTGCGATATAACCCTGCATTTTGGCCAATCTCGCGCGGTCTAGATGGCGATTGAACGCCTCTTCGGTGGGGAGGTTGCCTGACACGAGTCTTATCGGACCAGGCGCGGCCCATTCGGGCGTCGACACGTTGACCGGCTGTTGGTCAGGTACCCTGGCCCATGGGAAGGATTCTGGCGGATCATCCTTCGTTGGCGGCGTATCTTGTATTGGATTGATGTCCTCGTGTGAACTTGGGTTTGCGCCTGAATCCGATGATACAAAGCAGCCTGAATCGGCTATTATTTCACCTGTCTGAGCGGCCCTCGCCCAGTTGGAGAAGATCCAATCAGACGCGATTTTGGTGCCGTCGGCGAGCTGCGGTTCCAAGATTGGCTGAATCGAGTTTTTAGCTAAATGAAAAGGCAGATTAAAGATGGATCGTGACGCCAGCAGAATCTGACCATTGATCAGCTTTAATTGGACTGCAACGGGTCGCTTCTGAAGGGTCGATGGGCGCGTGGCTTCAGATAAG
Source organism: Myxococcota bacterium (assembly GCA_036337435.1). Taxonomy (GTDB): domain Bacteria; phylum Myxococcota_A; class Bradymonadia; order UBA7976; family UBA1532; genus UBA1532. The sequence goes on from JAYZEG010000079.1 coordinate 3,970, forward strand.
GTTGTCCATGATTCTGCATCGATATGGCTCTCAGCTAAAATGCCAATTGATGCTGATTCGCAAGAGAGACTGGCTGCGAGTCCGAGCGCAAAGGGTGTGTCGTGTTGCGCTCGTTCTGGGTGACGAATAAATCCGATCGCACCGCCTCGAGTCGGGTCGGATGGGGTTACATATGCCCAGGGGAGCGAGGTATGTGTCGATTGAGAACCATCCGAATTGGGCCCGTAATATTCGCCAAACATTGTATTTGCATCAATGCGTACACGGCCCGAATGCTGTTCAAGCAGACCATTGATGAGCGCGCGGTCGTGTGAACCTTTCATACTGTCTTGCCATGAATGTCTCGTCAGGACCATGAGAGATCCACCACGACCGAGAAACGTCTGCAGGTAGTCGATGGTATCGGCGCGAAGGTATGGCTCAGGTTCTTCAGGTCCATTGCCGAGTGCCAACACAATCCCGCCATAGCGGCCATCGACGTCCGACGCTGTCAGATAGGGCAAGTGGGTACGGTAGACAATATCGACGGCGGCGTTGCGAGATGATTCAAAGAGTTGGGTCCATCCCGTTGTAGACGACATGCTCATATCGAGCAAGAGAACCTGATTATTCCACTGCAGCGGCATGCCATAACTGGCATCTGGTGTTGCGTCTAGCGACCCAACATCGACAACGCTGAGAGGACCACGATCTTTGATACTCAGGCCTGCATCAACCGACGTGGGAGGCGGTTCGTTGAACGCAACAACCGTATGTCTACGTCGCGGCGAACAGGCGATGCAAGTCAAAACCAAGACGGCCAAGTACTCTCGGCTCCATGTTGATAAATGACCTCTAATCATACCCGCGCATACCATGTCGCAAGGGGTGGCTGTGCAGGGGAGCCATGTTCACGAAAAGCTCAGCATGAGGCCACAAGGGCATGAAATGACCATCTTACTTAGCGCTGAATTTTCAGGGTCCAGCTGACTCTCTTGCCTGTATCCAAGTGGGCCAGATCTCTGATGTGCAAGTACCAACGACCGTCTAATTCGGCACCATTAAATTCGTCGATCTTGTACGTGCGGTTTAGGTCATCTTCGCTCCCGCCTTCCCGATTATGGATCACTTTTGAAATTTGACCTTTCTTCAATGTGATCTCGAGGTCTGAGAGATAGGTATGCTCGATGTCGACAGCCAACTCCAAGCTCTGTACGTGGCCATCAGAGTCGATGTCGATATAGCTGTTAATTCCGTCGACATTGTTGTCGGGGATATCAGCCGAATTGTCGTTTTTGTATTCCTCGAACACGACATCGGTTTCAGGTTCAGCGTCACCCATAATGAACTCGAGCTTCCAGGCGTTGAGCGTTCCGATGTCAGCACCGTGGTGGTCACTCACCCGCAACCGCCAATCGCCCGCGATACCCGCAACCCCGTCGAGGGAAAAAGTCTTCTTCAGATCGTCAGTAGAACCACCCTCGAGGCGGTGGAGAACATGTTCCGTTCCATCTGGGTTGCTGAGGATGACCTTGAGGTCTCCGACGTAGGTATGGGTGATATCAATACTGACCTTTATGGCACTCGCAGAACCGGAGCCATTTACTGTTAGCGTATGGGATATCCCTGCTGGGTTCTGGTCTGGGATCTCTAAATTGATTTCGCCACTGTCGCGTGTAATCAGGCCGTTGGTGGCCCCCATTGGATCGGTCTGCTCAGTTTGAGACATACGACCAAGTAATCGAATCTGTTCGATACTGACAAATCGATTGCCTGAAATGGGCCGGAAGGGGAGCCAGACGAAATCCGGATGGTTCTCGATTGACGCGCCGTACCATTCGCCTCCGACAATCTCACCGCCTTTCACCTCAAGAATATAGGTATAGCTGTCATTACGGCTATATCGAGACAAATTCTCCGCACCCTCGGGGATTGCAGATGCGTGAGACTCCGTGATCCAATCGAGTGTCGCACTCACCTTGAACAATTGGTCGATGTTGCGATTATAGCAGTAATCGCCGTTTTCTAGATGTACACCCTGAACACAGTCTGTCGCTGCCGCTGGGTCAACTTTCAGCAATTCATGCGCCTGTTGTACGTTGATCTCTTCGAGAGTATTTACGGTGTAGCCTTTGACGGGCTGATTCCAAACCTCGTAATTGAAGGTTCGGTCTTCGACGAATCCACGTTTCTGCAGGCCGAGCAAGTTCGTCATCGCGACATGAAAAGACCCTGCATTGAGATCGCGGCATTCGTCACTTGTAATGCGTCCGGTCGATTCATCTCTATCGACTTCGCGATCGTTACAGCGACCTCCGATGAGTGATGCGTTGGCCCGGTCGTATATGACAGCGTAGAGTGCTTTGATGTCACCAACGGTAAACACGATATCACCGAATTCAGTGGGTATGGTGACTGGGTGTAATGGCTCTTTCTCCAGAATCGCAGCCGGTGCCCATGCGTGGCAAAGACCCCACCATGTTTCAACACCGCCCCGATTGCATCGATTTTCGCAAATGGTTTTATCGGACTCTGATTCAACGTCCTGACATGCTGTCATGCATTCGCTTTCTGGTTTAGCATTGCACCGATCGTCCAGCTCACCGGCTAAGATTGCATCGCGGGTCTCCTTGTTGCCCTTCTGTTCAGACACAAAGTGCGCCGACGGGCCCAACTTGTCATAATATTCGGGATCGAAGGAATCGGCCGCGCAGTTGGTGCTATCAAACGGCTTTAGGTCACGTACGCTATTTGGGTCCCATCCATGGAAAGCCGCATCATACTTTTCCATGGGTGACAGATCGGAAAGAAAATCATCGGTTTTTTGCCACCGTGCATTTGTCGAATCCTTGTAGGTAGGCCAGTAAGTATCTGGCCAAGCGGGTGTCTCGCTCTCACCATTGAGGGGCAGATCAGCGAGTGTCTTGTTCATTTCGACTCGAAGCCCATCGGGATTATTCCTGTAATTCCATGCATCGAACTTCCAATCGACCATTTTCTCGGCCGCATTTCCTTGTTCGTCCGGTTTTTCATTGGCTGTTCTGGGCTCTTCGATGCTGCCACAAGCCGTGAGCACTGATGTTGCGACAACAGTCGCCAGAAGTCTTTTTACCGTCCGTCGATTCACGCGAGATCCCTCCCTTATTCTGATGAAAATTCGGGCGCTCCCGACGTTTCACACGTTATTTTATTCAACAACTCGATACGTTTCGGGCGCAATGACCGTTTTTTTCACAGTAGATCTTTGTATGGCTCCTCGACGATGCAATAGATGTGCCGCTATTGAGGTTGTCTTTTCTGATAATTAAGCCCCTGTTTTTATGGGGTTTTATTTTGTTTTTTGGGGCGCCGTGGACAGGCTGGGGACAGCTGTTCCCAACGAAAGTGGATTAAGCTTAGACAAGTGGGGCGTATGGACCTCATGTTTCCTCGGTCACGGACCGTCCCGTTCAGTAGCAACTCGTTCGGCTTGGCAGCGGATCAGGGTCATTGACTGGAAGAATATCGTAGAGATAATCGAAGTTTTCTCGGCAAAAGTATTCCTGACCTGCACCATTGACCGCTGCGCGTTCTTCGAATGGACGATCGAAGCCAGAATCCATGAGATGATTTGGCATATCCGTATCATTATGAAATTTCATACCGCCCGGATCAGCGAGTCCCAGGCTGTGTGCAACCTCATGAGCCATGGTCCCACCGAGCATGTTGCCTAAGGCAAAAACGGCGCAAGAGATAAGCCCTCGCCGGTCGCTTCTCGATGCGGGACAGCCATCCCCATTGCCGATAGATGCAAAGTTTTCTCGTTCGTTCTGCAGGATCGGTTGCCCCCCCAAATCGGGTCGAAACGGAGCAAAAATCTGGTCGAATAATTCCGTTGCACCCGGGTTGGGTTCTAAGCCCCGCGGAGGGCGTTTCGAAAAGCTCAGAAACGATTCAACAAAGACACCGCCGTAACCGGGATAGCCATCTTGTTGAGTCAGGGCGTGGACACCGCCAATTTGATCATTCAGGCGGAGGTTTCCTGAGTCTTTGCCAGGGGTGTTGTCGTAGCCGATTAATCCAATTCCGTTCGGGTCTACACCCGTCATTTCGACTTCAGCAAAGAGTCGATAGTCATCGGGCTTTGACTCTCTGAATTCGACTCCCAACCCCCCATAAATTTGGCTCGCGCGCAGCAAGATTTGGCGTCTGATTTCTGAATCCATCACGCGAAGGCCAAATCGGCTCAGGGCGTCAAGGAATCCCTGGGTGTATTTGACATACACGATTTGTCTGATGGGTTGAATTTGAAAGTAGGCATCGATTGGATCGAATGGTGCTGACTCTTGGCCGAATGCAACCTGGCCGCCAAAGGTCCCCACAACTCGGCCGGATTCCCGCCGCAAATCGAGCAACTGTCCCAATTCATCGTCTTCGTTTAAGACGTAACGGACCAAACCCGATGATTGGAATTCACCGACCAAATTGAGCCTGAGAGCCTTGGGGGGGCTGTTTCCGGTCGGTTCGAAGACCCCGTTGACAGTAATTTCAGTTAATTCTCCAGCCTCACCTCCAACAAAACCGGAACCGTAGAAGTCGATAAAGCCGCCGAGTGACGACCCCTCAGGTTCCACATAGCTGAGCAGCGAGGGGGTCAAGTCGACAGACCACTCTACGATTGACGACCCACGACTTTGGCCGTTGGAATGGTAATTAAACAACTGGACTCGGGCGGTCAGTTGCCCTGGTAATACCCCGACAATGGCTGGGGTTAAGGTCATGACCGCATTTTCTCTACGTGCTGGTGTCACCACGTCGACATTCGTCTCAAAACCATTGATCATTCTGCCATTAATGTTGCAGGGAGGCTGTTGGTTGGATGCGAGAAAACAGCCATCTACGCGAATCGTCGTTCTGCCTTCGGAATCGCCTAAAAGGAGATTGCTGGCTGTGACGCCAACCTCCGAGTTGACTGCGTACCGCCCGGATTCGATGGTTTCGAGTCGTGGCACCAACTCGAGACCGCAATACAGAAGCGCATTGTTCAAGGCTGTCGAATAAACCTCATTGGATTGGATTGAGGCGACCTCAAGTCTGATGGTTCCGTTAAATTGACCGATGCCCGCAGGACAGAGCTGGCTAAACAGGTCCGGCGTCAATTCGAAGGTGATTTGCTCGCTATCATCAACCCGCACGAGCGCACTGAAATCAACCGGATACACATTGGGTTCATTGGTGGTTGTGGTTCCCAGAAAGCGAAGTCGAGACGTGCCTAAAATACGGCTGACAAAGCCGCGGCCACGCAAGGTTAGGTTTGATCTGGGCAGGATTACTCTTGGTTCGACTGATTCAACGCTCATTTGGCTGGTCCAATCTTCAACCAAAACAGCCTCAGCACCAGTTTGGCAGCCTATTGACGTCAAAACGGTTAAGAGGAGGGCACTCGTCATGAGTCCAGAACACTGTTTGAGCCTATGGCACTCTGATTTGACTGGTATCTTCATTGATTGGGTGGACTGCTCGAGTCAGACGTTACTTCGAATCCGATGGTGTAATCGTTTTGAGCATCGCGATACCCCCTGACGACCACATAATACGTACCGTCACGTTCTACAGTGAACCGAATCTGTTCGTCGCTATCCGCTGATTGCCCGTTCGTAATATCGCAACATGGCGTTAGGTTGGTCTGCCCATCAGTGTCGTAAATGAACAAGTCTAGGTCGTCTAGACTGGTCATGTGGTCAAAAATGAGGTCTGTGACGATTGTTTGACCCGCCGTAACGCTAATTCGATACCAATCTTCGTTGCCGGGACAGATGATGCGGTTGACATAGCTTCGTCCGTCGTTTGCTTCGCTGGCTGTATTTGGCCCGTCATCTTCTTCCGCCTGGTCATCGATACAGCAACCGGCATCACTCAGCTCGACGTCTAGGTCATATTGGTTATCGATCCCACGGTCTACTGACCAAAGGTGGAGATAGTAAAATCCCGGCTCGAGACATTGTGTAATCACCTCGTCATCGGTGGACGACACACTGGTCCTGACCATACGGCCTTCACTATTGAGCAGACTCAAGTCTACGTCGCCGAGGAGGTGTTGGAAACGGGCAGTGACCGTGAGTTGATGTCCCTGTGCGAGAAAAACACCAAAATAGTCATCGTCTACCCGTTGGCCATCTCCACAGAGTTTGAGCATGGATAGGCCTTGGCCCCTCGGCAAAGGGGAATTGATTTGATTGATGGCGTCATTGTCTTCGTAAGGGTCGTCTTGGCAAGAACTTCCGCACTGGTTTTGGTCGGGGACGCAAACGGTTGCAACCTGGCCTGAGCGACTGATAACTGACGAATCGGAGCATGAGTATCCGCTTTCACACTGTCCTGAACTTGAACCACATACCCGCGGATGCTGGCCGGTGGGGTCGGCTTGGCCGAGGCTCCGGCAATCATATCTTTGGGCCGAATCATTCCAGCCACACGCATCGACCGAGCCGCAATCGACTTCGCGAATTTCATCGCCGTCACAAAACATCAAAAATTGTCCCATACAACAGCCCACGCTGGTGGTCGATGAACAATCAATCCCGCTCGAACCACTTCGATTGCTACATGTGTCCAGGCAAACAGGCGTACCGTCCGATAAATCAACACACAGCCCTCGGCCGCACTCACTATCCGCCTGACAAGGGCTGCAGGCGGGAACAACAGAGGCGTCGGAGATAGGAACAACGGGCACTTCAAAGAATCCGTTGGCAGGGATTCGTACTCGGTGGTCGCAGTCGCCCGCAACGTCATCGTTGTCCGTTGACTCAATGAAATAGAATAAGCGGTCAGGTCCAGATCGGTCGTCTTGTGGTGTAGGCAATGCGACTCGTGCGCTGTAAACGCCGTCGAGCTCTGTTCCGGATATACGCTCCGAATCTTCAACGGATAACTCGTCAATCTCATTGCCGAAGCCAACATTCGATTGATCGAAAGAATAGTAGACACGGGGTGGTTCAATGATGCCGATATCATCGGAGACTCGTGCGACAATCTCGACGAATCCCTGGTTGGCCTCTTGCATGGCCATCTCGTGCTCGATGGCTGGACTTCGACCGGGACAATTGGAGCCAACTCGCCGGCGGACCAGTAGATTGAATGCTTTCCGTGTGACGTGTCCGTCACCATCATCTGCCGCGAAATTAACTAAAAATCGATCTGATAGATTGAGTTGTTGCTGGTCGGGACACCATCGAAAGTCAGCTGTGAATGCCGTCGACTGGGTGAGTTCGTAACCGAGTTCGATGGGCGGCTCCATCTGAATTCTAACCTGGGTTGAATCGGCATCTTGCACTTGCAATGGGACTTCGAAACAGTCGACGCCGTTGCCTTGGTCGATGGTTTTTCCTGACCCAAGTGGTCTTAGGAAGATGGGGGCCGCGTTCCCAGCCCGAATCAGAACCCGAAAATTGATACTTGACCGTTCGCCACCTGATTCTGCTGAGATTCGAAAAAGATGTTCGCCAACATCCTTACCCAGCGGGACCCAACGAAAGTAGGCTCCACTCCCGCCAAAGGGAATGAACTGCGGTGACGTCGTTCGTTGATTTAAGTCTGGAATAGAGTCGCTGGTCGCTCTAAATCGCGGCGTTCGACCTGCCGCATTGAGAACCAATAATTCGACGCTGAGTTGAACGCCCACTTGTGCCACTTGGTTAGGAATGGGCTCAAGAATCAATACGTCACCGCCTGAGCATCCAACGAGGGCAACCAGCACACACATCCTTAAACGAGCACCGTGTTTGATGTATTTTGAAACAGGGGTCATGAGTATTCCGGCCATCATGCTCAGGTTGTCGTTAAAAAACGGCTCATTGCGCAATTACCATAGGCCGAGTGTTTCGGTCCAGATTGCTTTCGGTGCCTTAGGAAATGACTGGGAATGAACCACCGGCCTCACCAGATACGCGTTCAGCTCCCAATGGGGCTTGCGTCTATCACAATGGCGCCGGCTTGGTGTTGTATGCAGTCCTGGTAAACCCGCCCGGCTAGGTGTCTGAGTCCGTGTTGAAGCGATAGCCAATTCCCCAAACGGTTTCGATACGCGAACCGTCGTTGCCGAGCTTCTTCCGTAGTCGAGAAATATGCGTCTGTAACGCTTCAGTCGCGGAATCTGGATTTCGAAACACGGAATCGATGATTCGTTCACGGCGGAGTGCTTGTTTTGGTCTCTCGATGAAGAACCGAAGCAGCTCAAATTCAGTCGGGGTCAGGGCGATAGGTTTGCCAGCGATGGCAACCTGACGGGCCACCATATCGACACTGACGCTGCCAAATGCGGTGTCCTTGACATTGTCCCGGCCACCACCGAGCCTGCGGACAACAGCACGGATTCGAGCCGTTAATTCGTTCGTCCAAAACGGTTTGGTGACGTAATCGTCAGCGCCCAGGTCCAGGGCCCGAACTTTATCTTCTCCAAGACTTCGGGCACTGATGACGATCACCGGTGTGGTGTGGTTTGTTCTGATTTTTTTGAGTAGGGTGTAGCCAGAACCGTCGGGGAGCATAAGGTCCAGCAGGACGACGTCTGGCTCGTTTTCCAAAAACGCAGCTATCCCGCTGCGGGCATCTCGAGCCCAGTGAACGTGATGCCCTGCACGTTCAATTTCCGGTTTCAATTGTTCGCCCAATCGAAGGTCATCTTCGACGAGTAAAATTTTCATTTGCTCCCCGGATGCAAAAACAGTGAACGGTCTGACAATAACTCAGGCTCAATCGCGCGAGCACAAGTATAACGTCGATTTCTTACAACTACCTCACGGCAATTCAAGAACATAGCCTCGATATAAAGCGTGTGGTTGTCTCTTTGACGCGGTTTCCGATTCCGGTAATTTCGTAACCGGACTTCATGGCAACATCCCCGACCCAAGTGTAGCACATTTCAGGGGTCACCCGGAGGTGTAATCCAGGTCCTATGGTGCGCCAAGGCTGAATGGCATTGCGCTCTGGTCTATCGATGTGTCGAAAATGACTGAGGTGGCACTTCTTTTTCCCAGACTTTGTGACTCGCACCGACAGACATCAAATGGCAGTTTGGTCGCCCTCCGAGCAAAAAAAAACCGAACTCGTCAGAGTTCGGTTTCTCTTTCGCAAAAGACCTATTGCCTACTCTTCTGGAGCACTCAATTTGTCCCAGTCACCCTTGCTGACGAACTTTGTTAGGTTCCGTCCGTCCGAGGTCTTTCCACGAAGCGCGTACCGCTCCTGGGTCGATCCCGACTTTGTCTCTCTGACGTAGCGCTTCTTCGTGACGCTGCCCTCGTCGATGCTGACTTTCTTACGTTCTTTGACGTCATAAAACTCGATTGCCATATTGTAACTCCATCCATCTGTACCAATGTGGTAGCAGCAGTATAGAAACTCATTTTCCGCTCGTGTAGGGGGTAAAATGAGTTTTTTGGTGACTTGGCTCAGGTTTTGCCACGTTTTTTGGTGTAAGATTCTGTAATTAATGGGTTTTGCTGTTTTTTTGGTTGCAGTATTTTTTTGGGTTTTATGGTGTTTTTTTGCCGCATAAGTGGCTATCTACCGTCTAAAATTCCAAAATTTGACGGGCTGAGGACAATTTACGACCCCCCGGAGCACATTCCGCTGATAACAGATTATGAAGCTGGCACTGGTCATCGACGACGGTTGAACGTACAATTTTAGGGTAACAGACTTGAGGTTTGAGAAATGAGTGAAGACGACTTAGGCAATCCCGGTGCCGATCCATTCGCAGCC
>JAYZEG010000080.1:0-32873 GCA_036337435.1 Myxococcota bacterium
TTCGCAGCCTTGTTTGCTGCAGCTGAGACTGCTGTTGACCGGATTAGAGAAGAGCGACACGAAACAGATGGACTGCCAGAGAGACAGGTGCCCGATGAATCCAGTACAGGCGTTGAGAACCCGGCATCGTCTTCACGTCCACCAAGGCCAATCGCGAAGCTTGCTAAAGAGACCTCAGACCGCAGCGCAAACGCGGCTGTCACGGCATCGTTGATCAAAGCTCGGAACGAATTGGGTGAACTTTTAGCGCATGAAAAGAAGGAACATGCGGCGTTACAATCGGAACACATGCGAATGAAAGCCCGATTGAGCCGGTTCAAAGAGCAGAAGGAATCGATGCAGCAGAAAACGGAGCGCAGCATCGAGACCGCTGTTCAAAGAGATCGGGAGAAGTTAATCAAGTCTATTTTGCCGGTTCTTGATAATTTGGAGCGTGCCATTTCCTTCGATGGACTGACTCAAGACTCGAGTACACAACCGCAACTGACTGGCTTTCTAGATGGACTTGACAATGTTGTCTCCCTCTTCAGAACGACGCTCAAAAAACTTGGCGTCGAGGGGTATTCTGCTTTAGGTCAGGAATTCGATCCGGCCTTGCACGAAGCCGTACGCCGAGTTGTTGACGACAGCGTAGACGCAAATATTGTGGTGGAAGAGTACCACCGGGGTTATCTCATCAATGGCCGCTTGCTTCGACCGGCATTGGTCGTGGTTGCCATTAAGTAACCAAATCATAGGCCGGGCCATGGACATGGGCCGATCGGTCACATCTCTATTGAGCCAATGGAGGTTGGCACCGTGTCCTTATCTTGGCTGAAGCTCGATTGAGGCTTTCAATAGCGGACTTGCTCAACAGGGCTAAACGGGCTAGAAGGTCCATATGAATGCGATAGAATTACTGCAAGCACGTGGGTTCATTCAGCAGACCACCGATCTGGATGAATTATCGTCTCATTTCGAGTCTGGCACCCGAACTTTTTACGTTGGCTTTGACCCAACCGGTCCCAGTTTACATGTTGGCCATATGGTGCCCGTGATGGCGATGGCTTGGCTTCAGCGCTTGGGTCATCGGCCGATCGCAGTTCTGGGAGGTGGGACGGCTCTGATCGGGGATCCGTCCGGGAAAGATCAAACTCGAGAGATGTTAACAGCCGAGGACATCGCCTATAACCGAGACCGATTTCGTGAACAGCTCTCGCGCTATTTGCGCCTCGAAGACCAGGGCCGCGAGGACCAATCGGGAACAGCCGCGATCCTCATTGACAATGGCGATTGGCTCTTACCACTGAATTATGTCGAGTTCTTGCGCGACATCGGACGTTATTTTTCAATTAATCGGATGTTGTCTGCCGAAGGGACGCGGCAGAGACTTGAACGAGACCAGGGGATGAGCTTCATCGAGTTCAATTACCATTTGCTCCAGAGCTACGATTTTCTGGTTCTCCATGACAACTATGACTGCACGGTTCAGTTTGGTGGAGACGACCAATGGTTTAACATTTTGGGCGGTGTTCAGCTGATTCGAAAGGGCCGAGCAAAGAAAGCTTATGCGGCGACGGTTCCGCTGATTACGACAGCGGATGGCAAAAAGATGGGGAAGACCGAATCGGGTGCAGTTTGGCTCGATGCAGACCAGTTGTCGCCATATGACTATTACCAATATTGGATCAATGTTCAGGATGCTGATGTCGATCGTTTCCTCAAACTCTATACGTTTCTTGAATTGGATCAGATCGATGAATTAGGTCGTCTACAAGGCGCAGACATTCGGCAGGCAAAAGCTGTGCTCGCCTTCGAAGCGACTAAACTTGCTCACGGTGAGTCGGAGGCTTTGGCTGCTCAAAATGCGGCGAAAAAGGTGTTTTCTGGGCAAGGAGCACAGAACATGCCGACCTACCAAACCCATTTTCCTATTTCTGTTCTCGATGCTTTCGTTGACAGCGGGCTTTCGAAGTCTAAGGGAGAAGTACGGCGGCTCATAAAGATGGGCGGTGCGCGGATTGGGTCCACCAAGATCACCAGTCCTGAACAGGAAATAGGCGAAGAGTGCATCATTTGGGCGGGCAAAAAACGGGCTGTTCAACTCGTCAAATAGACGTCGGCCGAATCAATCCCCTGTTTTAATGAATCGACCGAGTTCGCTTCTTTAAGAATGAGAACTCACTCAGGTTTTCGTTAGTCCGGTCGTGCTTTTTGTGGGCCCAAGCAGCTGCCTATCGATGGCGTTTACGAGTCAATTGTACCCACTCGAGTTGCTTTATTTGCCGACCTATCAGTCGTCTTAGTGGGCCCATTTTAGTAACCCGTATGCACGGTTGAGTCAGGCGTTGTTCTCGCCCATCGCCGATGTTTTTTTAGGGAGCCCTCCAATGATGACAAAACAACGAATCGAGCCACTTCTTCGACTTTCCAAAAACTTCCACGCTCATGTGTATTTCGATGACATTCAGTTTGAACAAGCCTTGGCGTGTTATTCGGCTATCCAATCATCTTTTGCTGAGCTGACGCTGGGTCGAATACACGAAAAATTGGTCGGACCACATTTAAAAAGACAGTTCCAAATTGCCATAGACCGGAAGACTGTGACTGAGTTCGTTATTTGGCTCGACAAAAACAGAGGGCGATTGTCTGTCCTGGTGCATCCATTAACCTCAAACGATTTGGAAGACCATACACATCATGCGCTCTGGCTTGGGACGCCAATCCCACTAAACCTCGATGTATTGGAGGCGTCTAATCAATCTGATTAAAGTCGGAATAACGTGACAAACGACGGCGCGTCGGATCCAAGAAGTACTGGGTGTCGAGGCCGCTGATGAGGCCGACTGAAAGCCCAATTAACATGCCTGATGTAAGGGAGGTCACGAAAGTCTTTGAAATGGTGCTTGGGTCTGTCGACCCCTGAGACAGAAAAAAGCCTGCGACACTGCCGACGAATGCACCTGTCAACAGACCAGCGACAGGTCTTGCTGTACCCGCTATCGCCAGTACCTGAACGTCGCTGAAATTGATTTCTGTCCGCTGGCCATGGCCCTCCAGCACCAAGGTGTCTGCGTCTTCAGCTAACTCCACGAAGGACCCCTCAGCCGTCTTTTGCCCGACTGTGAGCAGCCTGAGGTAAGTGCCCGGCGCGACGATGCTTTCCGTCACCCAGCCAAAACGGCTCGGTCTGCGTGCAGATGGAGAAAATGGCCTCGAAAAAAAGGCGATTGAACGGGCCTCCGAGGCACTCATCTGGATATACAACTCTTTTTTAACAGGATGCGCTTTGGTTTGGTTCGGTGACGCAGACCCGTCGCCTATCCAGTTTGGTGCGACGCACAACAGGCCGACTAGCGCGAGCCCCCGCATGCTCTCTCTCGATTGGCGAATTCTGACTGGCAGCCCTTCAGACCGGTCGGACCGGAACGCTTCATACATAAGCGGAACGAGGTGTCCTTACTTTTGCAATCGGCACTTTTTGCGGACCCTCGGACTGAATTCTTATATTTGCTGCCCCGATTGGCCGTACAGCCGCCGGCCCATACGGCAATGGCCGACCCGAGGAACATCAGGAGGGCGAGGGGGACGACGGTCTTCTGTTTGGTTCGATGCTTCATTTAACTCCGAAAAAGTCACGGACGCTTAGTTGAACGGGACCAGATTTCTGAGACAAAAGCTAATTTTTGTCGTTTTTTATCGGCTTTCTCCGCCGGACCGCCCCTTGGACTCGAGAATAACAGTAGCCGTAGCATACTCATCTTCATGGCTTAAACTTACCCAAATGGGTCCGATATTGAGTTGGGCGGCAATTTTGCGAGCTTGACCATGGAGGCGAATGGATGGGCGACCCCACGCGTCGCTTACAATTTCAATATCGATCAGTGGAATTTGACCAATGAGTGGTGGGGTTCCATATCGACTCGCGCCCAACGCCTTGAGAAATGCTTCTTTCGCAGCAAAACGGGTTGCGAGCCGCTCGGCGGTTGGCACTGTCCCATCATTGCAGTAGGTCAGTTCCTCGCGTGTAAAAGTCCCTTCGATGACGCTCGTACTTGCGTCATCGAGTGCACGACGCCAAAAGTCCGTTTTGGCGAGATCTGTTCCCAAGCCAATGATCACAATACGATACGACCATTGGGATCGAGAAGCAGTTCGTATTCTTGGTCCGCCGACATAGTTTTATCGAGGCCACCACCAAAGAACTTCTGTTCACCAAGCATGACACTGTATTGTGCCTTCAGCTGATAGTTCCAACGCGCATCTCGCCTTTGAGCATATTGCTCAAGCTCCGCTTCGCTCAGGCCCTCCAGCAAGACGTTGGCGTTTGCAATACAAACAGCAGCCCCCACATGGCCAAAGCCTAAGCTCGTCAGAATACCCGCTTTGAGGGAACCTGGGCCGTAGTTCAACGCTTCGTCTGAAAACAAGAGCGGTGCGCGGTCGTCTAATCGTCGGTCCGGCTCATCGAGATTATGCATTGGAGGGATAACCCCCTCATTTAACGACTGGCAAAGACCGATTAGTTGCCAAGCGGCCGCACCACCCTTCGCATGACCTGTGATGGCTTTTTGTCCGATGACGGGCAATGGGTTACCCGGACTTCTACCTAATGCCTTAGCGAGGTTCGAGTGCAATTTCGTTTCATTGAGGTCATTGGCATCCGTACTTGTCCCATGCATACTGATGACGCCGATATCGTCGGCGCCCAGCCCAAGCTTGTCTAGAGCTCGTCCCAGGGGCGAACTCAGACCACCAGCACCGATTGCACTGATACCGGGTCCAGGTGCTGGCACCGATTTTTGAAGGCCGTCGGCTGCTGACCAGGCACCAGCGACCAACCCATAAATCGGAAGACCGAGCTCGATGGCTGTATCGGCACGACATAAAAGGATTGTTCCCCCGCCTTGAGACTCTACAAATCCACCTCGACGGGCATCGCATGGGCGACTGCTCTGATCTGGGTCAAACCCTCGTCGTTCGCGCTCAGCTGCGCTGATGGTTGCTTGCATCTCAGCAAACCCGCGCGCACCTTCCTTACTGAAGTCATCGAAGGCACCAGCCACAACGAAATCTGCTTTGTTGGCCATCAGCAGGTCGTTTGCAATTTCCACGGATACCGCAGCGGTTGCACAGGCGGACACCGGATTAATCATCGGGCCATAGCCCCCATAAATATACATGCCCGGATAGGCAGCACCCACATTGATCAAAGTCTCTTGCAGGACATCGCTTTGCTTGTTTTGGTCGAGCACCGAATCCGCATACAGCCGCCGCAATGCACGCATCCCACCAATTCCACTGCCCTGTGTGCAGGCGATCCGACTCGGATGAATCTCTGCCCATAGTTCCCTCGGGTCGATTCCAGCGGTTCTAAATGCCTCGGCTGTTGCCAGCAAATTGTAGATGGCGACTGGGTCTATTTGTTCTAGTTGCTGAGCGTCGAAACCGAGTCGCGTTGGCTCGAACCCCTCTGGGAGCTGACCTGCAATGTCTCGGTCGATTGGGTCAATCCGGGGTACACGAACTCGCGCGCCCGCCTTTCGAACGACTTTGAACCCATCATCTGCAACCACGACTCGAGTGTGTGCCGGATCTTGGCGTTTAAAACTCTCGGCGATGTCCGCATCCGGGACATGGAAGACCAAGTCCTCACTGAGGAGCACTTCGCTGTATGCTTCGACCATAGTCGGGTCAAAAACCGCGTTCTCACGGATGCCAATTGCACTGTTTAACTCATAAGTCTGCACCAGTGAATTGACATCGACAGCGTCTCCAGTCTCGATGTCCAGCCATTCGCCGTTCTCAAATTTAATATGACCGCACAACCAAGCCAGCTCGATAGCATCGGACGGCGTCAGGTGTTGGGTCTTCTCAATGGACCAGCGCGCACGCGCGTTTCCAAAGGGACCGATTTCTCCAAACCCGACGATGGCGATGGTGCCTGCCGGGTCGATAGCCTTACCAGTTGCAGCCTTTGGTAGTGCTGGGAAGTCGAAGAGATTCAGCGGCAATCCTGGCGAAGCCGCTGGCGCCTCGACCGCGCCGAGCTGGCTCTGGGCACTTTGCAGCGCATCATTGATCAAATCACGTAAGCCTGTTGCTTTCCCGAAACCGCCGGTTAAGTCAGCAACCACCGGAGCCTCAGCACTGGTTGCTCGGCCGTTTTCGTCACAGTAACCCAAGATGAGGTCAGCCATTTCGGTTGGGCTGAAGGTTTCGATACCAAGCTCAGTTTCGATGCGTTTGTAGACTCTATCGAGCCCATGCATGAGTCCTGTCCCCCGTACCCAGCCAATGCGAGCACCACATAGGGTTGTATACTTGCCCCAGCGATCGAATTCAGCGGCCCATCGACGGAGTAAAGTCTCAAGCCCAATTTTAGATTCAGCATAGAGCCCATCCCGGCCCATTTGGCCGTGATTAGGTGAGAGGGGCAAAACGACATGGACAGGTTGCACGTCAGCACCGCGCTTACTGATTTCAACAGCGAGCTTACCGATTAAGCGCTCGACGCCGATCAGATTCACTTTCAATGTGTCCGCAATGGACTCATCGAGCGTCGTTGGGTCACCCTCGGCGGGGACGGCACCAAATGGAAAGCAGAGCGTTGGTAGCCACGGTGTTTTCAGTTGTATTCGAGCGGCACCGCGTGTTTCAAAACTCGACGACAACATCCACTCGCAGAGCCGATCGATATCATCGAAGTCACCCTGATTAAAGGGAACGATATGCAACTCTGAGCCTCTGGCACCATGTCTTCGATACAGGGTCTTGAATCGTTTCAAGCGGTCACGGGTGGGCCTCGATGTCGTCACGACGACGCGGGCTCCACCCTCAAGGAGTCGTTTGATGATGCCCTCGGCGATAGAGTCTGGCCCCGCACCTGTGACCAATGCTGTTTGGTCTGCCCAGGCTAAAGGTTCAGCCATTCCGTTCATAATGGCGGTTCGCGTTTGTCTCAGCTCTTTTGCAAATTTCGATTGTTTAGACGTCGTTGTCAGAAAGTAATCCAGCATGTCGATACTGGCCTTGTCACCGGAACGAGACAACCTCTCATTGAGCTGATTACAGGTCTTACCGGCGCGTGCCGTCTGCACCAATGCCAGCGTATCGACCCGCTGCCATTGCTCAATGGCTGTATATGCGACATGAGCCGCGGCATCGAAACGGCCCGACTTAGATGCTTGTTTGGCGACGGGGTCTGCGGGCGCCTCCGCGAGTGCTTTATCAATGATGAGCGGATCAATATTGGCGGAACGGAGTGCCGTTCGTGCAACATCCAGCCAGCTTTGGCGGATTTTCGTTTCCGTCGCTTTGAGCGCACTGGCGTCGACTGCCACCGTAGGCCCTGCCGCTGAGGTACTGCGTTCAAGTGACACTCCGGACCGTCTTGCGTACGCTTGTGCAGCAGCTTTCAATGGGTCTGCATCCGACATGTACTGGCCGGATTCACTCGCAAGGGTACTGAGGACCGCATTCCCGCGACCGGCTTCGAGCCCGTAGCGTTCATTTAATTGACTCAAAGCCGCTTTTTTACCCTGTCCGATCGTACCCAGTGCTTGAGTTTGTGCAGCCTTCAAAATGGCGCCCGGATGTCGGTAGCGTGCGCCACCAGCGCGGGAGATCGCATCGGTTAACTCGACGATGGGCAGCTCATGTGCGCCGTCGACCGGCCCAACACCAAACTCTTTACCCAGGTCGAGTAGTACTTGGTTTCGTCTCGCTGAATTTCCACCGAGCAAACCATCTATGGTGTCGGTTCTTCCGATTGAATCGATGCCTTGCCCTGCCCGCAGCGCAAGCAGTGCTTTCAGTGCATCAGCGATGTCCCATGGTTCGTCATCTATGGGTTCTGTCGATGCGACCGATACCGTGTTTGTGGTCTGAACGTGAGTGACGTCCGCTTGCGTTTCAGGTGCTCGCGTCTCGACGGCGACCGGATCTTGTTCATCAGCAGGCTCAGGCCCGATGCCCACGACATCAATGAAGTCACGTGTGCCGTGCAAAACCGGCGGGACGACATCCCTCGCGCGGGTGCTGCTTCGAAACATATTAGATAAAACAGGTGCGGCCTCTGGGCCAACCTCAATGAGTTGCTCCACTTCGTCCGCGAGGTACTCTTGTGTCTCGATCCATCTGACGGGTGATGCAAATTGCCATGCCAGAAGCTCGATGAGCAGTCGACGTGCATGTTTCTCCGGTGCTTGTCGAAATTCAATCAGATCCGTAAAGCCCGTTGCGGCGATCATGTCGTCGACAAAATCAGCGGAAAGCTCAAACGGGCGAGCGACAAGGTTGGGGACGTATCGACCCACGAGACGGTTGATGTCAACATCTTGGGGGATACATTTTTCGAGAACGTCTCGGAAAGCGGGAACGCCATCCACCAGCAGTGGGCTATGAAAGGGGACATCAATGCCTGGAATTTGAATCCATGCACTTCCATCAGGTGCGCGTTCGGCGAGTCGTTCGGCCAGGATCTTGATGGCCCCCAAGTGCCCAGCGACCGCATATTGGCGGTTTAAGACATTGTGGTTGACGACGTATAAAGGCAAGCCCGACTCATCTGCGACAGCATTGACAAGTTCCTGTGCGGTGACACCATCGATACCTGCGCGATTGGGTCTAATCACACCCATCGCGTAGTCAGAACGGCCGTTCTCATCGCGCGCGACGTAGCGTTGCATGGTCAAGCCACGATGATAGACCACATCGACTAATGCGTCTAAGGGCAAAACATCGGTTACAGCCGACAATGCCGAATATTCTCCAACGGAGTGGCCACAGAACCAAGCATCGTCAGGACACGCTCCATTTTCTCTCAGTTCAGCGACGCCGGCGCATGACAAAACCGTGAGGGCAACCTGGGTAAACTGGGTTACATGAAGCACACCATCTGGATGGCGAATAATGTCACCGCCGACATCGAGGGTTTTTGGATTATTGCGGACGATCTCCAGTAGCGAGAACCCATAGGTCTCTTGTGTATGCGCATCCGCTCGATCCCAAATTGCTTTCGCGTCTCTAGAGCGGGCGTAAGTGTCCATGCCCATGGCACGTCGTTGACTCCCTTGGCCCGGAAAAATGAGGGCGGTTTTTCGTCTTGCAACTTGGGCTTTGAGTCGAACTGCGAGAACTCCATCGCTAAACACCTGCATATCGATGAGGTCATCACCGTTCTTACGTCCGACCAGTTCAGCTTCGAACCTGAGCGACGCGCCCGGTCTCACTGGCGCGATGAACTGAGCGTAAGAATGATTGAGTTTCCGGTCCGACCCACAGAGCAGTGCGCATGCCGTGGCGGCTGTCCACTGGCCATGAACAATGGGCTCAGGGAGGCCGGCCAAAACGGCCAGAGCCGGATCGCGATGTATCGGATTCAAATCACCCGAGATATGAGCGAATGCTCGCAGGTCAGACGGTGCCTGAATCTCCGTCGTAGACACATGACGGTTCCTGAGCAGCACAATCCCTTCAGGGCCCTGGCTCTCTGCTGTCTCTGAACTTTGGAAAACAGTTGGAATGGTCCCGTCAGCCCGTCTGATCAAGAAGACTTGATTGAGACGAGCAACAAGGGTGTCCGATGCCGATATGTCGACGGCAATCTCGACGCGTCGGCCGGCCGCCTCATCTCTCACCCTCGGCGTATGTGTAATCACGTCATAGGGCCCATCCGCTGCACTGATTTGTTTAATCTCACTGCTTAGGTGGAGTAGCGATAAGGGATCGAGTCCGAGCTCTGGATTCAGGAGAACCTGCATAATGCCAGGAAGAGCTGTTGCGAAGAAAATCTGTTCTGGTGTCGCGGGCCCTTCGTCATTTGTGACCCGGCGATAGGCGGCAATTCTGTCTGCATCAATGGCCACTTCATCGGGCATGACCTTGCTATAAAAGTCTCGGACGCGCGCGGCCACATCATCAGATGCCCGCAGCGGATAAGGATGGAAGGGCTTGACGTCGAAATCTAACGTCAATGTCTCCGAGCCCCCGAGCGGGCGTTGATGCTTGATGCTGAGTTGAATGCTCTTGCCTTGAACTGACAATGACACCTGGTCTCTCGCCACCTCAAGCAAACGCGGAATTGGATTAGGCCGTTCTTCCCGCCCATACAAACAAACATCTGCGTTTTGAGCCACCGCAAGCAAATCGACTTCAGCGACTTGCCCCATCGACGGTACGCTTTCCTTGGTTTTGTCCAAGAATCCTGCGAGTAAGTCAGCGACCGGAACATTACTTTGAGTGATCCCCCCGACAGCCTCCGGGCCTGGAATAATCAGAACTTGATCGGGCTCATACCGGTCATCATGGGCCTGCCAAAGGGAATCGGAGCAGTACCATCGCCGCACGTTTGCATCGATGACGGGCACGAAGGGAACTGGTTTACCCGGCGTTGCACAGATGCGATGGATAAAGAATTGCACATCTTCGGGTATCACTCGGGCATCGGTGAGTCGAGGGCAGGCCTCGAGCAACTGATTGAGCTGAGACTTGGGTGAATTCAATTCGCGGTCTTCAGGAAGCGCTCCGTCATAGCCACATCGCATCAATGCGCGACGAAGCATTTTTCCGTACCGTGCGCGATGGGTAATATCTAACCAGATTCCATCTTCGTAGTCCCCATCACGACCCAACGCCATAACCTCGATCAACCTTGACAGAGCCTCGCCGTAGGTCATGTGATCGATATCCCCGAAATAGGGTTTTGCTGTCTTGTTCAGCGCATCGATAATGGCCGAACGTTTTGATTGAATCTGGCGTTCATCGCCGACGACCGTATCCAATAGAGCAGCCGTTCGTGCCGCATGATTGTCGATGTAGTGAATGTCAGCACCGAGCCCACTTAAGCCAGAGCGGATGCCGGCCGTTGCAGTTCCGCGACCAATGACTGCCGGTGTACCGTTGGTTTCGACAAGGCAGTCTTTCACCTTTGGTGCGGTACACGCTTCTTTGGCTGCCATGAGTGCTGTACCCAAGAAAACAGCGTCTACGGGCATATCCGCTCGCTCGTATCCCCGGCTCCAAGTGCCCGTGAGCAAGTCTCGAACGCGTTCACCGGTGCCAATACCACCCCCGACGGTCAACAAGACATTTGCGCGTTGCCGAATCCGCGCATACCAATTGAGCAACAGTTCATCGAGAGAGTCGAAACTATGATGCCCACCGGCCTTACCGCCCTCAACTTGCAGTATAAATTGTCCATCATAGGCGTCGGCAATTTGCAGAGCTTGCCGAATCTGATCATCGTTGCCCACTTTGAGTGAATTGAGGGTCATGCCAAGTTCGGTGAAGCTATCGAGTAAGGCTACAGCTTCATCAACAGGTGGGATGCCCGCTGTAATGGTGACTCCAAGGATGGGATGACCCTCACTTCGAAGTTTTTGAACCAGACGATCTTTGCCGATCTGCAATCCCCAGAGATAAGGATCAAGATACAAGGTATTAACCACATAGCCCTCTCCCGGTATCAGTTGTTCTAAAAGTTCGTCAGCGCGCTTTCTAAAAATACGCTCGGTGACTTGGCCACCGCCGGCCAACTCCGACATATAGCCCGAATTGGCGGCCGCTGCGACAATGGGTGCTTCCACTGTTGTTGGGGTCATTCCGGGTAGCCAAATTGGCTGTCGATTTGTCCGCCGAGTGAACTCATTTTCTAGAACCAATTCTCCATCAGGGCGCTCCACGACCACCGGTGCGAATATGGTCCAGGGTTGAGGCGGCTTGAGGTCTTGGTCGTTTCGAGTCATCAGCAGGCGTTCGCCGCTCTCTGTGGCACCCGCGATGACTTGTACGCCTTCTCCACGCAAACAGAGAGCCGAGACCGCAGAGACGCCTGCGCCAGGACCGGCGTCGATCACCTGGGTTGGTGAGAACCCCATCACGCCCTTCATGGTTGCCGGCCATTGGACCGAATTGATGGACTGCGATACGCACAGGTCTTCACCTGCCCAAATCGCCCCCGTTTCAAATCGAAGCATGGGAACCTTCAAGCGTTCCGGAGTTGGTTCAAACCCCAGCTGTTTCGCTTTGGCTTGCATGAGTGGCAGAGCCTTAGCCATCGCTGGTGAATGATACGGTGCACTGACAGACAGCCATTCGACGCCCAGCGAGCGCGGACGAGCAGACAAACCCTTATCGAATGCGCTAAATTCGCTCTTTGACCGAGTTTCTAGTCGCCTCACAGCCTGTTCGAGGGCATCCGGTTGTCCACTGATCACAAAGCGCCTCGGTGAGTTCGCTAACCCGATGACTGCATCAAGACCCGACAGAGCTTGTTCAATCTCAACTCGAGATTGTCCCGTTACAGCAACCATGGGAGTTTCCGTACCGGCGGGTCGGCCGTAAGACATTTGCATGTAGATGCCTTGCCAGACCAGGTAGCGCGCGATTTGGTCAGCTCGTCTTTCTAAGGTTTGAAGGGTATGTCCTTCAGCCGCAACCAACGCTGGCAGAATGCCCTGACTGTGACCTGTCGTAGCAACAGCCAAATCGGCGATCCGCTCAATATGGAATCCCTGTCGTTCGAGAGCGACTAACTGGGCAATTTGAGTGACAAAGATCAGCGGTTGAGACAAGACAGCATCAGCCAATCTGTCCGAGGGTGGCCGAGTTGCTGGATCTTCGATCCAACTGATGAGTTCAAATCCAAACGGATGCAATCCCTCTAAACCCGCACGAGTGTCGACTTCATCTTTGAGCGCGGTCGCACATGAGTTAATGAGCCGCTTTGCGTTTGGTATTTCGTACAATCGTTCGAGGTCATCAAAATAACTTTGGGCTTGTCCGGCAAAGGTCAGAACAACTCTTGCGTCTCCGTTCCGAGCCCATTTCAAAAGCAGCGAGTTGGTCGTCGGTGTGAGTTGTGCTCGAATGGCGTAAATGGTGCGTTGATCAACAGTTCCAGCCAAAGACTCAACCAATGCATCTGTGATGTCAGTGCCCGTCAGACGACTATCTACTCGATTCCAAGCGTCCATGACAGCTGAGGCGTCTTTTGCATGGATGTTGAGTTTTGCTTTGCCAAAACGGGACGGCCCCTCAATCCAAGTTTTCTCGCTATTCGCGTTCATTGTCTTGTCCATAAGCTTGTTCATTGTTTTACCGATTTTCCCCAAAATCACGATTCGCCTTGCCAATAGCAAAAAGCGTGCACAAAAAAAGTGCCATCGGGCCGGGGTGACCGGCATTTTATCGCCAAAGACCCGTGGCGAAACGCTTTTGCACTGCGTAGGCTGCTTCGCAGTCCAACAGCTGATACACCCACATGTCCAGTGAACCCTAACCGCGTGCGCGTCAGGGAACAAGCGTCTCTGTTAATTTATCATCCGGGTTCCCGAGCCCTGAAAACCCGCACAACTGGTCCCGACGGGACTTTGCAAAACGAGACACTTAAGGTACCGATATTGGGATAACGGAATGATTGCAAGATGGAGTTCGATGGCAACCTATATCATCGGCGATGTACAGGGCTGCTTTGCCACCTTTCAGCGATTGCTGGCTTTTGTGCAATTTCAGCCTCAACGCGACCGGGTTTATTTGCTCGGAGATTTGGTCAATCGCGGTCCGGATTCACTCTCCATGCTCCGGTGGGCTAAGTCTCATGATGCCGTCTGCGTTCTCGGTAACCACGACTTGTACTGTCTCCATACGTACTCAGGCGGTGCGAGGCGCGTTGGCGATACGTTGTCAGACGTATTGGCTGCACCTGATGTAGATGACCTTATGGATTGGCTACGGCGACGTCCTTTCGCTTGGTTCGACGAAACCTGCGTCCTGGTTCACGCGGGATTTCAACCGGATTGGAACGTCGAACAGGCCATGGCGATTGCCACCGCCGCCACGCGACGGCTTTCCGGGCCTGATTGGAAAGCTGTCTGTCTCACGATGTCGAACACTGATTCGGCGGATGACGGAGTATCGACTCTCACCCAAATTCGCATGTGTAACCCATCTGGGGAGCCCGATTACCGATATAAAGGCGCACCTGAAGCAGCACCAAAACACCTATCCCCGTGGTTTGAAGGCTCGTCCATAGGCACGCCGACTCGTCCCGTTTTTTTTGGGCATTGGGCGGCGTTGGGGCATCGTAACTTAGGCAGCGTCATCTCGATGGACACCGGATGTGTTTGGGGCCGGACATTATCGGCCTATCGATTGGACGATGGTCGTGTCTTCGCTGTGCCTGCTGTCCCATCGGATATCTACAGCGACCAGTGAATGACAGGTGCATGAGAGCAACAGCGCATGGTATGGTATAGCGGAGCGACTTAGTCGGGGTAAGCAGGTAAAAAAATGGGAAGCATGTTCCGTAGATTCATAGTGCTCATTGTGATGTGTCTGCCGAGCTTCCAAGCACACGGTCAAGATTTGGTGCGCGGCTGCATCGAGACCAATGGGCAGGGTCAGGGACTAGACCTTTTTGTCGATGGTCTTGGTGTCCTACACATGAGCCATGCGACCCGTATTCAAGGCAGCTTGCGGCTCACGTCAATCGACGTAGATGGCACTGTGACCAATCAGTCTATCGCCAATCGCATTCATCGATTCCCGACCACTGACACGTTAGGCACGGGGCTCTTCATCGACGGGACGACAGCCATCGTGTGTTACCACAACCAGCTCGCCGATACGCTTAATGTAGCGACTCGGACCAATGGACAATGGCGCATCGATATTGTTGCTCGGAATGTGGCTGGTAATGGGTGTGCAGTAACGCGGAGCGGCAATGAGACATTGGTGCTCTATCACGGCAATAATCAGCTGATGGCTGCAGCCAAAATTGGTAATGGCCAATGGACGACACGCGTTGTGGATGCGGGTGATGGCAATGTCGGAGAGTTGCCCAATTTGGCTCGAAGTGGAGCAGGGCAGTTGGCCGTCGCGTATCGTGATACTGCAAATGGTCGACTCAGGGTTGCCTTTAGAAATGGGGGACAATGGATTGTCGAGATACCTGACCTACCTGTCGGCAATGCTGGTCATAATCCGCGGCTTGTTGCTGTCGCGAACGAATTCAAAATTTTTCATGGACAAATCGTCGGTCAGCTCGACGTTGAGACCGACGGCAGTCTTTTGATGACCACGCGGACCAATGAGGGTGACTATGATTCCATCATTTTCCCCGACTTTGCTGTCGGTGGCACCATCGGTGCAGCGGCGAGTGACCGTGGCGTTTTCGCGTCGACTCGACATTTGAGTCGCAGTGCACTGTTTGGTGATTCCGACGGTTTGTTGGTCTTTTCTGGTGAGCCCCTCACGTCAGATGCATTCGAGCAGTATGGTCCGGCCCAAGGCCGACATACTTATTTGTTTGTCCGCGTTGCCATGGACCCTTTTGGCTTGCCTGTCGTCGCTTTTGTGGATTCGTTTCTTGGTGGTTTTGGAAGCGCCGATGGCTCTCCGATTTGTTACTGGCGTCCTCGCGACACCGATGAAGACCGGATCCCCGACGAAATCGAGCAAGAGTTGGGCACCGATCCCAATGTGCGCGATACGGATGGCGACGGTCGAAGCGATGGTCAAGAAGTGTTGATCGATGGAACAAACCCCCTCGCGGATGATGTGTGCCGTCCGGTGCCAGAGGTCTGCAACGGTGATGACGACGATTGTGACGGTCGGACCGATGAGCAGCTCGTCACCGATTGTTACGAAGGGCCGGAAGGAACCGACGGTGTCGGGGCTTGTATCGGTGGCAGTCGGCGCTGCGTCGATGGTGCTTGGCTAGGCTGTGAAGGACAAATTACCCCATCTGGTGAAGCGTGCGACTTGGTTGACCAAGATTGTGATGGTCGCGTCGATGAATCCGTCGCGGGCACAGGCGGGGACTGTGACACGGGATTGGCAGGGATCTGCGGCGACGGTGTGCTCGCTTGCTTTGCAGGTGCGATTCGTTGCAGCGCGCTGACGGCGGCTCAACCGGACGTATGCAATGGTCTTGACGACGATTGTGATAATGCCGTCGACGAAGGTGATATCAGCTGCGGCGTCGGCGTTTGCGTACGTCGCGTAAATGCATGCTCAGGCGGGCTCGACAACGTATGCTTACCACTCGCCCCAACCGGAGATGATTTAACCTGTGATGGTGCGGATAATGATTGTGATGGCCAAGTTGACGAAGGTGCGCCGCCGCAGCGGGTCAGTTGTGGCCGAGGCGCGTGTCTGCGGCAGGTCGAATTGCCTTGTCAGAATGGACAGCGGCTGGGTGAGTGCGTGCCCGGACAACCGAGTGATGACACCGTGTGTGATGGCATTGATAACGATTGTGACGGTCGGATTGATGAGGCCTTTGTATCAACGGTAATTGAGTGTGGTGTGGGTGCCTGTCGAACGGTTGGCAGCACCGGTTGCATTGCCGGGGTCGTTGTCGAGCAGTGTCTGCCATTAGACCCGGCAGTTGATGATGCGCAATGTGATGGGGTCGATGCTGATTGCGATGGGCGTTTGGACGAAGACTATGCGGAGAACGCCTCAGAATGCGGCGAGGGTGCATGCGCCCAAATTGGTGTTGTCGCCTGCGTCGCCGGCATTGTCGTTGATCAGTGTAGTCCGTTGCCGGGAACGCCTGATACCGACTGCGATGGGCTGGACAATGATTGTGATGGGAGAATCGATGAGGCGTATGCTGGCCGGCCCGTCCAGTGCGGCATCGGCCTATGTCAAGCTGAGGGACTCACGGTTTGCTCGGACGGTGAAGAAGAAATCCGCTGCCAAACCTTCGAGCCGGAACCAGACGTCAATTGTGATGGACTCGATGATGATTGCGACGGTCGGGCCGATGAGTCCTTTACCGATATTGGCATTCGATGCGGTGTTGGTGCGTGTACACAGGCCGGTTTAAGGCAATGCGTTAATGGAAATCTAGTCGATTCGTGTGACCCGACATTGCCCGTGACACCCGACGCCGAGTGTGACGGGATCGATAACGACTGTGACGGTCGGACAGACGAGAGCTTTGCTGGTCAACTGATTTCTTGTGGGCAAGGCTTGTGTTCGGCAGAAGCAGCTGAAGTCTGCATCGATGGAGAGACGATAGACCGATGCATACCGGGTGATCCCGAAGCCGAGGATTGGGTCTGTGACGGACGCGATGAAGACTGTGATGGTCGTCTAGATGAGGATTATGAAATTGTGCCGACGACGTGTGGCGTTGGTGCATGTCAGGCAGAGGGACAAATCATTTGTCTCGATGGCGACCCAAATGTTTTGTGTACGCCCGGCCAACCTAATCCAGACACGAATTGTAACGGGACCGATGATGATTGCGATGGTTTAATCGATGAAGACTTTGTCGGTCGCCTCGTCGATTGTGGCCGGGGGGCGTGTCAGGCGGAGGCTCGGTCAGTGTGTATCGATGGCCAGCAGCAGAGCACGTGTCTGCCTGGAAATCCCATCGATAATGACAGCCTCTGCGATGGAATCGACTCGGATTGCGATGGAGAAGTTGATGAGGCATTTGTCCCCAGACCTGAGGCATGTGGACTGGGTGAATGTCGCCGAGACGGCGTCTGGCGCTGTATCGGGGGTCGGCAACAATTAGATTGTCAGGCAGGGGTGCCTCAGCCCGATGGTCAGTGTGATGGACTGGACCAGGATTGTGATGGGCGAGTCGACGAGGCCTTTTCTGGCATGCCCGTTCAATGTGGCATTGGTGCGTGTCAAGCGGATGGAACTGAGGTTTGTCGAAATGGGCAGGTTGTTGATTCGTGTGTGCCTGGACAAGGAGCAGATTTCGACAGGAGTTGCGATGGGTTGGACGATGATTGTGACGGCCGTATCGATGAAGATTACCGTCCTGAGACCATCGAGTGTGGCGTCGGCATTTGCCGCGCAGAGGGCCTGACCACATGCATCGACGGGTCTGTAATCGACGCCTGCGAACCGGGTGTGGGCGCGGATGCTGATCTCACCTGTGATGGACTAGACGATGATTGCGACGGTCAAGCAGATGAGGACCATCAAGCAGAGCCGATCACGTGCGGCGTGGGCGCATGCCAAGCTGACGGACGCCGCGTTTGTCGGTTAGGTGCGCTCGTCGATGTGTGCAGTCCGGCTGGGCCGAGTGGTCTAGATACGGGATGTGATGGCATCGACCAGGATTGCGATGGACAAGTTGACGAAAGCTTTCCAGTACAGGCCACCAGCTGCGGAGTCGGAGCGTGTGCGCAGGCGGGCCAATTGACCTGCCGCAACGGGCGACTCATTGACAACTGCGAAGCTGCACCGCCCAACGGGCAGGCCGACATCTGCGATGCAATCGACACGGATTGTGATGGCCGAGTTGATGAAGACCATGAGCTCAGTCGTACAGAGTGTGGTGTTGGTGCCTGTCGGTCCATTGGTCGTCTCAGATGTGAGACGGGACGTGTCATCGACACATGCAGACCGGGGGCTGTCCTCGGACCGGATACAATTTGTGACGGAGTCGATTCAGATTGCGACGGGCGATCCGATGAAGGGTATGTGGCGACCGCGACAGCATGCGGCGTTGGTGCGTGCGCGAGTATTGGACAACGCCAATGCGAGGCAGGGCGTGAGTCAGATACTTGCCGACCCGCCGAGCCGGCTGGTGGCCAAGACCTCTGTGACGGAATCGACAACGACTGCGACGGTTCAGCCGATGAAGACTACCGGGTGACAAGAACTTGGTGTTCTACCGGTGTTTGCCTGTCCAGTGGGCGGTTGCGGTGCATTGAGGGCGCAGAAATCGACAGTTGTGTACCCAAAGAGCGTTGGGGTCGCGATTCCAACTGCGACGGGATCGATGCAGACTGTGACGGCCGATATGACGAAAATTTTCGGTCTATCGATACACAGTGTGGCGTCGGTGCCTGCGCATCGAACGGTGTCACAGTATGTGTTGATGGCTCGGTCGTCGACGATTGTGAACCCCGTGATGCACTTGGAGATGATGACAATTGTGATGGTGTCGATGACGACTGCGATGGGCAAGTCGATGAAGGCTTTGTTAGAACAGAGACATCGTGTGGCGTGGGCTTTTGTCAGATAACGGGTTTTATCACCTGCCTGGATGGTCAAACAGTGGACACCTGTGAACCTGGTCTTCCTCGTGGTCGTGATAGTGCATGTGATGGAATTGATGCCGATTGTGACGGCCGCCTCGATGAGCGTTACCGCGTCCAGCCGAGTGAATGCGGTGTGGGCAGCTGTGCGAGCTCAGGGGAGGTCATCTGTCGGGATGGGCAACGGGTCGACACCTGCCAATCCGGCACGCCGTCCGGCGCAGACGTACTTTGTGATGGCCAAGATCAGGATTGCGATGGTCGAGTCGACGAGGGCTTCCAAAACAGCCCTACTCGTTGCTCGACTGGTGTGTGCATGGGGATCGGTCAAACCCGTTGTGAAGGGGGCGACGTGATCGACGATTGCCAACCTGGCCAGCCAACGGGTGGGGATGTGTCGTGTGATGGTCTCGATAACGACTGTGATGGTCAAACCGACGAGTCGGTGCCCCGAACCCAGAGCACCTGCGGGGTTGGAGCCTGTCGAAATACGGGCGAAACCGTCTGCGTCGGGGGGCGCTTACAAAACAATTGTCGACCCAATACACCCGCAGCCGACGACAACTCCTGTGACGGTATTGACTCTGATTGTAATGGCCAA
This sequence comes from Myxococcota bacterium, assembly GCA_036337435.1. Classification (GTDB taxonomy): domain Bacteria; phylum Myxococcota_A; class Bradymonadia; order UBA7976; family UBA1532; genus UBA1532. The sequence goes on from JAYZEG010000080.1 coordinate 19,600, forward strand.
GTCGATGAAGATTTTCAGCCGGACCGCATTACCTGCGGTGTCGGGACGTGCCAAGGAAATGGCATTACACAGTGTTTCGGAGGTGAATTGATTCGGAATTGTCGTGTTGGACAGCCCGCGCCGGGCGATATCAATTGCGATGGGCTCGATGATGATTGCGATGGACGTAATGATGAAGACTTTCAAGGCCAACCGATCGAGTGTGGCATTGGCGTGTGCTCGGTGACCGCAGTCGGGGTGTGCGCACGTGGACAACTCAGAGCCACCTGTGACCCATTACCGCCGACCGGTGACGATAATGATTGTGATGGACTCGATAGCGACTGTGACGGGCGCGTGGATGAGGCATCAAGCATTGAAATTGAGTGTGGAATCGGTGCATGCAGACGCCTTGGCCGGCAAGTTTGTCGAGATGGTGCCGCTGTACAGGAATGTGAACCAGGCCGAGCCGCCGATAATGACCGGTCGTGTAACGGCCTGGATGATGATTGCGATGATCGAATCGATGAGGACTGCCAATCTGACGCGCGGGTCGATTCTGGTGCCACCGACGCGGCTGTCAGTCGCGACATGGAACCAGTCCAACCGTTGGACGGGGGTGTCGATGGTTTTGGACCACAGGCCGATAGTGCTTTGTTAGATGGCGGCATCGGGTTGGATTCATCAGTGGATTTTGGACCGGATCTATCCACCGACGACAAAGATGGATCGCCCGCTGATGCATATGTTTGCCAAGCCGATGGTACGTGTGAAGATCTTGGCGGATCCGAACGTAGAAAGCCGATCCGCGATGGGTGTGGCTGCGCGGTTGAACAAACAAATCTGGGCCTTAATTTTATCTTCTATCTTTTCTTAATTGGGGCGATTAGAATACGGCTGACGAGTCGAAGACTGCGTCGTAATACCTAAACAACAGTTGTGGCTGTCGGGGTGCCTGCTCGCAGGGACTCGACATCTGAACGAAAGATACGTACGCTCAGGATCTTCTGAGTACCGGAACAAACTATGAGAGCAGTTGATATTCCCCAGGCTGATAGCCTGAGTCGCATTCGTGAACTTGTACAGACCGTCCATTTTGGTGCGTCCGACACAGCTCGACTTCAAAAGGTGATGTCACTTCATCCGCGGCATGTCGGCTACCACTTGCATGCAGCCCGAGTCTTAAATTGGATTGAGCGCGCTGATGATCAATGGGCGGTGACCAGTCTTGGTGGCGAACTGATCGCAACAGCCGCAGGGTCCCAAGAAGAACGAGCCATCTTTCGAAAGTCTATTTCGGCCAGCGAGTATCTGGTGGCCATTGCGCCAAACCTCTTGACGGATCAAGCACCAGAACAAGACCTTTTATCTCTGCGGATTCAAGAGGTCGCCGGCATCGCGCCCGCGACGGCGAGACGGCGTGCAAGCACATTGCTACGCTGGCGAACTCAGAGTCTCCCAACGCGCGTTAAGCGCTTTGAAATTACCGACGTATCTGATGATGAGGAAGCCAACCGAGAGAGCATGCGTGTGCATGCGGCCCATGTTGAGCGATATGGACTTCTTGGGTCGCTCCGTGTGGAGTTTGGCGAGGCGCCCGTATTCATCGGTGCCAATTCGACAGGCAAAAGCACGCTTTTTGATGTGTTCCAATTCTTATCCGACGCTCTCTACAAAGGCATCGATAACGCCATCTCAATCCGAGCAGACCGATTTGAAGATCTCGTCTGGTTTGGTGAGGGTGACAGCTTCGCGTTGGCCCTTGAATTCACCATTCCCAAAGCGGCACGCTACGACCTTGCTCGCATCCGTTACGAAGTAGAAATTGGCCGTAATGAAGAGGCAGCCGTCGGTGTAGTACGAGAAGCAATGTACCTGTGCCCAAGAGAGTTACCAGCCCAACAAGTTGTTCACTCCAATACGCCTAGAGGCTGGAGAAAGATCTTGGGCATGGGCCAAACCGGACAAGCCCGATATGGCTCTGAACATCCATCGAGTCGAAAAACGACGACCGCACCGGTTGGAAATCAAGCTCTTGGGCTGAGTCAGCTGCCCGATGATCCGGAACGATTCCCTGCGGCGAGGCGGGTAAGAAATTTACTTCTCAGCGGTGTACAACAAGTCAATTTTGACCCAATTGAACTTGTGCGGCCAACACCCTCAGATGCGCCCGCCAGTATGGACTCGCAAGGTGCTGGATTAGCCGCTGTGATCGGAGCATTAGAATCTGGACCCAGCGACATTTTTCTGCGTTGGATGTCTCATATCCAAGAAGCGATACCTGGCGTTGAAAAATTGATGACACGTGTCATCGATGGTTCACGCAGTGTTTTTGCTGAAATGAAGGGCGGTGTTCAGCTGCCACTCAGACGCCTGTCAAAGGGATCGATAATTGCTATTGGATTGTGCACCCTCGGATACCAGGACCGAAAAGACACCGTGCTCATCGTTGAAGCCCCCGAGGCAGGCGTTCATCCATCGACCATTGAAGCGGTTGCTCAGGGAACGATGGAGTCTGATTCCTCACTTCAAATTATGCTCACCACGTATTCGCCCGCTTGGGTGGCAGCGGTTCCTGTGGATCGTCTCCGACGTTTCGTTCGGGAGGCGGGCGCAATTCGCGTCTTGCCAGGGATTGATTTGACATCCGGAGATGACTCTGAGGCTGAGCAACCAAGTCGCGCGCTTCTCTACGCTGCAGGCCTTCTCTAATGGATGATCTGCTCATCATTTGTCCTGATCGGCGCTGGAAGGCGGTGCTCGAGGCATTTTTGGATCGCACGAGACACCTCGGCATACGAGAGGTGACGGTCAGTATCCATGCCATGAGCACGGGCGGTTCGAGGGCTTTGCTCGAGTCGGGTGTGGAGTTGGCAAACGCCCAGGCGGGTCGTTTCAATCACTGTTTGCTGATGTTGGATGCTGATCAAGCCGGCGATGAGCGAGATGGAGCCGCCATCCAGGTTGACCTATCCAGTCGGCTCAGCACGGTATGGGAGAATAGAGCGGCAGCGGTTGTGTCGAGCCCGTCTCTTGAGTCATGGCTGCTCGAAGCGCACCGTGTTTTTGCCCGTATCCCTGGCTTGAGAGGTGTGGATGTAAGACGTTGGCTGAGCGATTCCGGTCATTGGCCCATGAATGCTGCACAGCCCGACCAGGCGAGACATGCCGTGAAGGCCTTATTCGAAAAGCACCGCGTGCCACTGTCCGCGGCAAACTATCGAATTGTTGCGGCCGAATATCCGCTGCGATTCGATCGTATTGAATCGCCGAGCATGAGACGCTTTATCTACCAGCTTCGGGATTGGTTTCTAGCCTAGGCCTGAGCTCGCGGCTGAGCACGGTGTTGTCCACAAGACCTCTGAGCACTTTGCGGCCCAGGCTGAGCGCACTGATGTTCTCGAATTCAATGCCATCAAATATATCTGCCATTGGCCGAGTAATTTGGACATGTACGGACGTGCCGTTTTCAATGGGTGTCTCGGTGAATACATGACTGTGCAGGGTGCTTTCCAGCAGCCCATAAGCAATTGATATATCGATATTAAAAGGGACGGCGTTGTTGGAGCCGGGTGCCAGGTAGGTTCCTTGCATCAAAAGACTGCGATTCTCCATGGGCGAATAATCCGATTGGGTCTGCGTCATCGGGTCGCCGCGCGCGATCAGGTAATGGACATCGCAATAAGTCGCATTATCCCCAAGATTGACGGTGCGGACCGTATCGTCTCCACCGATCCGCTCAACAAAACTCACACCCAACGTGCTTTGGTCTGCAACATCGCCATGGCCAGCCCATGCTTGGAAGCCAAAAAGACCCGCAAACAACCAGTCACCGACGCGGTCGATAAATCCACCTTCTGTGGGATTGGCATCGATGCATGGAACGAGACTTGAGCTGTAACTCACAATGTAACCGGCGTCGACTACGATTCGATAGCCCAGGTCCGAACGAGTGGTCCACTGTGTTTCGTCCCAACTGTCGATGCCGTCCTTTTGCCAAGAGTAGATATAGCTGACTTGACCTCCTTGATTACCTACTGCGCCATCATTCGTCGGGGCGACGGTGGCCTCGTGACTGTCTCCAGGACTTTGAGTTGAACACGATGGGAAAAAAGCAAGAGAGAAAACGGTGAGGCAAACTGACATCAACGCGTCTAGCTTTGTTGAGTGAGACGACATAGGTCTGGTTCTCCCGTTGTATCTATGGGTGCTTATATCGGGTGCCCGGTGCGTTTTGGTAGAGGTGTAACACTGTGACACAGTGTTACACAATGTGATGTAACAATCATGTTTTTCAATGGTTTAAGTGCCTGTAATTACAGTGATTAATTTTTGGCACGCTCTGTGCTCTATAGGAAGCCCGTATCAACATTACAGCTTTTTGGAGCCCGCTCATGTCAATCTCAGTCGCACTTCGAACTTACGACAACCTTCGACGAATTCGCCCTAATCGTGCTGCTCGCCCAGCGCAACGCAAGCGCTATGCGGACATGGAAGAAGCCGAGTTGCTTACAGCTGTTTTAAGTGGCGTAACGGCCGCGCTTGCCGCCTTTGTGCAACGATATGAGTTGTACGTACGAACTGTAGTTGGGCGAACTGTTCGTCGGTACACATCCAATGTGGATGCAACCGTTATCGACGACCTTTGCCAAGAGGCATTTGTCGCGCTCTTTGAAAATGATCGACGTCGTTTGCGCATGTTTGAAGGAAGAAACGGGTGTCCGCTCCGTGCCTGGATCCGCGTGATTGCCATGAGAACGACAGTGAGTCGGATGCGACGCTGGAAGAATCATACCCAATTGCCTAACGACGACTCCGATCGCGGTTCGATGAAGATGGTGGATGATGGACCCGACGCCCTCGACCTTCTGGCGAGTCAAGATGACCAGAAGCGTCAGGCGCAGCTCCTTCGCCTCGCTACCTGTCTGTCTGAGGAAGATCGAGAACTCATCGAGCTTATCTACGTGCATGAACTGTCTGTGCCAGCCATCACCGAAAAGCTCAGCATTCGTCGGGGTGCTCTGTACATGAGGAAGAATCGTGCACTACGCCGACTCCGGAATCGTGCTCGCGCTGCAGGATTGATGGGCTAGTCGAACCGAACCAACTTGCCGTCGAGCCTAAATGGCAGCCTAGAAGCGGATACCCGCGGCGAGACCGACTTGTTGATAGACTGTCTTAAATTGGCCAGCATTGACCGTGACGCCGCCTGCCGGGTCACAATTTCCCTCAACATTACAAGGCGTCAGAGGTCTTTGCTGAATGACTCTCGACTCGGCTTCGCTCACATTGATGGTTTTGTGGTCGGTGTAATTGTAGGCGATGGACAAATCGAGCTGACTGCTCTTGCTTAGGTCGACAGTATAGGTCATCCCGAGAGCAACACCCGCTCGTTCGCCCGCAGGAAAGTCCAAATGGCTGTAGCCAGCTGGGGCGGCTGCTTGCTCCCAGAAACCTCCCGCCGAGACCGAGAAAACATCGGGGCTCACAACGTACGTCCCGCCCAATCGAATGCTCAGAGTGTCCTCCCAATTTTTTTCGACCACGACATTGTTTATGGTCTGTTGAACGCCAAAGAGTTCAACTTCTCCTTCTATGCGAGTGCCGTACTTGTCAAGGGATGACCAGCCTTCCCAGACAACATCCAATTCAACGTCAAAAACCTCGGTTTGGCCTTTTAAATGACGATATCGTATTCCAAACCGAGCGGTTTGAGGTAGGTCCAGGTCCAAGGCGAGGTGCCCGCCCTGCACAGACAGATCGAGGTTAGTTACGTCGGGAATTGTTCCGGGAATTTTATCGATTATGGGCTTGCCTCGCGTCTCCAGTCTGATGGGGAAAGGACGTCCCGAGACGGCGAGTTCGAGTTCTGGGATTGGGCGGAACCAGGCACCTAAGAGTGCGCTTGGACTGAAGTTGTCCTTTGCCTCAACGCTGGCGTGAACATCAAAATCACTCGCGTAGGGGTTAATATCGGGATTAATCGATGCGTCAACGACGAGGCTAAAATTAAGGTAGGGCAGTTGAACCCATTGGACTGTCGCCCCAATCCCCCAGGTCTCCGTTCCGTAAGCCATCGTTAGACCATAATAAATTAAGAGTACGTCTAATTCGGTCAGAAGATACCGTTGGCTTCCGTCCCTTGGGAAACGCACATTACCGCTTGAGTTCGGCCCGAGTAGTGAAAAGCCGAAGGACATGTTTTCCAGACCGAAATCACTTGTTGCGGCAAGTGTGAGTGCCAGCGGAAAGAATGGTTTTTCATTTTCACTCTTGTCGAAGCGTTTGTCATGCCCTTCAAGGCTACTATCAGACCGACCCTCGATGCTGCTTTCAGACCGGGTGAATTCTGAAAAACTCCAGAAGAGGTTGTGGCTGTACATAATGTGTGTGCCGCGAAGCTTTGAGACCGCGCCCGGATTGTGAATGGTTGCTGACGGATCGTCTGCTTTTGCTGAAAACGCCCCGCCACGCGCCAGTGAACGTGCACCTTGTTCCGGGATATCGAATCCATTGGCTAAAGCATGACTGGTCAAGCACAACAGCACGGCAATGGCTCGTTTAAACCAAATCATACGACGACCTCCTTATCCTTCCCACGGGTTCGTCAGACTAACTTGCCTGCAACAAGAGTCAACACCCTTGTCCCCCGACTCGAGAAGTTCTGTTGCGACAATGGCTTGAATCTTGTTTCTTGGTGACGCGATAGCGCGTAATGCCCAACCAGACAGGTCGAGAGCAAACGGCTATTTTGTGGTGACCAGAGATGGCTAGTCTGGGACAGACCAATCGACAGGGTGTGTACCGAGTCGTTCAAGATACCCATTGATCTGAGAAAAATGTTTGCAACCAAAGAAGCCTCGGTGGGCTGACAAGGGTGACGGATGGGGAGAGCGTAAAATAAGATGCCTGCGTCCATCGATCATAGATGCCTTGCGTCCTGCTGCAGACCCCCATAGGACGAACACCAAGCCCTCTCGTCGACAATTGAGTTCTTCGATGACCTGATCCGTCAGATATTCCCAGCCACGTCCTCGGTGGCTATTGGCCATACCTGCCCGTACGCTCAGAACTGTATTGAGGAGTAAGACGCCTTGTTGAGCCCAGTGTGTCAGGTCACCATGTTGAGGCTTTGGAATCCCGATGTCCTGGTTGATTTCTTTAAAGATATTCTGGAGGCTTGGGGGGATTCGGCAACCGCGACGTACCGAGAAACACAATCCGTGTGCCTGCCCGACTCCATGGTAAGGGTCCTGGCCTAGTATGACCACACGAACCTGTTGAAAATGGGTCATCCAGAAGGCATTGAACATATCACGGCCTGGCGGAAAGACTCGGTGTATGCGCCTTTCTTCAACTAAAAATGTCTTGAGAGCTCTCAATTGCGGATGGTCGAAAACAGGCCCGACCACCTCTAGCCATGACTGGGGTAATTTGGGTTTGGACGTGTTTTCACTGGTTAATGCCGTCGTCATGATCGTGTTGGGACGGACCCTAGTTCAGCTCAGCCACCGGCACGAGCCGTCTTACGTCGCCGACCCTGACTCGAGCTGCCTAGAGTTGCGATGAACCATTGTGTCCCTGTAAAAAATACGGTCGCAAAGGCCATCACAAGTGCCACCTTCAGTGCGGCCGGCCCAATGATGGCGAGGACCATCAACAAAAGTGCATAGAAGTCTCGGTGAGCAACAAATTCGAGCTTGGCCATCACGCGCGTAAACAGGCCTGCATCGGCATTATTGAGTCCAAAGTCCAGTGCCAGGTGTGTTCCGCTTCCCGACGTCAGAAGCTTACGATACAAAATTGCAGCGACGCCCCAACCGAGTATGAAGGTGGCGACGCCAATCTGAAGCCACAGAGAGTTCCCTGTGATTTGGAAAAGCGCGTAACCCACAGAGACCTGATAACAGAGATTAATGACATCGTCGGAAACCGTGTCATACCATTCCCCAGAGTCGCTGTGCTTGAACTTAAGGCGAGCAATTTCTCCGTCACATCCATCGAGCATGGATGACAGCTGATATAAGACGCCACCGAGGGCCAGAAGCCATAGAGACGATGCGGTGGTCATGGCGGTCACAACCGATGCAGCGAGGCCCACCAACAAGCCCACAGTGGTCATGTGGTTTGGCGTAACGGCCGTATTCATCAGCATCCTTGTTACAAGTTTGCTGAAGCGCCGATTGATGTTCTTGCTCACGATGCCGTCTATGGGCTTGGTCAGTGAAGCAAAGAGCAGCTTGTGAGCGTGTTTAATGGTTTCTGGCGTATCAACATCTTGCCACCACGCTGGACCCACATCAGCAGTTCGTGCATGCCCGCGGGCTGCAAGTTGTTGTACACCATTGCTCAATGACGCATCGCCGTGGATATCATAATGCGCAACCAACTCTCTGAACAGATTTTGGCTGCATCGGAAAACGCCCGTATCGACGGCGTCGAAATCGTTGATCTCCTTGCCAATTTCATCGATACGTCCATCGGCTGAGGTCTTTACCTTGGTGGCGTCATCCATGTCGAAAATCGTATCAAGCTTTTTGTCGACGGCCAAAACCAGGCCTTCGCCTGCTGGTGTGTTTTGGAGCGTTCGATAAATCGACGGATCCACGATGTGGTCAGACATCATCAAGAAAAACTCACCTTGGACATGCGGTTGGGCTTGCAGAACGCTCACACCGTTACTTAAGTCATAGCGCTCGTTCTCAACAAAGATGAGCTCTAGCCCGTCATAATCGTTGTCATTCTCGAGAGCTGCCTTCACGCGGTCGCCATCACAGCCAACAACAATGACGAACTTTTCTACACCTTCTCGTTTCGCAGTTAGAATCGCTCGCTTTATCAGCGTGATCCCGCCAACAGGCACAAGTGGCTTTGGCAAAGTCAGTCCATCTCGACGAATTCGAGTGCCTTTACCTGCTGCTAAAATGACTGCTTGATCGATATTTGTTTTCATTATTCCAGCCTTTTCATGGCGACAGATGTCCCGAGTGGAGTGTAAATGCTCCAGCTTGTGACAGCAGACGTGGAGTACGCGTCATCCAAAGCGCGCTCTATTACGTCGATTTCGCCGCCGAGTCCAGTCAAACCGTATTTCTCGCCCTGTGGTCTAGCAAATGCCGTGCCTACTTGAGAATTTTATAACTCTGGCCGGCGTTCGCCTGATTCGGGTTTATTTGGGCTCTACTGTGAGAGCCAACGCTGTGCGGAGTTTGTGGTAGGGCTGTGAGGTAGAATACCTGACAAGGTCTACGATTCTGTCTTGCACTGTGGCCGAGCCGATGGGCGTTCGATCTCGTCGAATTGTATTCACGGCGGCATCTAGATCATCGGCGATAGCAAAGGCCAGCCGAGTGATCATCTGATCGACCGAATCCAACCATGCAGCAATGCCATAGTCGCGATGACGCTTCAGAATTGACATGGGTTCAATGAATGCTTGCCTGTCTGATTCGGAAACCGATTCAAGGAGGGTGAGCAATTCAGGCATGGCCTGTGGCTGCGGCCGGTCGGGTTCTAACCATTGATGGACAGTCGCAATCAGTTTCGTCAAGCGTGCTGTGGAGCGTGCCGCATCCCGATCAAGTGTGGCCAGGTAGTAGGCCGGTTGAAGTAAGATGAAAGCCCGAGTTGCAGAAATAATCTGCTCTGACCGGCTGAGCTTGGATAGGTCGGCGGACGCAACCAATATGGGTTGAGCCAAGTGTCCAATGGCGACGCCTTCTACTCGATTCGATAATCGAACTTCTGGTGTTGGACGACCGAGAATAGCGGCCACAAGTGCCACCAATCTTTGTACGTGTTTCAATCCGTCTTTTTGGTGATTGGACACGCCAACGGCACGTTCTGTACGTGACACGTAGTCCAAGAGAGCAGGGGTCAGAAATTTAAGGATTTGTCCGACCTCAGCATTTTGGATTGTGGCTTCGAGCTGTTGCCAGGTGTCCGCCTTCATCGGTCTAACTTGCCGTCCTTTGGTATTGTCCCGAACACTTTGGTAGAGCGCGATTTCGTCGTCGCTCGCGTGACCCAGAAGTTTCAAAACGCGGCATACGCAGTAAGCCTGGTCCAGTTTATGACTGGTTGAATACAGCGTAACGAGTGCATGAAGGCACTCTGCATCGCCCGGGTCGCTCTCGATGAGGGACAGCAGTGTCTTTTCTGCCGCATCCAATTTACCCGTCTTTGCCTCGAGCTCTGCGACAATCTTGAAGAGCGAGCGATCGGTATCTCCGTGGGTGAGTGCCACTTCGTAAGCACTCAATGCTGCTTCGTAATTGTTAAGCTGGCGTCGATTCAAATCCCCAAGTTGTCTCGCGATCAATGTGATGAGGTCGGAATCTAACTGATTGTCCACTGACCGAACCAGCATCTTCCGATAGTAGCGGTCTCTCCGTTCATGATTACCCTCTGCAGAGAGTAGTTCATCAATCGCGTGGAATGCGCGCACGAATTTAGGATCGAATTCCAGTGCCTGATCGAACGAGCGTGCAGCGGATTGACTGTCTTCCAGTTTGTCCCGCTCGATGACACCGATGGCGTAATAATACTGCGCGCGCCGTTCGAGATCTGTCTCTACAACCGTGAGTTTTTTCAAAACTTTGATGCTGGAGGTCCACTGCCGTGTGTTTCGGAATGCATCCATCAGTTCGATGAGGACGGCCTTATTGTTTGGCTGATAGACCAAAGCGGCAAGCCATGCATCTATGGCGTCATGCAGTTTGTCCTTTTGCTGACACATGGCTCCTTTTTCGAGAAATAAGTCGTAGCGGTGCTCATCATCTTCGATATGCTTCAGATCCGTATCGATGCGCTCGATGAGCGCGTCCAGATCTCCTGCGTCTCTCAGCAACGTTCGATAGGCGGCAGCCAGTGTCGGGTGCCAAGCTCCTGTGCTTAACGCATCAGCATAGTGTCGCCGGGCTTGCTTCGAATCGCCGAGAAAAGTGGCATACAGCTCGGCAAGCCGTTGATGTTTTTCGGCCTCGCTCGCAAAACCACCCGAAGCCCAGTCTGTCAGATGTTCATACGCTGTTGCCAGATGTTGCCAACAGTGGCTTTCCTTTGCATACGATTCCAATTTGTCGCGCAGGTCGCCTGATGGTGCTTCGAGATACAGTTGGGCCACCAGCTTGAGTGCGTCCTCAGTCCGATTGAGTTCGGTGCTGAACAGGTGGGCCAGGTTTAGGATGAGCGGCCCCCGCTCGCTTACGGAACAAACTTTGAGTTTGAGCTGAATTAATTGGGCAAGATTGTCCCAATCCTCGGTGGTCTCATAATAGGCAAAAAGCGTGTCAGCTGCTTGGTGATCATTCGGATCGGTTTCAAGAATTGCTCGCCGATGGAATACTTCTGCTGGCAAGTCATTTAGCCGTGCGTACCAATCGGCCAGACGTCTGTGAAATGCCAGTGGAGCTGAACTCTCTTCTACCAAGGCTTCGTAGGTATTGAGAATCTCTGGCCATTGAGCCAACTTGTCGGCCAAGTCCGCCAAGGGATCGCCCAGTAAAGCATCATCCTGACATTCACGAAGGCCTTCCAACAAGACAAGAAAAGCCTTGTCCGGCGCATCGAGGTGAACGTCCATGACCTCTGCCAATCGCCGATACAAATGCACCCGAGAGCCTGTGTTGTGTTCAAGTCGATCCAGCAAAAGCTGCGACAGATCTGCCCACCTCTCTTTTTTGCTTAGAACTTTTGCGAGGGCTTCGGCGACATCGTCATTGGTTGGGTCGCTGGCCAGGAGATCTTTAAGTACGTCTTCGTCCATAGGAATTCGTTCAACTATTTTCACCAAAGTCCATGTCGCTCGACGAGTATTTCCAATTCACGTTCAGAAAACAATCGGATTACACGAAATCGCAATCAAGCAGGCATTGCTCTAGCGCTTGTCGCGTTTGCCCAGTCGAGCATGCTCGTTATTTCACGTGGTTTGGGCACTCGGCATGCCACCTTTTCCTGGCGGCCTAGTTTAGCCCGGCAGCTTAAAAACAAGCCGATGACACGCCCTTTTACTGGTCGCCTTCGATGCGGGGTCTAATGGCATCGTTTGCATCCAATTCCTCAAATCGGAGGCCCAGGTCGATACTCGAGTCCATCATTTCATTGCTGGTGCTGTCTTGTGGCCAGGCAGCATTGTAAATGAAACCGAGTGCTTGCTGGGAGAGTTCACTTTTTGTACTACAAATGACTGCGCCCGCCAGTCCATAGCGATGCGCCGTGGGCTCGGGGCATTCATCGGCCTCTGGAAGATCCGCTTCGACGAAAACACAATGAATCTCTCCGTCCGTAAATACGCGTATGCCCAAACCACAGTCCACACGACCTGATGCCAGCCCGTCTGAGCGAGAACATCCCGACGATATCCAAAAGAGCGGTATGGTCGCCAATAGGACCAGCCAATTTGTAGAGCACTTCATGACCCACATCTTCTTCGTTTTAGACAAAAAACGCCACCAAAAGTCTGTTGGAAATTCGTCTATCAAGAATTTGAGCCAGTGGGATGCGGGGGGGATTGTCATGACTTTGAGGTGTTCTATCCAACCAAGTAGCTGGCCTGAACGACATGGGCTGCTGGCGTCTCATCAAACTTAAATCGGCAAAATTGCAGTGCGCGCTAGACATCGCTGGCACAGCCGGACTAGGCTAGATGAGTTGTTTCCAAAGAAGGCACAGGCAATATGCTTTTCGGTATCCGAAGAAATCGAAAAAATAAGGATACGCAGTCCATTGGAGAAGATCCTTTATTCGATGGATCACTGACCGGGTCTGATGAATTCAGGCGCGATTGGTCCGAGCTTGACTTGTTTGCTGACTTAACGAGCCAAGAAATCGAAGCACTCAAAGAGGCTCTTGAGCCGGTAAATTTTGTATCCGGCCAAGTCATCATGAGTGAAGGAGAGACGGGCAACGATATGTTTCTCCTCGACAGAGGCCAAGTGCGTATCGAAGCGCGCGGAACTGAATCTAAAGAACACTTTTCGACCGTTTTACACGCACCGACCGCCCTGGGAGAGATGGCATTGATCACCAGTGAGCCGCGGACTGCGTCGGTGTGGGCGCATACCGACGTCGAGTGTCTTCGACTTAATCGGACGTCATTTGATGAGTTGATCAAGGAGAATGTCGCCGTTGCTCGAATCCTCACCCGTTTAGTTGGTGACCGATTACAGGAGATCGGTGGTATACAGAAGGTTGGTAAATATCAGATTATCGGCGTTCTTGGAAAAGGTAATGTAGCCCATGTTTTCGAAGCGTTACATCCCGAATTAGGGCAGTCTGTTGCTCTCAAAATGCTC
>JAYZEG010000081.1:0-17146 GCA_036337435.1 Myxococcota bacterium
AGAACCAAGACACGAGAGAATTCGACCTCCAAGTGAATATCGAAGGCGACCGAATTGACGTGGTTCGCCGAGTTTTGAATGAAGACTTCGTAGTTCGGATCGTCGCGTCAACCCCATTGCAACTCAGCATTGTCGATTGCGTCGGTCGCTGGAGTTGTGACATGGAAACAAGGCAATGTGGGTTGGAGTCGGCCGATGGTGGCTGTACACCGGAATTCCAGGAGGTCAGCTGGTGAAGGGTAAATCCATCAAGTTCAGCCTCGTATTCAGTGTGCTCTTATTGGCTGCACCAGCGACAGCGCGACTCTCCGTTGACGCGCCGCGAGTTGATGACACCGCCTACATTTTGCGCCATCTCGATTGGCGGCTTGGACTCCTGTCGGCCGACGTCGGTCTCTATGACCGTGTACAGGTTGGCACGGCCTATACGCCTGTCCTCCTCGGAATTAATAATATTAATCTAAAGGTGAAACTGGGCCAAGCCGGTCCGACAACCGTCTCTGCGTCCGGCAGTTTTTACACAGCCAACCCAAGGAATTATTCCGATGACAACCCGGACACACCCGTTCATTTCTATACGGGTGCACTTCACGCGAGCTACCGACGGGGTAACCTGACCTACAGTCTCACGGCCCTCACGTCACATCTCACAGTCCAACAAAACACCAGCTCTACTGAAGAAGATGTGGACCTTCGTGGGGCACTCACCGGTACGACAGGGTCTGCAAACCTAAATCTTATTTGGCAACGAAGCGACACCTTCGCCTATGTATTCGATGGCTACGCGACCCTCTTTCAGCGTGCCGCTGGGCAAGCGGACAGCAGCAACAGGATTTCAGACCGATTATCGATAAGCACCTACGGTTCGGGGACGGTCTCTGAGGGGGCCGGGCGATACAATGCTGCAGCCTCCGCGCTTTGGAGTTGGGACCAATTCAATCTAAAGCTCGGCATGAGCTACGGCCACATCCGCCTCCCTTTAATCAATGTTTTCCTCAATAGTGTCGGATGGACGCCCGTGATCGACCTCTTCTGGCGCTTCTAGCCCGGCATCAGGCCAAGAGCAATTCGATGGGACAGTGGTCAGACCCCATCACTTGGTCATGAATAGCCGCCGTCGAGACCCTCGGCCACAACCCTTCGGACACAAAGTGGTAATCAATGCGCCAGCCAATATTGCGCTCGCGAACGCCTACACGATTCGACCACCATGTGTAGCGGTCAGCAAGGTCTGGGTTCAGCCGGCGAAAAACATCGACATACCCGGCATCACAAAACTCGGTGATCAACGCACGTTCAAAGTCCGTAAAGCCGGAGGTTTTTCGATTTGTCTTCCAGTTTCTGATGTCTATCTCATGGTGAGCGGTATTCCAATCACCACAAATGATAACCTCTTGTCCCTGAGCCCGTTCTGTCTCGGCTAGAGTGAGCATCGAGCGATAAAACTCCGTTTTATAGGGTAGTCGTGCATGGTCCCGCTGGCCATTGGGAAAGTAGGCATTAATCAAGGTAAGACCATCCCACTTACTCTGCACAACGCGTCCTTCCCGGTCAAACTCTGGAATCCCCATACCGATGACTGACGCGTGCGGTGCAGCCCGGCAAAAGGTTGCAACACCGCTGTACCCTTTTTTTTCCGCTTTTGCCCAAACGACATCATACCCGTGTTCGAATAGCAGGTCTGCATCGAGTTGTTCAGGCCACGCTTTGGTCTCTTGCACGCAAAGGACATCTGGTTTTTCACGCTCTATGAGCGAAAGAAACGCCCCTTTCCGATGACATGCTCTAATGCCATTGACATTCCAAGAGATGAGTTTCATATGCCCGCACACTCCAAGTTGTTTCTGTTGATATGCCGAGTAAACACCAGCATGACCTGATTGAGTAGGACTATCGACATCGACATCGACATCACCATCACACACCCTTCTGATTACCTCGAACCTGAACGGCGAACCGCCTTAAAAGGTACGTGCCGATGCGGCTACTGCCTTTCGTCGTCTAAAATATGAGCAACAATGGGCTCCACCTCACGATGCAACATTCCAGGTCGATGATGACACTGATTGCAAGTGACACATCACCATCACCAATCCAAGGTCGAACGCCACAATCAGCGAGACCTCGTAAGCCTGGTTTAGGACGCACTGTGTACTCTTCAGCAACGGAGGCAATGCCACCGCGATGGGTTTATTGGAGCAGAAGCCCCCGAGTGCAAAGGATGTCATCACAGCGGTCCGGGGGGCCGGCACTCCTGGCCATCGCCCAAATGTCTCCCTGCGTTTCCCGTCGTGGAGAGACCAACCACCTGCATGGCATACCTCGTCGAACACCTTGCCCAACAACAAAATAATTGGTGCAGCCACACCACGAACTTGCCGTGAACATATCTGCTTTGGTCAGCGCCGCAACTGCCCTTGTTATGAGAGCCGATTCGAGCTAGCTTTTGACGTCCATCAGTTTGTGGAGTCGTGTCATCATGTTCGAGCGCGTCCTTGTAGCCAACCGTGGCGAAATTGCAGTGCGGGTCATGCGCACACTGCGTGAAATGGGTATTTCGCCCATCGCCATTTATAGCGAAGCCGACCGGCACAGCTTACACGTGCGTATGGCCGATCAGGCTGTCTGCGTGGGCCCTGAGGCATCCAGTGCCAGTTACCTGGTTATCGATGCCGTGCTCGATGCAGCCCGCCGAACGGGTGCTCAGGCCATCCATCCGGGCTATGGCTTCTTAAGCGAAAATGCAGAGTTCGCAAAGCGGGTAATCGCCGCTGGAATAAGCTGGATTGGACCTCCACCGGCTGCCATTGAAGCGATGGGTGACAAGCTGATTGCGCGCCGAACCGTCGTCGCTGCCGGTGTGCCTGTCGTACCGGGCTTGTCTGAACCCATCACAGATCCAGACTCGGCTGCACAGTATGCATCTGAAATCGGCTTCCCCGTTATGCTCAAAGCATCCGCAGGCGGCGGTGGCAAAGGCATGCGGCTGGTACAAGACCCCGCAGACTTCCGGAAAGCACTAGACGCTGCCAAACGAGAAGCCGCGAGTGCATTCGGCAACGACGCCGTCTACCTTGAGAAATTTATTTCTGAGCCTCACCATGTTGAAATTCAAATACTCTGCGATACCCACGGCAACGCCATTCATGTCGGGGAGCGGGAATGCTCGGTTCAACGGCGACATCAGAAAGTCATAGAAGAGGCACCCAGTCCGTTTATCACCGAGGAGACCCGCCAGAAAATGGGTCTGGTTGCCGTCGAGGCAGCAAAGGCGTGTCAGTACGTCGGCGCGGGTACGGTGGAATTCCTAGTCGGCGGCGATCAAGGGTTCTATTTCCTGGAGATGAATACACGTTTGCAAGTCGAGCATCCTGTCACGGAACTCGTCTACGGCGTCGACTTGGTCGCCCAACAGGTGCGTGTTGCCGCGGGGCTGCCACTCAGTTTTACGCAGGCGGACCTTGTCCCAAGGGGTCATGCCTTGGAATGCAGGATCTACGCGGAGGATCCGGACACCTTCATGCCGTGCCCTGGCGACATTACAGCCCTTCAATGGCCCAGCGGGCCGGGCGTGAGGGTCGATGCGGGCGTCGATGTCCATTCCGTTGTGCCCATGGCATACGACCCGATGATCGCGAAGATTTGCACATGGGCACCGACGCGAGAACATGCCATTCAGAGAATGCATAGAGTGCTGGATGAAACGGTCATTCTTGGCCTTACGACCAATATTCCACTGCATCATCGGATTCTTGCTCAACCCGATTTTAAACGAGGGCGTTACGATACAAGCTTACTCAACGGTGAGCTTCCGACTGTACAGAGGCTGGGTGAGCCTCACCAGGCAGATGCCATCGCAGCGGCAGCGATTGCGCGTTACGAAAATGACCTAGCGAGAACATCGGGCCAGGGTCTCGCGCCGGGCGGTGCAAGCCCCTGGCTGAGTCAAGGTCGTTCAACTCAGCTCGGAGGGTAATGATTTGAGATACACAGTCGAAATTGACAATGAACTGGTGCCTGTTGTGGTGCGCCCGGTCGGCACGGGCCGCTACGAGGTTCAGATCGGTGACCAGCCCGCCCGTCTCATGGACGCAGCAGTCCAGCAGGACTACGTTCACCTAATCGACGGCCTCAAAAGCTCAGCCGTCCAACTTGGAGATGGCGGTCAAACGGTTCAGGCACACCTGGATGGTGCAGTACACAAGCTCGCCGTCCTCGACAATCGTACAGCCCAGAGGCGTGCGCGCGAGCGTGATGCACAGCTCAGCGGCGGCGCGTCTATCATCCGGTCACCCATGCCAGGACGAATCGTCGCTGTGACCGTGTCGAAAGGCGACCGAGTGAGAACTGGCCAGGGGGTCATCATCGTTGAGGCCATGAAGATGGAAAATGAGCTTCGAGCAGAAATTGATGGATTGGTTGACGAGATTCACGTCAAACCCGACGACTTGGTCGAAGGGAATGCCACCCTGATCACCTTCGCACCATTGGGAGATGAGACTCATGAGTAGCGATCCGTTTCACAACTGGAAAGAGAGGTATCTAGACCCCGTAACTCAGAAATTCGGCACGCGTCGTGACACCTTCGAGACCAGCAGCGGCATTCCGGTAGGCCCCATTCAATATCGCCATCAAACCGACTCCGAGACCCGCTTAGGATTTCCCGGTGAATTTCCCTTTACACGGGGGGTTCAACCAACCATGTACCGGAGCAAGTTCTGGACCATGCGGCAATATGCAGGTTTTGGCACCGCTGAAGAGTCCAACAAGCGCTATCGATATTTGCTCGAACAAGGGACAACTGGTCTGAGTGTCGCCTTCGATTTACCAACTCAGATGGGCATGGACAGCGACGATCCAATGTGTCTCGGAGAGGTTGGCAAAGTGGGTGTTGCCATCGATTCTATCGAAGATATGGAAACCCTATTCGACTCTATCCCACTGGATAAGATTTCCACGTCCATGACCATCAACTCATCGGCCAGTGTTCTCTTGGCTATGTATTATAGCGTTGCACAAAAGCAAGGCGTCGATGGCAGTCAGATTCGCGGAACAATACAAAACGATCTGCTCAAGGAATATATTGCTCGCGGGACATATATTTATCCGCCGCGGCCATCGATGCGCATCATTACTGACATCTTTGACTGGTGCGCAAAGAACACGCCCAATTGGAATACAATCAGCATCAGTGGCTATCATATTCGCGAAGCGGGAAGCACTGCGGCCCAGGAGCTGGCGTTTACGCTTGCGGATGGAATAGCTTACGTCGAAGCGGCGTTGGAGTGCGGCCTTGATGTAGACCAGTTTGGCCGCCGTTTGAGCTTTTTCTTTAATGCTCACAATCACTTCCTAGAGGAGATTGCAAAATTCCGGGCCGCAAGACGGATGTGGGCCAACATCATGAAATCACGATTCGGCGCCACCACTGACCGAGCGTGTAAGCTTCGGTTCCATACCCAAACGGGTGGCAGTACTTTGACCGCCCAACAGGTCGATAACAACGTCGTCCGAGTCACTCTCCAGGCCCTCGCCGCAGTTATGGGCGGTACGCAAAGCCTTCATACGAACGGCAGAGATGAAGCGTTAGGCTTGCCCACACCCGAGGCTGCGAAGCTCGCTTTAAGAACCCAACAGGTCATCGCCCACGAAAGCGGCGTTGCAGATTTCGTCGACCCTTTCGCGGGGAGCTTTGCAATCGAGCAACTCACTGATGAGCTTGAAGCCAAAGCCTACGAATACATCAAAAAAATAGACGAACTCGGCGGTATGATTTCAGCCATCGAAGCTGGTTACGTCCAACGCGAAATCCAAGATTCTGCTTATCGAGCCCAACTCGCGATTGAAAGCCGGGAGCAAGTCATCGTTGGTATGAACCAATTTACCGAGACTGAGAGCGTGGACAACGACGTGCTTAAAATCGATCCGGTTTTGGAGCAACAACAAGTAGAGCGTGTCAGAGCCTGGCGAATCAAGCGATCAGACGGCGTCTTGGAGCACCATCAGGCAAGGCTCATCGACGGAGCGCGAGGCAGCGAAAACCTCATGGGCCTCATCGTCGATGCCGTTCAGGCTGGACTGACTGTTGGTGAAATCTGTGGTGCCATGAAGAGTGTATTTGGCCGCTACGTCGAGCCAGTGATTATCTGATACCATTAATTGGTCGGCCGTTGGCCCGAACTGCCGACAGAGCCTACGAAGGGGTTCCGATTCCCTTGTATCGCTTCAATGTGTCGGACACGTTTAAACTCCCAGGGACTGACCGGGTCTTGACGATCCCACAGCGTCAGTAACGGGCGATTTTTTTTCGAGATAATCCCGGTGCCCGGATAAGCCCATGCCATATAGAGATAACTCCGAGCGATGTCACCGCGGATCTCGGGACGCGGCTCTATTTTACGATTTATGATTTCGATATCGCACCCACCATAATGGCGCACCTCTCCTGGGATCATCGCCATGCTATAATTCGACCGATCTGCGTTGACCTCACCAACGGCGGGCTGAAGATTGAACATGTCAGCTTCCATCAGTCGAAAGTTTCGGGACACCTTCCGCAGACAATTGCGGCCTTTGAATCGAGTGCCGTCCTTGCGCGTACAACGCCCATCGCCTTCACGCCACGCCTTGAAGGACTGTCCAAATGCATGGGCAGGGACAACATGCTCGATCTCCGTGCGCGCAGCACGCTTCATGTTTTTTCGGACCCGATAATCACATGACTGGTGGTCAACAACCCGACCCGAATATTTGCAATCGCAATAGAAAGTGGCCGGCCGCTCTGCGAATAACCGGTAGATGTGCTTCTTAGCCTTTGAGAAAGAGTCGATCTTCGTATTACCGCGTCGCTGTTGCTGTGCCGGCGTGCATTGGCACAGGAATACGCAAAAAATAAGGACCAACCTCGCCAATTTTAAAAGTGCTCCCAAACCCTTGCAAGAGTCCACAAACCATAGGCCTTTCTGGTATCGGTGTCATCTGTTGAAGAGCTATTTATTCCGTTCGATTTCCGTAGTATGGTCAGGCCATGGTTAAGAAAACTGAAAAACGCAAGCCCGGTCGACCGAGCAATCCAGTTGGCAGACCGAAATTGATCGAAATTGCACGCGGTGTATTTGCCAGTGCGGGATACGCTGGTGCGAGTTTAAGTCGCATCGCTGAAGCTGCGGGTATTCGGAAGGCGTCACTTTATCACCACTTCGATACCAAGGAAGCTCTGTATCTCGCTGTGATGGACAATGTCATCTCTGATCTGCAGGCTGTCTTCATCGAGGCTGTATCCGCCAAAGGCAGCTTTGAGGCCCGACTTGATGAAGCAGCCGAAGCCGCCATCAGTTATTTGGGCAGGCAGCCAGATGCCGCGAAAATTGTACTGCGTGAGATGGTTGATGGTGGTCCTTTCGTCCAGGCTCACGGTGCCCAAGCTATTAACCTGACACTTGCTGTGGCTGCCCAATTTTTTGAATCTGGGATGGATGCCGGAGTCTTTAGACGGCAAGATCCGCTGCAACTCACGCTGGCCATTTCTGGCATGTGCCTGTTTGGCTTCGCGGGCGAACGCGTATCACAGCGTCTCCTCCAAAGTGGCCACGATGACTCGCTATCCACCAACGATCGAGTATTGTTTCTAAAACAACAGGTCCAACAGATGGCAAAGGGTGCTTAGGAGCCTACCGACAGCCGAAGGAGCAGCCGTGCGAATTCTTGTCCCGACGATCGCGCTCATCCTGTCTGCTTGTGGACACGATTCAACCCGCTTAGATGATGGACCTATGGATGCACAGCCCCAGCCGCGTCAGGATGGGTCAATGGACTCGGCCCTGCAGGCTCGTTTGGATTCTGGCGATGATGCCACGGTGCCCGATAGTCACAATCGAGCAGATGCAAATGTATCATTGGATGCAGAAGTCGCAGACAGCGGGCTAAGTGCGTCTGATTTGGGCCTCAGAGACCAAGCTGTACTGCCCAATCTGGATTGGCACCTGGATGGTGCCACCCAACCAGATTCGTCGATACGGATAGATATGGGGGTCGACTTCGGTTTGATGTCTGATGCAGCCCACATCCCAGAGGATGCGATCATTGCTATGGACGCACAGCTCGAGGATGTTCCACCGTTGCCGATTTGTGGTAACGGCATCCAAGAAGCTGATGAAGATTGCGATGATGGCAACCAGAATCAGAGGGATCGTTGTACCAATGAGTGTCGTTTTAACATTCCCTGCCCTGGTCCTGTCCCCGCCTGTTTAGACAGGGACGATTGGGCACCAAATCTGGATGAGCATCATATGGTGCCCCAGCACCGTTGCGCATTCCGACTCAACGCACCGTCCGCCGATGCTTGGGACGATGGCCATGATTTAATCAATCGACTGGCCGATGCCATCGGCAACCGCCGCAATATCTCAGGTGTCCTCAATGACTTAAATCGTGAGGGTCGCTTCGGTGTGACGAACCAAACAGCGACTCGCTTGCGCAACCACGATTATGTTGGTTTTGTATGGAATAATGGAGACATGGACGTCTCCTATTGGTATCCGCAAGGGATTACAGGCACAAGCGATGCCTATGATAATGGGCGTCTTAACGGTCGACGCTTAATCATGGTGTCCTGGTACCATCGGACCGACAACCGACCGACCAAGGGAGCACGAATCTCTCTGGTCGATTTAACCAATCCGAACGATATTCGTTATCGACATCTACTTCTGGTCCGTCCAATCGCATTTCCCGGCGGAGTCGACTATCGCGCGGTCCGCTACGACCATGGCGACAACGACGCGTTGCACGCAGGCGGCATCGTTTGGCTTGGCAATCATCTTTACGTAGCCGATACCCGTGTCGGCATGCGAGTGTTCGACCTGAACAATATTATGAGAGTGAGTCTTACTGACGATTCAGACCTGGTGGGGCTGAGCGACGACGGTTCAAGAGCACATAACTACAGATATATCGTGCCACAAATCGCACGTTATGAACTCACTGATGACTCTTGCGCTTATTCATTCTCTGCGATTTCGTTAGACCGAAGCACCAACCCACCCACCATCCTCAGTGCCGAGTATCGTTCCTCGGATATCCAAAGTCGACTCGTTCATTGGCCGGTGGACATGAATAACCAACGCTTGATGGATATCGACGGCCGTGTGGATGGACGAGGAACGGTCATGGCCGCACAAACACGAGTCCAAGGCGCACTCAGCTGGCGCGGCGACTACTATATTTCATCGTCCAGTCAGTATCTGCGATTCGGACGGCTCTACCGAACCAGGCCTAATTTTGGAGAAAGCAGTATCAGTGCTTGGGTGTATGGCTGCGAGGACCTTTATTATGAGCGAGACACCAATCTCATTTGGACACCGGCCGAATTCCCCAATTTCAGAGACGTGGTCAGTATTCCACTGAGAACGCCCTAGTTCACAGGTCAACTTACAGGGTCACCAGGTGCTTACAACGTCAAACCACATCATATTCGCTGTTCTGTTTTTCTTGGCGACGCTCGTTCCTTTGTCCGGCTGTGATGAAGCAACGCCACTTGAGCACTCGGTCGATGCGTTGGCACCGCGCTTAGACCAATTACTGCCTCGAGATGTGGGCCTCCCACCCGACTTACAACTCGATATGGAGCTTGACCAAAGGCTGGCTGAGGATGCGCAGGCGATCGCAGATGGACGTATCGGCGACCAGAGCCTACCAGATGCTGCTGAACGTCGACAAGATGGCCGAGTCCTTGATGGCGACTTCGGCACTATCACGAGCCACGACATGGGTATAGATTTGGGTTCAGACGACCCGAATGCGGAACGAACAGCCCGACGCTGGGCCGAAGCCTATTGTGGTTATATTCGTCCCTGTGCAACCGGCGTAATGAAAGTCGCTGCTTGGGCCGACGGGGATTGCGTGGAGCAGGTCTATCTGAGCATTCGAGACGGCGAGCTCGCTCGGCTCCAATACGGGTTAGCCGCAGGCCTGATTGAACTTGAACCAGACTCGATCACGCGGTGCATCAACGCTTATGCTAATCTTGACTGTGCTGCTGAGGACCAATTGGCCAATCGCCGACAGCTTGACGCAGCGTGTAAAGAAACCGTTCATGGTCGCCTAGGGGATGGGCAACCCTGCGTAGATGACACGCATTGTAGCAGTACACTCTGCCTCGGTGCCAGCACCTGCAGTGGAATCTGTTCGCCGCGCTCCGGACTCGGCCAACCGTGCTCCGACGCGTGTATTGGACAATGCGAATGCGAACCCAACCTCATTTGTGATCAAGGTCTGTGTCGTCGTCCTCAGCAAGTGGGCACTGCGTGTAACAGAGAATCGGTGTGCGAAGGGGCTCCCGTCTTCGCCACGTGTACCGGCGACGGTGATGTTGATGGGCAGTGTGAAACGAGACCGCTCCCAGAGATTCCTGCCGTGGGCGGCCGCTGTGGACCCGCACGACTCGGAGAACCAAGCTGCCACATCGACCACCACTGCGTTTACAGGCCTGAAGCCGGAACAGATCGAGGCCGGTGTGAACTGGAATTTGAAGGACCGGGCTGCCCGCTGGCGTTTCCAGATATGTGTCCGGACAACACCTATTGTACCGATGTTGTACCACGACGAGGTGCCAGGTCGCCGATTTACATGGGCCGCTGCCAGCCAAGAGCCAGCGACGGTGAGCCCTGCTGGGCTATCGGCATGCGTGCCATTACGCCCGAGTCAAACTGTCAAAGAGGCTTACTTTGCTTGAATGACCGAGGCCGAGCTGTGGGCCGCTTTGGTCCTGATAACGAAATTGGTCAGTGTACTGCCAGGCGCGCTCTGGGCACTCAATGTAGCGCAGACAGTCAATGTGCAAGCAGACGCTGTATGGGCGCTGTTTGCGTCGTCCCGCTGGACTGTCCTCAACTCGACTGATCACCGGTTGGAGAACGCTGAGCCCCCCATTCAAGATGTTTCGCCAGCGACTCCGATCCAAACACGGTCTCGGCAAACTCGTATCGGCTCGCCTCTAAGGTGACACCGAGTCCATCCGCCAAGCGGTTCATAAAGGCAAAACAAGAGGTCACTAAAACAATGTCAGTGACAGCCTCGTCTCCCAGGCCATGACGTGTTAAGGCATCCACATGCCCCCGCTTCACCGTCTCAGGTCGACGAGTCAACTGCTCGACATAATTCAGAATCGCCATGTCCGCATCGGTGAGAAGGCCGCTCGGAAGAATCCGCCTAGCCCAGTCATTACACGAGTCACCACCGGTGCCCCTACTTGTTCGGTAAATGGCCCGAACGAACCTAAGGAAGTCTTGCTCTGCCCCGGTCCAAACATCACGCAGAAACTCTGCATGAGAAATCAGTCAGTAATAGCACTGGTTTAATGCAGAAACCGTGCTTGCAATGAGCTCTTCTCGATAGCGGCCCAGTGTGGAGCCACCAAATGTCACCGCGTAATTCATCTGAAGAACTCGGCGTAGTGCATCAGGACGATGACTCATTGATGCGATCACGGCAGGTACATTACGCCCTTCCTTTCGATACTGTGCCGTCACTCGCGAGAGCGCAGTATCTGGCTTTTCTTCAGGTAAACCAATCCACCCCATAGGAGGTCTCCTTTTAGCCTATGACCACACCAGTGAGGGTAACCCCTGCCTGAATGGTATTCAAGCCGAACCGTGTCAAAAGGCAACGCCCCAAAAACCTGAAAACCATTGTGCGGATTGCACTTAGAGAAACCTTGACCTGGGTGACGGCATCTTAAAACCAATGGTGCCATTGGTGTACCAAACCCGGCGGCAGAGCCAAAGGGGATACGGTGACGATGCAGTATATTAAGTGTCATGGCTGTTCGGCCACTCTCAAGTTCGCCCATCGCGGGTCAAAAACGCGGGTACGTTGTCCCCGGTGCCGGGCCGTCACGGCCGCACCAACACGGCCCGATGACACGTCTAAGCTACCCGACTTCACCGAGCCACTCGATGTCGCGACTCAAACCGCCGAATTGGACGATCCTGAGCTTAATTTCCCAGACATAAGGGACTCTGTAGACCCTCCCACCGATGAATCGAGGCCTGGCTTTGCCATGCAGATTGACCACCAACTCAGCACTGTACATTTGGTCGTCGAAACCAAGCCCCCAGTTCTCGCCAATTACGAGGGCGTCATCGCAGCTTTAAAAACCAACCGGATCAGCCATGGGATTGCATTCGACACCATCAAGGTCGCTTGTATGTCGCTCGACTACCCAGAAGACCTGAAAATCGGTCAGTCATTCCTAATCGCACAAGGCGTTCCGGCTGCTGTAGGCGACGATGGCACTATCGAATATCTGGTCGACGTGACCGGGGAAAACCAGCAGGCTACAGCGAGTCAAAACGACCAAGATGGACGGGTTGACTACAAAGCCATCGCTGGAATCCTCACAGTAAACAACGGTGCTCCATTAGCTCAAATAACAAAGCCGACGATGGGAACACCAGGGGTAGGCCTCGATGGCAAGCCGACCCCTGCTTTGCCCGGGCAACCTGTCCAAATTCTGCCTGGGGAAGGCGTTCGCTTTAGTCCAGAAGACAATCGGTATTACGCCACTCGAGATGGACGCCCACTGCTGACAGACTCAAATTTGACGGTCCTTGATATCTATGAAGTTGCCGAAGATGTTGACATGTCAATTGGTCACATTGCTTTCAACGGACATGTCATTGTGAGAGGCAGCGTCTTAGACGATTTCGAAATCAAATGTAAGAGTATAGAGGTACACGGTACGGTCGGAGCCGCCCGCATTACGTGTAGTGGGGATGCGATGCTTCACGGCGGTGTAAATGGTAATCAAAACGGTCGCCTGCGGATTGGCGGCCATTGTTCCGCAAAATATCTCAATGAAGCGGAATTGTTCGTAAACCGCGACTTGACAGTCGAACGTGGCGTATCGAATTGCCAGCTTGCCTGTGGGAGCGTCGTTTTTGCTGATCGGGTGATCGGTGGTCGAGCCGTTGCGCTAAAGGGCTTCGAAATCAATTATCTGGGGTCTGACTTGGGAGTGAGCACACATCTCATTTCAGGACGCCATCCTCTACGAGAAAAATTGACAGCGAGGCTATCAACAGAAATGGCACTTCTGGAATCCCTTCAGAAGGATCCCCGAAGTGCTGTGTCCAACCATAGCGTGCAAGACGGATCCGCTGGTCCAAATCCAGCCGACCTGAATCCTGAGGAGCAGACGAAAGACCCCCTAGAAGACACAAACGAAGACGAATCAGCAGCGAGCGCGGGCACCAAAGAAATCTGGGAACGGATCTGTGGCTTACAGACGAAGCTGGCCTCTTTGGAGGAAAAAGAGTCCGCCTTAGCCATTAAACAGGTCAACATCGGCTCCCAACTATTCGCCGATGTCATCGTCACCCTGGGAGAGCAAACGCGAGAGTTTAAGACGCCCAAGGGTGGCAAACAATCAATTCGGCTCGATGAAAACGGAGCCATTGATATTGGCCCCTACAAACGCAGGCCACGCAACACTATGCCAGAGAACCAATCCTAGGCGGTCAGCGACTTATGGCTGCCAACTATTGCTTCGGACGCCAGCCACGCCGTACAGGATATCGCCCCAAGTCGAATTCTTAATGCCTTCGGAAATGGTTATCCAGTCGACCGCCTTCTCGGGCGTTCCGTTATTGATAGCTTCCATACTGTACATCAGACTATCCAAGAGCACATTGAGTGTTCTCGGTGCCCCCGATGGGTAGGACGATTTACCGGTGGCGACGACGTCAGCCATCGCAAAGCCCTGCGGGTCGCTCGCAGTCGCTTTTGCCCTGAAGACCTGCCGGGAGTAATAGGCGAAGGATTGGCATGAATGCATTACGATAATCTGATACGTGTCGGAGAAGGCATCGGGGTCGTCCAATAGATGTTTACTGCCGTATGACGAATGCCCATTGTAATGCACGAAACTGTAGTCTTTGAGCGTGTTCCGAAAGATGGCTTCGAAACCGCTTCGGCTCCAGCCTGCTTGTGTGGGGTCAAACAGGTCGATGACCATGACAACACCACCTTTTCGCCAAAGGTAACGAGTATACGAACCGTCCGGCGATTCGACGCCGGTTAAGCCTAAATCCTGTTCGAGCATGTCCGCATGAGCATTGAAACGACTCATCCGGTCGCGGTCACCCAAATTGGGAACGAGGGCTGCACGAAAGCCGATCCCCTCAGGGAGTTGCTGCATCAATTGGTCATATTCTGGATAAGTCGTCGGCCGATCAAATACTTCTGTCACCCGCAGCTTCGCTCGAACCAAGGGCAAATTGCACTCCGTTTGCTCCGGCTTAAAATAGTAGTGGAAGTTATAGGACTTAATCGAGTGACCGTCGTCTGACTTCGCGCATGCTGACATGGTTGTCGAATCGAATCCTGTCGGTGTCTCAGGGACCAGTGCCTCAAACTCTGAATTGCGAAGTCGAGACAGGGACGGCACATCGCCATTGAGTCGTCCCAGCATATCGACCACAGCCGTATACTGAATCTCCAACCCCTTCTCGGTCTCGACCATCGACTGAACTTGAATGGATTCAGACAGCTGATTGAGGCGCCAGCCACGGTTTTCAGCCGCAACCTTAAAAAACTTTACCTGGAGGTCAATGAGTCGCTGCTGAGTCGCATAATCCTCAAGGACCAATTCCCATTCATCACCCTCGGGAACTAAAACACGTCCCTCCACTTCGGCGTTGACTTCAAAGGAATCTGCACCGATCCATCCACTTTCCTTCTCATTGCTGGCCTCGTTTGGGACAGGGCCCAGTTCCTTCGCACATCCACTCGCAATCAGAGTCGATAAAGCAAATAGGCTGACCAATGTTAACGTCTTTAGTTTCATAGAGAACTCCAACAGAACACGACCGGGGGCCGGTGAGTTATTCGGGGCGAAGTCTAGCAGACTCAGTCGAAAAATGAAATTCCCTTCTTCGGTCGCCGATTGGAAACAAACTCATCTCGCTACGGTGCGCTGGTCTGTCCATCGCCCAGGCCATTTTACTCTTCGACTTTCGAAAAAGCCTGGTTTTCCACGCGACCAACAATCGGTCGAAAAAAAAGTATTACCCTGTGCAGGTTTATCGGCGCAGACACAACGGCCGGTATTTTCAGCCCGGTTCGACAATTAAAGCTATGCATGAATCGTTGACTGTCGCACACTTCATGGACACGCGAGAAATGGAGTTAATCCCATGGACATTGATCCAAGCTGGCTTTCAACCCTCCCTGTCCTCGTAGCCATCAGTCTTGCATTTCTGACCCGGCGGGTGTTGCCTGCTCTTTTTGCGGCCGTTGTGAGCGGCGGCTTTGTGTGCGCGTACCAGACCCAAGATTTAGGGGATATCAATGTAGTGCAGAGATTCCTGCTTCCCGCACTGGGGTCGACAGCCTATGCCAAAATTCTCGTCGTCTACCTCTGGTCCCTCGGGGGTCTTATTGGCATGTGGCAGAAAACAGGCGGTGCGGAGCACTTTGCTCGAACCGTCGGCTCATTGGTGGCAAAGGGCCGCACATCAGCCAAGTTTTTTGCTTGGCTCGTTGGTGTCATTTTCCATCAGGGAGGCACGATCAGCACGGTCCTGGCAGGCACCACGGTCAAGCCGGTCACAGATGAGCACGGTGTGTCCCATGAAGAGTTGGCCTATATCGTTGACTCTACGGCATCTCCCGTCGCAACGGTTCTACCCTTCAACGCCTGGCCTGCTTACGTCGCAGGCTTAGTGCTCGCCACGCTTCCATTTCTTAAGACAGAGACCGATGCATTCAGCCTGTTCTTTTCATCCATCGCCTTTAATTTCTACGGAATCTTTGCGCTCTTAATGACCTTACTGTTCGCACTCGATAAACTGCCATGGCTGGGCAAGCGAATGAACGCGGCGCGGGTCAGAGCCCTCGAGACAGGTGAGCTGGATGGGGCAACCGCGAGACCGCTTCTACCTCCTGCACAAACCGATCAAAGGGCACCAGGGTATCAGCCATCCTTGCTGGATTTCTTCATTCCGATAGGGGTCTTACTTTCTCTCGCAATCGGTCCAGTGCTCCTATTTGACAAAACCTATATCGATGAAGCTTTCGTGGCCTGCGTTCTGTCTTCAATGGTGGTGGCCAAATTACGCGGCATGTCGCTTAATTCAGTCCTCGATGGTTTCATCTCAGGCTGCAAAAGCATGACCATCGGGGCCATTATGTTAGGACTTGCAGTGACTTTGGCCGCTGTCACTAAAGAGTTACAGACAGCCCAATATTTGGTTTCACTCATGGATGGGTTCATCCCACTCGTGGTGCTGCCGGCTTTCTTGACAGCGGTCTGCATGGTCATTGCTTTCGCCTGCGGTTCGTCCTGGGGTACCTATGCCGTTGTTTTTCCCGTTGCACTGCCCTTGGCCTACGCACTCAGCACCGATATCACCTATGTTCAGATCTGTTTTGGCGCCGTACTTGGTGGGGCTGTCTTCGGCGACCAATGCTCCCCGATTTCAGACACGACCATCTTGTCAAGTATGTTTACCGGCTGCGATCTGATGGACCATGTTGGGACGCAGCTGCCTCTCGCACTGACAGCGGCGGCAATGGCGGCCGGTGCGTCGACCTTAGCAGTCCTTGTTCTTGTTTAGGAGGCCCTGACGTAGACCCATTCATCAGAATCCGACAGCTGAGATTCGAAGCGATAACCATCAGTGCTGAACTCTTTTAGCGCCTCGGGCTTGGTAATTCGGTTCTGTACGATGTAGCGCGCCATACTTCCGCGTGCCCGTTTCGCGAGAAAGCTGATCACCTTAGCCTTTCCGTCCCGCACTTCTTTGAAGACCGGCGTAATGACCCGACAACCGAGTGCCCGCACGGGTACCGCGCTGAAGTACTCTTTTGATGCGAGGTTGATTACAACCTGAGACTCATGTCCGTCTAAGCGATGGCGAATCTCTTGGGCGATGGTTTCACCCCAAAAACGGTACAGCCCTTGACCTGCGTCCGTGTGCAGCTTAGTGCCCATCTCGAGTCGGTAAGGTTGAATCGAGTCCAAAGGCCTCAGTAGCCCATAGAGACCCGACAATATACCGATGTTTTCTTGGGCGAACGCTAACTCGGAATCACTCAAGGTACCGGCTTCAAAGCCAACATACGTGTCACCAGCAAACGTCAAAAC
>JAYZEG010000082.1:0-32804 GCA_036337435.1 Myxococcota bacterium
GTCATGTCGTCGACAGTGCTGCCGTTGACAGTGGTGCCGTCGACAGTGGTGCCGTCGACAGTGGGGCCGTCGACAGTGGGGCCGTCGACAGTGGGGCCGTTGACAGTGGGGCCGTCGACCCATGCCAAGCGAATACAAGTCATTGTCATGAGGATGCGGTTTGCAATTTTATGAACGGCTCTGTCGATTGCGTGTGTCGTGGTGGATTCCGGGGCGATGGCCGAGACTGCATCGATATAGACGAGTGCGCCGTCGACAATGGCGGGTGTACGCAGGTCTGCAACAACAACGCCGGCGGCTTTAGCTGCGGGTGCAACGCAGGATACGAACTGAATGCGGACGGATTGACCTGTGATGATCGAGACGAGTGCGCCGTCGACAACGGCGGGTGTGGGCAGGTCTGTACCAACAATGCAGGCGGCTTTAGCTGCGGGTGCAACGCAGGATACGAACTGAATGCGGACGGGTTGACCTGTGATGATCGAGACGAGTGCGCCGTCGACAACGGCGGGTGTGGGCAGGTCTGTACCAACAATGCAGGTGGCTTTAGCTGCGGGTGCAATCAAGGTTGGCGTCTCAACGCGAATGGGCGTGGCTGCGACCGTATTCATGTTTGCGGTGACGGTATTTTGGGCCCAGATGAGCAATGCGATGAAGGCGTGCGGAATACGGACTTGTGTTCGTATGGGGCTCTAGAGTGCCTTGTGTGCAATCAAGATTGCGTACTTACCCGTGGTGCGACACGCTACTGTGGTGATGGTGTCGTTCAACCCATCGAGGGCGAGGCGTGTGATGGGAACGACCGATGCACTCCGTTTTGCGAGCCGATCCCGAATCCCGTTTCATGGCTCACCGTCCTCGATGGTATCGCTCATGAAGGCGGGACTGAGTCCGCTACCATGAGGCTTTCTCTGTCCGAGCCCTTTCCGATGGACCGAACCATTTTTTTTCAGGTCACCGGGAGCGCAACGCAGGGGATTGACTATGTCATCTCGGTTGCAGGCGTTTTGGTCGACTCAAGTCTGATTGTTCCGGCGGGAGAAACCAGTGTTGATATCGTCGTGATGCCGCTTGCCACGCCGGTCGTTGAGGCAAGTGAATTTCTCCGCCTTAAAATTGTCCCAGCCCCGGACCTCAGGGTTGATGAAGCCAGTGGCGTTGCACGTGTCGACATCGTTGAGTATGGACCTTCCCCAGGTGCCGTTTACTACGTTGGACCAGACGGCGATGACGCTGCAGCGGGCACTGAGGGTGCCCCTTTTGCGAGTCTCTCTCACGCTTTGGCGCAGATGAATCCGGGGGATACGGTATTCCTGTTTGATGGCATATATACAAATCATGGCTATGTGGATGAGCATGGGCCTGATGGCAATGTCCGAATCAATAACGGAGTATTGGCCCGGGTCACGCAGGCCGGTGACGCGGACCGCTGGACTACCATCGCTGCGTACCCAGATGGAAATGGTCAAAAGCCTGTTCTGCGCTTCGATGGTGCGGGGGGGATACAGCTCGGAGCTCATGCGAGCCACATCGTGATCGATGGCTTAGAGATAGAGGGGCCCAATCGAGGCATTTTGCATGATTGGGCCCACGCCCATCGGTGGAGTAAAGAGGCTTACTATAATGGGCGCGGCATTTTTACATGGGGACCAGTACACCACATCGTGATCCGTAATTGTGACATTCATCACACGCCCAACTCGGGCATCCGTTTCAACGGGTCAGATTACATTCTGGTCGAAAATAATGTTGTTTCAAATGCCACCTGGTGGTCCACAAGTGCTGAGAGTGGGATTGTCATCGCGACGGCACGCCATATCGATGAACAAGATGTTGTCAAGATTCTGTATTCAGGGAACACGGTCTACAACAATTGGAATTTTATGGAGTTCTGTAGTGGGCAAGGCGGGCCCGTCGGAAATTGGGAAGGGCGCGATGATGATGTTTACGGCAATTGCGATCATTACACCGGTGGGATTATCGACGGCCAAGGACTCTATGTGACCCGAAATCGGGACACGTATTTGCACGGGCGGATGCGCTTTGAGAACAATGTTGCCTTCAATAATGGGTTTGGCGGCGTAGTTTATCACAAGACCAATCGCGGTGAGTTGGTCAATAATACTGTCTTTATGAATGGTGCTTACCCAGGCACTGGGAACTATACCGGGCTGACGGTGAATACGGTTGACGACCTTCTCATCCAGAATAACTTGGTTTGGTCTCGTGACAATAATGACTACGGCATTAAGAATAACGGTGAGGCAAATAACATTAGGACGCAGAATAATTTCGTTGTTGGCTTGAGCCAGTTTGGTGATGGCGAGCAAAATCGCTTTGTTGCATTCGACGATGCCCCTCGATTACAAGACACCTTCGTAAATGTGTCCGACATTTCCCAATTGCGTCCGGACCCAGATAGTCGAGTTGGGCCGGCGTCTCCAGTCCAGATCGATGATGTCCTCCAAGCTTTGGAGTTAGACTTTCAGTTAAGCGGTCGCGCTGCCGAGTTGGTCAATGCCGCGGAATTGCTCTCGGCTCCACCCAGCGATGCTGCTGGTCTCGTGCGACCGCAATGGTTTGCACCAGACATCGGCGCATTTGAACGACAATCATGTCGACCGCAGTCGCAGTTTATGACCACGGATGTCACTGTTTTGGGAGACGCGACGCGGGGGGACGAGCATTGGACTCTGACCACGAATGACCTGGGACAGGCCGGTGCGGTTTGTGAGCAAGGAGTGAGATCTACCGTGAACCCCGGCCATCTCATGATCGAGTTCGATTTTTTTGCAGGTTGGAGAAATCTCGGCGGTGATGGATTTTCTTACACGCTTCTAGATTCTGTTGCCGACGTTGACTGCGCCCGATTTCCTCTGCCGCAAGTTGAGATGGATACAGCACCGGTTGGCCTTACTTTTAAGTTCGATACATATCGAAATATCGATATTGACCCGAACACGAATCGAGATTTTATTTCCGTTCGAGCACCAATGACGGGTGAACTCCTCGCTTGGGTCGATGTGCCTAATATTGAGAATAACCGCTGGTATCGCGCGTTGATTGACATCCGTTCAGGCCGAATTCAGATTGCTCTTGATGGGGTCATTGTCTTGGATGAATCACTGCCTCCTGATGCCTATTTGTTACCGGAGACCACGCGCAACTTGTTCCAAGCCTGGACGGATTCGGAACGCAACGTGCACCGAATCCGAGGAGTTCGAGTCACAGCCTGTGCGACAGATGTTGAGCCTGATAACTGCCCTCAAGTTGAGAATGCAGACCAACTTGATACTGACTTTGATGGTCTTGGGGATGCATGCGATCCGGATCTCGATAACGATGGCCATGCCAATGACGAGGACAATTGTCCACACCTTCCGAATCCGAACCAGATAGACAGAAATGATGACCAGGTGGGTGACCTTTGTGAACCGTAGGATGAACTGAGGAAGGCGAGCGATCCAGAGGCTGGAGCCCCCCATAGGCGGATGGAGCTACAACTTTTTATTGTTGGGCTTGGGCTCGCTGGTTTTTCAGGGTGTCCTGTTGGGGCTTCGTGGTAACCTTGTTCATGCTGTTGCCTTGGACTTAATGGGAGATACCTGTGTTTAGAAAACAGTCTTTAGTCTACCTACTCTTCTTTTTGTTTGCGTGTGAAGCAGCTGAAGAAACGTCGAGTTCCGATGGGTCTATTCAGTTGGACCATCAAATTGTGGACCAGCACATTGACTCAAGGATAGCAGACGCCTCCGTTCCTTTTGCCGATAATGGTGTTGATGCTCAAGTTCCCGAACGTGGCGTTTGTGGCGACGGCATTGTGGACGATGGTGAGGGCTGTGACGACGGCAACACGGTGACCGAAGAGTGTGCCTACGGTGAGGCTGCGTGCACGGTGTGTGCGGCCGACTGCACGGAGCAATCTGGCGAGACGGATGTTTGTGGCGACGGCACTGTGGACGACGGTGAGGGCTGTGACGACGGCAATACGGTGACCGAAGAGTGTGCCTACGGTGAGGCTGCGTGCACGGTGTGTGCGGCGGACTGCACGGAGCAACCCGGCGAGACGGATGTTTGTGGCGACGGCACTGTAGACGATGGTGAGGGCTGTGACGACGGCAATACGGTGACCGAAGAGTGCTTGAGTGGGCAGCAGGCTTGTGTTGTGTGTGCGGCGGATTGCACTGAACAGCCGGGCGTAATCCACGCGTGTGATGACCAGCAAAGAAATGGGGAGGAAACAGGGACCGATTGTGGTGGTCCCGATTGTCAATCATGCTTTGACGGTGAAGCCTGTATTCAGGACCGTGACTGTGCAGGCCTGCATTGCGAGGCAGGTCTCTGTGTGGACCAACTTGTGCGCGTTGCACCTGCACCCTATGCGAGAGCCCTTCGCAATCCAATGAAAGGGCTGACAACAAATGGTGTCAACCCACACGAATGGGCCAACCTGAATCATGTGTATATTCGGTGGAATGAACTCGAAGACCGCGAGGCGGATGGGATCGATAGGATCCGCTGGGTAACAGAGCAAAAGTTTGCGGGCGTTGCGGAGAGAAACGTCAAAGTGATTCCGAGAGTGTATCTGCATTGGTCGCGAAACGATCAGAAATATTGGCCGTCGGATATGGTTACAGATGATTACACAAGCGAACAATTTCAAAGACGTTTGAGGCGTCTAATCGGCCGGCTCGGCGAGGTTTGGAATGATGACCCCCGGGTCGCGTTTATCGAGTTGGGCATTTTCGGGAAGTGGGGAGAGCACCATAGCCCTGCGCCCGAACCCTTCATGCAGGCGTTGGCCGGAGAGGCCTTTGCGGCAGCATTTCCAAACAAACATATCTCAGTGCGGCATGCGTGGCGTGAGTTCGAAGGTCATGATTTCGGAGAGTATTGGGATTCGTTTAGTCACTATGACCAAATGTGGCCCCATGGGCAGCAGGTGCACACCATGAATGAGCGGGATGACAGATGGAAACGAAACTATATCGGGGGAGAGACCGCATACGATTGGGGTAATTGGGAGCAGCAACCTGGTACAAACCCAACAGATAGCGTGCGTGATCCGATTCATCGAGCGTTCATCATCAATTCAATTCGATGGTTGCATTGCACCCAGCTCAGGTGGATCCATGCCTATGATGCAAACGACCCCTTGGCACAGGCAGGTGCAGAAGAGGTTCATAAGGCCATGGGCTATCGATATGTCATGGAGGGCGTTGAGTTTTCTCCGCGGGTGACAAACGGTTCGCTTCGTGTTGCTCTCACCATCCGAAATGAAGGGGTTGCGCCATTTTATTACCGATGGCCAGTGACAGTGTATTTGCTCGATGAACAGTCCCGACAGCCAGTTTGGCAAGCCCAGTATCAAGGAGCAGACATTCGTACATGGCTCGGTGGGGAAGAGTGGACGACCCCCGATTGGATTCCAGTCAATCACTGGTCGCAGAACATCGTCGAGAATAGGTGGGCGGATACAGTGCTCGAGTGGGGATTACCAGCACCGCTCCATCGGATCGATGAACGCTTCGACGTCAACTTGCCCGAGGGGCGCTATTTGCTGGCCGTTGGCATTCCTGACCCGGCCAACGGCCGCCCTAATTTGAGGTTCGCCAATGGATGGTACTTGAACGGCGGCTTCCATCCCATCGGTCTCGTCGGTGTCGGCCAACAGGCAGGTGGCCCGTTGCCAGCCGACATGGTCTTCGATGACCCCTTCTTCGATCAATCTCTAAGCTACGGCCGCGATTAAGACCCTTTGCCGAATTCAGGGTGCGCCTTGGCGAAACCGGGGGCTCTGGGGCGACGCCTGCCGGAGCTTGGGAGGAACAAAACCACCCGTGACCGCTTCGATGGCTGCACCAAGACTAATGAGTGCTGCATCGCCGAATTGAGGGCCCATGATACTGACGCCGATGGGCAGGCCTTCGAACTGGGTCATGGGGATGGTCATCGCTGGATAGCCTGAGACCGCCGATGGGGACGATGACCCCACTTCATATCGGTCTCCATGGGCATAGTCGATGGTCCAAGCAGGGCCATTGCTCGGTGCGAGCAATGCGTCGAGTTGGTGTGTTTTCAGGAGACGGTCTAAACCGTCTGGACCGGCAAGTTTATGGGCAAGTTGTCGAGCAACTTGGTAGCTGTTTTCACTCATCGTCGCGATGCGGGTCGCTTGAATGAAACGATACTGGCCAAAATGAGGCATGACCCTGTCCGCATGGACTTGATTGTATTCGATTAAGGCCGCCAACGAGTCGATTGGGAGTCGATTTCTATGGGCCTTCAAATAGGCATTCAGGTCCCGCTGAAATTCAAAGTAGAGGGTTTGAATTTCCGCTTTACTCAACTGCGGCAGGCCAGGGAAAGTCACGGGTATGAGCTGTACACCTTCTTTAATTAATTTGTCTTGAAGGTCGCTGAACGCGGCATTAACGACCCTATTGGTGTGACCCAAATTTTGGATGATACCGAGTCGGAGTTGGCCTAACTGAGTTGGCTTTGTTGCAGCTTGGCTAATGGCAGCAGCGCGATGCACATGCTCGTCTTTGAGCATGACGGACAAGAGCAATGCTGCATCTTTCACGGTCCGCGCCATGGGGCCTACAACATCCTGGCTTTTGGCGAGTGGGACAACACCCGCCTGGGAAATTAATTGGCGGGTTGGCTTAATGCCGACGAGCCCGTTCATGGCAGCGGGGCAAATGATTGAGCCATCTGTTTCAGTCCCTAAGGCGACAGGAGAATAGCCGAGTGCGACGGCAACCGCAGAACCCGAACTGGAGCCACATGGCGTTCGACTCGGGTCATACGCGTTGCCTGTCTGGCCTCCGACACTGCTCCAACCACTGGTCGATCGATTGTCCCTAAAATTGGCCCATTCGCTGAGATTGGTTCGTGCGATAATCAACGCACCAGCCTTACGCAGGGCCGCGACAACAGGCGCATCATGCGTCGCGATGTTGGTCCTTAATGCCAAACTGCCCGCGGTGGTTGGCTCACCGCGAATCGCAATATTGTCTTTGACAACCACGGGAACACCATAAAGTGGTGCGGTCTGCGGGACGACGGTCTTCAGATGCCGAAGCTGGCTATCGATGTCCGTAACCCACCCGATGAGGGCACCGTAGTCCGTATTGGACCGTCGTACCTCGTCGACTCTTGACTTCGAAAGGGCGACGACCTTTGTGGGTGTAAGTCGGCCGCTGATGATCATCGCTCTCAGGTTTAAGGCCGTCGGATAGGGACCGAGTTCAATTTTCAAAGTATCGCCTGATGTCGCGGCAGAATCGCCCGGTGCGGGCGACTGCACCGAATCTCCGAAGGCCAGAATACATGCGAGGATGGCCATGACCAATAGTGCGCCCCATTTCACGATACACGGTCCAGAGTTGGTTGATTCGCTTCATTTATAGCCGAATTCTGTCTACCACTCATGCCTTGCATGAAAACAGCGTTTGATTTTTATCGACGGTATCCCCCTGGTCACGATGGGCAATGATGTTTCGATATGCCGCTTTCGGCTAAAACAATTTATCGCTCTTGAAAGACCAACGTGAAATGAAGGCTGAGGGCCGCTCAAGTGGCTCCGGGTCACCCCTGAGCCTTTATTTTTCTATCAAACTGACGTATACAGTTGAAACTTTGAGGGGGACGCGGACTTTCCTTTCATGGCATCAACGCCCTTAGATAAAGACCGCTTCGAAGGACTGACTTTTGACAAAATGGCCGCCCAACCAGATTCGACTCACGCCAGGCAAACGGGTGCTTTTCCTAACGAAGGATTTAGACCTCATTCGGAAGCAACTCTACGAGGGAGTCGACCTACAGATGGCGGATTTAGCGGTCGATGACCTGCTCGATGACATCAACACCGATGCCATGACGCCCGCTTGGGTTTGCTTTGATCATGACCCAAGCGAGATCGCAAAAAACGCCTATGCAGGTCTCATGCATCGGGGCGAGAGGGTTTTTAAGACGAACGCTTTAAAGCAAGGCAATTTTGAAGTGATTGTCTCCGGGCAGCGAAAAGGGACCGGTTCGTCTCGAGAAACTGCTGCCCAATGTGAGCGCTGGTCTGGAATTCGGCTCGTGATCGCGGCCTCGTTTGCGCCCATCCATGAGCGTAACAACATCAATCTAGGTCAATTGATGGGCGACCATGAGATGTTGGCTCGGTTACAAGCGGGTGGAACCATCGATTTGTCAGAATTTACAGGCCGTTATGACCCGGTGACCCGACTGATTCTCGAGAGTGGGGGACTGTTCGCTTTCGCCGAGAAGTTGAATGCTGGCGAGATTAAAGTGCCCGCGTTATCCGATGAGATTCGCCCGATGACGATGGCCGAAAAAATCATCGCACGAAACCTTGTTGGTCAGGTTGATGGCACCTGTGTAAAGCCTGATGACCCTGTCATCGCCCGAGTTCATGGTGGGTATTCGCACGAGTTCACGACCGCCCAGGTTCACACCTTTTTGAGCGAAGCGTACGGCGCAGATTATGCTCTGCCGAAACCCGATCGTTTTGCGGTATTCGAAGACCATTTGCTCTATGCGCATCACAATCCCAAGTTTTTGCCATTCATGGACAAGGTACAGACTTTGCGTGATCTGCAGGTCGCCTTTCAAAAGCACACGGGGGTTCGCGACTACTCAGCTGTTGATTCTATCTCGCCAGGCATCTGCCACCAAGTTGCTCGCGAAGAGTTTATCAATGTGGGCGATTTTATACAGGCGACTGACTCCCACACGTGTATGGGGGGCGCATCGAACGCGCTCACCTATGGCGTTGGCTCAACGGAATATTCGAGTTTAGTCTATCATGGTTTCACCTTCGTTAAGGTTCCCGAAAGCATTCGATTCGAGTTGATCGGCGAATTGGACCCAGGTTGTACTGCGAAGGATGTTATCCTGTTCATTTTGGCCGACCATGCAAGACAGGAATTAACCCTGAATCGGTCTATGGAGTTCGGTGGCCCGGGTTTAAAGAGTTTATCGATGGATGAACGGGCTACTCTCTGCAACATGGCGACAGAATGCAGTGCACGCACTGGAATCTGTGAGGCCGATGAGACAACCATTCAATGGATGAAAGACCGGCGCCCTGAACAGACCGACGAATTCATCAGGCGGCACATGGTCAAACCCGATGCCGGTGCCCGATATGACGGGGGCAAATTTGTCATCGATCTTTCAAAGATTAAGCCGATGGTCGCTCACCCAGGGGATCCGGACAAGGGGATTCCGAGCGACCCAACCAATGGCGCACTGGTCTCTGCAATCGGTGATGTGTCCATTGATATTGCCTACGGTGGTTCCTGTACCGCCGGAAAAATTGATGACATCGCCTATTACGCCCAGGTCTGCGAAGCGGCCGAAAACGCGGGCTTGCGGGTCAAAGACGGTGTCGAGTTCTATATTCAATACGGAAGCGGTCACGTCAAGAGTCACGCGATCGCCCAGGGCTGGCATGGTTTGTTTGGCCGTGTTGGCGTGCGCATTATTGATCCGGGCTGTGGTGCCTGTATCGGCGCAGGGCCCGGTGTGTCATTGACGCGCGACCAAGTGACCGTCTCCGCCATCAATCGCAATTTTCAGGGTCGGTCAGGTCCAGGTCGACTCTACCTCGCCTCACCGCTCACAGTCGCAACGTCCGCTTTCACCGGTTGCATCACTGCGTGGAACCCGAGGGTGTTTCGGGCCAGCACAGCCCAATAGAAGTGGCTGTGCTGAAATCTCGTACCGATTACTCGACGATGAGTTGGCCCTTCATGAGCGCATAGTGTCCGGGGTATGAACAGATAAAGGTGTACTTGCCCTTAGCTGGTGCGTCGAACTCAATGCTGGTGGAACCACCGCCGCCGATTAACGTTGTGTTTGCAATGATCTTGTCTGCTTCGCTCGCTGGGATGTAGTTGGTGGCCTTTGCGTTGATGGCCTTCGCGTTGAAGGCAGCAAGGTCAGTTCCGGGCTTCAAGAGCACGAAGTTATGACCCATCGCTGTGATTGGCAACTTACCCACGTGCTTCAGGTTCAATTTGATCTTACGACCCGCTTTTACCGTCACTTTCTGGGTATTGAAACGCATCTGGTCGTTGCCCGTCAGATTGATGGTCGCCGTCGTGCCGTCATCAACAACGATTTTTGGTGCTGCTTTTTTTGCGGGTGCCTTAGGCGGTGTTTTGGCTTTCGCGGTCGGCTTGGCAGCTGTCTTTGCAGGGGCTTCTTCCTTCTTTCCACAACCAACCACCATGAGCATGGCGACTAAAACAGAAAGCTTCTTCATTGTGTCTCCTATCGATGCCTTTTCAACATCGGTGTTTTCTTTTTATGGGCGATTGGCCCGGTTTTAAGACTCACCTAGAATTGGATAACATAGTCCGTACGACGTTAAAGATACCGGCAAGGCAAAGCCGTTACCCTCGGCTCCTGTTTCTGCCTGTATCGAGCATGGCAGCGTTCTGAGTCCATGGTTCATATCCAGCCACTTTAGCGTCGCTTGCGCAGTATAGGGTGCTCGATGTGCCATGAATAGATCTTATTGACACGCGTTCGAAATGATTGCCATGAATCGGTCTATGAGAGCTCTGTACCTGTCGGCAACGGCTAGACCGGGTGGTGGCAAACTGCTTTCAGCAATCGATGCCAAACACCGCCGAGGTAATTTTTAGGTCGTGTCGTTCCCGCGAGAGAGGAGCACACCTGGGTTCAATGTCGAGTTTGGATCGAAGTGAGTCTGAAGCGCGCACAAGGCATTCATCCCGAGGTCACCTTTTTCGGATTTGAGGTACGGGGCATGATCGCGCCCGATGCCGTGCTGATGGCTTATGGTGCCGCCACTGCGGACAACCGCCATCGACGCCGCTTTTTTTAACTTTTTCCAGTTTTGAATCGATTCGGCATAGGTCGCGCCATTGGGGAAGATATAGGAGGTATAAATGGAGGCTCCCTGCGGATAGATATGAGACATATGGGTAAAGACATGGATTGGCAGTTCGGGGACAGCCTCGCGTAGCGCATTTTCAATCTCGTTGACTGCCTCAGGCAAACGAGCCCAATCAACTGCGGTCTCAAGGGTATCGACGGCATAGCCTACATCCCAAAGCGTGTGCCTCAAATATGGAGACCGAAACCGACTGTGCTCCCATATCTTTCCCAGTCCCTTGCCCATGTGGATGACACCGAATTCTGCAAACAGGGCTTTTATTTGCTTCAAGGCATTGGCGCATTGTTGTCGGCTCCCCGTAATGCCGAATGTAATCATCGACTTCGATGTGTGTATGCCCCGAAGTCTGAGATACTTTTCCAACCAGGCGATTTTCTTCGGCTGGCCCGCCAGCTGTAATTGCGTCTCTGTTTCTGTCTCGTTTGAGAGTCTAAGCATCGATAGCGGAATTCTGCGCTGGGCGGCGGCTCTGGCAAGCGCAATGGACGTGTTCCAGTCAGGTCCAAAAGCAACGTGGAAATGTTCCGCGGAGGCCTTCGGAGTGATGCGAACCTTCACCTCGCTGATAATGCCAAAACGACCCTCTGAACCAAGCACCATTTCCCGCAGATCAGGACCCGCCGACGAGGCCGGGAAGGTCGGGATCTCCAAGGGACCATTAAAGGTCTCCAGCGTGCAGCCCGCAAAGAGTTGTTCGATTCGCCCATACCGCCAGGACTGCTGGCCACTGGAGCGTGTCGCGACCCAGCCTCCAATGGTCGAGAGCTCAAAGGATTGGGGATAGTGGCCGAGGACGAATCCGTAGGCGTTTAGTTGTGACTCTACCTGGGGGCCACTCGCCCCGGGACCGAATGTCGCAATTTGGCTTACTCTGTCGATCTCGACCAGTTCATTCATTCTCGCCAAAGAGACTGTCAGAATGGGTTTGTCCTGATGATCTGGCGTCACATGACCCGCCACCGATGTTCCGCCGCCATAGGGAATCATGATCCAGCCCTGTTCGGCACCGAGTTTTAGAAGTGTTCTGATCTGTTCTTTGGACTCAGGAAATGCAACCCCGTCGGTAAATATTCGAAACTGGCCACTGCGCATGGCCATCCAGTCAGGTAAACTTTGACCACGAGAATGCCTGATTCGCGCCTCTGCACTCCGATCGATCAAGGCGTTTTCGGGCAATCGGCTGGGTGGGACGGTATCAATGACGTCGGCCAGTGAGGCGTCCGGCAAGACGCGCCCTTCACCCAAGCGGGCTGTCAAAAAATCCAGTCCACCCTCAGGCATGGGATAATGGGTTCCATCATCGCCCCAGCCGTTCCATCGTCTCATGCTTCGTTCCCTCCATCGAGAGTGGTCTCGGCTTTGACCTATTCCGGTGTGACGTAAGCAGCTGTAATTCCACCGTCAACGAGGAAGTCGGTCCCGGTGACATAGCTTGAATCATCGCTGGCCAGAAAAAGAGCCGCTTTGGCCATTTCTTCCGCAAGACCAAAACGGCCCATTGGGATGTGAACAAGACGCCTCTGTTTTTTTGCATCCGTATCCAAAAAGTCCATCAAGAGTTTTGTGTGTAACGGGCCTGGGCACAGGGCATTGCATCGAATATTTTCGCGCGCGTGGATCACAGCAAGCTCCCGTGTCATAGCCAGGACGCCACCCTTGCTCGCTGTGTACGCCAGTTGAGGCGTTGCTGCGCCCAAGATCGCGACGAACGAAGCCGTATTGATGATGGAGCCTCCGCCCCGACGCTGCATGGCTGGGATGCCATACTTGCAACCCAAGTAAACGCCCTTTAGATTGATGTTCATTGTCAGATCCCAAATTTCCTCTGACGTCTGCATGGCGTTTCCATCATCTCCGTGCATGATGCCTGCGTTGTTAAACAGGATATCCAAGCCGCCAAATTCTGCTTCTGCACGTGCAACCATTGCTTTGCAATGGCTGGCCTGAGCAACATCAGCCGTCATGTAAACAGCATCCGATGAATGGAGCTTGACCATGTCCAGTGTTTCCTGCCCCCCATGATCATTCACGTCGGTGATGACAATTTGAGCACCCTCTTTCGCGAATTGAATCGCGGTCTGTCGGCCGATCCCACCGGCCGCGCCCGTAATCAATGCAACTTTTCCCTGCAGTCGACTCATGCTGATTGCCCTTTCTTTTTTATGCCCGCCAAAGTTCGATGGAGCGAGTTCATTGATTCAATGTTTATTGGAATTCCTCTGATTGTAAAGGCATCCACTGGGGTTACAATCATCGTCCGTTGAATTTAGGTCAAGGAGCGAAGCGGCCTCTGCCCTAATTTTGTTGTCTTAGAAGACTCGACAGGGGTCTTTCATGGTTTGAATGACACTTAAGTCGCATGCGATTCAATGGAATTGGAGTGAGTGTGAAGCAGCCATGGCGAAATGGCTTGGATCGGTTCCGGTATGGTGTTGCCAGCAGAAAAATGCTTGCCAAAAAAACAGGGTCATTCCTATGTTTGATGGCTTTAAGGCGGTGTTAGGTTCCGAGTCGAGCAATGGGTGTCGAGATTGGGTACGGTCTCGCTCCGTTTTTGAAATTGGAGGGTTGAATGCGTTTATGCAGCAGTTGCAAATGGAAGCAGACATCGGACCGGCTGAAACGATGGAGCATCATTGCGTCGGTCCTGATGATTCAGCTCTGGCTTTCTA
Organism: Myxococcota bacterium; assembly: GCA_036337435.1. Classification (GTDB taxonomy): domain Bacteria; phylum Myxococcota_A; class Bradymonadia; order UBA7976; family UBA1532; genus UBA1532. The sequence continues at coordinate 13,618 of JAYZEG010000082.1, forward strand.
GCTGTCAGTCTGACGATAGCCCCAAAGCACAATCACAATTGCAGAGATATTACGACACTCTCATCGCTGATGTCGCAACTTGGGGCTACAGCGGGGGCGAATGGACGGAAGACTTTGGTGACGGTGCTGCTTTTGGAGCCATGTATTTCGCTAATGTCGCGGCGACTGATGGTGGGGACCAGGCCCTTGCCTATGCGACCGAGACCCGTAGCTATAATTTATCGGTTGTTAAGCAGGCCGGGGCTGACCTCGGCTGGGCACTGGAGAATCTCGAAGAAGTGTTCATGGCGTCCCAAGGTTTGCTTGAATATGCGGGTCTATTCGAGGACGAGGAAGCTGTGCAGGCGTTGGACGTGCTGATCGACAACGTAATGGATCCTGTTGTGATTGGATTTGGCAACTACGTTGACGCGAGTCTAGGCGATTTTGCTGCCGACCTATACGGTCCCACGTCAATCACTGCGGGCCTCGTCGTGATTTACACTCAGTATGCCCTTCGCCTGCAAACCCCTCAACGAACAAAACGAATCGAGCGGGCCGTTGAAATTCTCGACGTCATACATGAGCAGGCTTGGGATGACGAGGGCAGCCGCTACGTGTTCCGCCCTGGCACCGAACGGCTGTTTCTCTACCCAAACGGAACCATGTTGATCGCGCTCAACCGTGTATATCAGCTGACAGGTCAAGCTCGTTTTCTGGAGAGAGCAAAAGCGACCTTCAACGGAATTCAGCCGCTCAGGAAGGAAACGGGCTATTACCAAAGTCCCTACAGCCAGGAATATCAAGGCGCAATGACCGATGAATACGGAACCCTGTCGGCCCAGAACTATCTGACGATCGGGTTGATGCTGATGCATCAAAATACAGGGGATACAGCTTATCTCACAGAGGCGTTGACGCTCATTAGTTTTGTCCAACAGCATCTGTACGATGCCGCGGAGAGAAAACTGCTGCATCACTGGATAGATGGGCGAGCGGCTCTTGAGACAGACCCTGACTACTTCTGTAGTGGATGCAATCTCCAAGTCTTGTACATCATCTGGTATCTCCAAAACGAAATTGGCTACGACCTAAACAGCGCTTGATGTCGCGACGCACAGACTGTCGAGCTGCGGGTCTTCATGTTCGTGTATGGGCTGCTGGATTGGCGAGCCGAAAGCACGCATGTGCCTGGTTGGCTTGCTGCCGCGTTAGACACTTCAACTGATTAAGCGTGCTGCTGAAGCATGTTTGGGTCCAAGCGGCTTTGGTGCATTCATTTCTCACCCACTCTCCCGTGCATGACCGGCGCGTCTGGTCCTTCGTCCACGACGGACCCTCACTGTCGGTCGTCGACCGACCAGCAGAAACTGAGCGGAACGCTCGGGCCAAAAGAATTCGGGCGAGGCGCGAACGGCCATCGGCTCGAATCGTATCGCGGCGTAACCGAGCCAGCGTTTGGAAGCAGACCATTCAGTCTGATGAGCCTCAATCGTCTGTTACTGGAGAACCCTTTAAACAGGGTCAGGCACCGTGCGTAAATAAGGTTTTATCGTTTCGAATTCCGTAAACAATTCGGTGGCAGCTTCATCTGAGAGCGACGGTACAATGATCACGTCATCACCCGGCACCCAATTGGCAGGTGTCGCAACCTTGTTTAAGCTCGTCCTCTGCAAGCTATCGACGACTCTCAAGATTTCATTAAAGTTCCGACCGGTTGAGGCAGGATAGGTCAAGGTGAGCTTTACCTTTTTATCAGGGCCGATAATGAAAACGCTGCGTACTGTGCCGGTCGTGTCGGCATTCGGATGAAGCATGTCATAAGTCAGTGCGACTTCACGATTTGGGTCAGCGATGAGCGGGAAGTTGAGTGCGTTTCCCGTGACGTCCTCAATATCGCTTTTCCATCCGTTGTGGTCTTCAATGGGATCGATGCTTAACCCGACCACTTTGACGTTTCGGGCATCGAATTCATCTTTGAGTCCCGCAACCGCACCGAGTTCGGTTGTGCAAACGGGTGTGTAGTCTCTTGGGTGACTGAACAAAATCCCCCAACTATCACCGAGATATTCGTAGAAATTAATGGTCCCAGACGTGGTGTCTGCTGTGAAATCTGGTGCTGTGTCTCCGAGTCGTATACTCATTTTTGCGTCTCCTGTCTTCATGATAGGCGCGTAGGGCCCTGAATGACGCCGTGTCACTCGGGCAACATGGCCTAAACTCAACACCCTCGATCACTAACGAAAAGGATATTAAAAAGATATACTTAAATATAAAATTAGAAATAGGTCATTAAAGTTGTATATTTAAAACATGCATCTTTTTGATAGGTTTATTCTCATTCTGCCTTTAGGTCGTGAAATGTCTCTGTCGGCACACATCTCAGTTCTCGTTTTGCCTCCAAGGGTCTTTTCGCGGAGAGAATCAACCATGAATCGACATTTAATTTTCTGGTGGACGTACTTTGAGCATGGCATTAAGAGTCAGTTGACGTATAAGCCACGATGGGGACGGTAGCGTGAATATATCAGCCACAGTTTGCTTAATTCAGCCGCTGACTGAGCACGTATTTGAATTGTACCTACAGCCCGAACGAGAGATTCAGTATCAACCAGGCCAGTGGGTTTCTATAAAGATACCGATTGAATCGAGACGCCCCATGAAACGAGTCTATTCCATGGCAGGCCCGATGCGGTCCGACGGCAAGATTCATTTGGTTTTCGATGTGGTTCCAGGTGGGATTGGCACAGGATACCTATCGTCACTCCAGCCGGATGACCGGGTAGAGATTGTCAACTCCATGGGCAATTTCGTTTTGGATGAATTGAGGCCCAAGAATTTGGTCTTTTTCGCGCGCTATACCGGCCTTATCCCCATATTGGCCATGTTGAAAGCTCTTGAAGCAGAGAAATATCGTGGTCGAGTATCGCTGTACTATAGCAGTCCGTGTGCATCTGAGGTGCTCTTTCGTGAGACCTTAACTGGCCTTGACTTGGACATGCATTGCGAATTCATTCTCCTCGACGAGCATTCATCTGACCTGCCCGAATTGTCCACGCTTACCCAAGTTTTGAGCGATGCATCTTCAGATTCAACGCAAGTCTACATTTGCGGGGTCGGCCAGATGGTCAAACCGCTTCGCAAACATGTGCTCGATTTGGGCTGGCCGCGTGGGACATGGAAAACTGAGCGCTATAATTAGGTCGCTCGTTTCATCGGTCAGCGTTCATCTGCCAGGATAAGTGCCCATTTTTTTCTCTGATTGGATCTTACGGGCAACACCCAGCGGGCTCATTCGGTGTCATTTTTCTCTCCGCGAAAATGTTTTTTTTAATTATTTTAAGAAATTTTCCGATTCTATTTAGTTAATGGTTATGGGGGGTTAGATCATTGGGTGTACGATATTTGGGGACAATGTGATCCAATATAGGGAAATGTAGGATAAATTTGCATTGATTAATGAGATCCGCCCGTGCTAATCATTTTTCACAAGCTGCTAACTACAGGTGGGATAAAGGAAATGCTTAACAGTGGACTCAATGTAAAGGATGCGGGCAGTCCTGGCCAAGAGTTGCCGCATTCCTATCGTCGGACCAATACGCCGGAACGGAAACGGCCCGGCAAAAAAGGACGACGCCGTTCTAGAACAATTGCGACAAGGCGTTTGAGTAGAGAAGAGCTCGAACTGGCCGAGGAACTCAGCACAGTAGAGGTGAACCGGCCGGTGATGCGTGATGTCTGCGCGTCAGCGGTGAGGCCATGCCCTTATGTTTCGTGCAAACACCACTTGTATTTGGATGTTAATCCGGACACCGGCTCAATTAAGTTGAACTTTCCAGACTTGGAGGTTTGGGAAATGCGAGAGACCTGTGCGTTGGATGTTGCTGACCGTGGTGGTATCACACTGGAAGAGGTCGGTGAAATTCTGAATCTGACTCGAGAACGAATTCGCCAGGTCGAGGTAAAGGGGCTCCAAAAACTAAGGGCAACCGCTGAGAGTCTCGGCTTGAAAGACTTCTTGAATTTCATTGATGCGCAGGTTCCCATCGACTAAATCGGGCCGAGTTTATGGCTGGCCCTCGGGGCGCATCGCTTCAGGGGACTGAGTCGATGCGTTCGTCTGTCAAATATTTTTGTTTCGTATCCAATGGTTGTTTCTGCAGTTCAGGTTTGAGTCGAACGGCTTGGGAGTGGTGTTGCCTCGTTGACGAAGGCGATGATTTCCTTGGCTCTGTCGAGCGTAGCACCGGAGCCAAGAATCGCATTGGCCGAGTTAATGCAGCGTCGATCGGCGCGGGTCAATTTTCCATTGAGACAACATGCGACGGTGAGCACGTCGAGCACAGTCCGTTGCTCTTCCTTCGAACATTTCTTTAGCGATTCATGGAAATCTTTTTTGACGAGTTCGTTCTCGCATAAATCAGTCTCCGCCGTAAATTTTTCTAGAAAAAGAACGACGTTCGGGTGGAATTCACCACTGCTATGAACAGCTTCGCCCAAAGCAAGAAAACATGTGTACTGCCCGTGTCGAGACATGGATGAAAGGTCTTTTAGAATCTTGGGGTATATAGACTCTACAATTGCTTGCCCTAGGGCTCTGGTTCTTGTCTCGGCCATGATCCAACGTGTAATAAGCATGTTCCAAAAGGCGAAAACGGGCACGGCAACTAATTCGACAAAGTAGCGAGATGCGGCGCGTCCAAAAATTCTTTTTAGCAGTGCTTTCAGCAGGAAATTAGTGACCGCAATCTTGGCCTTGTATGCAATGGTTTTCAAAAATACGCGCAGTTTCGATTTACGGCTGAGTGGATTAATCCCGAACAGTGGTTCGACTGGTTCAGACAATTCGAGAGCCGAGCGAACGAGGATTAAATCCATCGTGCGTTCCTGAGTTTGGCAGTTGAGTTCACAGCGTTGAGCGATTCGGTTAATGCGCACTGCCGCGTAGAGTCCGTCCCAATATAAATAGGCAATTTCGAGTGCAGTGGCGACCAGAGTGACCGAGAACACAATCGCCAAATAGGGGAGTTGCTCAGTCAGCGATGGCTCTCCACTGGGCATTAATGGGTCTGCGAAATAGGCAGCTATAGCCCCCGATAAGCCTGATAACGCACCGGCAATCGCGGCGTTTCGAATCGTCCGGCGTTCGACCTGATTGATTTGGCTGTGGCACGCTCTTAGATCGATAAGGGGTTCGTCGTCGCAAGCGATCCGCTCATCGCATTTGCGGTACCGCTCCAAGGCCCACTTCTCGAGAATACTGAGGTCTTGCGACATGGGTCGTGCTTACCTTCTTAAGATAAAACAGCTTTACGATCTGTTTTGATCGCGCTCGATCTAGTGAGAGTGTCACCTAATCACACGAACAGCGTCAACCTTATCATCAACGTTTGACTCTCTGGTTCGACTAACAGTTATCGCTGTGAAGAGTATCTTTTGATGAGGTTGTGCTCGAGTGGGGGCGTGGCTGAATTCCATGACCAACACGCGGATTGGTCTTTGGCTGAATGTGGGGGGGAAGTCAAAAGTCTTGTCAAAAGCACACGGCCCTTTTTATTCTGCGAGTCGCTCACGGTGGTCGCCGACTCTCATGGAGGCTGTGAAGCCCAGCGTGGCGAGCGATATCGGTCATGCCTATGGATGCATCACGTGGTCCATCGGTTTGTATGTACACTCGAGGTAGGATTCATGGAACCGAACTTTCCAATCGTTGAGGCGAATATTGTTGCAGCGACAGAGACCATAGAAGTTAAAATTTCAGCGAACAAGCGGTGCATGCGCGGGAAGTCTGCGAGTTTTGTCCATCATATGGAATTTGACCTGTCTGGAACTGTTTTGGAAGGTCGGTTTCGACCGGGCCAAGCCATCGGCGTCTTGCCACCAGGCGTCGATGAATTGGGGCGCCCCGAGGTTGTGCGTCTGTACTCTATTTCTTCCCCGAGTTGGGGCGAAGATGGTGCCGGCAAGATCGTATCCACGACGTGCAAGAGAATGATCGATGAGTTTAGCCCGCAGCACGCTGAGCAAGAAACACCTGGCAATGGCCTTTTCATTGGGACTTGTAGCAATTATTTGTGTTCGCGAGCGGCGGGCGATTCGGTTTTTGTTTCGGGACCAGCGGGAAAGAAATTTCTGTTGCCCTTGGAAGCGGCGAATCATAACTATGTCTTCTTAGCGACGGGCACTGGGATTGCCCCCTTTCGAGGTATGGTAAAAGAGCTATTTTATGGACCCCTCGGACCGACGTCCAACCAAGTGCATTTGGTCATGGGCGTCCCTTATGCGAGCGACCTATTATACGATGATTTTTTCACCGAGGCAGCTGCACGCTTCGATAATTTTCATTATCACTCGGTCTTGAGTCGCGAAGGCGGAGATGAGGGCAGGGGTGAAGGGTACGTGCATGATTACTTGGCGCGTACACCAGACCTTTACGACGTGGTTTTGACAGACCCAAAAACAATGCTTTATCTCTGCGGTCTCGCTGGAATGCAGACCGGTGTGTACCGATTCCTCGTCGAACGTGGATTGGCTGATGGGTATCTTCGAGTACCGGACAAAGTGGCTGCTATGAATCCAGATGACTGGACGCCGAAAGAGACGAGAAAGCTTAGGCCTTTGGCACGTTGTCAGCTCGAAGTCTATTAATGCGAAGCAATAGAGGTCGCCGTCTTTTCAGTAGAGCCGCCCAGCGGTGAGGCCATCGGAACCCGTGCGCTTGAGGGGCTGTATGCAGTTCGAGGCGTTGACGAAATGAAGATGTGGCACAATGAGTTGGACGGCTCTTCCCAAATGGGGGCGGACCGACTTATACTCTCGGGCATAACGCCAATGCATATTTGAGGGGGTGACGCCATGGCCGCGCCAGCCAATGAAGTTAGGGTTCTCTCGGTTCAACATTATACGGACAGACTCTTTAAGTTTAGAGTGACACGGCCGAAGTCGTTTCGCTTTCAATCAGGACAGTTTGTCATGATTGGTCTAGAGGTCGACGGCAAACCGCTCATGCGAGCGTATTCCATGGCGAGTCCAGCTTGGGATGATGAATTAGAATTCTATTCCATTAAAGTACCTGATGGTCCTTTGACGAGTCGACTCCAACATATCAAGGTTGATGACACGATCTTGATTAGCGGCCGGGCGGTGGGGAGCCTGGTGATCAATTCGCTCAAGCCCGGCAAACGTCTGTTTTTGGTATCGACGGGCACTGGAATTGCCCCTTTTGCGAGTATTATTCGAGATCCGGAGACCTACGAGAGATACAGCCATGTTTATTTGACGCATACCTGTCGTGATGTTGCCGAACTCACGTACGGAAAGGAACTGTATCAGGCGTTGGCCGATGACCCCCTCTGCGGTGAGTTTGCCGCCAATCTGACTCATTACACCAGTGTGACACGCGAAGATTACCCATTTCGGGGTCGCATCACACATCTTCTAGAGAACGAAAAGTTTTTCTCCGACCTGAATATTGATGGATTCGATCCGGCAGAAGACCGGGTGATGATTTGTGGATCGATAGAGATGAATAAGGACATGAAAGATCTGCTGGAAGCTCGAAACTTTGGAGAAGGCTCCCTGCGCGAGAAGGGCGAATTTGTTATCGAGCGAGCCTTTGTAGGCTAGGTCGTGCTGGTCGATGTTATAGATTTTCGGCCCCCTTGGCTTTTACGCGCCAGGCTCAATTGAGCCAACATGCAATCAGGTGCTGAGGTGAGCTTTCGCGAACGGGGATTTATCTTTCATGGGGACAACCTTAGACGCATTTAAACAGGCTCGAACGAACCTGGGTTTAGGCGAGCGAGTCGATGAATCATTTTCAACGATTTATCGACCCGTAGCCGATTGGGTCGCTGCAAGCCACGCGTTGGCCGACGGGTGCGTGACCATCGGCATAAACGGGGCTCAGGGGTCAGGCAAGTCTACTTTTTGTGCGCTTCTGAAGCCCGTCTTAGAAAAACTACACCAACTCAAAGTGGTTATTTTGTCCATAGATGATGTCTACCACACGCGAGCGACGCGCAGTCGACTCAGTCAGGACATTCATCCGCTTTGTCAAATTAGGGGGGTGCCAGGCACTCATGATGTCGCGCTTGCCCTGCAGACACTTAACTCGTTGAAGGCCTCCAGTGACTGGTCAAGCATACCCATTCCGCGATTCGACAAGGCATCCGATGATCGAAGGCCTGAACACGAGTGGGATGTGGCGGACGGCTCCGTCGACGTTGTCCTTTTCGAAGGTTGGTGTGTGGGGTGCCCTCCCATGAAAAATTGGACTGCACCCTATAACGAGAGAGAGGCTCGTGAAGATCCCAACGGGGTGTGGGCAAAATGGAGTATCAAGAGTCTCGAGACGGACTATAATCCGCTCTTCGAAAAACTCGATGGACTCGTCATGATCAAAGTGCCGTCCATGGAGACAGTTCGTAACAGTCGATGGCTGCAAGAAAAAACACTTCGTGCAAAGCTGGGCGTGACTCAGGACGTCGATGAACGGCACGTGGGCCTGATGACGAAGGCGCAAGTCTTCGATTATGTGGCACTTTTTGAAAGGGCAACGGAACACATGTTGCGGAGCTTGCCAAAAACGGCCGATGTGCTTATCGACAGGGACGCGCAGTTTCGTTACCGTCTGCGCCGGCTCCCTTGAGCGTCTCGAGACTGTACCGATTGGGTTTAGATTTCGTACCAGATCGCTGCATAGGGTCCCATGCCTAATGTCTCCCGGTCAAAGCGGAGGTCTCCAGTCCGATAAACCGCTCGCCTTTCAGAGAGTTTGACAACTCCCAAATCAGCAACCGGTACTTGTGTTGATTTATCGCTGACGTTGAAAACGCAGATGAGGCACTGTCCGGAGTTCGCTGCCGTGCGCTTAATGGCGAACAGCTGTGTATCCAGGTCAAGGCAGACCTGCTCACTCTCCGGATGGAATGCAGTTTGTTGTCGGCGAACGTTCAACATCGTTCTGAGTCCGTCCAAAACTCGCCTGGGTTGGCCATCAACCGGGTCCAAGCGTTCTGAAACTTCAGTCAGTGTCCATTTTCGCCTGTTTATGGTTCGGTTACGACCAGTGGCCTTAAGCCCCTCTAGATTGTTTGGCGTTGCAAGTAAGCTATTGTAGTACAAGGCGGGTACGCCTTTGAGTGCCAGCATGAGACATTGAGAGAGCAAGAAACGCTCTGTCTGAAGGGAGTCAATTCCCGCAACTGTGCCTTTGAACGCGTCAAACATGGAAATATTGGCCTCGTAGGGGCTCAGGCTGCCGTCGGGCCGCCGACGTTCAGTGACCAGCCCGCCGAAAGAGCGCAGGCAGTTGACCAGGTTCTTTGTCTCTCGCTCACTCAAAATGCCCTCGGCCGGTCTAAGACCAACCCCATCATGGGACGCGGTGAAATTGAGTAAAGTGCAGCCCGGTGGCAGTGCAGGCAGCGAGCGACACCATCTTGTTAAATGTCCGCTGTCACCGGACAGCAGAGTATGGGTGAGCAGCGGGGGCAGTGAAAAATTATAGACGATGTGGGCTTCGTCGCCGTCGCCGAAATAACTTAGATTTTCGTCTTGTGGGACATTGGTCTCTGTCAAAAGCTTAATGGTCGGTGAGATCGCGTCTGCGACCGCTCGCAAGACCTTGACCACCCCATGTGTTTGAGGCAAATGAACACAATTTGTGCCCAGCTGTTTCCAAAGATAAGCGATGGCATCGATCCGGAGCCAGCGAGCACCGTGCTCAATATATTGTATGAACACCTCAACGAAGTCGTACAGAACCTCTGGATTAGCAAAGTTCCAATCAACTTGGTCCCGCGAGAAGGTACACCATACGAATTGCACGCCTTTGGCAGTTTGGTACTCTTGTAGCAGACTGCTGGCCCTTGGTCTGGTGACCTTTGAAACGTCGGTCTCTGGATCCGCCGTAATGAAATATTGATTCCCTGGTGGCCTGTCGTCGAGGAACTCTTTGAATCGTGGATGCTGGCTCGAGCCGTGATTAATGACATAATCGAAAACAAGGTCATGGTCATTCGTCAGCGCATCGATATCGCTCCATGACCCATTATGGCCCGCGACTTTTAGGTAATCGGAGACAGCAAAACCGTCGTCTGATGTATATGGGTAGAAGGGGAGAAGGTGAACTTGGGAAAACAGACCAGGTGCGTAGTCGCGTAAAAACTGCTTTAAGCTTAGGAGTGGCGGCTGATTTTCTTCGGAAAATGAATCAGCGTAGGTAATCAATAAAACATCCGATTCACACCACAAGGCCCTATCTGCGATTTGGACGCTTACCTCGGAGACGCGCTTGCTGATTCGTTCAGCCAGCAATCGGGCCGTCTCGCTGCTGTAAATATCACCCAGTAGTGCCTGCAATCGAGCTTGGCTTTTCATGTTCTTATCCCCAGCAGCATGTTGCTACGCGTGCTTTCACTAAACTCTCAAAGCAGGAAGGTAAGCCCCGTGCAGAAGAGGATCATGAGAACCGAATAGCCAGCCATAAGGCGATATCGGGCAGGCCAGTTCACTTCGTAATTGAACTCTTTGTCTACACCTTTAAACCAGACCAGGCCTGTGAGTTCTTTGTCGCTCCCACCCGTAAAGGTTGAGACAACAACACCGACCCCGAAGGCTACGAAAAATCCAGATACGTTCCACCAAAGCCAAGAGATATGGGGGGCAAACTTCCATAAGACAGCATTGCTGATCAGACCGACGATCAAGCCCGTCACGGCCCCCCGTTCATTGCCAATGGTCGTCAGAATGCCGAGTAGGAACATGGCAAGAATGGGCCCATTTGCTAACGAGCCCACTTTGTTGACTGATTCTATGACGGAGTTTGAAATGTCGCCTACGAAAAAAGAAAAGGCAACGATCAAGGCACCCCAGAAAACAGTGAAAAACCGCGAGAGTTTAAGCTGTTTGTCGTCAGGGATTTCACCTTTCTGAATAAACGGCTCATAGATGTCCTTGATGGTTGTTGCCGACAAGGAGTTGATGGTGGAGTCCAAGGACGACATGGCTGCTGAAAACAAGGCTACGATGACCAGCCCGATGATGCCATTGGGAAGTACGGTGGTCACAAATTTTGGCACAGCCAGGTTATAATTGGGCCCGCTGCCGTCATTGAGCATCCCAAGAAAATCAGGGTTTTTGACGATGTAGGCCCCAATGCAAACACCGAGGAAACAGTAGGTCAGCACCAGCGGGAAGCGCATCATACCATTGAGCATGAGAGATCGGTTGGTATCGTCTATATTGGCCGAAGAGAGTTCTCGTTGGACTTGGGTTTGGTCTGTTCCATAGTAAGACACATACAAGAAGAGGCTCCCGAAGAGCATGGGCCAAAACCCATATTGCGTCTCTGCTGTGAATCCCCAGCCATCGAAGTCGATCGCTTGCAGCCCAACAAATGAGTCCGATTGGATCATTGGTCCGAGTTTGACGAACTCGGTGAAGACCTCAGAAAGCCCTCCGACCTCTGATATGCTGTAGATAACGCACAGCGCAATTCCAAGGTATAAAATCACCATTTGAATCACATCGGATAGAACCACTGCAGCCATGCCGCCTAGCATATCGTAGATAACGGTGACCACACCAAGGATGACGACGGAAAGCCAGAATGGAATGCCTACTATGCTCTGCAGAACGATTGAAATGCCGTAAACTGTGACACCGGTGGCGAATGCCCGAAGAAACTGAAATGTGACCGAGAGCACCGTACGAGCCGTGCGCCCAAAGCGACGTTCCTGATACGCATACACAGAGACGAGGTTCAATTTTCGGTAGAATGGCAGCAAGCAAATCATGATGAAGACCATTGCCAGTGGCAATGCAAACTCATACTGCAGCCAAATGAGGCCCGTCGTGATGACAAAGGCCGGTGCCCCTAAAAGGCTATTGGTGGAGCATTGGGTTGCCATTGTCGATATTCCGACGGACCACCAACTCAAGTTGTTTCCACCGAGATAGTAATCTTTTGCATCTGATTGGTTGCGGCCGAGATACCAAGACAGCCCGATCATGGCTGTGAGGTAGACGCCTACAACACTCCAATCTAGTGAATTCACCTAGCCCCCCATTCCCATCACTGTCGTCATGAACCAACACGGGCGATACATCGGGTTCGATATACTGGTTTAGCAGCCAAACGAGCCAAGATGTGCCTAGAGTTAGTCCCAGCGGATAATTTTAATCATACTTGTCTTGATAGTAAGGTCTTTTTGTATGCGCTGACAACCCAGGAAACAGGGCTTTTGTATGGAAAGGACTTAAGGCTCATGTTTGAGACGCGACAGGCCTTGAATTCAGCCTCGATGAAAAGCGTGTTTAGGCTTCTTTTGAGCATCGTTTTCAGAGCGGTATCACCGAGCCAAAGATACTAAGGACCCAGATGAGAAAACGGGTTTTTAGTCAAGCGGACGCCTCCTATAGGCTGCATACATACGACTTTTCTTCATCACAAGCAGCATCGCTCCAATAGGCTTTGTTTTCGCCAAGACTAACGCAGTCTTGGTCGGCGGGAAGGCCATTGGGGTCAAACCCTGAAAAACTGAGGTTAAGATGGTCCGTTCTCAACCAGTGGCCATCAACCATTCGGTGTCCGATCCAAGCACCTGCCAGTTCATTTGAACGAACGGTTTCTGCGATCCACTGATTTTCTTCCACGTAGGTGACACTGGCCAGTCGTCCGCCAGCCTCTTCGCAGGCAGCGTTGGCTTGCTCTTGAGTTCGATGGCTTCCGCAAAATAAGAAATCACGGCTGACAAGGTCTGTTGCTCGGTACCGCTTTGTACCAGCTGGAAATCCAGCCCGACGCAAGCCCAGGTCCGTGCCCGCGAGATGTAGATGCGATTCCGACTCAAGGTCCAGTGTACTGCCAAACACCCTTGTTCCGAGAGGGAATCCGAGCCGACTGGCGACGCCGCTGGTTTGCACCTCGATATTTCGGCCATCGGGTGCCGTCAGCATGAGATGACGATCCGCCGTTAGGTTGGCATACACACCCGTAAAGTCAGAAACCGAGTTAATTAGACTTCGCAAATTATCCGACCCGTCAGCACGCAGCGCAGCGACGATGATTGGCTGTGAAAAGCCGATGCTTGCGAGGGCTGCCGCATTGCCATGAATTGTAAAGGCGTTGTCAGAGGTCAAAGTGAGTGGCGCACCATATACGCCATTGTAATGGTTGCGGCCTAATCCGGTGATTCGGCCGGTGGCGATATTTGTATGGCTCAAGGCGATATTTCGACCATCTTGCGCGGTAAGGACAAGGCGGCCCTCAACATCCAAAGACGCAGTCACCCCGGTCTCGGTGCTTGCGGCATTGATCAAGCTGCGTAAATTATCCGCACCGTCTGCACGCAGTCTCGGAATAATCGTTTCATCCTGAATGCCGATTTTATCGGGGGAATTTCCTGATATGATGATGGTCTCGGCACTCTCCAATGATAACGCTCCGCCGTGGGTACGCAGGCCTTGGAACCCGAGCCCGAGACGAGTCGCGTTGCCAATAATCCCGAGCTCAATGTTTCGACCATCATTCGCGGTCAAGACCACCCTATGGTCCGCGTCTAAAGCCGCCGTGACACCGGTTTTCTCTGTCACAGAATTGATCAAGCTTCTCAGGTTGTCGCTGCCATCTGCTCGGAGGGGGAACGCGAAGGTGTTGTTCGTACCGATCTTCGCAACGGCGTTCCCCTCGAGCCGTATGGATTCACTCGATTCGAGGACCAGGCGGCCCCCAACTGAATAGGTTCCGGGGCCTGGGGATAGTCCGAGACGGGTTGCATCTCCGAGCACCGTGATTTCAATGTTTCGTCCATCTGCAGCTGTCAGAATCAATCGAGATGCCGGGCTGAGAGACGCGATGACACCCGTTTCATCCGTCAGTGAATTGATCACACTTCGGAGTGTATCCCGCCCATCAATGCGCAAGGCACTCTTGTAGATTTGCAGTCCGACGAAGCCGAGTTTAGCCATCGTGTTCGTAGGCGACCAAAGACGGATGCGGTTCGGGGACGTCAGGCTGATTGTGCCGCCGACAACCCGCGTCCCCGGGGTGGCCAATAGTCCAAGTCGAGTTGCAGCACCTTCGATCAATACATTGATATTTCGTCCATCGATGGCGGTGAGAACCAAGCGTTGTTGTGCATTGAGTGATGCTTGGACACCGGTCTGAACGACTCGGGCATTGATAGCCTCGCGCAGTGTGCCTGTCGCATCTGCGTCTTGGACTTCAATATCTCGAATAACAACGCCATTGATATGGAGGGCATTATCATCATTCAGTGTGACTTGAACGAGATTCCCGGAACCAACGAAATAGCTCGGTTCCGCTCTTGCGGTGACCGTTGTAAAATCACTGGATGCATTGATGGCGGCCGCTTTGGCGATGGCAGAAGACGAACCAAATCTAATTGAGAGTGGGTCATCAGCAGCGATAGATGCCCGAATATTGACCCCATTTACGAGGAGGTCGCCTCGGTTCAACTCATTGCCCGGCCCCTGTGGAATATTTGTAATCCCATAGTCTGCTGCAAGGATGCTTGCCCGGCGTTCAACGGCATCTCCATTGTCACCACCTCCGTCGCCAGCGTCGTTGTCGAGAACCTCAAATCCGGCAATAATCACGCCATTGATGGATACGTAATTGCTGCTGTCGAGGGCGACCTGGGCGATGTCGCTCACACCCGTCACCTGGCTCTGTTGGACCCGTGCGGTGACCCGAGTGTGTTCGCTCGACGAATTAATCGCATTTGCTTTCGCGATCGCGGAGGTTGCAGGCCTGACCGTCGATAAAGGGTCATCAGCACCGACGGTGGCGCGAATGGGGACGCCGTTTATGACGAGGTCAAAAGCGGCCAGTGCTTCAGCTGCATTGCCCACCGAAATACTGTTGTTTGACTCCAGCCGCGCGATTCGCATCGCGTCTGCGGGGTCATCGCTTATGGGCCCAGGTCCGGCATCGTTGTCTTGTATTTGAATCCCGGCGATCATCTCTCCGTTGATCATCAATAAATTGGTCGAATCGAGTTCAACGGCACTGATGTCGCTGGTTCCATAAAGCTTTGTTGGCATGACCCTAGCCGTGACGCCAGTGAACTCCGTTGACGAATTAATGGCGTTCATCTTGGCGATAGCCGATGAGGCTTTATCTCGCGTCGAGGTGGCGTCGTCTGCATCAACCGTCGAGCGAATATCGACCCCATTGATGATGACATCCTGGTCCATCAATCGTTCCCCGTCGCCTTGCGCGATCGACCGGAAGGGAGATGGTACAAAGAGCGCACGGCGACGCGCATCCTCAGGACGTTGGCTGACTGGGCCGGGTCCGCCATCTCGGTCTTCAACGCCAATGCCTGTGAACAAGACGCCATTGATGGTGACATAATGAGTCGAATCAAGAGTACCCGCATTGATCGGGTCTCGATCGTGAATCACTGTCGCGTTGGCCGACGCCGTGACCCCCGTGAAAGGCGTACTGGCATTGATGGCACTGCTTTTGGCAAGGGCTGATAAGCCGCTATTGGTTGTGGAAAGCTGATCATCTCCTTCGACTGCGGGTCGAATGGCTACGCCATTAATGAAAACGGAATCGGGTCGGATCGGTGTCTGGGCGACTGCGTCACCCGTCATCTCTGCTCGCCGGATACTGTCCTCCGCTCGATCGCTTTGCGGACCCGCTGCGGCGTCGTCATCGAGTACCTGAATTCCAGTGATCAGATTTGCGTTAATGGCGATGTAATTGGTGCTGTCGAGCAACACGTCGAGAATTGGATCGTCTGCAACGACGCGGGTTGGCGCTGGCGTCGCGCGAACCTGAGTTGACCCGAAAGCATCATTAATGGCGTTCGCTTTCGCGATGGCGGAGCCGGTGGCATTGTTGGTCGAGTAAAAATCGTCGGACTGTTGACTGGCTCTCACGTCGATTCCATCGATGACGAGGTCTGACTCCACAAGACCTTCCAGCAGCCTTTCATTGCCATTATTTAAAGGAAAGTCATCGGCCCGCACATGGACGCGTTTTTGGTAGCGTCGTCGTTGGACACAACGATCCGGACCCACAACCCCTTCCGGATGGGCAGGCTCTCGTGTCACGCCTGCCGGTGCCGTGTAAATACGACTTGGGTTTGTCCGTGCGATTCGGAACCCGATCCCATCATGGAACGCCGGTGCCTGAATTGCCCCCGGATTCGCCATAGACCGAAAAGCCGCTCGAATGTGCACCCGTGGGGTTTCGTAAGACCCACCGCGGATCACCCTTTGGGTTCCGAATCGGGCACCCACTGGGTTCAAAACGGTCCGACTGGTGAATGGTGCGTACACGTCCCAAACCCACTCAGATACGTTCCCGAGCATATCCGAGACCCCAAACGCATTCGGCGCGCCGACACTCGCGACCGGGTTTAGACACACATCATCGACGCCGCCACACTCACCAGAGTCGCGGCGTGTATGGAAATTAGCGCAGTCGTTTATGTTGGCAAAAGCAGGTCCACCCATTTGGGCTGCGCCAACAAATAGACAGGTTCGCAGCCTCATATCTTGGTACAAAGCCGTTAAATCATCGCCGCCCACATTCGGATTGCCGACGCCAAGGGTATCTGTTGACCCGCTGCGTGCGGCGTATTCCCATTCCGCCTCTGTCGGGAGTCGGTATCCAGCGCAATCATAGGGATGGCCTGACCCTGTGTTCACAGTCACGCTCGAACAACTATAATCAGGAAAACCTTCTCGTTCTTCATTGCACTCGTTTAGCTGAAAGCACTCAGGGAGCCCTTCTTGTTGACTGAGGCGATTGGCATAGGCGAGGGCATTGTAGAAGTTAAGCCCCGCAACGGGGCATTGTTCGCAATCTAACTCGGGCTTTGGGCTGTAATTTCCTGGCCCGTACATGTCGTCCCACTGTGCTTTTGTGACTTCAGTTGCTTGTAAAAAGAACCCGTGGGTCAAGTAGACAGCGTGCCGGTTTTCGTCCGTGTGGCGTCCAGGCTCATTCGCTGGTGAACCAATGAAGAATGGCACCAGCTGCTCTTCATCATTTAGGGGTGGCGTGATTGACACAAAGCCATCAATGGGTGCGATTGGCCCGCATTGACTCGGCTCACCGATACAGCCTCGATCTGGATCGAACTGACAGTTTGTGCACCCATCACCATCGATGTCATTGCCGTCGTCACACGCTTCGTCGGCGTCATCCAGTTGACCGTTACCGCAACGGGTTCCAATGGGACCATTTGCGCCCTGCTGGCCGACCAGAACGATCGCAGGTCCGTGCGGGCAAGTTAGCGTAAACGTGCCATCATCATTGGGATCGATTCGACAGCCAGCACCATTGAGACCATCGGCACCGTCTTGACCATCGGCACCGTCTTGACCATCGGCTCCAGGCTGTCCATCGCGCCCTTGTTGAATGGTCACAGGTGGGCTGCCCGGACAATTAATGGTCACCGATTGATCTGCGTTGGAAACCACAATGCATCCTGGGCCATTCTCGCCGTTACTAATCACGACAGGCTCGCTGTCCGGACAATTTAGGGTTGCCACGCCGTTGTCATCGATCTCGATTCGGCAAGGCTCGCCAGCCTCTCCACTCGGCCCCCTTTCTCCTTGCATGCCGGGTGCGCCATCTATGCCGGCCGGTCCTTCGGGACCCGGCTCTCCTTGAGACCCTTGTTCGCCTTGAGGACCCGCCTCACCCCGAGACCCCGTGTCTCCTTGGGGCCCTTGTGGTCCCTCTTCACCCTGTGGGCCTGGCTCACCCTGCGGACCTTGCTCACCTTGCGGGCCTTGCTCACCCTGCGGGCCTTGTTGGCCAGGCAAGCCCTGCTCGCCTCGCGGTCCTCGCTCGCCTGCTTCGCCATCTCGTCCGTTACAGACAACGTCTTGGCGGTCCACTTCGTCGGCATCGAGCATGCCATCTCCGTTTGTATCGACGCCAACATCGAGAACGACGCCACCGTTGGGGCATTCGTCCAATGTTGCCGGTCTCGCTTCCTGAGCCAGTGCGACGACATTGAGCGGGACATCCGCATCGGGTGCTTGGTCTGGACCATCTGTTTGCGTTTCACATCCAAGACTAGCGAGCAGAAGTATGGCGAGGCTGTAGCGAAGCATCATGTTCCCCCGGATTAAGGTTCGATGGCGTAGACAATAGGACGATGTCCCCGTTGGAGCCAAGGCGTTTAATCCGTGTCCAAGGAATTTCATGAGTTCAGCGAGAGTGGACAGTCATTTCAGATGGGAAAAGCAGCGTTGGAACGCATTGAAAACACCGCTTTTTCAGGTGCTTTCAGTCGCCGAGCGATATCGCTCGGAGTTTTAACTCACCCGCTATTTGAGGCGAAAAAGGGGGGGGGCTTCCTAAAAACTTATCAAAACACCTTATCGTGCGATTTTTTTCTAAAGTTTTCCCCAGACGGGTCGATGTAGATGGTGAAGCAGACCATTTTGGGGTGTTAAAGTGGCGGCGATGTCGGTGCGACAAGAGCTCGGTCCAAGAGTCTCTGAAGACATCCGAAAAAACTATGCTGCTCGACTTGCCCAACGGTTCTCTCCTCAGCGGTCAAATGTTCCGAGCAGAACGAATTTTCGCCATCGACTGGAGTCTCATTTAAATGACGTTTCAAGCGGACACGCTTGGCGTTCCCTCGTCGTTCATCAAGAACTTCGGGCCCAGCATCTCGATAATCGCCGTTCACTGGCCGAGTTTGATCCCGAGTCTTTGAGGCTGTATGTCGGGCTGATGTCAGGCATGTCGTATAGCCACCAAGCGCGTCTTGCATCGACAGTCTATAATATGAATCGGGACCTCGGTGTCTTGATCGATGCGGGCCGACAATTGGCGGCACTCAAGGTGGCCACTGTCGATAGATATGCCTGAACACCGGACCCCGGGGAAAGCCGAAGGCCGGACGGGTGCATGCTGTGGTGAGACTCAGTTGCGGACCGTGGCTCAGATTCGGGTGAGCCAGTCGGTCAAGCGATTGAAAAATTCGGACTCATCGCCCTCCAAGTCCGTCAGCTCTTTTGAAGACATGACCATTTCGAAGTGGCCTTCAAATCGTGCGATAAAACAGGGCGTATGGCCCTCGGTGAAATCTATGAGGTCTGGTGTTCGCTCGTTTAAATGTAGCATCACAATTGGCACCGGGCTGTCTGCGGAGAGTGTCTTGAATCGTACTTTCTGTCTGATCAGGTGATGACTGATGTCG
>JAYZEG010000083.1:0-33253 GCA_036337435.1 Myxococcota bacterium
GTCTGAAGTGGTGGCCTTCACCGAGCGCGATGACGACGTCGATGTCCAATTTGCGTCGCTCTAGAAGCGCCAGTGCATCATGGATGGCTTGGCCCATGGCCGGGACCCGTGCGTATTTTTCACTGCCGCCAATCAAGGGCAAAGCAATCTCTGATAGACCGGCTTGTGCAGCCAGCCTGATGGCCGATGCAGTACATCCGTAGACTTTGACTGGCGGATACGGCTGACCACCTTCTTGGTCTGGCCACAAACACGTGAAAATTACAAACTTGCCATCGGGCAACAGTTCGGGTTGGCTGCTCACACCCCAGCCTAAGTCAGGCAGTCTCATCTTTGGATACCTGAGGCAGAATTGTTGGCTGATTTTACCGTAGTTTCGGCGTTGGGTCTTTATGGTCACAACGAATGCGTCGTAATCGAATAGGTCGCATGACTCCATACGTTCTATCGCATTAGATTCGAAGCTTCGATCTTGATATTTCATACCGGCCTGAATTCCTGACCATTGACATACGTGGTCTCGAACCTAACTCCATCACACTAAAATCAACGGCACAAGCGTACTTAGTTCAAACGCACAAGCGAACCCATACACGTCCGATTCGGTCGGTTTGCCGGCGTTGCCTTGAGATGGAGAGCTTTTGTGGGGACAGTGGGATTTAAGTGGACTCGAACGACCTACCCACCGCAGACAATCTCTGGCCATCGACACTCGTAGTCGGGCATAATTAAAGCGGTCCAATGAGACTTCGAATGGGGATCAGAGTGTGTTTCAAACGATGCTTTAAATACTCGGTGCTCGTTTTGAGTGTCGGCTTTGTGGCGTCGGCCATGCTGCCGCTGACCCCGCGGGACGATCTTGTCGAGATGTTATTAGATAAGTCCAGTCGATCACCGGTCAGCGTGCTTATCGATTATGACTACCCCATTCACATGCGCCGGCTTTGGGTTATTGCCCGAAAGGATGGCTACCGCCACGATGGCAAAACCTATCGTCGGGGCGGGGTGGTGATGAATACATGGGTGTCCCATGCACTGAGAAGTGGCTTGATTACGGCGACCTATTTTTCCAATGTCAAAGACTCGATGCTCTCCTCTCGAGGCTTGATGAAGACCCACCTACAGACCCATGACAGTCGCCGTCATGGGGCTCCAGCCCTCAGGGTAGATGGCCTGAGTCCGCAGCTCAACTCGGCCGTCAGAAAAAGGCACATCATTTTTCACAAATCGTATTCGCCAGTGAGTGCAGGCTGCTTTCAATCCTTGCCTTCCATCAATGAACGTTTGACTAAATTAATCGCAGGGGGCAGCTTGCTGTACGTTCATAAGTCCAATGCAATCGATGTAAAGCGGCCGCCTCGATTCATCGATTGGCGCTCGTACTTTGACGCGCTAGACTCGAGTTAAACACGGGTTACTGCGGGCTGTTCAACAGTTTCCGGTCAGTCGAAGCGGAGGTCGATTGTCGTAATGAATTCAATCAAAGTCGCTTTGCATGTGCTATCTGTCCTCGCCCTTTTCCTATGGGTGCCTCCACAGGCGTTGAGTCAGGCGCGTCCTGCTCTGAGTCAATGTGGCAGCGACAATCGAATTGTGCGGATTGCGATTCATGCTAGCGCGAATCAGAAGGGTTGGACACAGACCCAAGAACTGGGTTGGCTCGACGCACAGTTTAAACAGGCCAATCGGCTGTTTGAGCCCATTAAGATCTGTTTTGTGGGTCGGCTTTCGAAGCCCTTGTCGGACCGCGACAACCGAATCAGGACGCGGGCGCAACGTACCCGCCTTGGGCGAATGAACGAACATCAGCACCCGGGTGACATTGCGCTCTTTATCGTAGACAGGTTGGATGACATTGATTTGATCGGACAACAGATTCGCGGCGTACATTGGCGGGATCCGAAAAATCGTCGGGACAGACGCTGGATCATCTTGTCTCGCCTCGCAAAATCCATGGTCCTTGCCCATGAGCTGGGACATTATTTTTCTCTGCCCCATTCAGACGACCCGATCAGTATCATGAACAAGCAAAAACGAGCTATGCCACCGTTCCGCGAGAGACGTTTTTCTGATGCCGAAATGAGGCAAATGGCTGGTTTTGCTGAGCCGCTTTTTCGACGTGGTTATTTG
This sequence comes from Myxococcota bacterium, assembly GCA_036337435.1. Taxonomy (GTDB): domain Bacteria; phylum Myxococcota_A; class Bradymonadia; order UBA7976; family UBA1532; genus UBA1532. The sequence goes on from JAYZEG010000083.1 coordinate 2,131, forward strand.
ATTCGACGGACCGATGTCGTGAACCATGATTGGATGGATTTCTACCAACCTTAGGATCAGAAAAAACGCTGCCTCCGGCGACTTCTATCGCCCAGAGATGCTCCATGGTTACGGCATTAACCAGGGGTAGAGACGTGAGTGTTTTCAGCAAAACTCTAGCTGCGGTGGAGCAGGGCAATCAGCCGGATCGGTGGGCCTTTATCCCCTACGACCAGCTTTCGGCTCAAACAGGCCTGTTGCGTGATACGCAACCTTCTGAGCTGGGATTGATTTTCTGTGAGACGCGGTGGAAACCAAGTCAGCGGCCCTATCACAAGCAGAAACTCGCGCTTCTCTTATCCAATCAGCGGCAATTTGCCCTCGAGATGGCTCGAGCAGGTTACGCTGTGCGCTACCTCGATGACGATCGGCCCTATGCGAATGTTCTTGAAGACTGCGTGGACGAGTGCGGCGTCATCGATGTGATGGAGCCAGCAGAATTTGAACTTCGCCAACAGCTCCAACCGCTGGTCGAGCGGGGTTTGATCCGGCCCTTGCCGAACGATTATTGGTTTACCACCGTCGATGATTTTCGTCGTTCGCAAGGACAGCATCGCAAATGGCGAATGGACAGGTTCTACCGGTATGTACGAAAAAAATATGACGTGCTCGTCGACGGCAAAGGCAAGCCCGAGGGGGGTAAATGGAGCCACGATGCCGACAATCGAAAGCCGTGGAACGGGCAGCCAGACGCGCCCATTCGGCCCCGCTTTGAGCCGTGTCCAATCGTGACTGAAGTGTGTGAGATGGTTGCGACTCGGTTTGCAGACCATCCGGGTGAGCTCAAGCCCGATGCAATCCCGAGCACAGCCGAACAGGCACAACGGCTCTGGGAATGGAATCTTGCCCATTGTTTGAGCCTATTTGGCCCGTATGAAGATGCCATGAGTCGGCAAGAAGTCTACCTTTTTCACACTGGTATCTCGTCGCTCCTGAACCTGGGCCGTTTACATCCCAGACGATTAATCGAAGACGTTGCGTCGATGGATATTCCACTGAATAGCAAGGAAGGCTTTATTCGCCAGGTCATTGGCTGGCGAGAGTTTGTCCGCCATGTCCATCGGGAGACCGACGGTTTTAGGCAGCTTGACGACCAATTTAAGGCGGCCGGTTCATCTGCACACAACCCGTCGTTTTTGGACGCACACAATCGCCTACCACCCTTGTTTTGGGGCGAGCAAAGTGGGCTTGCGTGTATGGACCACGTCATCTCTGAAGTGTGGGAGCATGGGTATACTCACCACATCAATCGGCTCATGGTCCTTGCAAATTGGGCTACGCTTCTCGACGTGTCGCCGAGAGAATTGAGCGACTGGTTCTGGGTTGCCTTCACCGATGCTTACGATTGGGTGGTCGAACCCAATGTCATCGGTATGGGAACCTTTGGGGTCGGTGAACTCATGACAACAAAGCCGTATGTCTCTGGTTCAGCCTACATTAACAAGATGAGCGACTACTGCAGTGATTGTCAGTTTTCTCCAGGGAAAACCTGCCCGATGACATCCTTATATTGGGCTTTTTTAGATCGTCATAGCGACCGACTCTCCGGCAATCCGCGACTTTCGTTGGTGCTTGGCTCGTCTCGGAAACGAGCGAGCGCAAAAAAACATGAGGATGCTCGAATTGCGCAGTTGGTAATGGAAACCCTGCAGCGTGGAGAAATGCTCAGTTTAGATCGAATGCATGAAATTGAGCTCGCGTCATGAGCTCGACTCATGTGGTTTGGTTCAAAAGAGACTTGCGGACTGTCGACAACGAAGCATTGACCCGCGCGGCGCAACAAGCGCATGTCATTTGTCTCTACATCTATGAGCCGGCTGTGTTGAATCATCCCGACTACGATGCCCGGCATCTCAGGTTCACAAACCAGTGTCTTGCCGAGTTAGACGACCGTTTGTCCCGACTCGGCGGTTCGTTACTGATTCGGTTTGGGCCTGCTGTCGATGTTCTGAACGCACTGTATTCGGAATGCGAATTTAGCACATTACACAGCCATATTGAGACTGGGAATGATGTGACCTATAAGCGGGACCTGGCGGTTGCCCGGTGGGCAAAATCCATGAACGTAGACTGGCGAGAGTATGCCCAGCACGGCGTGTTCCGTCGTCTCAAAGACCGCGATGGCTGGTCACGTAGATGGCTTCAGCAAATGCGTCGCCCACTTTTCGCTGAACCCGAGTCCATCACGTTTGCTCAACACGGACCCAGCGATGGCCTTAAGACCGCTGCGGAGCTCGGACTTGATGGTCATCGTTTAATCGACCCTCAGCAAGGCGGCATGTCCGTTGCTTACGAGACGCTTCATTCGTTTCTGACCGACAGAGGGTCAGGCTACCGCTTTGAGATGTCATCGCCCAATACAGCCTGGTCGGCTTGCAGTCGAATCAGCCCTCATCTCGCCTATGGCACAATTTCCATGCGCGAGATCCTTCAGAAAACGGAGGCGCGACAAGCGCGTGTCAGAGCATCCCGAGCTTTGAATCGGACCAAGGGTGATCCTTGGCTCGAATCTTTGGCAAGTTTTTCCAAGCGCCTTCGATGGCATTGCCACTTCATCCAGAAGCTAGAAAGTCAGCCAGACCTTGAGTTTCAAAACATGGCTCGAGTGTATGACGGCATGAGAGAACCCCATTTTCGCGATGACTTCTTTGACGCTTGGAAAGCGGGTCTGACAGGCTACCCATTGGTGGATGCATGTATGCGGGCTTTGAGACAAACAGGGTGGTTGAACTTTCGCATGAGGGCGATGCTCGTTTCATTTGCCTCCTACCATCTGTGGCTGCATTGGCGTCCGACCGCGATCTTTCTTGCCCAGCAATTTGTCGACTATGAGCCGGGCATTCATTATTCTCAGTGCCAAATGCAGAGCGGCACGACTGGGATCAACTCAGTCCGAATCTATTCACCGATAAAACAAGTTGCAGACCACGACCCAGATGGGCAATTCATCAAGCGGTGGGTTCCAGAATTGGAGGCCGTACCCAATGAGTACATTGCAGAACCGGACAAAATGCCAGCAACTGTGCAACTCAGTGCTGGCTGTGTCATTGGCAGGGACTACCCGGCACCACTCGTGAGCCACCGTGCCGCTGTCGCCGCCGCGAAGAAACGGATCTATGCGCTCCGAAAAACCGCGGGTGCAAGAGCAGAGTCGAAGAAAGTCTACGTCCGGCATGGAAGCCGACGAGGACCAGCCTCGCGTCGACGTCCCTCTTAGCGTGTATAGTGGTAATGAAAAATGCAGGTGACCAAGATGGCGCGTGCGCTCCACCCAACGGTTCGAATCCAATTTGTCAGTACGAGGCGTCGATGGGCATTTGAATCGAATTCGGTCAAAAGTCGATTGTGGGCGGGAACCGAAAAGATTGCCGTTGCGATCCACACGAGAACCAGCAGGGCGAATGCGCGCCAAGCGAGTGCGAGTTGGGTTCCCATTGGTAAACAGATGACCAAACCTAATGCTGATGCAGCTTCCAGCAGCATCGCTGGTCCGACGGCCCAGCTGGTTCGCGCCATGTGCGCCTTTTGATAGGCCACATACTGGGCCTCGCCAACCCGAGCCATCAATGGATAATGAACGAGCTGGACGAACCAAATGAGTCCTGTCATGTAGAGGGTCGTGACCAAGTTCGTGGTCAGGACCAGGCCTGTTAATTCGGGGGCTAACATGATGTTGCGAAGCCTCCTTAAAATCCGATTTCGGTGCCATCCCAGGCATAAAAACCACCGGTATGCTCGGCGTCGAGATTCCCAATAACCTCTGCTAAATATCGAGCACTTTGTCCCGGGGAAAAGAGCTTTTCAGGTGGTGTGCGGGATGTAAAGGGCGACGACAGGTGCGTATCGACCGTTCCTGGGTGGAGGGCAACGCAAATGAGATGGCGCCACAAGCGTTTGGCTTCGATGGCAGCACATTTCAAAAGCATGTTCTGCGCAGCTTTAGACGCCCTGTAACTGTACCAGCCGCCGAGTCGGTTATCGCTGATGCTGCCGACTCTGGCCGAGAGCGATGCGAAGACCGTACGCTCACGTTTCGCTAACAGCGGGAGATAGTGCTTTATGGCTAATGCGACGCCGAAGGTATTGACCTTGAATACACGTTCCATCGATGCGGGGTCGAGGTGTCGCCATGTACGTTCTGGACCAAGCGGGCCGTCGTGTAATAGGCCGCTGCAGTTAATGATGCAGTCCAAGTTGTCAAACCGGGCCGTCAGCACGTCCGCTAATCGCGCGCAAGACTGGTCGTCAGTGAGATCGAGTTGCATTCGGATCACGTTGTCTTGTTCTGGTGCTTCATCGACCCAGGCTGCGTCCCGGCTTGTCGTCACCACAACGCTGGCAGGGCACTCCGTTGCGATGAGCTGAGCGAGTGATTCGCCAACACCACCTTTACCGCCAATGAGCAGCGTGTTAATCGGCCGCTTAAAGCCGAGAATACACTTGGTTTCAGCTGTCATAATGGGTTCATCTTTGGTTGTGTACTCATGTTTGTAATGTGCCTTTCGGTAGCGGAAGCAATAGGCGAGTTCGCTTCAAATACGCTCTGTAATCGGGGTCGTCGCCCCACCGCTGTTGGGCGCGCTGGCGCAGCATCGGTATCCCGCTCATGCGCGTGAGAAGGATATAGACGAAAATTGGGCTTAAGATGCCGAGCCATGCCGCGCCCGAATAAAGATGCAAGCCCGAGACAAATAGGCCGAACCAGAGCAAGATTTCCCCGAAGTAATTGGGGTGTTGCGACAACGACCAAAGGCCCTCGTCAATCCATTTTGCTTGCCCATCACCACGGGTTCGAAATTGATTTTTCTGCCGGTCGGCTATGACTTCGATCATCATGCCCAGGCCCCAAAGCAACCAGCCCGTGAAATCGACCCATGTCAACTCTGAATCGGCTGTCTTTGCGGTCACGATAATGAGCACGGGGAGAAGCGTGAGAAAGGTCCATAACCCTTGCAAGGTCCACGTCATAAAAAACTGTGGTGTATTGAATTTGATCTCATCGAAGCGGCTGTCTTTGCCCACCGTGTGGATGCGACGTCCGAGATAGAGGCCCAGGCGGAATGCCCAAATGAGGACGAGGAGACTGAGAACGGTTCGCCGAGGACCCGCGAGACCATGGGCGGCCGCTAGACTCCAACTGACCGCAACCAGAACCACAAAGGTCGACGTGCCCACGATGTCGTAAAACGTCTCGGTTCGCTTGATTACCGCAGGTATGAACGCGACCCACTGTATCACCAGCGCCAGCGTGGCCAAATAGACAAACACGTTGACGCGGCCGACCTCTAAAGCCGCTGGGCCGACCACATAACTTAGCACTCCCACGACGAACACCGCCACAAAGCATACAAGCAGGCTGGAAGCCCGGCTCACGGTCGGTGCCTCCGTACGCACCGCCTCACCTGACGGCTCTCTGGAGCAAGCGCAGTCATCGAAGCCGCTTTCCGTTCACGCCGCGTACGCTACGCGAGTGCCAGCCGTGGCTTCTGTGTGCGTTTGATTCGAGTCACCGGTCGATCTTCGTCGAGCATGTGGCCCATTCGGACGCGTTTCGTTTCCAAGTAGTCGGTGTTGACACTGTTCTCACCAACGCTGATTTCGATTCGACCGACGACCGGAATCCCCTCGGCTTTCAATCCCTCAATTTTCAGCGGATTGTTGGTCATGAGTTCCACGGACTCGATTCCAGCCGCAGCGATCATCTCAGCCGCCATGTCGTATTGCCGCAGGTCGTCACCAAATCCCAGTTCGCGATTTGCGTCGACGGTATCGTACCCATCTTCTTGTAATCTGTAGGCACGGATCTTATTACCCAAGCCGATACCACGGCCCTCTTGGCGGAGATAAGCGACGGCACCCCGGCCGCGCTCTGCAATGTAAGCGAGTGCTGCTAACAACTGCGGCTTGCAATCACATTTGAGAGAGCCCAGCACTTCACCTGTGAGGCATTCGGAGTGCACTCGCACGGGTAGGCGTTTGGCCCCGTCTAAGTCTCCAACAGAAATGAGTAGGTGTTCCTTGCCCTGGTGTCGATATACACGGACGTCAAAGTCCCCGTATTCAGTCGGTAAATGCGTCTGCGCATAAAACGGTCCATCAATGAGTTGTTCAGTCACCGCGATACTCCCTCTAATTGTGTGTGCGGCCGATGCCCTCGCGCCAGTGTCATGTACACGGCTCACCCGTTAGCCGAACGGCACTCCCTGCCATCCAACAGCGCATCGACAACTAAGAGAGTTGCACACAGTGCTGGCGGTTACCTACTCGTGATAATTTCTCGGGGTTGCACTTGCTGGATAAGGGTAAGCCCCCCTTGATTTGCTGCTGGCTTCAGTTTGTGTGCGTGCTCGGATCGGGTCGCTTGTCACACATTGAGGGGTCTCGAGGTCTCGTTTGCGTCTTGAAACCCAACTCGCTGGGGCGAGACGACCCTAGCCCAGACTGGTGAACGAGGTGAAGATGGGCCTCGGAGCGTTGGCACAATCAATGCAACAGTGAGAGAACCAGGCGCGACGGCGAACCAATTTTAAGAGGTCAATATGATACGCTCCACTCTCGTTTTAGGTCTTCTCTCGTTGCTTGCAAGTGGCTGCACGCAACTCGATTTAACTGATGTTGATGCCCAAGAAAAAGAGTCGAGCTACCATGCGACTTTCATCGATATGACTTTTAAGGGCGTTTTACTCGCGAGCAACACTTGGGCACCGGAGCGAACGATTGAGCAGCAGCTTCTCTACACGATTGGCCAGCTGAATGGTGACCGAGCGGTCGGTCGTTTAGACAGGGTCGAGGTCGATTCCCTCGAAATTACAAAGCAGGGGGACGTGTATCGATTTGACTACACCGTCACCATGCCAGTTGCATGGTCGAAGAATAAGCCAATCCCTGAATCATACGAATTCGTGCTCCCCCTGAGTACGGTCACTCGTGATTTGAAGGACTTTGCAGATACGTACGGTGAAACTTGCGTATCGTATGGTGCCCACGACGTCGATTCAGGGAGCATGTGGTACTATTATCGACCAAATCGGCGTCGATGCGAGTTGAACAATGAAGATGTTATTAGAGCCGTAGCGACCAGCGTGCCGAGTGTTCTCCAGACCAATGGACAGTATCCTGAGTACGACCAAGTCTGGAAAGACGGCCGTCTTGAGGTCGTCGCGATCTTTGGCCGAGCCGATGAAAACAAGCCGCCATCCGATGATATTGGTACACGAAATTTCCGTGTTTTCATCAGCAAGATCAAAGAGATGATCCCCAATGCCATCCAAATCCCAGAGTCCTTTGAAGGCGAGCTTGGTGTGGACGTCACAGAGATGATGATCGAGGGACAAATCGATGAATCACGCTTCGTCTCGGTGACGATATTGGTGGTCGATAATGTCCGGACTGCCGACCGACAGTTTCGCGAGCGTTACAAGAGCCTGACGCCGACGGCTGATTTAATCATTTACAATGGGCATGCGGGATTGGGTCAAAACATCAGAGCATTGGCGTCCCGCGGCGAATGGAAAGCTGAGCAATATGTCATTGTATTCATGAATGGCTGCGACACTTACGCGTATGTCGATGATGCTCTCTATGCGGCACACCGAGAGGTCAACCCCGATGATGAAATAGGAACTCGCTATGTCGATCTCGTGACCAACGCGATGCCGGCCTATTTCTTCGACATGACCGGCGCGAGTATGGCACTTGTCGATGCGTTGGCGAAGCCCGATGAGCCAGCCAGTTATGACGAAATCTTTAAAAACATCGCTCGAGAGCAAATGGTTTTGGTGACGGGTGAAGAGGACAATGTCTTTCAGCCGTAAAGTGTATCAAGTCCATAAAGGCACGTCCGTCTGCGATGGACGTCCTTGAACAGCGGCGGGTGCCTTCGGGTCTCCTGCCGTCATCAGTTCACGTGTTATGGCGCGTCCGCGTCATAGGTAATCCGATAAGAAAAACAGGCGTTGGCGTTCGGTGCTGAGACTCTGAAAGCAACTCTAACGTCGTCACTGCGCGCAGCCCGATCGTTGACTGTCGTCTCAAAGTTGCCGAGGCCGTCAACGATGTTTAGGCAGACTTCCTCAACATCACAGACTTCTTCTAAGGTCGGCGGTCCGGCAAAAGGATTTAAATTTGAATCTTGAGCCAATACTTTGGCGCATACTTCCCATTCGACATCAGCATCGATCTCGGTGATTTGCATCCGGACTAGGATGTCGTTGTTGCTCGCTCTCGCGCGCTCGTTCACCACAAAGTGATAGTAGTCCGTATCAAGACCATTTTGCAGCTCGCCAACGAAGCTCATTGGCTCCGCTTCATCCTCTTGGATCGCACCCAATTCATAGGCAGCTGAGCAAATTTGATTACCCGTTCCCGCTTCCCAACGGTCTGGTTCGACACCTTCATCCACAGTGCCGTCACAATCGTTATCGGTATTGTCACACAGCTCTGGGGTTGGAACTGCATCTTCATCAACAGTGCCGTCACAATCGTTGTCTAGGGCATCACACACTTCGTCGATAGGCTCGATGCCACCCACGCAAGCAGGGACACCATCGTTACAAACAAGGCGCCCAACTTGACACTCACCGACATCATTCGAACACGGGGTGTCATCGGCGAGGTCGTCGACGCGTCCATTACAGTCGTCATCCATGCCATTACAGCTCTCTTCGATCTCCCCTGGCAGGGCAACTGGCATACCGTTTTCACCGATACAAGCACCCCAGGTTCCTGCGGCACCGCAGGTTTGCGTCCCGGGTCGACAAGAACCGACATCGACCGAGCATGGTGCTTCTTGACCGGCTTGACACTCGCAATTTTCGTCCGCGATTGAATCGCAATCATCATCGAGTTCATTGCCGCAGATTTCCGTTAAGTTGCCGGGAACTCGGCAATCCTGAAACTCGCCGTCGACGCAGACCTCCGTGCCTTCGTTGCACTCGAGATTACACGGCCTGTACACGGTTTCATCCACACGGCCATCGCAGTCATTGTCCTGGGCATCGCATTCCTCAGCCGTCGCTTTTGGCGCATTGCAATTCCTCCAAACCCCGTTTGAACACGTCTCGTTACCGTCTCCGCAGTCCGATGAACATTCGCGGGTCAGGTCTTCATCTACTCGCCCGTCGCAATCATTGTCAGTGCCATCACACATCTCATCATTGACGGGCGGGGCGCTACATCCACTCCAAACGCCCTGTGTACAGGTTTCATTGCCCGACCCGCATGCTGTCATGCAAACGCGTGGGTTAATGCCTTCATCGATACGCGAATCGCCATCTTCATCGAGACCATTACAGTACTCAACTGCATCATTCATCATCATTGAATTGCTACCGCCGGCACCGCCAAAGCCTGGGCTGTCCGCCGGAGGTGCCTCGGAATCACATGCACCGAGGCAGGCGAGGATGAACACGAACGAAATCACTTTATACATCGAAGACTCCTGGGACCAGTCGTTGGGCAAATCATAGGTGAACTCACTCAGCTGAGTCCACAGTCTACCTGATTTTTCCTCAGGTGCTATTTTGTCGAGACAGAGAGTCAGATATTGCTATTTTGAGAGGGGCGACGGTGGTTTTATTGTCGATGAAAGGCCAGTCCCTAAATGCACATGCTCCCGATCAATGCGCTTGTTCTCGCCCTGCTGTCGAGTGTTTGCTGGGCTCGGCCCGACTACGTTCGCAGAGTTCCGACACGCTACGGCTGCGAAACCTGTCATCTCGACCCGAGAAATCGAAACTTGCGGACTGGGTTTGGAATCGATTTCGGGCTGAGTCGCGGCATCTGGGCTGTCGACGACGACCCAATGGTGGGCATTTGTGCCCTTGATTCCGACGGCGACGGATTATCCAACGGAACAGAATTAGGGGACCCCGATTGTGGGTGGCGCGTCGGCGATAGATTGCCCGCAGCCTCCGTCACAAATCCGGCCGACGATTTAGACCCAGACCAATGTGGCGATGGCATACGCCAGGGCGGGGAGGCCTGCGACGGCCTCGATTTGGCCCAGGCTACATGTGAAAGCCAAGGTTTTCTCGGGGGCGAAGTGGCTTGCAGCGCAGCGTGCCAGTACGACTACAGCGATTGTTTACCAAGACCCCCCCCCGATGCGGGTGGTCACGATGCGGCCTTCGCAATGGACCAGGGTGTCGACCTGGATTCGTCGGCGGATATTGGCCCAAACGTTCAACCGGTGGACGACAGTCTCATCGACTCTGGTGTCGATGCTCTCGGTCATGCGCCCGACATGGCAACGCATACGGATGTTGGCCTACAGAGTGAAATTGACAGGGGGTCGGTGCATGATGCCAGCCCGAGTCCGGATGTAGAGACGCGTGTCGGAGACTCTCGCCCCACTGCCACACGGAGGGTGAGTGAGCGGGGTGGCTGCCAAGTGGCGATGGGTGGACCAAACACGGTTCTTTGGGCTTGTGGGCTGATGCTTATCCGCTTATTTCGACGAGGGGACCGATGACAGATTCTCGGCCGTCGGCGCCAAAATCATTTTTCTCCACACCCATTAGATGACAGATGGAGTTCCATAAGTCAGGCAGGGTCCGTGCACCGGCACTACCCTTGCTCGGAAAACGGATGAACCGACCCCGGTCAAGGCCCAATCCAGAGCCGCCGATGAGCGCAACTGGCCACCGCTGGTAGCCCGCATGGTGTTGTTCACCATTCTCATTGGTCCAGACGATGAGGGTGTTATCCATCATTGTGCCTTCGCCTTCTGGAATGGCACTGAGGCGGTCGCAGAGGTTGGCGATTTGTTGCGCGTGGAAATTGTGAATCCGATCCAGCGAATCGAGTCCACCCTGATAGCCATGACCCATTTCGTGTTTCGTTCCGGTCAAACCAAGTTCTGGAAAACTCATGTCGAGGAAATTATAACCGCAGCCTGATGCGATGGTGACCACACGTGTCAGGTCGCAGGCGAGAGCGGCACCGGTGAGGTCAAAATGACCAACCAGCCGCCCTGCTATGGATCGGTCACCTACTGCGGCAAAGTTTTGCGCACATTGTCTGAGTTCATCGACCCGCTCACCAAGAGATTGCTCTCGTCTTTCGATGGCGGCCATCGCCTCCTTGATTTGGTCTAATTTCGCCCGTTCACGACCACTTAGTTTTTTTTCGAGTCGTTCAATATCCCCGCGCAGAAGCTCAAAAACAGCGCGTTGGCGGATGTCGTTGGCCCCTCGTTGTGCAGCGATGGCACCAAAGAGTTGCTGATAGGCATCATTGGGATCACAGAAATGAGGCACTGGGCGTTTGTCGCGGGTCGCAGAGATCGCTGTCAGCCTGGCGGCTTGCGTTTGCCCAACAGCCAGTAGCAAATTCGGAAATGGGGTGCAGTGAGCCATTGTACGGCCCAGAAAAATATCGATTGTTTCTCCGCCTGGACGACCATTTTCGTTCGGTGGGTCGTTGGGTACGCACGACAAGGCGGCATAAGCGGTGGAATGCCCACTTCCAGCTAGACCTTGGTCGTTGGACAATCCATCGACCAACACCAATTTGTCCCGATGCTGACTCAGTGCTGCCATCATGGGTGGCAGCTCAAACTCTCGAACATCCATAAACTCGGATGCGGGTTGATTCGGAATGCCGATGGGTGTGAAACGCTGGTAATTCATCCCACAGCCCTCGATAACAAACACGAGTCGTCTCGGAGGTTGACCTTCGCCGCATGCGAAAGCGGTCTTCGGCTCCAAGAGATTGAGCACGGAAAACCCCATCAGACCTCCCAGAACTGTTTGACCGAATCTCCGCCTATCCATGCTCATTGCTGTTCTCCCTCGACCGCTGGCTGTCTTCGATATCGAAAGGTGTCTGATATGAACAAAGCGGTGAGTAACTGGCTAAAATCGCCACCTCGATCGTCTGTGTACTCTTGGATTTCGGTGAGCGTACATCCATCCCCTAATTGTTCTATTCGCCCCATAAAAAATCGAAATGCTGTTCGCGTCAGGCAGAGCCGAACTTGTCGCGACTCGGCCAAGCGCCGGGTTAAGTCTAAGGCGCCATCGATTGGGCCATCCACATCACCACTGCCCTCTAGAACGCTGCGAGTATCGATAGGACTATTGGGTCCGACTTGGAGCAATCCGACATGATTAAATGTCTCGAATGCAAGGCCGAGGGGGTCCATTAAGCGATGGCACCCTTCGCATTCCGGTGCTGAGTGTGCATCCAAACGCTCACGCATGGTCGCACCCGGTTCAGGCTCCGGTAAATTTTGATCGACTTCGATCGGGACGTCCGGAACCGGGTAACATAGCAGAGCTTCGCGAATGAATTTACCGCGCCCGACGGGATCGGTTTCATCGTTGCGCGAGTGAGCGATGAGCCAGGCTGGATGGGTGAGTAAACCAGCGCGAATATTCGGATCTTGCCTCGTTGGCGTTCCGGGCGCGCCCAACTCATCCGTATCGATACATGATTCGCACGAGAGGGGCAGATCCGGGACGAACACACTCGACGTCAAAAGACGGCTAATTGAATCACCACCTCGCCGGATGAGGTAATCGATGGTGTGATCGGCCGAGCGAACGAGGCTCGCGATATTTAAATTTGGATACTGCGTGGGGTCTTTGAACACATTGACGGCCTCCCCATGACCAAAAAACTCTTGAAAAAAACGAGGCAAGGCTTTCCGTTCGTCGCGTCGGTTGAGCAGTCGTCTGACTTGGCTCCGTATCTGATCGACCGTCTCTAGTGCGCCGTTGGCGGCCGCATCCATCAGAAGATCGTCCGGCGGTCCATCCAGAATACCGAAGGATAGCGCGTTTGCCATTTCGTAATGGCTCAAGTGATGTCTGCCATCTGCGTCTTGTGCCTGACCCCCCACTTCGACGCGAAAATAACTGTTTGGTGACATGGCCATAGCTTCGATGAGCATCTGAATGATTTCGAACGACGACAACGATTCAGTGTTCGCTTGAGCCACCGCGAGATATCTATCGAACTCATCGTCATCCATCGGGCGTCGCCACAGCTCCAGGGCCAGTTGCGATAACACCGCCCGGTAACAATCTGAGGTGCCTTGGCGCACTTCATCAAAAATACAGTCCGACAATCGAGTTGGCGACTCGGTCAGAGAGTCAGAAATCGCCCTTGCATTTTGTCTCAGCAAATCAAAGGTTGGCCCGTCCATGCCGAAGTCGGCGGCCAGCTGGCTAAATTGTCGACCCGAATGAAGCCCATCAAACGGATTGCTGGTATCGAGACGATTGAAATTGATCCCGACAACCCGGGTGACGACCTGTTTAAACTGAGCACCCGTTAGGCGCCAAAGGCGACTGGGAGTCGTTCGTATGCGAGACTCGTCGCAGGCGAAAACTGACTCATTGGACAAATACAGAGGGTCATCGACCAGTGCATAATCCATGGTGGGCAACGCGTCGGGGGCTGCATCAACACTGAACGAGTCGGGTTCGGCATCAGACTCGATGTCGGTATCCGTCGAACCGTCGAAGGAATTTCCAGCACCCGAGTCGAAAACGGAGGTATCCTTGCCGGTTTGGTCTAGGGCAAACGCGTCAAGCGAACCGTCGGTCGTCAGCCGCGCTCCATCCTCAGGTTGACATCCTATGAGCAACAGACCCAGCACCACCAAAAGCGCATTCAACTGTTTTCGATATGTGGGAAACGGCTGCACGGCACCTCCAGATGCTCTCTATGGTGCCGAATCGTTCACAATTACTCAAACTCACCGTTGAATTGCAGGCTCAGAGAACGACTCAGGGCTTCTCACACTTTCCCATTCGTGCCTTACAAGCCCCTGTTTCCAAGCAGGCGCGGGACCGTCGACAGTCGGTGTCATTTTTCGCTAAGCAGGTTCCGCGGTTGACACTACAGCGACCCCATTCACGACAGACAAAAGCGTTCCGACAATCTGTATCGCTTCCAGGTTGGCAGCGGCCTCCGACCGCCCTGCAGTGGCCAAGTCCGCCACATAGGTCGACTTCGACATAGGCGCGTTTGACGTCGCGTATTCGTTCCTTTGCGGTTCGACATGAGGCTGCGCGGCGAGAAACGCATTTGTTTTGACTCACGTCGCATTGGCCTGATCTCGCGCAAACCTCGGAGTGAAACCGGCAATCCTTTTCGGTGACGGCGGCGCATCGGCCGTCGAGTACAGAACAAAACCCGGCTTCAGAACACGCATTCGACTGCAAGCAATGTTCCTTTGTTACGGCAACGCATCGGCCCTGTAGACTCGCACAGAGACCCTTCTCTTTGCATTGGTCCGCACGTTGACACGGATCATCCCCATCGGAACAGCTGCACAAGAGACAGATCAGCAGATAATGGAACAGCGAACGGACCATCCAAAGTTTACTGCGCTTGATTAGGTTTGTTTTGGCTCGATTACACATGTTTCTACAGTGAAGACGCCAGAGTACGTCTGAACTCACCAAGTTTGCCACAAATATGTCAGCCAGCTAACAAAAACTGAGATGGTTGCCAAGTGTGAATTGCCTTTCAAGGGGATGCCCAAGGAGTGAGGTCCTGTCGTCTATCGTCCTAACGCGATCCCAGGGCTGGCCGTAATCGGCGAATGGCAAAAGGATACGCCCTGATTTCATCCTGGATACAGCGGGTCCTGATATGCGAGGATCGTGAGAGTGCCACAAGGGCTCTGTGAATCCAATCACAGGTCTGAGGAGGGGGATGAATGAGACTACGATGGATCCTATTTGCCGGTCTGGTGTGTTTTGGTTACGTGGCTCCATGTTGTGCCTTCGAGACGCCTTTTGGGCGCGAAGTCTCTGCCGCCATTGATCGAGGGCTCGATTTCTTCCGTCAAAGTCAGCAAGGAAATGGGGCCTTCAATGTCGCCGGTGAACCTCGGGTTACGGGACTTGCGATCCTGTGTTTCCTGGAGCGTCGGCAATCGGCTGACTGGAACGCACCCCCAGTTGGCTATGTGGGCATGGACCAGAACGATCAGGAACGTATTCGCCGGGCTGTCGCGTACCTGCTCGACACTGACCCGGGGCTTTCCGGCCAGACTGCGCAATCGTACGTCACGGGTTCCAGTTTGATGGCTTTGAGCGTCTATATCGCGACCGGAGGCCCGGACGATGTCGGTGCTGGGCGTTCGGTAACAACAGGTCTTCAGAATGGGATCACCGGACTCACTCGGAACCAAGTCTCTCGTGGGCCAAACTTTGGCGGTTGGGACTACGAAGATATGGAGGCTGACCAGGATGGTGATTTATCAACGACTCAGTTCGCGGCGGCTGGTCTTTCAGCAGCATCGGCGATCTACGCAAATGCCGCTGGGCCATTGGTCAACACGCCGACCTTTGTGACCAATGTGAAAAACGGTGACGGCGGACATCGCTATCGTGGTAACGATCAACGCCCCAGTACAAGTGCGATGACGGCATCGGGGGTCTGGACCTATCGCTTATCTGGCGTCGAGACCGATGACGGCCGTGTACAATCTGCGCTGCGTTGGCTACAGCAAAATCATGATGTCGAGGCCGACCAAGGCAATGGATATTATTATGTGATGTGGGCTTCGGCTAAAGGCTATGAAGTGACTGCCGACGGTCACCAAGGAATAGACAGTACCCAGATTGGGGGGCAGTACAATCCGAATGACTTCGGCTACCCGGAGGAACCCCAAGGCTGGTATTTTGATTACGCATACAAGCTGATGCAGCTTCAAGATGGCGACGGAGGGTGGAGTCGCCCAGACAATTGGCGACCAGGTGCTGCAACCGCGTATGCCATTCTTGTTCTTGAACGCAGTCTCGGTGGCGCATGTATTGATACGGATGATGACGGCCTTTGTGGACCCGATGATAATTGCCCTGACGTTCCAAACCCAGACCAGCAAGATACCGATGGTGATGGCCTAGGCGATGTGTGCGATAACTGCCCGACCGTGAGTAATCCAGAGCAGGAAGATGACGATCAGGATGGAACGGGGGATGTGTGCGAACGCCCATGTACGCCTGGTGTGCCACCGGATGGCGACGCTTGTGGCACAGATCAGCCTGGTGCCTGCCGCCTCGGTCGACTCGAATGTATCAATGGTTTTTTTGTGTGCGCGGGGGAAATTGGTCCACAGCCTGAGACTTGCAACCAGGTTGATGATGATTGTGATGGGCTCATCGATGAAGGCGTACTCAACGCATGTGGTTTTTGCGACCAAGTCGGTGAGATTTGCGACCTAGCAGATAATGATTGCGATGGCCAATTCGATGAAGGGGATTTGTGTCCTGATGACGAAATCTGCGTACAGGGCCAATGTCGGCAACCCTGCGCGGGGAATGAATGCTTTAATGATGGCGAGAGATGTGATCGAGCAGACCAGGTCTGCGTCGAGCTCTGCTACGGTGTGGCCTGTCCCGGTGCTGCCGAGTGCGATCCCGAAACAGGTTTATGTGGTGATGCCTGTGTGGGGATAAGCTGCAACGCCGACCAAATGTGTGTTCACGGACAATGTTTAGATGGCCTTTGTGACGTCCATGGATGTCCGAGAGGTCAAGCGTGTATCGGTGGGGAATGCGTTGCAGACCCGTGCCGAGGACGAATGTGTCCCGACGGTCAATTTTGTCGGGCGGGTGACTGTATTGCGTCGTGTGCGTTGGTCTCCTGTCGAGTGGGTGAATCGTGCATAGACGGTCTGTGCGCGGAGGACCCGTGCGGAAGCTTTACTTGTCCCGCTGAAGATGAATGTGTTGATGGACAATGTGTACCATCCCTGTGCAGGGGCGTCGAATGCCGTGATGGGGCCCGGTGTGTTCGGGGTAATTGTCTTGGCGATCCTTGCCGAAACATAACGTGTCCACTCGGTCAATCATGCTTTGTTGTTCGCGACAGTGCCCAGTGCTTTAATGGACAAAGTGGGCCCCCAGGGCGAGATACGGTCATTGGCAGGGAAACGCGACCAACCCTCAGGGACGATGCAGGGGTGTCACCGCGTACGGATTCGATGGTGGGCGGAAGTCGACTGCCACCGCCATCCGGCAATATTGTCGATCCAAGTGTTGAGGCGACCCCAGGGTGTCAATGCAACAGCGGGACACAACAGTCCAACATGCCTTTTTGGGTATTGGCGATCGTCTTGTTAAGACTCGTCAATTATAAGTTACGGACGGGAGCGAAAAGGCGATTATGAGTCGGGAACTCACATCGTTCGTATGCAAGAGGGCCGTTGTGCCTAATGATGATCGTGCTCGGCAGCGGCACTGTTCATGACCTTCTCTTCGAACATATTCATGAAGGTCAGCAAGACCGTTGTACCAATGCTCAAAACCAGCAGGCCGATAAGCCAGCCACCCTCTGTCGCCGCAAAAGGCATAATTGGGGCAAATACAACATCCGCCCAGAAAGCCCAAACTGTCGTCAACAGCAGCATGAAAATCCAAACGTAAGGCATAATGATCGTCTCCAGAGTCTCAAAGGTTTGCTGCTCAAGGCCGTGTTTTGTAACCGTGCCCGCAGCCGATAAGTATCATGTGCCATATAGAGGCCCTGAAGTCTAATGAATCAGGAGTATTCGACGAGCGCAATGGATGAAAAACCACCAAATGAACTTAAATATCTCACAGCATTCCGGGATGAAACAGCCTTACTGAATTGGGTTCGTCGTGTCTATCCCGTGCAATCCCTAGAGTTCTTTGATGGGGGCCATGAGCAATCATACATCTGGTTGGTTCGCACAAAGACGGGCGTGACAGCGGTTTTAAAAATGCACAAGGCTCATGGATCTGCCCGCCGCGAAGTCGATGCCTACCGGTTCGTTGAGCGGAACAAACTCCCCGGTACGCCTCGCCTGCTCCGACAGTGCGCCTCTGACAGTCGGATTCTTCTTTTGAGTCACGAGCGCGGTGAATCTGACCAATTGAATGAGGACACGGTGTTTCGTGCTGGTCAATTTTTGGGATCACTCCATAGAGCACCGTTTAAAGACAATGACTCAGTTCCGTTGGTCGAGGCATTTGAGCTGCGATTTGAGGCCTTGCGCGGCCGAATTAAAGACCCCGACCTGCACCGTCTTCTCGTTCTTTTTCAGTCTAAATTGCTCAAATTTGAACTCGGACAAAGAGTTTTTTGCCATAGAGATTTCCGGCCCGAGAATTGGTTGAGTGATCCGAGTAATCATCGTTTGACGGTCCTAGACTTCGGTCATTGTAGACCTGGCTTATGGTTGGCTGACCTGATCCATCTGCGGGTGATGACGCTTGAACAACCTCAGCTTTGGGCGTCTTTCCTTGCCGGATATGACCGCGACCTCACAGAGACGGAATATAATCTTCTGTGGGCTTTGATTGGTCTCTATGGTGTGGCAACCTGTCTGCGTACCGACCAAGGACCGGATGCAGTGTTGTCTCGTGGACAGAATTACGTGGACCTCAGTCATCGAGTGTTGTCAGCCTCCAGACCATGACTACGGCATATAAGGTGAACTAAGTCGGTTGGACTGAGTGAATGGGTAACGATGATGAAAACCTGCAAAAAATTCGTCGGCTGCGCATCAATCGCTGTCATATTCGGATGGTTGGTGCTCGGCTGCACAAAATCTCAGCCTGAGGTCACACCGACGGCCCCTCAACAAATAAGTAAACCCGTCAAGGCTGGGGCACAAAAAAAGAGCCCGATTGGTCAGAATACAGATGAGAGTGTGGCGCCAAAACAGCTTAAGCCTGACCTGAGGACAGCGTTTAGGGCCGTACTCAAAGCTGGTTATAAAAAAGCAAGTGCCAAAGCGCATCCGCCCTATTGCCGAGTACAATACGGTGAGTTTTTTGTTGATCCTGACCACGCTTTGACATTCCTGAAAAAGAAATTAACGGAAGGCCGAATCCACGAAAAACCACTTGCGTTGCATCTGTTGGCAAAGCTGGGCAAAAAAGCCAAATCCGCTGAGAGGTATGTTGCTCCAATCGCTATACGTGCTTGGGATTTAGCCTTTAATCGGTGCGTCGCAAAATTAAGAGGAGAGCGTGTGACGGGGGCAGCGCTCACGCCGACGGATGCTGAGCGAGAGCAGTGTATTGAGACCATCAATGGGTCGCGTCCTCCATCTGGACTTAAAATGGCATGCGAGACCTTGGGCGCAATTGGTGCTCAGTCGAGTGCTCACACTCTTCTAAAGCGTGGGATTGGGGGGTATTTTGCCCGGGACTGTGTCTCGTTTTTAATGATGGCTGGCTCTGACAAGGCCCATACGCTCACGTTTATCGCAAATGAGCTCGAATCAAAGCCAAATTCAAATTTGGTAAAGAGCCTACTCATCGAGCGACGTGCTGAAGGAATCAAGATTTTGACGGGCATTCTTTCCGCCAGAGCGAAGCGCAGCGATCCGATCCCGGTTTGCCGAATTGCGCATATCGCCCAGGCCTACCATGAACGTGGAGGCAGCTTGAGTAAACTTGATCAAAATACGGTGAATCAGCTGCAGGCGTTGGCTCAGGCGACCGACAAGGAACAGGCGTCTGTGGCTGCTCCGTCCGTTGGCAAATGTGCACAACGTACACTGACGATTTTAGCGAGGCCGCCCGTTGCCACTCCCAAAGTTGACGTTCCCAACGTGGCACCGCAATCGGCGACATATCCATTCTGTCCAGACAAATGAGACAGGTTTTGACGTGGTGCCAGAGGGTGTCAAGTGGCTCAATGAAGATACGATGAGTGTGGAAAAGAAAAATCGATGGCTGGTTTTGGTTCATGGCGGGGCTGGTGCAATGCGGTCCATGGGTCCGAAGAAAGAGGCTGACTATAGGCGTGGTCTCGCGGACGCCGTATTGGCCGGTGCCGATTGTCTGCGGAACGGTGGCCAGGCCATCGAGAGTGCTGTCGCCGCCGTACGTTCAATGGAACTGTCAGGCGCTTTTAATGCCGGCCATGGCAGTTGTCTCACGGCGGATGGTCTTGTGGAGGCCGATGCGGCTGTTATGAACGGAGCCGATCTGAGCTATGGGGCTGTTGCTGCCGTGCCGAGGTTAGGTAATGCAGTCGTGCTTGCCGAGACCATCAGATCCAAATCTCCACACTGCTTATTTGCAGGCCACCGAGCTTTACAGAGTATTGACGCGCTAAATGGTCCAGAACCGGAATTCATTGACCCCAGTCCTGGCCGACTGAGGAATTATCGTCAGCATCTAGAGCGCATAGGACAGATGGACATCAAAATGGATGATTTGTCTCAGCTCGGCGGCACTCATAACGAAGGCGATACGGTCGGAGCCGTTGTCCTCGATCATGCAGGTGGTCTGGCAGCCGCTGTAAGCACAGGCGGGATTTGGTTGAAACAACCCGGTCGAGTTGGAGATTCACCGATCGCTGGAGCCGGACTCTGGGCAGAGAATGGCCTCATGGCTTGCGCGGCGACCGGAACGGGTGAATATATCATGCGTGCTGCCTTGGCGGCAGATCTGAGGGCACGGGTTCAACAAGGGGCGTCAATGGAACAAGCTGGTAAGGCCGCTATGGCCGCCCTCAGGACGCGATTTGGAGCCGGCCGGGCTGGTCTCATCGGTGTCGATCTCAATGGTCGAATCACCACAGCCTTCGACACGGCTGGTATGGGACGGGCCTGGCTCAGGGCGGGGGATACAACACCGGTTGTGCGGGTCTGGCCCGAGGATGACGACGCCTGACCGACCAAGAAGTGCTTATTGCAAAAATGGGACGGTAGCGCACAGAGCGATGAGCAACGTCACAGTGATACTGGCTACGTTCCACCCAAACGAACGCGCTGTCGGCAACGGGTCACTGACGTCAATGACGGGCGTTTGATCATGCGGACAGATGTAGAAGTTTGGTGTTGTCCGGTAAAGACGCTGACACGTCGGACAGTAGCTCGGGCTGTGAGTGTCTGCTTGCGGTTTATTGACCATAAAAGCCATCTCTTTCTCTGGTTTGTTGCACCTGACGGGCGCCGTTCGTCATTCTTACACCCGGCATAACGCTGCAATATGCAGGCCGAACCGACACGTTAAAAATATGACGGCCGTCGCAAATCGTCGTAGGCTTGCCCGACTCAGATTCGTCAGCAAGCGATCTAGATTCCCCTTGGTTCCAGATTTGGAGGTTTTTTTGGACAGTCTACAGCCAACGAGATTTCCACTGGTCTGCATCGTGGCCGCGAGTGCCCTCATCGTCTGTAGCTGTGACTCCAATCCTGGCGGCGACTCAGCGCCGTCGGCCGATGTCAGCGCGGACCAGCGTGTTGATTTAGGTGACCTACCTGAAGATGCGGGCATCCGAGATGCGGTGACGCCAACAGGCCAGGACATGAACTGCCAGCGTGTTTTTCCGACACTGCTGCCCACAAATGAACGCCGCCGTTCATCTGATCACCGGGTCGGGATAGACCGATTCGAAGACCCCCATTGGCTCCGCATTTCAGACGCCATACTCGATGATCCTGAAGCCCTTTTTGTGGCCACTTACAGGCGAGAAATAGATCGGTATGTGATTCGTTCCGGAACCCAGGATTCTCGCCGAGAGCTGATTTTGAAGAAAGTTGAGTCACGGGCTGGTGAGTGGCCCTTCCAGATTGAAGTTGGGCGTCTAACTGACGTGTTTCCCAATGTGAATCCGCGGGTGTTGGGGGATTATGAGCAGTTGCTGTCAAACTTCGTAAACCCAAATGACCTTGGACTTGAAGACCTTGGATATTCGGCCGATGATGTCCGGGTCGGGTTTCTGCCTCGTGAACTCGAAGTCTATCCCTATCCGCTTCTTCGCCTCGTCTCTTTATTTGATTCTGACGACGCACCGGATCTCGTTTACGGAGTCCGTCCACATGCCAACGGCGTAGCCGGCACTCACGGTGGCCTCGATTTACTTCAAAGCCGAGCGACGCTCATCTTGTCTGGACCCGGGTTCAAAGCAGCTACGGTGCTTGATGATGACGCGACCTTGGTGGATATCGCACCAACGGTTCTTGCTGCATTTGATGCGCCAACGACCGGTGGCCAAGGAGCATGGGCATCCTATGCGGATGGCTTACACCTCCGTTGGCAAGATGGGCGAGTGTTGACCGAAGCACTTGATGCAACATCTTGTGTGCGGCCGAAACACATGGTTCTCATATTGTTTGATGGGTTGTTAGCGACCGAGATCAATCGGCAACTGTTATCCGATGAGCCAGATGTACAATTGCCCAATCTCAGGCACCTCGCGCAGGGTGGGGTTGTCTACAGATACGGAGCCATATCTGGGTTTCCATCTTACTCAGCACCAGGCCATGTCACCGTCGGGACCGGCCTTTGGCCAGGCCATCATGGCGTCCTCAGCAATCGATTCTATGGGCGCGCTGAACAGCGCGCAATTACACCGTTCGATCTGTTGGACAATCTGCCCTACTTCATTCAAAACCCCCGTGAGGCATTGAGTCTTTACGATAGGTTGGTCAAGCCTGAAGCGGAGAATTTAGCTCAAGCAATTCACCGAAGTTTCGGCGAGTATGACCCAGATACCCGAACAGGTGCGTTTGTCGCTGTGATCAACGAGCTGACGTTTAAGGGGGCTGACTTTACGACTCTGGGTTTTTTCGGGGATGGAGGGGTGCGTAAGAAACTATTTGAGTATCGAGCCGCTGATGCCATTGCCATGACGCAGCTTGAGGTCTTGTTAACCGATCAGCGATTGCCCGTGCCAAAATTTCTCCAAATGTCGTTGCTCGCTACGGATGCTGCTGGTGAAGATGCAGGGCCTCACTCTCCGTTACTTCGGTCGAACCTTGTCGATATCGATGAGCGAATTGGACAGATTTTTGACCTCTTGGACGCGCGAGGTGTTCTCGAGCAAACAGCGTTCGTTTTGACATCCGATCATGGCATGGCACTTCAAGATCGGACGCGTCGTGCGACCATCCGCGACCGGATTCGAGCTGCACAAGTGAAGACATCGATGGTCTCTGGTGGATTAATTTATCTGCGGGGCTTGGTTTTAGAGGTCATCGAAGATCGAGGCAATTTTCTGAGGATAGTGGCTTTAGATGCAGACAACGGTGTTCCGGTCAGTGATGCGCAACTGGCTTGCTTGAACTGCGATAATTCGATTGAACAGATGTCGGATCGAGAGGGACAGGGGGATCTCAGTGTTCCAGCAACGGCCACCGAACTGGTCATACAGGCGACTCATCCCCGGTTCAATTCAGCGACGTTGAGATATCGTAGACCTTAGCCATCAAGCTTCATGGGCCGAAGATGGTGGTCCTATGACGTCCAAAATTATGACTTTTTTTCTAAGTCGAGTTCTCGATTTGAGTTCAAAATCTTACGTCAAGAAAAGTTTTCACGAGAACACTATTGATCCCGTCGCCTTAAATCTCCATTTTTTAGCGCTAGGCGATTTTACGATGTAAAGTACGCCCACACGGAGGCTCAATGCGAGAGACGGCATTCCACGGCTTTGATGTTATTCCTCGAGGGAATGTTGTGTCCGGCCTGGGAGTCTATCGGTTTGAGAGGACGTTGACCGCCCTCGAGCACCTTTCTTTCTTAGGCAAACTTGAATCGGCTCAGATGACCTCGGCGAACGGACGAATGAGTCGAGACTCCATACCGGCACTGCCGGCCATGGGGCTCAAGCAGTTATTCGCTCTGGGTCACTGTGCGCCGCGAACGACGGCTGATGTCGAACTACAACAACAAACGCTATTCGAACTTCATCGGGACTATGGCCTTGTGGAAGCGTGGGCATTTCTGGTGGATACCTGTGTGGATGTATCAACGCGCCAAACCACGGGAGAAATTCGTTGGCGGAACGGGGCACCTTGTCCAACGCAAATCGCATTTCAATGTGAGGGCGACTTGCCGAGTCAGAGCAGTCGGCACCTGGACCGCTTCGCGATCAATTTTAAATTGGCGACACGCGTCTGCCCCGAGTCGGCTGGGGTCTTGGTCGCGTTTTGTCAGCATTGGTTAGCACCCTACACGGACCACGTAGCCAAACAAAATGGGCAATACTGTGAACGGTCTGAGGCACAATGCTATATGTTGGGCGATGTGAATATCGGTGACGACGGCCGGACAGTTCGCTTTCGCATGGACCATCTGATTCTCCCAGGCGCCCCAAAAGACTGCCTCAATCACACCCTCGCGGTGATCGAGCAAATCAACGACGTTTTGCCAGTGGAGAAGGCCTGGTTGGCTTGCGCTTAGGCGGCTCGCGACGGCTGCCTCGACAATCCTATCGAACCGAGCGCGTGAAACACAACAGCACTATGGGCGTTCGGACTCATTCTCGGTTGTCTCAACAGACTCCGCTGGTGCCGTTTCTGCATCGTCAGTGATACTGGGCCGGTTACAGGCTTGATGAGCGGGTGACCCTTCGTCCCCGAAACGGTTGACGTCGCTACATGCCAGGGGCTCCAGACACGTCGAACCTCGTGCCGTTTCTACACACCGTGAGACACAGACACCCGTCTCTTCTTCATAGCCCAAGTTCGACATGGCGATACAGATGGTTGTCGAGGTATAGGGTTGCTGCGAATCTGGGCATAAACGGTCGCAGCCGAGGGAACAGACACCGGCTTGTTCAGCATCGTCGCCCTCGGTCAGCGCAATACACACGGCCCCTCGATACCCGCAGTCGTCCGCCGATTCGCATGGACCGCCGATCCATCTATGATTTGGTCGATTTTTAAGCAATTGCCTAGAGAACCGCCGCATGACGTTCCAATAGAGCCAGTTACCTCCCGTGCCCGGGAGAACCCAGGGTGTGTATGTGTAAAGTGCTGCTGTCGCTCGATTACTCGGGACGATCAGCTCTTCATCGGAGGTTCGCTTTCCTTGGTTGACAGACCAGCCACTGACCGTCACGCCACGTCTGTCCAATTCATCGATGTACGATCTAAATAACCGCCCAGCACAATCGATTTGCTCGAACAGGCCGAGACGTCCGCGTCGACAGCTTGGATCACCATCGTGACACCCGCAGCCCATGGCCCGATCCAGCAGGAATTGCCCTGGTGCTTCTGTTTTAAATATCAAGCTGCTTTCAACTTGTAGTTTCACCAAGAGCACCAACGGGTTTATGCGATGTGTATTCGCAGAATCCACCAACTTTTGCGCCACGGTGACTCCGTTTTCAGCGTAGCTCGCCAAAAAACTGGCGTGTCCATAGGGTGTTAACTCCAAAAATTTTTGAATGTCCGCCTGATTAATAAAGTTTGCATCCTCGAAAACATCGTCGCTCATAATGAGGTTATGATTGAAAGTGTATCCGTCGGCTTTTCCGGCCTCGGTTGGCGTGAGGTCTGCAGCGACTGGATGGGTTTCGTCGGGGGATAATACGGGGTCTGAACAGGCATATAAGCCCAAGACGCAAGCGAACAGCCAGCTCTTTGTTGTAAAGCTGATGTCTCGCTTGCACCGCATTTAACCCCCCAAGAGCTCACGTTCTTCTGCGCGGCGAATCATACATCGTTCGATGTGGAAATACCAGTCCTGCAGTCGGTTTCGGTCAGTAAAGAACCGGCTCAGCATCGAGATGACGCCACAGATACCAGACCGCAACCGTTCGAAATGGCCTCCACGGTGCCGCGTACTCGGTCAACTGTTCTGATGTCAAGCGATCGCCATTAGCGTAGAGGCTTTCGATACATCGCACGATGCCGATATCCCCTAGTGGGAGAATATCTGGCCTCATGAGCGTGAAAATGAGCATCATTTCCGCGGTCCATGGGCCGATTCCACGCAGCGTACATAACTCTTTGATGACGGCCTCGTCACTCAGCTCAGCCCAATTCTGCTCTGCCAGCCAATCGCCGCGCTCTGCAAGGTGCTGAATGTACTCGACCTTTCTGCCCGACAGTCCAACCGCTCTCAGTTCGTCAGTTTCTCTCGATAGGACTCGACCGGGCACGACTTCACCCACGACGGTCACAAAGCGGCTCCAAATCGCATCCGCAGCTTTTGCTGAAATTTGTTGCCCGACGATTGCTCTTGTCAGCGTCTCAAAGAGCCGTCCATGGGATCGCAGGGGCGGTTCTTCGTAGGTGTCGATGAGGTCAGCCATCACTGCGTCGACGGCTCTCAGGTGGGTTTTCGCATCAGCCCAATAGGGTGGGGAGCCGGTGGCTATTCTTGTCATCGTGTTATCATCCGTTGCGGCGCGTTTGAAGGTCCTTTCGTCAACACAGTGATGTGTTGGCGGGCATGGCGGTCACTTGGCCCGGGCCGTAAATGCTTGTAGGCTTGTGTCTATGAACCCGGCTTCTCTCATCAGTACGATTGTCGCGGTGCTTCTCTGGATTCTCAGTGGAGCCGTTTTTCTCATCCTCGGCAGCCTCTATCTTGCGCTGTCTTTCATCGTGAAGCCCCGTATGATTCATCAGATTACCAGGGGAGTCTGTCGAATTCTTCTGGTCTGTGCAGGGCAACGTTTGGTCATCAGAGGTCGATTTCCCGATGTGAAATCAAAGGCGTACATCTATGTATTTAATCACAATTCGATGTTGGACACCTTCATCATGATGGCCGTTCTTCCAGAATTTACGGCTGCTGTCGGTAAGAAGGAGCAGTTTTCGGTGCCCATTTGGGGGGCGATTCTCAGACGTTTTGGTGCTGTTCCCCTTGACCGGCGGAATCGTGAGGCCGCCATCGCGAGTATGGATGCTATCGGCCGATCATTTGCCGACGGGCTTTCTCTGCTTGTGTCACCGGAAGGCACGCGGAGTCGGACCGGGGAGTTAGGCACCTTTAAGAAGGGGCCGTTTCATTTGGCCGTGCGTCATCAAGTCCCCGTCATTCCAACGGTCATTCATGGTGCGTTTAATTCGAAACGAAAGGGGGATTGGCGCATTTTCCCCAATCGCATTCAGATCGAAGTATGTCCACCGATTAGTCCAGAGCCAAGGGAGTATGGTGAGGCTGTTGAAGGCATACGTCACACCGTCCGAGGGGTATTTATCAACCGATTAGAGCGACAGAGAATCGCCTCATGTCGTGTTTCATAAGATTGGAGATCGGTCGGGTAAAACAGAAGTGACGTGTTTTGGCCAAGCATTGTTGAGGTGACCGTCGGCGTATCGTGCGCAGCCGAGAATCTGCCGGCCGTAGGTCACAATGCAGTCACCGTCGCTTAAGTCTGGTTGCTCGATTTGTATGGCTTTTCGGCGTACATAGTCGGCTAACTGTCCGCGATTCAAATCAATTATATTACGCCGCGCATGTGCGCCGAAACGTTGGAGGAAGATGCTGGTCGGTTTACCTCGCGGTGGATCCCTACGCATAACCATCATACCGAAGGAGACGAGACAGCCCAGAACGAAAGGTTCGTTTTCACGGGGGGCGATCCAAACTTCGGTCTGACCAACCTTCTGCCAGAAGCGGTAGTCGCGAAAGGTGTTTGGATTCATGTCGAAGCGCCAGTGGCACCACGCTGGGACCAGGTCTTGATTTGGGTGAAGTCTAAATTCGACGGAGTTTCGCAATGAAGAATCCTCCGGTGTCATTGTGGTGTGGCCAAAGTCGAATTGCATTGCAGACATCGTCTCGATATCGGTGGGAGCCCCATTGTGTCGTGCCGGCTTCCGTTTTCAGGGGTGGGGGGACATGGATGGGGTCGATGATCGCTTGTTCTGTTGAAATTCGATCCAAAACGCCTTCATTTTCTTCGGGAGCATAGGTGCACGTCGAGTAGACGACAAACCCACCAGGCTTGACCATGTCCAGTGCTTTGCGGAGCAAGGCGACCTGCACTTGGGCCACCGTATCTCTTTCCTTTTCAGTAATCAGTTGAGAGCGAGCCTGTGCTTTTCGGGATGTGCCCTCACAGGTGCACGGTGCGTCAACTAAGATTCGGTCAAATGGTTTCAGTGGCCGCTTTAAGCGGAGGCCATCGTCATGGTTTACGGTGACACAGGTAATGCCGAGGCGATTCAGATTCCAGCGTAAGCCACCGATACGGCCGTGCTTTTTCTCATTGGCGAGCAATTGACCTTGATCTTTCATACCAATGGCCATTCTCACGGTTTTGCCGCCGGGGGCAGCGCACATATCTAATACGCGTTCGCCCGGCTGCGCGCCCACTAAGTCAGCGGCCAAGATCGAGGCCTCTTCCTGTACATAAACTTCGCCGATAAGATGTAGGAGCCATCGGCCCGGTTGGCTGTCTGATGGGAGTCGCCACCCATTGCTCGTCCAACCCAACCGCTTGGCTTGTGGACATAGTTGCATTATGTCCGCCTCGATTTCCTGGACAGACCGCTTGAGTGGATTAGCCCAGACCACCCGGGGTAAAGGTTTGGCGGACGCCTCTATGAACGCCGTATAGTCATCCACGAGTGCCTGATAACGGGTCAGTTTCTGCACGCGGGCCGATCCTCTTTTACGCTCGCGACTCATTTTTGATATACGAATCCCGTGACCGCAACGCTAATCGTCCGAGTATGGGGTCTATATGACTACAGCAGGGCGGATTGTCCGCCCACACTGCGCCGCACCGCGCCGGTAGGCCGATGCTTGATTTCATCCACCTCAGTGGACGAAAGTGATTTAGTTGCGTCCGAAGGAACGGCGACCGCCGCCGCCGCCACCGCCGCGCTGCTCGCGTGCAATGTCGACCCGGATGGTGCGTCCATCGAGTTCGCTATTTGAAAGTTGGTCAACGGCTGCTTGGGCACCTTCTTCGCTGGTGTAGGTTACGAAGCCGAACCCGCGTGAACGACCACTCTCGCGATCCGTAATAACCTTTGCTTCGACAACTTCTCCACAGCTCTCAAATGCCGTGCGAAGTGAATCGTCAGTCGTGGCCCATGCCAAACCACCTACAAATACCTTGGAACTCATTCTGCTCTGTCCTTATGGCAAGCTGTCTTGCCTGATACGTTTCTCTTCGATCGCCCTAAGCAGAAAAACCCAGAGCGTCGTTGTCTCTTTAGCCCACTCTCAAGGGAGCTGAGAAGTGAAATCAGTGATCCATGTCGTTTTTTTTAAAAATTGGGGTGTTTTTCAGCGAAATTTGTTTTTTGTTCGGGTTCGATCAGTGACAAACGAGAGTGTCTTTACTGGTCGACGGTCTCTCAGCGTTGATTTGGATCAGACCCACTGTGGTACAACCACCGTCCATTGACCTGTCTGAAAAGACTCTTTTCTGTCATTTTGACGGCGCGTCCATCCTGTTCCAAGTGGGCATCAAATGTGACCCAGGCGCGCATGTCGGACCGTTCCTGTTCACCGATACTCAGTCCCTTGAATTTCGTCGACCTAGCAAAATCTCTCAGTTCCGTTAGCCAGGTTAAATGGTCGTTTCGCCAATGCGGTCCTGTTTTGTCCGTTGTCTTGATGATGTAGTCCAATATCCCCAGCGCATACGCGCAGTATCGGGAACGCATCAGTTGCAGGGGGATAAGGGGGTCTTTACCGCGATGAAAGGGACCACAGCAACGCTTGTATTTTAGCCCACTGTGGCATGCGCACTTTGAATTAGCGGAGGCCTTTGCCATGGCTTATTTGTGTCCAAGGGGCATGATAGGGCACCCCTCACTGGATTATGGGAAACCGAATTGGAGCATCGAATATGATATGGGGAAAACGAATACCGCGCAGAATGACTTGGTTTTGATTCAGACGGCCGCGGGAGCTGAGGGTATTTGTCCATGAAAAAGAAGAACCATCGATTCCGATACCCTGTTTTTGAATGCTGGTGATAGCCAAGCTTTGCGTTGTTTCGACGCACCCCACGTCGACACTCCGCATTTTGACCGCGGGTCCATCGACGGCACGCAATGTGCCTTCGTAGCTTAAGAATTCGACCACACGACCATTGGGATCGATGAGTGCGAAGCCATCAGCGCCACCGTTTTGGAGGTTGGGGATATCGAACCACAGCGCCCCAAACCCTAATCCTTCGTCGTCGATACGACCTTCAAGCCCGACTTCCGCGTAAACACGCCCGTCTCGACCGTTGTATAAAATGAGGGTCCAGCCCACCAAACGGGTTCCGGCTTTTCCGGCGATCTCGATCCCCTCATTTGCATCGTCGCCACTGTTCTCGTAATGAAATTCGTTAATCCACGGTTGGACCTCTGATGGGTCGAAGATACTGAAATCAAAGTTAGGCAAATCATCGTCTGCATCAAAGATGGCTGCGACCCATTCCGGGTGGTCCACGAACGGATTTCGGTTGCCTTGAAGTTCGAACACGCGTTCATTTCGCAATCGCTCGCGGTCATCTACAGGGTCAAGTTCATGCCACTGGCGGAGCCGCGACAAACGCCCCATACAATTGCATCCAGCCTCAACGCCCCATTCGACCAAGCGTAAATCTGGTTCGTCAGCGAAGTCGCCCTCATATCTCACATCCATATAGAACAAGGCTCGAGCGACGTCGCCTTTTTGGTGATCTGGAGGCTCCCAGGCGCGTGCTGAGAAAAACGAATCGGGTGATTCACGGTGGCTGTTACAATCGCCGGTGCACTCATCAAAAGGCTTGTTACTGCGGGCCGAATTAACATTGGCATCGCATGCGAAAATATGGTGCAGGTCGGTGTACGCGGGGGTCGAATGCGCTGCACCTAGCGAAACCGGCCAAACATGCTCTCGATTGTAGCCAGGCCAATCGTCCTTGGCCGCTGTGGCATCCGAGTAGATCAACTGTACTCGGTCAGGTGCTGTACTGGTTTCATCTAGAAAGTTGATGGCGTCGTGCACATCAAATCGCTCGCTGCTGTAAGGAAAAACCTCCTGATTGACAATAATTTCGTGAACTGCGACACGAAGTTGGTGGCCATCCAGGCCAATGGCTGATGCATAGTAGTTATCCGCTCTATTCGCTTGAGCAATGCCAAGTAGAACAGTCAAGGCACTTATCATCAGGCAAAAAATTGTCAGATTGTGATGCTTGTATTGCATCGGAGACCCCTCGTTAATACCGTGTTCGCCCTAGATGACGCGCCCGTCAATCCGGATCTCACACAAAAACAGCACTGAGTTGGCATTTCCTGGTGGACCATCATAGACGTACGGTAACCCAAGTGTCTAAAAAAACCTCAGGTGAGCGGACTTATGCTTATTTGGACATGTCATGGACCAGTGCCTCCAACTGGCGATTACACCGGTGGCGCCGTTTTTTTTGGACGCATGTCATGTTTGTATTCGATTTGCTT
>JAYZEG010000084.1:0-37007 GCA_036337435.1 Myxococcota bacterium
AGTTCGATACCCCATGCCCTGGGCACTGTCTAACCAATACCGACTTCGGTTGGTGACCACCGTCTCGACCGCCTCACGATGCTCCGCCGAGGCACGCTCAATGCTCAAATACGCCAATAATGGGGGGATAATGGTATCTCCAACAAATCGAGGCAAGCTGAAGATGAGATCATCATCCCGAAAAGGCATGTATTCGATGAACGACTGGTCATACTGTGCGCTGCCGGTTGTCTTCAGCAGTTCAGCCGCAGCCCAAGCGTCCCAATAGGTCTCGTGCTCCCAATCCATTGGCCGATTGCTCTCAGCCCAATCAAAGGCTCGAGTTGCGCTATTTAAAAGGTCCCTTGCGGTCCGTTCATCCCAATCCTTGTACGCCCGTGCAAGCTTTGAGGCGGCAATGGAATAACGATATGATGCAAGTACACTGGATGCGTAGACATACGGACCGACACTGTCTACCCCCGACGGCATGCCACCGTCATTACGCTGCAAGAGGCGAAAGAATTCGACACCCCAATGGGCTTCGTCGAGCACATCCGGAATACCGTTTCCACTCTCTGGAATACCAAGGTCATCCCTCGCGAAACGAACAGGGTCGATCTCGTACAGATCGACGAGGGCATCAACGACCGCCATATGTTGAATACGACGGTCATAATTACCCGCGTCATGGTACCCACCTGCAACCTCGAGCTGTTCCTCTGTCTCCTCGTTTGGAATGGTGGAAAATGACGAAGATCCAGCAGTAAAACCATCGACCCCTGACCGCGCAATTGGATCTCCATAACGGCAGTCGTCTCGAACAAAGTTTGTAAACGGCTCCTCGAGGGCCGTACCACACCGCTGATGGTAGAGTGCTTTAAAGACCGTGATAAACGCGTCATCGTAAACATTGGCACCCACACGAAATGGCCAAGACCGACCGACCCCATGCCACACGATATAGAATTCGCCGTCATTCACGAGCTGGAACAAGTTCAACTCGAAAATGTTAGCCAAACTGTAGTTGTTCATGTAGGCGTCTTCCGTACGCTGCTCAGCCGGTGCCCGAAGTTGCATCCTTGACGTCAAGACCACGGCACCCGTCGCACTATTGATAACTGAAAAACGCCTTTCCTCCGGCCCCAACTCCATGGCTGGCATCGACCCCAACCAATAGCTGACATAAGCCCAACGGCCGAAGGCGTCCGGAAGGTAGCCGACCTGATTGACTTTGATGGCGGGCGACCAGTTTAAATCGGGATGATGGGTATACGTAAAGTCGTCTCCTCGATTTAATATTCCAAATTGGTAACTTGCACCCAAAGCCAAGCTGCTTGGCAACTCCAGGACCACCTCGTACGTCTGGATACTTGGGTACGGTAACTCCTGAGCTTCGATGAGCCGCTCGGGCATCCCCTTTAGATAAACTCGGTTCGGATATGAGACCTGAGCGAAGTTTGGATCATCTTGGCTCACGACGGCGTAATTGTCTGGGTCGTCGCTCGGGATTTCTCCCGCAGGAACCACCAGTACAATATGTCTGGGCGAGACCACTCTCACGCCAGGATCAATCATAGGAGGACTCGCCAGTAAGACGAGTGCTGCAAGCATACTCGTCACAATCGCACCCTCCTCATGACCAACGCATCGTCCATCAGACTACGGGCCAACAAAAGGCTCACCATAAATCTCCAATTCCGAAATACCGCCTCCACTCTCATTCCAAGAATCGACGTAGAAACGAACGCGATTTCCAATCTGGCACTCATCGAACTGAGTGGTGATCCAACGGAGTGCTGGCAGCTCTGGTTCACTGCCTTCATCGACTTGAGTTTCGACATCGCCGTTAAAGATTGAAAGTCGCCAGTCCGCCGTGGAGTAGTAGTGAGTCCCACTGTTGTTGGTATTCATCCAACGCACCGAACAAATCCGATGGGGCACCATCAAATTGACCTCAACATGCCCTTGGTTTCGCGCACGCAGCAGCCAATAGTCGTAGGCAACATCTGACTCTTGCGCGCTTCGAGTTCCGTGATATGCGCCGTCTGTGACGCGCTGCGCGTTATAATTATTATTGTAAACAGACGTCCCTGTCGCGCGGAGCCCAGCCGCGACATTTTCGCAGTCTGGACACGTATCGCATGCGTCGCCGATGCCATTATGGTTGGTATCCAGCTGTGCTGCATCCGGGTCATCAGGGCAAAGGTCATTGGGGTCAGCAATGCCATCCCCGTCACTGTCTTCAACCTCGAACTCAAAACGAAAATAACGATGGCTATTTTGCGCCCCACTGATCCAGCGAGCCCCCAACCCTAGGTTCATCAACGGCCAATCAACATTGTTCTCGTGCCGGCCTGCTGCCGCATGCCGAGTTGTATTCATCCACACACCACGCGGACTCGATACATCCGATAAATAAACATCATCAGCGATCAGAAACCCAAAAAAGTTATTCACGCTCTCATCGGCAAATTCGAGCTGAACCTCAGCCCCTTCGTGCTCCTCTAATACCGCGAATCTTTGCCATTCCAACGTCGTGCTGTTGGCAGCAGTCCAGCTCCCCAAAAGTTCAGCGCGGTCACCTGCTTCATCGAGCCGCCAGAGGCGGGCACACGTACAGCCGCCTTCATGCCCATCAGCATAAGCACCACCAGCGAGTCGAAAATGAAGAAAGCCTCGGTCCAATGTAAATGGCTTTGAATACAAATGCCCGAGAGCCTGCGCACCGCCTTCAGACGACGTGGCCGCATACGTCCCACCCAAACCACCAATGACTTGACCGAAACTGCCCACTGAATCGGGTCGTACACCCCAGGCATTCCCAGTGGTTCGCCACGCATCTTGGTCGGGCAAAGCTTCACCCAAGCCAATAAAGTCTGCTCGGTCTTCAAAGTCTCCAAGCTGAGTTTCCGCAGCACCGAGGTTCGTCCCGTTCCAGCCAAAGTCGGCACGATCCGAACCCACCCAACCGCCACGGCCTGTGACGTGATGAAAGCCGAGGCCTAAATCCAGTGCTGCAACGAACTTACGTGAGACACTGTCAAAATCCCCTTCGATCGCAAGCACATTGGTTCCAATCCGCGGCGTCACTCTCGCCGCCTCCGCGACTCGGTAGCGATTACCCCGAGTGACTTCTTCACCATTAAAATAGGCGACGTATGGGTCTTGAGAATCGACCTGTAACAGGCCACTCAGTTCCTCTCCCAAGCCGGTAATCGCGATATTATCGAGCATGAAGGTATAGTCACCTTGGCCAACCACCTCGAAGCGGATCACTACGTCCTCCTGGCCCGCGAACGCGCTCAAATCCTGTTCAAGTCGCTGATACCCTTCGGATGAACGACGCGTGTTATCGCCAAAGCGTGCAAGTCGAATCGTCTGCCGTAAATCTCTCGACTCCACACTCAGGTGCAAACGTTGGTTATTGGCCATCGTCAGGAAATTTGCATCCATCTCGATGCGAGGATTAACGACGTTGGTAAAATCCAATCGGCCACCTAACTCCAGAACCGACTGCCCTCCCCAACCGTTTTCGTCTCTAGTCGCTTGCGCCAGCAAGCCTCGGCTGCCATCAACCCCCACTTGAGGTACGACCGTCCAGCTCCCACTGACCGGATCCCAAAGTGAACCGTCTTCAAAGTCATCCAGGTTGAGTGCATTCAGGTTATTGCGGCTCGGGTCTTCAATCAGTTCAACGCGCTCGATTTCAACGCCGGCATCGGCCCCCGCCGTCCCAGTTTCAACCAAGAACTCCAAATTAAGTGCGCGGTCACCACGCACCTGATTCAAGGGGATATCGAAGCGGTCAACAACACCACTCTGACCACCGGCATTTGAACTTATCAGCGTGTACTGTCTATCTATAAACTCGAGCGGCTTCAACAGGACACGCAAGGCTTGACTCCTCGCCCTTAACTGATAGCGAGCAAAGACTCTCAGCAGCGGGTTTCGCAAACCGGTCAGGTCGAACGAGCCAATCCTTACTTTTGCCTTACTCGCCAGAGGCAGATTCTGCATCGTTGTGACGAGCCGACCTCGGCCATTCACGCCTCGCACCACGTCCCAACCTTCCGTCAGCATCTCCACTTTGTCAGACGGAAAATCCACCGTGAACGGGGTCAGCACTGGTGGTTCTGGCCGCGGCTTTTCTTCAATGGCCAAACTATCCAGGAAGACGGCCGGATTGGCGTGTCCCTCATGATAAAAAATAAAGCGAATCCGAACGTCTGGGTCTCCAACCTGTTCCAAAAGACTGATTTCCGATTTGGAGAACAGGGTGTTCCCGTCACCGCGCAGAAGCGCTTCCGTCTTGCCCGCCGCATTCTCCGGATCAATAACCACCTCAAGACGCTGTAATCCTCGCAATGCTGCGCCCGTCCTCGACCAAACGACCAGCCGTGGGTCGCGGGTCGCTCGAAGGTCGATTCCCCAGCGTAGCTCGATAATAGAAGTCCCCTGTTTAGCCGGCCCAGCGGGCAAGGTTGCCGCAAACTCTGGCGTCCAAGCCGGACCGCCAAGCGTCCAGCCGTTCTCAGCGACACGCCAATCCTCTAGACTGTCGAACTGCTCTCTAAACGGTATACCAACAGACGGCGGTCTCGGGTTTTCATCCACCGTAATTTCGTCAAAGGACAGGCGCCCAAAACCACCTTGCCCGGTCATTCGAAAGCGAAGTCGAACACCATCCCGCCCTTCGAATCCCCTCAAATCGAAGGTGTAGAGTTCGTACCCGTTTGGGAGTGTCCGGTCCGCATTTCCAGACCCTACGACACGGAAGGAGTCGCGGAGATTACGATCCACGAATACGTCGACGAAGAAAGCCTGGTTCGCCTGTCGCCTGACCCAAAATGTCAGCCGAGGCCGCTCACTGCGCGTGAGATCTATTGGAGGCGAGTTGATGGCCACAATCTGCGTCCGTTGATTGTTCCCTTCGACAAGTCCGAAGTCACCTTCTTTAGCCGCCGACTCGTCGTACACCCATCGTCCACTCTGCTCCCACCCAGCAATGGGATTACAATCGTCTACGCCGTCTTCACACTCGAAATCTTCATAGAAAAAGAGCAATTCGCAGACGTCTCCGGGAGGGCCTCCGAAGGTGTTCGCCTGATCCGCGTTACTCAAAAATGGACAATTGTCGTCGTCATTATTCACCAAGTCGCCATCAATATCATCGTCGCATCGGTCCCCAATGCCATCTCCATCGGCGTCATCCTGTGCGGGGTCGGGGATGCTTGGACAGACATCTAAATCACCGCATAGACCGTCTTCGTCGAGGTCGTTATCTCCATCGTTCGGGCACAAATCACACACATCCCCAAGCCCATCAGCATCGGTATCCAACTGGTCGGGATTTCTGAATCTCGGGCAGTTATCGGAGACATCACACACACCGTCCCGGTCCGGATCAGACCCCCCACCGAGCAGGCAGCCATCGCAAGCGTCACCTAAACCATCGCCATCTCGATCGCGTTGGTCTGGGTCTGGTACATCGGGACATAAGTCAATGTCATTACAGACGTTATCGCGGTCTGGGTCATTGGTCGCGTCCGCGGGGCAACGATCGCAGAAATCACCAAGCCCATCTCCATCGAAGTCTGCCTGTTCAGGATCTGCAACCGCTGGACACTTGTCGACTTCTCCACAAATCGAATCACCATCTTCATCATTGTTCAAGTCAAGCGGGCACAGATCGCAGCTGTCTCCAAGGCCATCCCCATCTAAATCAGACTGGTCCAAATTGGGAATATTGGGGCAGTTGTCTGCACCACCGCAAAAACCATCTTGGTCGCGGTCGTTGTCCCTATCGGTCGGACACGGGTCACACTCGTCACCCCGACCATCACCGTCCACATCATTTTGTTCAAGATTTGCGATATCCGGACAATTGTCTTCGGTTGCGCATAGCCCGTCCCCATCGATGTCATCAAACATATCGGTCGGGCATGGGTCACAGACATTACCGAGACCATCTTGGTCGGTATCGGCCTGTCCCGGCTCCCATTCGAAGGGGCAATTATCGACTACATTGTCGACGCCATCACCGTCGACATCGGAATCACACTCATTGCCTATATTATCGTCATCGAGGTCTTCTTGCTGTGGGTTGGCAACCAATCGGCAGTTGTCGTCAACGTTGGCGACCCCATCGCCATCGACATCGACATCACATTCGTTGCCAAATCCATCGCCGTCGACATCATCTTGACTGGCGTTTAATGCATCTGGGCAATTGTCGTCATCATTATCAACGCCGTCTCCATCTCTATCTCGGTCACACGCGTCCCCACGGCCATCACCATCGAGGTCGCCAACTGCAAACCGTGGGTCCAGAGGACACGCATCCTCGTCGTCAGCGATGCCATCGGCATCATCATCGTCGTCACACGCATCCCCGATGCCATCGCCATCGGTGTCAATCCGGAGTGGGTCCGGAACGAAGGGGCAGCCATCGGCTTCATCGAGGACACCATCGCCATCATCATCGTAGTCGCAGAGGTCGCCCTGCGAATCGCCGTCGAGGTCTTGCTGATCCGGGTTGTACACGGCCGGACAGTTATCTTCGGCGTCCGTTATGCCGTCATCATCGCGATCTAAATCGAAGCCGATATCAGGCTCTTGAGTCCCGGATGCGCCGCTCGAATCGTCACAGCCTGGCAGCAAGAATAAGATCAAAAACAATAGAAGACATTTACGTATCATGGTCGTTGCCAACTCACCCTTACACGCTGCAACAACGGCAGCACATCATCACTCTGGCGGCTTAAACGTACTTCCGCCTCCAACCATCTGTTCTGTGGGGTATAACCAGACTCTAAATTTGCGGCGGGAATTCGATACGGACTCTCGAAACTTCGCCCGGACCAAGCCGCCGCCGTCAGGCCGGCCCGCGTCGGCGCCGTTCGAACGCGCACGTCGACAAAGGCACCATTGGGGATGGCACCATCCCAATTGATCAAATCCCAAATTACATCATCTGAGCCACCATCGACTCGCACACTCCAGCGGCCCGTGCTGAGCGTGATGGTCAAAAGCTGAATGCCCGTCATATCACTATACGTATACAGCGCGGGCAATCCCTCGGTGCGACACAGCTCTACACCATTGGTGTTGAAACGGTAGGCTCGACTGGTGCTGATGCCAAAAATGCCGCCCTCCGCATCAACTGCGACCCCCATGAGTGAATCGCCTACGGGCACAGTGAGCAACAAATCGCCGTCTGGATTGTACTTAAATAAAGCCCGGTCCTCCCATCCTGCTGCCCAGATATTGCCATCAAGATCAACTGCGATCCCTCGGGTTCGCCCGCGCCCAGAATGCCGAAACAATTCGAGTTCATGGGTTCGACCATCGATCCGGCCAACATATCCCCCTGGTTGCCACACGCCGTACCAGACGTTGTCTCGCTTATCGATGGCCATTCCGTAGAAGGACACGTTCAAAAAGCTCTCCTGGTCGCCGTCCATGAGCCTTCCGTTACGGGGTACGATGCCAACCACAGAGCCATCGCGGGTGTCTACCTTAGTCGGTGAGCCCGCGATGCCCGACGTCCACAAGAACCCTCGGGAATCGACGGCCGCACCATAGGCAGGCGAGGCCAGCTGGACCTCTTGCAAGATTCGACAATCGGGGAAACCATCAGGCGCATCAGACGGGACGACCTCGTTCCCGCTGACACGGTATATCTTTGTTCGATCCCAGCTTCCCAACCACACGTTGCCGTCTTGGTCTAGCGTGACTGCCCGAACAGCGACCCCATTTCGCGACGTGCCGGTAATCCGAGCTCGACAGATGAGGCTGCCATCTCGATCGAGGTGAACCGCGTTGCCCTGGGTGTAGTCAGAGGCGTCTGCATCAGACCAGGCCCGATTTCCAACCCAAACACTGCCGTCGACTGCGACCGCCGTTCGAGACGGATAAAACCCGTAGCTCGGGAATGAATCCATCACCTCACAGGTACGGGTGTTGATCTTGATGACTTCACGATTGTTTGTTGCTGCGACCCAAAGAACCGAATCCCCGGTTGCCTCAGCAGAGCCAAGAGTGAGCGCATTGGGGTCATCCGGTGCGGGCATTACATTTACC
The DNA here is from genome assembly GCA_036337435.1 of Myxococcota bacterium. GTDB lineage: Bacteria > Myxococcota_A > Bradymonadia > UBA7976 > UBA1532 > UBA1532. The sequence goes on from JAYZEG010000084.1 coordinate 8,065, forward strand.
GATGACCCTCGCTCCCACTCATTTGCCTCATCAAACTCAAGCTCGAAGCAGCTTTGACCGCAGAGGCCGCAGAAATTGACGGTTCCCTCGTCGACGAGGCCATCGCAATCGTTGTCCACGCTGTCGCACTCTTCAGCGGGCAGTGGGCCGCACTGACCACACGCGTTGCTGACACCTTCATCAACACGCCCGTCACAATCATTATCCGTACTGTCGCAAACCTCAGGCGGTGCCAGTCCACAGGTCCCACACGCGTTGCCATCAGCCGGATTTTCATCGACGACTCCGTCACAGTCGTCATCTCGCGCATTACACGTCTCTAACGTCGGCCCCACCCAGTCGCGGCAACCTGCTTCATCACCCTGCTGCAGCAACTGGCCTGGAATACATTGAAATTGACCATATCGACATTCACCGATGCCAGCGGTCTCAGGTGGGCCGCCGTAACACGGTTGAGGCGGCCCTTTCACGCAGCCACAGATCTCTTCAACCCGGCCATCGCAATCATTGTCTAGCCCGTCCCCACAAACTTCTTCCGCTTGTTCTGGTCTACACCCGCACGGCCCCCTGACGATCTCGTCGGTCTGACCATCACAATCGTCATCAATTTCATTGCATACCTCGTCACTGGGCACGCAGGCTTCACCTGGGCAGCCTTCGTCGACAGTCCCGTCACAATCGGTATCAAGCCCATCACCACAAACCTCGTCTGCTGGCAAAACTTCGCCTTGGCAGGCGGCCAATTGCCCATCTGCGCAATCGGAAAAGCCGCCACGGCAAGTCCCCACACCAAGGTGCTTCGGCAGCCCGCTGTAACACGGTTGTTGTAAACGCCCACTGCAATCACAGGTCTCATCGATACGCCCGTCGCAATCGTCATCTAACCCATTGCCAAAATCCCCAATCGGCCCATCACAGCGCTCTCTCGGCGCTGCACCGCATTCACCGCACGCATTGGTCTGCCCCTCGTCGATCAGGCCGTCGCAATCATCGTCGATTGAATTACATTGTTCTTGCCCAGGTAGAATTTGTCCCACACAGCTGGCCCGTCGCCCTTCCGAACAGACCCAATAACCAGGACGACATGCCGCTACCCCTTTGCTCCCTGCCGGCCCGGTGTAGCACGATTCACGAACGCTCTCTAAACACTGACATTCTTCGTCTGTCGAGCCATCGCAGTCATTATCGAGTCCATCACAGAACTCGTCCGGCTCGAGCCCGCAGCCGCCACAGGCATTGCGAACGCCTTCGTCCACCTGCCCATCGCAATCATTATCTCTGAGATCACAGGTTTCGGCTTCGAGATCGCCACACCGGCCGCATGCGTTCAGAACCCCCTCGTCGGTCACCCCATCGCAGTCATCATCTGTACCGTTACAGAGCTCAGAAATCGGAGTCCTGGACTCTTCGCACGGTCCAAGCGCGCCATCTCGGCATATCCGAAAACCACTTCGGCAGCGGCCCACGCCAACTGTCGCTTCATCGGCTGGGTAGCAAGGCACAGACTCGCCATCAGTACATCCACAGCCCTCATCAACACGTTCATCGCAATCGTTGTCAAAAGCATCACCGCACTGCTCTAATTGACCAGTATTTGCCGATGCATGGCGGTCATCACAATCTGGGCCAGCCTCACAGCCTTGCCCGTATCCATCTCCATCCAGATCGATACATCTCGCACCGGGGACATCAGAATCGACTTGTGTTTCGGGCATCATACGAACGCCCGTATCCGGGTCAATGGATGCACTGGGACCGGTTAACCCGCCGCCGCCGCTATCGTCACCAGAACAACTCCAAGCGAAGCCCAACACCAGGTTAATGAGAACGATTCTTATTCTGTAAGACATAGCACCCCCGTCGACCGACAAAACCCGGTCAAAAGTCATCATACAAAAAAACGAATTTGCATCGACAGTTTACCGGAATCGACCTTTAAAATCTCATAATTATTTCGCTTTAATGGCCAGAGATAATTTGCGGTAAAACCGACGATGTCGGATAGGGTGGCCAGTTCGAACAACAGTGCCTAAAACCCCTGTCATTACGGGCAAATTAGACCCGGTGTCTCAAGCTAGTTCATCGCGCTGAGAAAATGAATGGATAGACAATTTGCACACTGCCACCCTTCGGCTTCGGGAAGCGAAGCCCTCTAATCACCCTTAAGACACAAGATGCGACCTTTGCATTACCCAACGTGTTTAACTTGACGCGCGTCCCAGACACGCGGCCGTTTACCTGGATAGTCCACTGGGCCGTCACTTTACCATTGAGCTTCTTTTTGCTTCTCATAAGCTCCTTCTCGTAGCAGCGCTGGATCCGTCCAGTGGCCCGAGAAATGACCCGAAAAACTTCTGCTTTACTCAATGAGCCTCGCACTCGAGCCAGAGCGCGGACGCTGCGTACTTTGCCACGGATTTTGCCGGCCCTGGCTCGACCAGCCAACCGACCCGTTCCACCAGCGACGCCGCTCTTCGTCCCGACAACACCGCCTCCGGAGCCACGCGCAACGATTCGATCCCCGGGGCCACCTCGTGTCAGGCTACCCATGATGTTGGTGCCACTCTTGCCCTTCGCGTTGGCAACTGCATCCAAATTTGACCTTATCTGAGATAGGCTTGGTGCCGAATTGTCATTGGCTTTCATCACCTGCTTCAATAGCGATTGCGCAGTCGATGCCCCCGTCGATCTTGCCCTTTTGATGCGCTTATTCAATTTCGAGCGAAGGTTATTGCTGATGACGGGTTTAGGCTCGGTGGTCTTCACCTTTTTGACGACCTTTTTCTTTTTAGGCTTTTTCTTTTTTTTCTTTGGCTTGACCTTCGGCTTTTGCTTCTTTTTCTTTTTAGGCTCCGGCTTCTTTTTCTCTTTGAGTTCATCGAGATTAATCTCGCGTGCGAAGAGTTCTTTCTCATCTATCTTCGTAGGAAGCTCAACATTTGCCGTGATAAACATCGACGCAGCGATACCGAAACCGAAATGGCTTCCCAGCGAAATCATAATGCACGCCGCCCACAGTTTCCATGGCAACCGTTTGCCAATAGAGCGCCCACTGGTTCTCGCAGCCCGGTCAACTCGAATCCGATACGAGCTATTCTGAAAAGCAAATTCCGCTCGGTCGCCCACATCTAAGGACAGCTGTCCGGATGCGGATTCACTTTGCCCAAGACGAAAATGCTCTCCCTTTACACCATCAGGTAGCGTAATCGTCGCCCCCTCGTACGACAGTTTGGCTATGGTTCGCCCACCTTGAGCAAAACTATCTCCTGGATACAGAACGGTGACCGACCGGACGACACCAAACGCGACCTCCACCACCTCCAGAACAGGTGCCGATTCAGGATCGCCGGTTGCATTGGTATCAGAAAGGGAGCCGAGCATTTCATCCAGTGAGAGTGGACCTCGAGGGCCCGCCTCTTGGGGACGGGCCAACGACCCATCGGCGTGTCCTGCTGTTTTGGGGGGTGATTCCGGCGCAGGCTTTGGCTGCTCTCGAACTGGCACACCGTTGTAGAGTGCCGACAAAATAGAGACCGGGTCGTCGCTCGCCGACACCTCGTCCCAACGCTCGAGCCGGCTAGGATAGTGCGTCTCCAGCCAGCCTCTTATCTCCTCGTGCTTCTCGGCGTAGAGACCCTCGGTGCGCAAATGGTCTAAGCAATCCTCGGCGTCGGGAAAGCGCCCATCATTCATTTCATTAATGAAACCGACGAGGCCAGTCCATGAATCATCCCGCTGTGATGGCAGCAACTTCACCGCCGCGGCCGCCAAGCAGCGTAAATCTGAAACCGTAGTGGACAACTTGGAAGCACGGTGCGCTGCAACAGCACTCATTGGCTGCCCGACCAACTGACTAAAACCACTTACGCCGACAACGATATCATCGAGTCCGAACGGTCCATTGGTTTGGCCAGTTTGATGCAAGGTATCCAGCGCCGAGACGATATCGATGACAATCTGCCAAATCAGGAATTTCGGCAGGCTCCCATCGCCGCTGTAAACAGCTGACATATGAAGCTGCTCTAGACGTTCACTTGGCGTAAAAGCGGCGTAATATCCACCCTTTGCAACGGCAAGAACTCGCTCAAACCCAGGGTGACCTGACGCGATCGAGCGTTTCGTGGCCGCCTTGAAGACTGCAGGCAAATCGCCAGCCAGTTCATCTTGAACCTCGTGATGAAGGCAGAGTGCGCCATCTTCGTTTCGAACCAACGACGTGATTAAGCCGCCCGATTCGTAGACGACACCCAAAATGTCAAAGGTGGATTCGCTCACTAGCGTCTCTTGCCCTTCCACTTCTTCTTTTTGCTGCGTTTCCAAGAACGCTGCGGTAACTTCTTCGCCTTTGTCTCGCCTTGCTTAATTTTGGTTTCGGCCGCCTTCCGGAGCCCCTTGGCTGCAGCAATTTTTGAGGCTTTCGGTTTATCGGCGGGACGCTTTAAAACCGGCCAAACAATGCGGTCTAACTCATCACGCTCAAGCTTCAACAGCGGTGGCAGTTTCCGAGGCACTCGATTGAACAAATAGACCGCACCCGCTGCGCGTTCGCCCTTGATAAGTCGGCCATCAAACTCCATCCGATTCGAACGGCGCAAAACGGGCCCTGCCGCCCCATCTGACGACGACTTCTTCTGAGTCACCGCATTGGTGGTTACAGTCGACTTTTGGGCATGTGCCACACCAGCCATGGTCATCAAACCGACGACCGTGATCCAATTCATTTTCATCAGACTCATTGTTTCATCACCACCAGTCGTGTCTTGTCGAATCCTGCCTCGCGAGCGGAGCGTAGTACGAGATGAATCGCCCTATATTCCAAACGCTTGTCAGCCTGCAGCATGACAACAGATTCTTCGTCTGGGTTCTTAGAATTCCGCTGCCTCGCTTCTAAAATTGCGCTCAAAGCATCGACAAGCTCAGGAATTCGCTCCGCCTCGTAGTTCTCGGCGGACGGCTGTCCATTCTGAAAGTCAGTGATTCGTGTCGGTTTCATCTGTCGTGTTTCTTTATCAAGCGCATATAAAACAACGCCGTCCAATGTCACAGCCACGTTTGCCGCAGGCTTAAAAACCCCACGGGCACTGCTACTCGGCAGATCCGCATCGTCATTCTTTTTGAACTCGGTGTTCTCTGAGTCGAAATTGACCAGCAAAAACAAAAGAATGATCGTGAACATATCCAACAAAGAGGTGAGCATCAGCTTTGGTTTGGATTTACCCGAACGGCCTCGTATCTTCATTCGTCCCCTCCCCCATCAGTGCCCGCTCCATCCTCCGCATCAGGCTCAGCAAGATTTCGTTTGGTAAGGGACGAGACGGGAAAGAGTGGCTCGAACTCTTTGCCTTCCGCGGCCTGATCCGGCGGCAGTTTACGCTCGCGGCTCGCGTCAAGGACAGACACGACATCAGCGTAACGAGTCTTTGCGTCTGGGACGATCATCACCGTATCGCTCTTTGGATACTCCAGTTTAATTTTGTGCAGGTGGGCCGTCAGCTTATCCAATGGGCGTTGACCGAACCCTCCCATCAGAGTGAGATCGAGGCGACTGATCTGTTCCTTTGCTAGGCCATCGCCCGACCCGGATACACTCAACCGGTCAGGTAGAATCTCGATGCTCATTGTGACCTTGACATCCTTAGGCGGTTTTTGGTCACTCGCAGGCACGTTATCGGGGATCGACGTCGCAATGGTACCCAAATGGTAGAATGCTGCCCCAAGCATCAGTGCTGGAATCAGGATCACCATCAGGTTCATCACCGGCAGAAGGTTCATTTCTTCAGCCTCTTTACGCGCTTTTCGCCAATTATCGAGCATAGACGTCGGCTAGGCCTCTGTTTCCCGGGAAACAAAGTCGTTGTTCCCCTCAAACACGGTCATTAGGTTGGTTGCGCCAGCTTCCATCTCGTTCATAATTTCTTCTTGTCTCTCTGACAGAAGGTGGTGGAAGAAGAGAAGTGGCACAGCCGCGACGATCCCCGCCGCTGTCGTGTACATAGCCTGAGAAATACCATCCGTTAGCTTTGCTTGTTTTAAGGCTGCAGGTACGTTTGGGTCGCCAAAAGCAGCAAAGGCCGCGATCAGGCCGAAAATGGTACCCAGCAACCCGAGAAGGGTCGAACTATTCGCCAAAAAGCTGAGTAGGCCTATTCTCTTGTTGAGGACGGGTAGCTTCTCTAGCATTTTGTCCTCAATGGCGGTCTCGATTTCTTTCCGTGGCCGGCAATTCGACGCTTTCAACAATGCGATCTGAGCAACATCACACAGCGGGTGCCCCGAGCCTTTCTTGGTGAGTTTGACTGCGTTCAGGTAACGCTGGTCACCCCCTCCCTTTGCCGCGTTGGCGATCTCATCTTTAAAACTCTTAAAGTTCAACGACATCCCTCGATACAAGGTATTGCCCCGTTCTAAGAAGATGAACAACCCGATCAATGAAACGAAAAAGATAACCCACATCATTGGGCCACCATCGTTCATCATGGTCAGCAAGCCGCCCTCGTCCTCTTTAGGCACCGCCGGCTTGGGAGCCTCAGGTGCAGACGCTGATTTGGCTGGCGCGGCCGCAGCCGGAGTCGGACTGGCGGCTGGAGCCGCTTGTTCTGGCTGAGCTGCTACTTTATCAGTTTTGGCCGCCCCGCCCTCTGGTGCTTGCGCGAGGCCCAGTGCTGGCAGCACCATCAGTGCGCTGATTAACGCCCACTTTTGCATGTATCCCCCTGTTTTGCCGACAAGCGGCTCTCATATCCATGTTAAGTTATGTCCGATTGTTGTCCGATATGCTTTCGATGACAAGCCCATTCTTCTCAGTGTCGCAAACGCCCATACATGGCTCACTGAGGACCGCGCCTTGGATAATGCACGAACTCTTCATCGAGCACATTAAGCATAGCACCGCTCGGCTCTCGCGTCGTCGGTGGCACATATCGGATCGGGACACTGGCCACACGGAACGGGCCGGCGGCTTGTGGCTGTGCGCTGGGTGCCTCGGCAAAGTATAACGTCAGGTCATTTTCTTCAGTCAAAGTCGGGATGAGTCGAATGTTTCGAACGGTATAGCCCAAACAATGACGACTCCTAAAAACGACGCGGGTTCTCTCGGTATAGTCTCGCGGCGGCAATTGGGCAAAGTCGACCTCCAAACGGACAAATCGTCCGTCGTCCCCTTGCACAGGCGCATAACTGGACGACGGAATTGTGTAAATTGTCCCCGTGTCCGGACTGAGGATAACCGGTGGACCCGCCTCTTCGTCGAGCGCATCCCACCAGCTCAAAGTTGCCGGCTCATCACCAACCGCCGCCGTATATAGAAACGTGCCAACACCAGCCGTAGACCCACCCCCCACGTGCAGAATGTTGAGGCCAGTCAATTGTTCGGGGCCATCTAAACTGGCTTCCGTTTGAATTCCTAAATCGTCCATTGTGTAACGATAAGCCGACCCGAGGCGAGCCGGCAAATCGGTGACCCTTGGGTCGGTATGTTCACGCACCTCATCGCCATTTGCGACACCGTCGCCGTCGTCATCTTCCACATCATCTCGATTTAGATAGTCGGTCCCAAATCGGAACTCTAATCCATCGGGCAGCCCATCTCCATCTGTATCGACCATGGATGACTCCGTCCCCAAAACAGCCTCATCACAATCAGACAGCCCATCTCGGTCGGCATCAAAGCTTGGCCTTTCGAGCTCAGAGCAGCTTTCAGGTTCGTCGGCAAGCAAAGGATCGGTGCCTGTCAGGGCTTCCACCATGTCTCCGATGCTATCGCCGTCTGTGTCCCCGAGCCGCGGATCTGTTCCTGCCCTTGACTCAGTTCGGTCGCTCAAACCGTCTCCATCACTATCGGCGAGCATCTCCCCTTCTTCGACGACGGCATTTTGGTTGGTCACAATGAAATGCTTCGCCCTGAGTGTATTACGCCTATCGAATAACCTGATATCATCGAGGTTCATTGAGGCCGACGTCTCAGCCCGTGCATAACGCCCACCCCCAACGAAGGCCATCCGCTCGTGAGTCCGCGCCGTCTGTGCATTCTCCTCATCATCGGTCGATGCAGCGAGGTGCATCACGTGCAGTTCGAAGCTCCCAGCACCCGACTCTCCCGCCTGGTCCCGAAGAATCGCAACCCGGTTGGCATCAACTTGCTGCTGACAGAGATATTCAGGTTCATCGCCTGCGTTGCGGCAGCTGATGTCCCTCTCCGCACAGCAGTTTCGTCGGGAAACCAAGGGGACCGGTAATCCGGCGTTGACCACCACCACGACATACTGGGTCAGTCCTCGCTCACCGGCGGTGATATTTGCAAGGTCATCTTGGATGATATTGCCAGCGACTCTGATACCCTCATTGTAATCTCGGCAATAACCACCCTCTGCACAGGGTTCAGGAATCGACAACTGGTTTATCGCGTTAATCAACTCGCCAGGATTCCGGCTGAAAGCCTCATCGGTGGGTGCCATTTTTTTTGCTCTTGGACCGTATCCAACAACAGCGACACTGTATTCGGGGCGTTGAAGCACCGAATTGACCATATTGGACAGTGCAACGATTCGCTCACCCGCTGGATCGAACTCCGAATAAAGGTCCCCATTGGCTTGGTCAACAACGAAAACGACGCGCACAGGGAAGCGTGCGAGTTCCGGGTCTTCAGTGCAAACAACGCCTTTAACCGCAACTCGATTCGCCTCGATGGGTGGATTTCGCGCGTCGTAAAGACCCGCTTTCGAACACGCCGTTACCAGCACGATGATGGCCAATCCTATTCGTCGCATACGCCCCCACTCGGTACCAATTGGCAACGGCCGCTGACACACGTCTGCCCGACCACACATGTGACATTGCGGCACGCGCGGGTCAGTGCCAACGTCGCTGCTCCCGATGGCCGTATCTCACGAGTAACAACCACCACGCCATCGTTGAGCCCTTGCGCCCTTATCCACGTGTTGCCTTCACCCTCGGGTAGCGTTCTCGTCGCCCTGACTGTCGGCCCTTCAGGAACGGCGTAATCGAGTGGCATCCCGGCATCTGCTACACCGGCATCTCCCTCAACATTGACCCCCGCATCTGGGGGCGTCTCCGGCTCGGCAATGCGCTCCGGCAAACACACACGTGACGTCACGTTTTCATCATCAAAGCGGCTGCGTTGGACACAGGAATAACCTGGTCGGCACCCGTTCCCAGGTAATGCATCGAGATCACATTCTTGAACGCATGCCCCATCGGGCAGGGCGAGGCCACCAATACAGAAAACCGCTGGTGTGCCAGCTCGGTTAGGGCATGTTCTCGCGCATTCTAGGCTACAATGGCCGCGGGGATACCCCGCGTCATCCGAAAAGCAAACCGCGCGAGAGTGTCCACACTCGCTCGAGTCCATACACGGACCACCCAACCAGCCCGCATTCACGCCTGGATCTTCGACCACGGGATCTGCGCCCATGTCGCCCGTTGGCACCTGGATCTGTGTTTGGCCACCATCGGGAATGGCATCAGCCTGTGGGAGTACAGCCAACTCAAATACGCCTGTCCATGCCTCCGTGCGGTCTTCATTCAATACGGTCAATCGCACTGCTTGAATCTCATCTGGGACAACCAGGTCGCCACAGATCTGGACCTCGGTGCCAGACGTGCTCGACTCCGAGCATGCGCTCGCCAGCATCGCGATTATGAGTACATATCGTGTCATGCCCCCAGATTACTTGCGACAGCATCCTCAGTAAACAGCATTCGACATGAGGACATCGGCTCTGGCATGGGTCACACCGTTCCTGACCCTCCAACTGCGCTTTCGTGACCAAATTTTCGAGTGAATTGGACTCCGCTTCTTTTTCAAACCATGGCGCTGGAAAAAGACAAAATACCAGGGTAACATTGCCGTGGACTGACAGTGCGGGTAGGGCTCTGTCACAGTCTGTCGGGGCAATCCACGTGAGATGAAGGGGCGAAAAGGTCGTGTTTAAAGAGGGCTGCAGCCGTCGAGTAAACCAAGAGAGAGCCGGTTCGCCTTGGTTAAACCGGGCGGTGCTCTTAGGTGTAGTTGTCGCCTATTTAGCAGGCTGTTCCAACGCCGGGATAGAGCCGATACCTCCAGCACCACAAGTGCCTTTGGACAATTTGCTGCGCATCTCGGGTGAGGTTTGTACAGAACCACCAGACATCACGCCATTTCCGGTCAAGCTGCTTTTCGTCATCGACCAGTCGGCTTCGCTGCAATGTACCGATTCGACATACCGACGGTTCGACGCGCTCCGACAGGTCATCGATGATCTTCTCCCCTTGCCCAACGCTTATTTCGGTTTCGTCGGTTTCGCATCATGGTCTCGAAAGCAGCCCTTCACGAGAAACCAGGATGAGATTAGACCGTTCCTCGATCCAGCCCAGGGCGAAGGGCCTGCGACCGATTATCAAGGGGCACTTGCATCTGCTTTGCAGATGCTCGAACAAGATATGCTCGACTCAGGTCCGGCGCAGAGGGCCCGGACCCGATATGTTGTCGTATTTGTAAGTGACGGAACGCCAGAGCCGCGTTGCAATGCAGGCTGTGAGGACGACAACCGCACCTGTGCCGATGGTGTAGATAGCGACGGCGATGGTTTGGTCGATGCCAGCGACCCGGATTGCGCTGATTTAGACGACAACAGCCTCAGCCCTGACAATTTGTATGCCGTTTGCAATACCGACCGCGAAATTCCCGAGGGTGTTTATGTCGATATGGCCGGGCGGTGCCCTGAATATAACCAACCGCGACAAATCATTCAGCGTGTCGAGGAACTGCGAACACTCGAACTGCTGTACTCAGCTGGGGAAGTCATGCTGAATTCGGTGTTCATCTCGTCTCCACAAGAGGTGGTCGAGGAAGCATGCCCAAACGCCCAAGTGGACTTCGGCTATAATGTCGACGCCGCCAAGGCACTTGTGTCCGAGATGGCGCGCGTGGGTGGTGGTGTTTTCCGCGACGTAAATGTCGCAGATGGCAATGCGTCCTTTCTTGATTTCGACTTTACGTCACTCCGGACGCCGTACCATGCAACGGGTTTCGTCGCCTATAACCAAAATGCCATATCCACCACCAATGGCCTGATCGCTGACACAGACGCCGATGGTCTCTCGGACATTGAAGAACGGACTGGGGGCACAAACCCCGAACAGGCCGACAGCGATGACAATGATGGCTACAGCGACCTGTTCGAGACGCGCTATCGACGAAGCGGCTTTGACCCCCTCGACAGCACAATCCCGGCATTGACCTGTGGGGACCCCGTGGACAGTGACGGGGACGGGCTTCATGATTGCGAAGAAGAGTTTCTGAATCTAGATCCCCGAAATCCAGATACCGACGGAGACCAAATCTTGGACGGTCTTGAGCTCCGTGCCGGGACCGACCCGGCCTTGCAGGACGCCGATCGAGATCCAGATTACGACGGCATCATCAACCGAAGCGAAATACAGGGCAATACGAACCCAAATGTGGTCGATGGCGACCGATTTCAAAAGGAGCGAGTTCGCTACACCCTCACCGACCGCGGTGACCAACCGGTTCTCAATAGAGAGACCGGCGAGTTGGAAGAACGCCGCTGCTATGATTTCGATGTGCAACGACTCGAACTCGTTGTGACAGAACAAACCCGCGACCGTGGCCGTAACCGAATTTTTCTACACGTCTACGGGCAACCCCTCGGTCTCTCTGGCTCGCGCGCCACAATTCGCCAAGCCTGCATCGAGGTGAAGTACCCGGGAGAAGGGGTCAAACGCCCGGAATCAGGTCATGTAGATGTGTCGCCTGATGGGTATACAGCGATTCGGACGGGGTTAGAGTCTCCTCTGGACACGATCCGCTCGTGCACGGGATTGGACGACATGATTAGGCCGGATTTGGAAGACCTTGTGGATACGTGTTTACCTGTACGGCAGCTGGTCGGCAGGGTGCTTTTTCATCGGGATGAATTGGTCGAACTCGTTCGGCGTTATTACAACCGCGATTTATCTCTGGCGATTCCAGACATCCCATCGGATTTATTTTGGCCCATTGAAATCTTTGATCCCGATGAACACTGCCTGAGAGCCTGGGAGCTGGATCGCGTCAGTGACTTTATGGAGATCCTCGCGGACGCCTGTCAGCGATGCCAAGAGGATGCCGCTGTGGACGCAGGTGCCGAAACCACGCCATCATCGAACGACGCGGGCCTCACCGAGGATGCGGAATGATTCGTTATGTTCTCATCGGACTCATCCTCGCTGGGTGTAGCCGGTCAAAACTGGAACTGATTCCGCCAGATCCACCGCCTCCGCGCGACGATAAGATCACCATCAGGGGTGAATTCTGCACCAGATCACCGAGCGAACTCGCCTTTCCGTTACGTGTTCTCTTCGTAGTCGACGTCTCCGATAGCATGGCTGTCACAGACCCTCCGGACGGCGAAACAGGGGAAAGTCGTCGGGTATCCGCTGTACGCGAAACATGGACTCAGATTCTAGATGACAATCCATTCGCAAAAATCGGTATCCTCCCGTTTTCGAGTAACGCACAATCGAGGACTCCCGTTATCGGTGAGAATGAGCTCCCGATCTCTTATTTTACCCGCAACGTAGATACCTTGGAGACAGCAACGCTGGCACTTCAAGAAACCGAACGAACCACCAACTACCTCAACGCACTGGATGAATCCTACTTTGAAATCCGGACCGAGATGCGCGAAACCAGTCAAGAAGACAGACAGCGAAGCCGCTACATCATCATCTTCTTGTCCGATGGGCTACCGGACGACGGCGGAACCACAGGTCGACAGCGGCAGGGAGATGCCATCGTTGAAACCATCCGGCGCATGCGGGACTTAAAAAACATTTTTGGGGTACGCGAAATCACACTTCACACGGCCTACATGGCGAGCGACCAAGGCTCATTGGCCGACGCCCCTGCCGAAGCCTTGTTAACGCGCATGGCCAATGCAGGTGCTGGCAGCTTCCGAAGCTTTGCCAGTGGCGAGGGGCTTGATTTTCTGCAATTGGCGTCGTCCAGCTTGAAGCGGCTCTTTACACTGTCCTCGCTGGTCGTTTTCAACACGCAGATGGTCCGCGATCGCGCACAAATCCCCGCTGAGACGATCCCCTGGTTTGATTCAGGCGCTTTTAAGGATCTCGCATCCAACGATGCGATCGATTGCTCAGACCCATTGATCGACACGGATGGCGACGGGCTCGCCGACCTGATCGAGGCTCGAATTGGTACAGATCCCAGCGACCCGGATACCGATGGTGATGGCCTACGTGACCGAATCGAATGGAATTTGGCGATTTCAGGGCTTGACCCGTTGGACCCGACAGATGCAGGTTGTTACACCCCGCGCACGGTGGATGAGGAGCCCGACTGCACTGACGATGATGAAGACGGGCTATGCGACTGCGAGAAGAATGCCGGAGGACGATGCATCTACCCTGATTCCGACGGTGATGGCCTCAATAACTGTGAGGAGATCTTCATTGGGACCAGCCAAAGTAGCGTCGATACAGACGTCGATGGCCTGCCGGATGCTGTCGAGTACCGGTTTCAGACCGATACTGTAACCAAGGATGCGATCGGGGACCTCGATTGGGATCTAACCCCGAATGGCATAGAGCTTAGAACAGGGGGCAATCCCCAATGCGATGACGCGGATGTCCGAAGTCGTGTTGCATACGATTATCAGATCAGTGAGCAGCAATCGGTCGATGAAACCATGTGTTATCGATTTCGGGTCGGCGGGGTTACCCTATTGCCGACGAGTGGTGATGAGGCACTAAATGGACTCGGAAAAGGCCGCAATCGAATCCTCGTCTATGCCGGAGAACAATCGTTTGATGAACCGGACACCTTCGCAGGATGGCGAATCGCCTGCCTCGAGGGCACCTACTCCGAAGAGCTGGACAGAAAGACGCCTCTTTCCGGCATCGTAAATTTAAAGGATGAAGACTTTGTTCCGTCAGAAGAGTTCGACCCTTCCAAGTGTGTTAATCGCCCTTAGTCTGTTTTGGGCCGGCTGCGCGGCGGAAGAGCAACAAACCCAGCAAATGCAGGTGGACGATATGGCCCCACCTGGACCCGTGTGTGACTTTGACGAATCGGATGGATTGGACTCGGCCAAAACCATCGCGCCAGGCACCCCGCAAGAGGGTTTTATTTGCCCAGTGGAAGACCAAGACTGGTTTTCCTTCTCCACTGGGACCGATGACCGCGTCGTCGTTCAATTGGAGATGACGTCTGCAATTTCTGCAGTGAGCCCAAGCTACGGAATTGTGAACAGTGATGGAGACGCCGTAGCGACCGGCTCAAATCAGGCCGGTGTGGCATCCGGCACGCATTGCGTGGAACCGGGCCGCTATTCTATCGTCGTTCGCGATTCGAGCAATGCGTATCAAGATTTACGAAATCCCTACCGAATTTCTATTGAGACCGGACGCGAACCAGATGAACATGAGCCTAACCAGGATCAAGCGACTGCGACGCCACTGGCTCCGGACGTCGCCAAATCAGGCTTCATCGCCTGCGATGGCGATGCAGACTGGTACGCCTTTGAGATCCCAGGGCGGTTCATCGTAACCATCGAGCTGACCATGGACCTCACAACCGTGCAGCCTCGAATTCAAATGTTAAATTCGGACGGAGAGTTAGTCCAACAACTGGAAAACAGGGGGGCCTCACGGGAGGCCACGGAATTGATTAAAACCGTCTCAGTCACAGAGGCGGGGCAATATTTCTTTAAAGTCACCGATGCATCCGGACGAAGGGCTGATTCAGACGTCCCTTATCAAGTTCGTTTTTCTCTGACCGAGGATGCGGATCTCAATGAGCCCAACGACAAGAATGTCGATGCGACCCCAATTGCGGGCCTGACCTGTGGTGAGGACTGGACTGACTGGGTAGAATTTGAAGGCACTTTTGGCGTCGCCGGCGATGTTGATTGGTTTCGAGTGCCTTTGACCGGCTGTGATCCAGGTCTCATCGAAGCTGAAATTCTTCTCAATACCGATGGCCTTTCGCCGGAGGCCGCAGCGGGCCTTCAAGCCGCCATAGGCATGGTTCGGCTCCACGGGCCATCAACCTGCGAGGATAATGCGTCTTGCCTGGGGCTGAATGCAGCATGTGAGAACGGGTGGGGCTGTGCCGGTTATGGCAACCAATGCATCAACGGTCAATGCGCAGGGACGGGCGAATGTATGACAGAAGGACAGTGCGGTGCACTACAACTGCAGCGTGCATACGACCCATCGGGCCCACCGCTGGAAGATGGCACACCGGCACCCCACCGCGCACTTATCTCCGCCCCCATCTTTGGTGATGAGGTGCTCTACCTGCGGGTGAGCGACTTTGGTGGAGACACGGCGGCCCCTCGTAATCCATATCGGCTCCGTGTTCGTACACGCGCCGAACCAGATCAAAATGAGCCCTCCAACGTCTACATGCCGGACTCTTATCGACGGAACCAGCCGGTGGGTCTCAACCGTGCCATCGCTGTACGCAGCAGACAGGTGCCGGTCCATCTTTGTGGTGGTCAAGCACCGACTGACCCGTGCCTAGAAATGCAACCGGCATGCAACAATCAAGTAGACGACGATGGCGATGGACAGACCGACTACCCGTTCGATCCGGGTTGCAGTTCTTGGACTGACGCCACGGAAAACGACAGCGACAATCCACCCCAATGCGCCAACGGGGAAGATGATGACCTCGATGGAGAGATCGATTATCCCCTCGATCCAGACTGTACAGCCGCAAGTTCAAGACGAGAACGAAATCCAAGCTGCCCCGCCGGTGTTGATCTTCGGCGTATTGCCGATGACCAGCAAATTGTGATGGGTGACCTCGACCAACTGTCAGAATTTGGAGGGTCTTGTGGGGGGGCCGGAGGGCGCGAGCGGGTGTATGCACTGCGGGTTTCCTATCCGAGCGAGGTCACTGTGACCTTGGACGCACAATTTGATGGGGTGGTCTATGGACTCTATAATTGTAGTCGCGACAGTGAAGAAATTGGATGTGCAGCCAATGGACAAGAACTCAACTTGGTTTTTGAAGGTCCGGGCATCTATTTCCTTGTCGTCGACTCAGTCGACGGAACTGGACCCTTCACATTAAATATCAACCGTCGAGTCACGGTCGAACTCTGCGATAACGTCATGAAAGACAACCATGACGCCCAGGATGGTGGCGTTGGGACGCTCGATGCGGGTCTAATGACAGATACAGGACCGAATAACGACGTGGACGCCGCCATAGAGGATTCAGGACAACCGGCCGTTGATGCAGCACTTGACCTTGACGCCAACATTGATCTCGATGCGGGCGTACCGCCGGACCAAAACGTGCCAGTGGCCGACAGCCGACTAGACCAGAGCCCTCAGGATTTAGCGGCTGAAGACGCAGCACCCAACCCATTGGATCAAGATCGCGGAGCTGCGCATGATGCGCAGCAGACGGACATAGGCTCGGCACCGGATGCCGGGGCTCCCACCGTGGATGCGGGCGAGCCCCCACGGCCACCCATCGAGTTTGTCAATCACTGCTGCGGTACGGAGGAGTCGGACTGGATTGAAGGCTCTATCTCCTACGAATACGACCAGGATTGGTATGCCTACCGACACCCTTGCCCGGGTGAAGACTGCATGGTTCGGATCGTTTTTCAGCTAGACGGCGGTTCCGTTGATCATCTGATGCAAGTCTACACCGGCAATAGTCTATGGTTCGATACGGTCATCCCCGTTCAAGAATTACCTATGCATCCCGCGAGTTCTGGACGGTTCGGTGGGCTAGAGCAAGGTGACCAATGTTTCTATGCATTTTCAGGGCACGGCAGCGAACGCGGCGACTATCTGTATGTGCTGTCAATCCGAGACCTGCTGCCCGCTCGAGACTGGAACCCGGATCAGAAATATCGGTTTTGCGTCGAGAAAATCGCTGATGGATGCCATGAACCACCGTGTCGACGGGTCGAAGTCAATGAAGAAGTGGAGGAATGCAGTGCACGTTAGTCAACAAATGGGCATTTATTTAAGCCTCATCTTGGCGGCCACTGCCTGCTCTGGCAGTGGTGAAACAACAGCAGAGCCCGTTCCAGACATGGGCACGCCAACCAGTGTAGACCGAGGGTCAGCACCGCCAGTGCGGGAACGACCCTGGACAACCGGCACCGTGGAAAGTGGCGGGACAGGCCAGCAGCCCAGCTTGGCCGTCTCCAACAGCGGAACCATTGGCGTCGCCTACTTCCAATCGAAAGGCGTTACCGGTGAAGCATGCACCGAAGTCGGTGATGAAGCCGGCGTGCCCAACAAAACCGTATGGACAGTGCGCTACGCCCGCTTAGCAGGAGATGAATGGCGCGCCGAAACGGTCCATGAACCGCTCTTGGTCGGCACGCCGGTCGGTGTCAGCTTACGCTACGATGGCGATAGCACACCGCACGTTGCCACGATGACAGGGGAACCAATTGAATTGCTGCGGTACTGTGGTGCCAACGATGTCGGCCTGCTCACACCGGGCGATGATGGATGGGAGCTCGAAACAGTTGTCGCAGAAAGTAACGAAGCAGCAAGTGGTATGCCAGCAAGTGATTTCGGGTCGGTGGTTGGCTACTGGCCTGGCCTCAGCTTCGATAATGATGGCCAACCAGCCATCGCATATCGAGATGTCCATGGGGGCGGCCTACAGGGTGATGACCTCACTCGCGCCGACATGGAGTTTGCATGGAAACGGAATGGCACCTGGCAAAATATACCTGTCGACATAGGTGAGGGTGCAGGTGATTTCAACCAAGTGGTTTTCGATGTGGATAATCGGCCCGTTATTCTCTATTCGAATCCCGTTGAGCAACAATCGGCAGATAAGCTAGGCCTCTGGATCGCACGTGGAGACGCCACCGGAGAAGAATGGGAGAAGACGCGGTTGTTTGAGGGAAAAACCTCGGAGCGTCCCAGCATTGCTCGGCATCCCGAGACGGGAGACCTTTGGGTCAGTTTTTACAATGTTGAGGAGGCGCGTCCGTACATCGCTCAATGGACTGCAGGCAGCCCATTTTCTGAGTGGACACTGACCGCCCTCGGGGATCCCCGGTATGTGGAAGGCGAACATCCATCTATCGCCATCGATGAAAATGGATTTGTCAGCGTCGTCTGGTATCGCTGCGTACGAATCGGCCAAGGGTCCACATGCGACCCACAAGACGATGGAATCGTATTTGCCTGGTTCGTGGACGACGAATGGCTCACGGAAGTCATCGACGACGGCGAAATGGGCTTGTGTGGGCGATATCCGAACCTGGCTTACGGGCGTGACAATCGAGCGGTGGTTGTCTATCAATGTGCCGCGCGCTCTGGGGACACATTTGAGTTTGAGCTACGGTATGCACGACGGAAAGAGCTCAGATGATACGGTTTGGATTCATCATAGGTTTGCTGTGCACGGCCCTTGGATGCGGGAATGACGAGACCACGTCGGACCTAAGCGGCAGCGTCAGCCGCGTATACAGCTTGTCTTTCGACACGACTCGGTCGCTCATGACTGAAGACGAGCTGGCCATCCAATACATCGATAACGGGGCCGTTATCCTGCAAATTGTTATCAACCGCGGACAAGTCGGCGAGCTCGAAGCAGGGACGTATGATCTCGGCATGGTCGGAACGGTGGTCGGGGATAGGCCAGAAGCCTCGCTCCCTGATTTTGTATCCGGGCAGGTCACGCTGAGCACATTTTCCAACTCGGACGGCGCGGCCATCGAGGGATCTTTTGCTGCAACTGTTGAGACGAGCAATAATCAATACTCGGTGGTGGGCCAGTTCGCAAACCAGTTGACTTTGGTGCCTTAATTACCTGCGTCTACACCCGCATCGTTGAAACCACCATCCCGCCCCTGCTCGGACTCCAGCTGGGCTTCACCCTCTAGGCCGCAGGACAAGCTCGCGGTAACCAACCGGCCATCGGTGCGCTCAATGGTCAATTCCCGGCCTTGGGCCGCGATGTGTCGTATGCCTCCACCGAGAGAAAACCGTTGAGAGACAACCGGCTCATCGAGCGACGATGTATCGACGATAATGAGTTCACCGTCGTCGGTGACGACCATCAGCGTCACCGGATCCGATGCATGAATGAGCTTGACATCGAGGTCTTCCACAATGCGCGCGGTGCGACGCACAGAATCACGGGTGGCTTCCAGTATACCGAGTCCCGCCCCCGCCTCATTGATGGCGACGAGCCGGCCAGCGGTCGTGATGTCATCGACACGACCCGATGTTTTAATGGTTGTCTCACTCAGGATCGGCGTTGACGGGTCAGCGACATCAACGATAGACACGCCCAGGAGCCCGTCGGCGACCAAGAGCCTATCGCCAGAGACCACGAGGGTATTTGCCCGACCCAAGGTGTCTGTGCGCCCGACTCGCATCGGGAAAATCCCATTCCCGAGATCAACGATTTCAATCCCTTTAGCATACAACGCCAGGGCGACGGTCTGTTCTGAAAATGCGATAACGTCTCGAATTTCATCACTTGACCGGTATTCGCTCACCCTGCGCCCAGTCGAATCAAGAATGTACATCCATCGCCCCGCTCTAATCACGATCCCACCATCGTAGAAGTGTGCACCGGCATGGGCACCTTCGTCCTCGCCGAGGGGGTAATCGAGAAGCCTTCGAGTCGGTATCCGCTCGACATCCCACACTTGAGTGCCAAGTATCCCTCGAGCCAGGTAGACCAAGTCCCCCGCTCTCTCCAATGAGACCACGCCCTCGGGCGAATCCATCAACTCAACGACCTCGACCTCAGCAGAAATGCGCTCATACTGGCACACCCCTTCGACGCAACGGTCTGAGGTGCAACTGCTCGAGTCATCACAATCGGAGTCCTCAGAACAACTCGGAACAAAGGCATCCATATAAGCGTCAGACACAGCTTGATCGACTGCGACGGCGGCATCCTCACCCGACACGTCACCGGACGATTTTTCGCATCCTAAGAGACCGAGAATGACGACAAAGCAGATAAAATAAAAAGAGGGGTTCGGCATAAGACAGACTTTGTTTATACTCGCTTCAATCCTTCAATATTTGAGACTATATGATGCTTCGACGTATCTTGCTAACCATATCGTTCATACTCCCCATTACAGCTGCCGCAGAATCCGTTCTGCCAAGCTTAGCGGTGCAGAATCGACGGTATACTCAAACCCATGAGTTTACCGCTGTTTTAGGGCATCTACCGATGGACGCCTTTACGAAGGGCGTGACAATGAGTGGAGCGTACACGCTTCATTTCAACGACCTATTCGCTTGGGAAGTCGCACAGTTCTACTACAGTTTTGGCGTTGATACAGAACTCGAGAGCGAACTTCTCGCTTTCGACTTGAAGCCAACCCCATTTGAGCGCGTTGAGCAGTTTGTCACCAGCAACCTGCTTTTCAAGCCACTGTACTGGAAAGGTGCTTGGTTAAACGACAGGCTCGGATACGGAGAGTTTTTCTTATCTGCTGGTGGTGGATACGGCTGGTTGACACGCACCCAAAGACCGGTCCTGAGTGCCGGTATTGGCTTTCGAGTTTACCTTCATGACTATGTGTCGATGCGATTTGACCTTCGGGATCTCGCATTTATTGCCGAAAATGACACGCAGAACGAATTATGGCTTGGCTTGGGACTTTCACTTTCACCATGATGGGCTTCAGATATACGATAATCGGTCTGCTCTTACTTGGCTGCGCCGGTACAATACCGCAGAATCGAGAGTTAGCATTCGTCTATGCTGTCGATCAGCTCCAAGCGGGGCGGCCGGTCGCCGCCGCGAGTGCTGCCTGGCAATATCTTCAGGGCGCATCACCTGAAGATCCTCGATATGATCGAGCCCAGAGACTCCTCGCTCGTTCGTCGGAGGAATTAGGGCTCAGCTATGCGGCTGCTCAATGGTATCTCGATATCGCTCAAGGGCGACGAGACCCTGAATTACTCGCAGAAGCCGTACGAGGACTTCAGTCTATCGTCGAGTCCGGAGCCTACGATGAAGATGCGCTGGTCGATGGCTACCTGGCGTCAGCAGAGATCACGGGTCTGCCAGCGGATCTGCAGGCGTTCATTGCTTACCATCAGGGTTTAAGGGACGCGCGCCTGCTTGAAAAGCGTTGGTCAAAAGACAACTTTAACTCGATTAATAATGCCAGTGCGTACCGGGCGGATGCTCGCTATGTCGATGCCGTTCAATCGGTTGCTAAGCGAAAGATCGATGTCGCATTGACCAAGCTTGAAGAGCTGGAAAAGGTGACGCCTATTCGGCCGGAATTATTGACGCAAGTCCGCCGTAGTCTGGCCCGGCTTCACAGTGCGAAAAAGAATCACTCGGACGCCTTAGAACGGTACGAACTTCTTCGGCAGGAAGCCCCTGGCGACCCCGAACTCTTACTCGAAATGGCATGGGTCCATTATGAGCGGGGCGATATTCGCCGAGCCCTGGGTTTATTACTCGCCCTCGATGCGCCCATCTATGCGGATTTGATTGCACCCGACCGATTTTTACTCGAAGGCCTGGCCCTACGCAGGCTTTGCCAGTTTGGTCCCGCACGACAAGCTGCGACTCGACTGAGGGCAAAGCATGGTAAGGCATTGGACGATCTCTACAGCGGTGTTCAAGCCATGAATTCCAAGGCGCTCAGAGCGGCGGCGCGCAGACGGACAGCAGTTAAAACTCGCAGTGCCTTTCAGCGAAAAGTCGTCAGCGAAGACAATCGGCTAAGGACGCTCGCGTTCAGCCCACCACTTCGCGCTCATTTGACAGCCATGTACGCGCGGGGCAAACGGGAGGCAACACGCGGACTCGATGAGGCGTTGGTTGGTGAAATTGACAGCCTCGCTGAAGAACTTCTTGCCGCTGAAGAAGGCGTCAATCTGATTCTTCATGAGCTTGGCGTGGGGCTACTCCGTGGCCGTGAGCGATCCCCGGGCCCTCCGCTTTACCCAGCGCCGGTCGTCACAACGGGCGGCCGAAAGGCATTCTTCAAATTCCAGGGTGAATTCTGGACGGATGAACTCGACGATTTAATCGTAGTTGGGGAAGACCGATGTATCGAATAATCTCCACGTTTTTGATGCTCAGCTTTATCGGCTGCGCCGCGCCCAATACAGAGCTGCGTGATCAACCACAAGTAGAGCGGCTGCGAATCCAGATAAGCAAGGCGCGGAATGCGATCGCAGAAACCCGTCGGGCCATCGCCGAGGCCAGGGGTGCCCCCTATGTCGTCGAGCTCTATGTTCGACTCGCCGAACTACTGGGTGATGAAGCACGCTACCATTATCAAGTGGCATATGAGCGTGAACAACGGTCAGGAAAAACACTTCATGTACCGCAGGTGCGGTTTTTGAAAGAGCAAGCGATCGGCATCTATACTGAAGTGCTGGCCAAGAATCCCGGTACGCCACTTGCCCCACGCATTCTATTCAACATGGGACAGGAACAACGCGAGTTAGGGAATTACAAGAAAATGCGAGCGGCCCTCGAACGGCTCGTCAGCGAACATCCCAATTCAAGCCTGCGCTACGAAGCCCTCTTGATTTTGGGCGATGACCGCTTTGATCGAAGCAAGCTCGAGGAGGCCGGCAAATATTACGCTCAAATGCTGACCGGCAACCTGAATCGAATGACGGGTCTCGGACATTATAAGTACGCCTGGGTGATGGTCAATCAGGCGAATTGCAAGGCGGCACTCACTCATTTTCGAGACGCAATTATCTCCGCGGAGAAATGGTTCGGGCGCAAAAATGCGACCGTCGACGAGAGTGCGACACAGTCAAACCTCGATGTACGTCGCGAGGCACTCGTTGACTTGGTCTATTGCTACACACAGGAACACAAAGACAAAGGTGTCCTCAAGTACCTGCGGGGGCTTGCATACAGTCGGGGTGCATACGTTGCCGCATTGGAGCGACTCGCCGACCGGTTGGGGACATTGGATGCAGCGGCGGGTGCCCTCAAAGCTGGCCGTGAACTCTTGATCCTCGGCACCGACTCACCGAAGCGGGTCGACGACGCACGTATGCTTTATGCGGCGATTCAAAAGACTAAGGATTTTAGCCAAGTAGGTCGCGATGCTGAACTGATTTCGCGCGCGTTTCTGCGCCAAATCAGGAGGCCTACGGGGGCTGATGAGACTCGAGAACGCCTAGAAACCGAACTTGAGACCGTCCTGGCCAACGTCGGTATTTTGGCACAAAAAAACATGAACAAGCTGAAGAAAGGCACCGCGGCGAGAAACCAGCTTGCGGTGGAGATCGCAAAAGCCTACCAACTTCACGTCAGAGCATTTCCGGACAGCTCCCAAAAAGGGGCCATTCTTGGAAATCTGGTCGATGTCTTAGTTGAATCAGGAGATGTCTTTGCTGCGGGACGCAGTGCGATCCAACTTGCGGAACATCTCGCGAAAGGCACCGACCAGGACAACGCCTGGTATGATGCTTTGGTCAATTTCCAGAAGACACTCCGAGGCGAATCGACTCGAATGCAACGCGTCGTCGCTCGAGCCGGTCTTAGAAAGGCTGGGCGGTCCCTGTTAGCGAGTGCCTTGGCACCCGAACGTGCGAGAAAAGTGAAGTTCGCAGTCGCACAAACCGACTATGACGAAGGGCGTCATCGCGTTGCCATCGACCGCCTGAATGCAATCGCATTCGAATATCCGGGCACACTTGAAGGAAATACGGCGGTCAACCTCGTTCTCGATTCATTTAAAATCGCCAATGACTATTTGGGTTTGATTAGAGCAGGTCATCGATTTATGGCCGCAAGCAGCCCTGTCCAAGCGAGCATCAAAGCGGAAATCCGACCTATTGTTAAGAGTGCTGAACAGTTTCAATTGGACGAGCTCGCCCTCGCCGCCGCTGGCGTAGACGGCGGAGATGTTACTGGCGACCTTGAAAAATTTGCTGAAGCCTATGCAGGAACAGCCTTAGGCGAACGCGCGGTCATCAATGCGCTCTTGGCGGCCCGAGCATCTGGCGACAGTAAGACGCTCTATCGCCTGGCTGCTGAGTTTGAAGAGAAATACCCAAAATCCAAGCAGCTATCAGCGATCCGCTCCACAATCGCGCGTACGGCTGCGTCTCGCTACGAGTTTGACCAAGCCGTCAAGTACTTTGCCACTGCGGCCGCCGTTCCAGGGGCACAGCGTGTCCCATTGTTCATTGCGGCTGGTCGTCTCAAGGAACAGCTTGGGGACATCAGCGGTGCAAAGAGCACCTTCAAAGCAGCCTTCCAGGCCGCCGACACAACGGCTGCTAAAAATAGTGCCATTCAACCCCTGGCCAAGCTGTTTGAACGGCAAGGTCAATACCGGAGTGTGGTGACCACCATCGGTCCCCTCGGTGACGAAGCTGATCCTGAGAGCTTGGCCTATCTAGGGATTGCACAAATTAGAGTGGGTCAAACCGATGAAGGCGAGGCGACATTACAACGCGTCTTGGATGGAGGCAGCACGGTATCAACAGAGGCTCGCTCACGAGCGCATTTCGGTCAAGCTGAAGTCTTCCTGAAAGCCCTGGAGAGCTTCGACCCTGGTGAAGACCTCGAGACGATTCAAGAGTTAGTCACCCTTCTCGAAGTCACAGAACAGGCGTACCTGAAAGCAGCTCGCGAGGGTGATCCGACATACACCGCAGCGTCTTTTGGACGACTCGCTCACGTCTCAAAGAAGACGGCCGCGCGAATGCGAACCATCAAAATTCCAACGGGGACTGACCCCGAAATGGCAAGTGCCCTCAAAAAGGGCTTCGCTCAACGCGCAGATGTTCTCGATAAGCAGGCCACCGAAGCGTTGGCCGCCTGCGCAGAACAAGGCTGGATTCACTACAATTTTAATCCCCTGGTCAGGGCATGCTTAAAGGGAGAGGTTCCGAAAGCGAATGCGGTCCGGTTTGATGTTCTCAAACCCCGGAGTACCACTCAGGCTCCGGCAGACCTGGAAGCGTTAAGGGTTCGGCTTTCAAAGAACTCCGAAGACCTCGATGCGCTACGTGCCATCGGTGTGAGCTTCATTAAAGCTGGAGACTACCACGGTGCACGCCTGGTTTTCGGGGGGGCAGCCCAAATCGGCGGCGGCCCTATCGAATCTAATTTGCTTGGGATCGCCAGCTATCGCGCAGGTGACATTACCGGTGGCCTTGATGCGTTCGCGAGAGCGGCAGCAGGCGGCCTCACCACCGGCCGTGACAACTTGGCTAAAGCTCTTGAAGAGCAAGGCCTTCCGAATGCGGCCGCAGATGCAAAGAAGCGCTATCCTGGCGGTCAGTCCGGTGGCATGCGATTATGAGTGGGAGATTAACCAACATGATGAATACGCTCTCCAAGGTTTTCGGTTTTGCCTGCCTCATGGTCGGCTGTACGGGCTTGAATGTCGACCGATTGTCGTTGACGGATCCGAGGCTCCCAGTCGATGCCCGCCGATGGGTCGCAGATGCAGAGGACGCTGTGGTCATTTCTCGCGCCAAACGAGACGAGGCAGGGCGTCTCTTGAAAGCGGTGCAATCATCTCTAGAGAAAACACTTTCGGCACCCGCCTTCGACGGACCTCAAGGCACCACGGCAAAGCTTAAACGTGAACAAATGGCCTTGTCACGGCTAGATGCTGCCACGGCTGCATTGAGCCTAGCAGACGCGGAGCTGGGCCTGTCCAAAGCGCGTTTGAGGCTTATCTATGCTGAAACGGCAATGCGACAAGACATCGCTGTTTACAACATGCCCCCACTTCAAGCCGCTGTCGACCAAGCGTTGAGTGCCGTCGTTGCAAATCGCGACGCCCATCGGCGCGCTCGTGAAGCTGAATTAAAGGCCGCTGATGAATGGTGGTCGGCGTGGCAGTCTTTGGCAGCCAAAAAGGGTGATACTCGTCCCTTCTGGACACAGGCGGATTAATGAAACAGACTTTTGGATTGATACTCGCTTTTGGTGCTTTAGCCGGCGTTGGATGCGGCGGTGAAGAAGACGACTGCACGGGGGCGGTCATAGAGCAAAGCACGACAGCTCTACAATTCGGCTCGCTCGCCATCGGGGGCGCTCGTAACGTTCAGGGAGACCTCAGCTTACCCGAGAGCCGAACCGTGTTTTTGAAGAACCGCTGCGGCGCACCGCTTGTGGTCAGGAAGGCCTGCCTCATCGAAAATGGACACGATGGAGACGCCAACGTCGCGGCCTTTTCTCGAGAATATGAACCCGGCCTAGACCTGCCCATTTCTGTCAGCCCAGCGAAAGATACTGCCATTCGATTGACCTTTGACGTAGACACCCCCAATACTGATTTATCTGACAACGGAGAACCTGACTTCAACCGGTCGAGTTTGGTGGTTTTTTACAACGCCTCGAATTCTGCTGCAATCGCCATCCCCGTTTGCGGCCGGGCCATCGAGTCGGTTGACGAGGCGTCGGCCGGTTCCGGCCCGTGCGAATTGCCCAACGATTTCGATGCCAGCGCGATAGATGAAAGCATATGTGGCGACTGATAGTAGGATTCATATTGGTGACAGGGTGCCAGACCCCCGAAGAGGAATTCGCGGCTGGTCGTCTTGAAAAGCTTTGTGACGGAGCCATCCCGGTGTGCTCGGTACAAGCGGCTTGCATTGTCGATGATGCTGACTATCTATCCGCCCGTTTTCCTGGCGGTCAACGTTTCGTGATTCAGTCCAACGAGCTTGACACAAAAGCTGTTGTCCGTTTGTACTTTGAGGAAATGATTTTCCCAGGAACTGAATTTCAACTCAAACTTTATGGCCCTGGATGCGCAACCCTAGAAACGCTCCAAGTCCTCGACGTCGACTTATTTGAGCGGGCTGGGGACAACCGCATCGTCGAGTTCTCGCTGCCCGTCGAAGAGAGCGGTGACCATCTGCTCGAGGTCTACTCCGACATGGCCGCATCCTATCTGCTTATCGTTGACTTAGAGCGATAAGGCTGAGTTCAATCCATGACCGGCATAACAAAATCAGCACCCGCGCGAATCCCCTCTGGCCAACGCGTGGTCACGGTCTTCAGTCGGGTATAGAATCGAACGCCGTCGTGCCCATGCACATGCTGCACACCAAATAAGGAATTCTTCCAGCCGCCAAAACTGTGAAAAGCCATGGGCACAGGGATAGGCACATTCACGCCGACCATCCCAGCTTCCACCCCGGATGAGAAGGCACGTGCACAATCACCATCTCGGGTAAAAATAGAGGCACCATTTCCGAATTCATGGCCATTAACCAATTTCAATGCAGCATCGAAATCAGGAACCCTAACAACACAAAGGACTGGTCCAAAGATTTCTTCACGGTAAATCCGCATCGATGGGTCAACGCCATCGAAGAGACTCCCACCCAAGAAGAAGCCATGGGGCATGCCATCGATGTGTAGCCCTCGACCGTCGACGACCAAAGTGGCCCCCTCCATGACCCCGCTCTCCACATAATCACTTACGGTGTCGCGATGGTCAGACGTGACGAGAGGCCCCATGTCGACATCGTCATTGATTCCAGGCCCGATTTTAAGGGCGTTCACTCGCGCAGCGAGTTGTTCAACCAACGCGTCACCAACGCCTCCAACCGCAACAGCGACCGAAATCGCCATGCAGCGTTCGCCCGCAGAACCATAAGCTGCTCCCACGAGCGCATCGACAGCTTGGCCTAGGTCGGCATCGGGCATGACGACAAGGTGATTCTTTGCGCCACCAAGTGCCTGAACGCGTTTCCCGCGTGCACTCCCATCCCGATAAATGCGTCGAGCGATGGGCGTCGAGCCAACAAAGCTCAACGCCGCCACCCTTGGATCTGTAATGAGGGCGTCAACAGTCCCCTTGCCGCCATTGACTACATTAAGAACACCTGGTGGCAAGCCAGCCTCCGCGAATAATTCAGCCATTCGAACCACGACGCTCGGGTCCTTCTCACTCGGCTTCAAAATAAAGGTATTTCCACACGCGATGGCAACTGGAGCCATCCACATTGGGACCATCGCCGGAAAATTGAATGGCGTAATTCCAGCACAAATCCCGAGCGGCTGTCGCACAGAATATGAGTCGATTCGACGACCCACATTTTCAGTAAACTCGCCTTTCAGTAGGCTCGGAATCCCGCAGGCAAACTCGACGACTTCTGTCCCCCTCAAGACGCCCCCACGGGCATCGCTTAAAACCTTACCGTGTTCCAGGGTAATGAGCCGAGCCAGCTCATCTCGATGCTCATCTAATAGGGCCTTGAATCTGAACAGCACACGCGCGCGCTGCATGGGCGGCGTCTGGCTCCACTCTGGCAGCGCACGTTGGGCCGAATCGATTGCGAACTCGACGTCTGCTTGACTGGCCAATGCGACATAGCCAGAGACCTCACCCGTCGCTGGATTGAAGACTGGCTGCCGCCCTTCAGGCGTGCCTTTAAAGGGCTTGTTATCGATAAAATGAACGATCTCACTCATCACTCGATTGCTCCATGACATCAAACCCCGCTTGCTCTATAACCCGGCCGAGGACGTCGGTGGCAACCCGACCTTCAATTGTCGCCAAAGCCAATTCAAGGGACACATGAGCGGATTTGACGCCGTCAATGCCTTCTAAGACTCGAGTCAGGCGGCTTGTGCACCCACCACACGTCATACCACCCACATGAATTTTAACGATGTCATTAGATTGATCCATACGCCTCCCCTTTAGCCACTGTCGAAGATCACCAAAAGCAAAACTGGCCAGCAGGCACCCCATGACCCCTGAAGCCAGCAAGCTCATAATAGATTCTGAATGCATGTGGTGACCAGCAGCACCGGCACTCCCCTGCCCAATTACGTGCTCAAAGGCCACCCCTAGAGAAAGACTACCAAGGACTATACCAACTAGGTAATTTTTGAGGTTAGGGCGGCCGTGGGTGCGATAAACAGCACCGTTGGTCGCCACTTTGGTCGCCGGCCCGGCCATAAGAAAGACCAAAGCGGCCCCCAATGG
>JAYZEG010000085.1:0-15220 GCA_036337435.1 Myxococcota bacterium
CGTCGACGATCGTCAATGGTCCAAGAAAAGCTCAACGACCGCATCAAGAGGTATTTTGTTATTTCCGATGCGCCGTCCTTCAATCCGGCCAGCACATGCTCGAAAGCACCCCGGTCGTCCCCTTTTAATCCGGCTAAGCGACTGGCAATGCTGTGACTCGCTGCGCTTTCAGGGGCGATTTTCATTGCATCACTGACCGCTGATTCGAGTCCTTCCGGGCTTTCAGCAGAAAAATAGCTTTCCAGCGCAGTGAGGAGCGACGCCTGGTCCGAGACCGCAGCGGGTTTTAGAGTCAGCGGGACGCGAGTTTGCTGTGCACCACATCCGCAGAGTAAAAGCGTAAGAAAGACCCATTGGTTCGGAGACCTACCCACTGAAAACCTCTTCAATTTGCTACAATCCTTTTAACCGATTCACCAAGGCCACCGATCGTGACTGCACTCGCGGATCAAACGACGTGAATTCGAGGCCTTTGAGTCGCTCAATGAATCGGTTCTTGCGTGGCAACGGCAAGCCTCGATCTAAATATTCCCCAATCATCGTCAACACATTGGCCAGCACTGCGTCCTTTGGGTGCTGAAGTGCCTGAAGCCAAAACTCAGGGTCTTCCGGCATATCAAATTTCTTTAAGAATTTATCTAAGGTTCTCTCCAGGGCACGCCCCCCCTTGGACTCTCGAATATCCCGCAAGAGCTGTTGGCGTTCGCTCGGCCCTTTATCATGGCCTGCCGGCAATTTGTCCTTCAGGTGTGCAGGGACCACGCCCTTGTCGAAAAACGCGTCCAGCTGTCGTTTATAATTGGCTGTCGCACTCTCGACTCGAGCTTGCCGCTGACCCCCCGAGGGCCGATCTGACCGCCCGTCTCTTTGTCGATCGATTTCTTTCCAGCTTTTCTTGTCGGACACCCGTCTCGCTCCTATTTTTGTGCTCGGCCACAACATAACTCGACAAACCAGCGGCAGCAACGGGCTAATCATTGAAAGCAGCCGTCTTGTGACCGACAGAGTCGTCCAGGCATCTAGTACAAGCCGGCCTCTAGATGCCCACCCCCCTCGTGAGCCGTGAATTGAAATGAGATGACGGCTCGATTAAGGTTTTGTGGTATGTAGCCGCCCTATGAGATGGAGAAAGCTGTGTTTACTAATTTTACCGGAACGGAAAACTACATCGCGTCGATCGAACTCCGAGAGGCGGTGAACGTCGCGCTGGCTCTGGAACGCCCCCTCTTGATCAAGGGTGAGCCGGGAACCGGCAAGACCCTACTTGCCGAGGCGGTCCGTGATGCCCTAAAGCGGCCCTTACACACCTGGCATGTGAAGAGTACATCCCGTGCCCAGGACGGCCTGTACGTCTACGATGCTGTCCAGCGACTACACGACAGTCGATTCGGCGATAAAGATGTCGGAGACATACGCCAGTACATTCGGTTTGGCGCCCTAGGGCAGGCGTTTGTTAACGAGGAAGAGAGCATCGTCCTCATCGATGAAATCGATAAGGCAGACTTGGAGTTTCCCAATGACCTGCTACACGAACTCGACAAAATGGCGTTCACGGTTCTGGAGACCGGCGATAACCATGTGGCCCAGCATCGCCCACTCGTTATCATCACCAGCAACAATGAGAAGGAATTACCTGATGCGTTTCTCAGGCGGTGTATCTTCCATTTCATTGCGTTCCCCGATGAAGACCTCATGGCCGATATCGTTAGGGTTCATCACCCAAAGGTAAAGCAAACGCTCATCGACGAGGCCATCGCCCGTTTTTACTGGCTCCGGAACATCCCCGACCTTCGCAAAGCACCGTCTACCAGCGAGCTCATCGACTGGATCAGTGCGCTTATTAAAGGCGGGGTGACGGAAGATGAACTGGCTCATCGCGTCCCGTTCCTAGGGACTTTGCTCAAAAAAGAGCAAGACTTAGACACCTTGGAAAGGTTCAAAAACCGTCGAGGACGGATGTAGGCATGAGTGCCGCAATACCAAGCCCTCCCCAAGCAGGAAGGCTGTTTCTCGAGTTCTTTTATTTGGTCCGAAGCGTGGGCATACCCGCATCCAGCCGGGAATGGCTGATGTTCTCAGAAGCCCTAGAAAAGGGGCTTGTGGCAGCCGACTTGTACCGTTTTTACGCGATAGCGCGAGCGACTCTGGTCAAAAGCGAGCAACATTACGATCTCTTCGACCAGTGTTTTACCCATTATTTTGCGGGTGCCGATAAACCTCGAGCGTTTCAAAAAGCTCTCGACCAATGGCTTCAAACACCAATCGAAATGCCCCAACTGTCGGAGGACCAGTTGGCGTTACTGGAAAAACACGACCTGGAGACCCTTCAGAAGATGTTTGAAGAACGTCTTGCGGAGCAAAACGAGCGCCATGACGGGGGCAACAAGTGGATTGGGACTGGAGGTACAAGCCCCTTTGGACACGGTGGGCAAAATCCTGCTGGCATTAGAGTGGGTGGTGCTGGTGGCGGCAGAAGTGCGGTGCAGATCGCTGCGAAGCGGCGCTTTAGGTCGTACCGAAATGACTTGGTTTTGGACACGCGACAAATTGGAATGGCACTCCGAAAGCTTCGGCGCTTAGGTCGCGAGGGCGCACGCACTGAAATCGATATTGATGAAACCATCAGTGCAACGGCAAAAAATGCTGGTGATTTGGATATTTGCTTTGCGCCGCCGAGAGAAAATCGCTTGAAAGTGTGCCTTCTCATGGACGTCGGAGGCTCCATGGATCCCTTCGCCCGCCTGGTCAGTCAGCTGTTTAGCGCGGCCCATCAGGCCACACACTTCCGTGAATTCCACTCGTTCTATTTTCACAACTGTATCTACGAAGAAGTCTATCGCCACGCGCATCTAAAAGACGGTATGTCGACAGTCGAGCTGATGCGCTGGCTGCAACCAGAGACACGTCTGATCGTGGTCGGTGATGCTCACATGGCACCTTACGAGCTGGTCTCAGTCTATGGAGCCATCGACTATTGGCATCAGAATGAAACCTCTGGTCTCGACTGGTTGAAGAGGCTCGATGGCCACTTTAACAAATGCGCATGGCTAAACCCCATTCAAAAGCGCTACTGGGGTCATCCCACAATCCGCATGGTCTCTGAAGTCTTTCCCATGCATGAACTCACACTGAAGGGGCTCGAGGGTGCCATTAGCGACCTTCATTAGGTTGAAAATGGCCGACTCAGACTCGGAAATTCCATGCTTTCTTGAAGGCTACGATCGGCTGTAGTACCTCGTCGACATAAGCGCGGTGTCTCGGATGAACGATGTAGTCGTCGACCTCTTTTGCTGTCCGGAATAGAACTTCAAGCATGAGGTCCCAAGAACGCCGTGATTCCCCCTCCAATGTTTGCGAAACATGGACGGATTGTACCTGAGGAATCTCGCCGAAGAATGCGATGGTTTTGGCGGTGAAGTCGGCCAACCAGTCTGCTGAAATCGTCGATTCATGAAGCTTAAGCAAGACTATTCTCTTAATCATCTCTGCCTCCTTTTTGACGTCATGTTTCACTCAGCTAGACAGACCGGTGAAAGCAAGATGTTAACGCTACGGTGAAGCCCCTAAAAGCACAAAGGGAAAAGAATGCCAACTCACGTGTTTCGTGCGCCGTGTGGGCCACCATCAACTGGAGGGGTACTCGGACTCGACATCAGCCAGGGCTTGCCGACAGGCTACCCAGACCTTCACTCGCCCAGTGCGCAATAGATTCTTCTCTAGCGCATGGGCCAAATCGCTCTTGGTCGATGCCGGTAGACTCCGACAACGACGGGCTAAGCGCTCGGCCGTCATTGGCGATACAAGTGCGAATTGCGTCCCGACTTCATTGGCAAATTGAGGTGCCCGGAAAAGAAAATCAGGAATCCAACTTATGGCATCAGGCAGCTCTGATGGGTCTAACGACCGCCAAGCGAGCCCCTGCAGAGACGGTCGTTGCGCCGCATGCGCTTTGGCACGGCCAAGGATCGGGTCTCCGGGTATACAGGTCGTCAAGAGGAATTCTATGGCCAACCAGCTCAATGAATAGCCGGCCATCTCCCCGAGCGGACGCTCCCTTTCGACAGCCTCAAAACGGAGTTTTCGTGTCTCACTCTGACCTCGGTCTCCGCCGACCATATACCCATCAAACAACTCAGGGTCTGCCTCGACTCGTTCCATCAGGGCATGCCTGAGTCCGCGAAGTTCGAGTCGTTCAGCCGTGTACAAGGCCAATTCTAGACATGTCCCCTCGCCCGTCTCAATAAAGTGAGTGACAAGGTCTTCGAGGGCGTTCGCCAAACCGTTATCCGCGATTGCCGCGCGCAGCAGCCATGGCCGCTTATCCGGCTGCAGCCGCAATGTGGCCTCCATATCGCTGGCATCTGGAGTCTTGACGCCCTCGAATAAAAAAGGTGTATAGCTATGTCGAAAGTCCATTGAAACGCTTTCTTGAGATGGGCATGCTAGGCATCGAGAGCAGCCTTTACTCACCAGACGACCAAATAGCCAGGAGTCCATAATGCATGACACAGGCCATCAAGGACTATTCGCATTCGATGGAGACCGATTTCATCATCTGATCCAAGAGACGCCAGAACTCGATCACGCCGCCTGGTTCGAAAGTATAGGCCTGCCCTCATCCGGTCCAGAATACGATGCCATCCTTCGGGGTAAAGTGTATCATGATATCGACAGTGATAAGATTTATCTGGGCTATTATGGGACCGCATACCTGAGCAATCAGCGATATGAGACCATCGCGCGTATCTTCGAGCTCGACGAGACGCGAATTGTCGAGAAAATGCTGAACGAGCCATACTAGCCGGCTTAACTCTCCTCGACCGTCTCGGTTTCATCGATAACATTTGCCACGTAGTACGGTTCCATTTCCCGCGCCAACCGGAGACATTCATCGTCAAGGGTATCGGGTATCTGTATCATCACCCGGACATAGAGATTTCCGCGTCCACCCTTTTGAGTCATTCCTTTGCCACGGAGACGAAGTTTCTGACCGCTGCGACAACCGCTGGGCAGGGCTAACCTCACCATGCTGCCTTCCGGTGTCAGTACGTCAACCTTTCCACCTTCCATTGCCTGTAGGACCGAAATAGGCAAGTCGAGATAAAGGTCAGCACCGTCCTGGTCAAAGCCGGGGGGCGACGCGACTCGGATGACGGCAATGAGGTCACCTGAACCGCCGTGTCCGCGTTCCCCCTTCCCTTTCAGTCTCATCTTCTGGCCATCGGCGACCCCTGGTGGAATCTTCAACGTCACGGCAAAGCGACCCAAGCGAACGTCTCGCCCAACCAAGGCATCACGTAGACTGATCGTCACCTCCTGTTCGATGTTGCGACCCCGTCGCTGTACCCGAGGCCCGAAGCCACCTTGGCCACCAAAACCACCTTGGCCAAAAAGGCTGCCCAGTATGTCTTCGAAGTCGCCGAAGCCACCAAAGCCTCCATGGCCCCCCTGAAAACCGCTGCCAAAACCCTGCCCAAAGCGACCAGCCCACTGTTGATAATTACGGGCTGCATCTGGATCAAAGCCATCCCGGAGGCCGTCGGGGCCAAACTCATCGTAGGCTGCCTTTTTCTTGGTATCACCAAGCACAGCAAAAGCCGCGGAAACAGCCTTAAACTTTGACTCGGCCCCGGGGCTTGAATTTCGATCTGGGTGGTATTCCCGTGCCAGCCGTCGGTACGCCTTTTTGATTTCATCATCTGATGCCGTACGACTTACGCCCAAAATGCCATAAAGGTCTTGATCTGCCACAATTTCATCCGTTGTTCGCACTAATGAGGGCCAATCTAAGCACCAAATGGCGCAAGGGCAACCCCACAAAGCGGACTCTCTCCTCAATGCGAGGTTTACTGTGGGTCCAATATTCGGTAGGACTCAAGAGTATTGCCCGAGGGAGAGCCACAGTGAAACGCTACAGTGCATACGAATTCCCAGAATACATCGACTGGACGCCCGATGACGAGGCCCAAAGGGAATTTCGACAACTGGTGGCAGCTGGGCCTCGAGCCGCGGTGATCGCCGACATTACAACAGAGAAACTGCTGGACCTCTACCGTGGGTTGGTCGCCGCACGCCTTCATGATATCCAACTCAAGCGTTGGGTCAAACAAGGTGTCATCACAAAAGCATGGCTTGGAAGTGGCGAAGAGGCTGTTACGGTCGGAACGTGTGCCGCTCTTGACGTGGGTGACGCTGTCGGGCCCATGATTCGAAATGCTGCGGCACTCATCGAACGGGGCGTTCCTCTTCTCGACTGTTTCTCATCATACCTTGGCACGACGGACAACATCACCAATGGACGAGACCTACACATCGGCGACCCGTCGCGCGGTGTGATTCCTCCAATCAGTCACGTCGGCGACCTCGTCCCCGTAATGACGGGCTGCGCTTTGGGTTTTAAACTTCGCGGAGAAAAACACGTTGCGCTCACCTGGACAGGCGATGGGTCAACAGCGACGGGCGCGGTCCACGAAGGCCTTAAGATGGCCGTCGCTTTGAAAGCACCTCTCATCTGTGTGATCCAAAACAATCAAGTCGCCCTGGGTACCCGTGTCGACGATGGTGAGGTTGGCAATTTCAGTGCGTATGGTGATGCATACGGCGCAAAGCTAATCGAGATGAACGGCAACCACATTCTTGACGTTTACGCCGCATCACTGGAGGCAGTAGCAGCCTGTCGTGATGAGTCTGGCCCGGTGATTATGGTCGGCCGAACATTCAGGATGGGCGGACATGCCACACACGATGAGCGAGAAGCGCGGGAGCTCTTCGACGATGAGCTGTATGCCTATTGGGGTAAGCGCGATCCAGTTGGTATGTACGAGACATGGCTGATTGAAGACCGCGGTCTATCGAAAGCTCAATTGACAGACATCGAAGACCAAACACACGCAGCGATTGAGGCTGCGGCTCGTCTGGCGGTGTCACGTCGAGACTCCCATGCACCGGATCCGGCGACACAGCGCGATGGTGTCTACGCGGAATGAGCAACACGACCGGCCGATTATTTAGAGCGACCACATTTGGTGAGTCGCACGGCGAGATGATGGGCGTTGTCATCGATGGATGCCCACCAGGGGTCGTCATCGACCTGCCGCAAGTGCAAGCCGACCTGGACCGCCGCCGGCCTGGCCAAACACACCTGACCACGCCACGCGATGAGCGCGATACGCTGCGGGTTGTTTCAGGGCTCTTTGATGGAAGCACAACGGGCTCACCATTGACGATTGTTTTCGAAAATCAAGACACACGGTCCCGAGATTATCAGGGAACTAAAGACCTATTTAGACCAGGCCATGCAGATTATGGCTACCATATGCGCTATGGGGTCCGAGACCATCGTGGTGGTGGCCGTGCGAGTGCAAGAGAAACCATCTCTCGTGTCGCTGCAGGTGCAATCGGCCGCCAAATACTGCAGGATCGATTTGACATCGATGTCATCGCTTGGGTGAGTTCAGTCGGGTCAATCGAAGCCGCCATCGATGTGATGGAGATCTCTCGAGCGGATGTCGATTCACATCCCACCCGATGTCCCGACCTCCGAGCTGCAAAGGAAATGGAAGCCAACATCCAAGCGGCAAAAGCAGCGGGTGACACCCTCGGCGGCTGCGTTTCTGCCGTGGCGAAAGGTGTGCCAGCCGGATGGGGAGCACCGGTCTTTGACAAATTCGAAGCTGATTTAGCGAAAGCATGCCTGTCGTTGCCGGCTTGCAAAGGATTCGAAATTGGCTCTGGTTTCGCGGGAACACAGATGAAGGGCAGTGACCACAACGATGAGTTTACACTCGATAATGGTCTCGTCAGCAGTCCAACAAATCACGCCGGCGGCGTTTTGGGTGGCATTACATCTGGACAGCCGATCCAAATCAAATGCGCTTTCAAGCCCGTATCGACTCATTTCAAGCAGCAACGGACCGTCACCAAAGACTTAGACCCTGTTGAGTTCAAGAACGTGGGGCGTCATGACCCCTGCGTCCTACCCAGGGCGGTCCCACTGGTGGAAGCCGCTCTTTGGCTTACCTTGACCGACCACTACTTGATTACGCTCTCACTCGGTCGCTCTTAGATCCACTCATTGGGGGCAGACAAGCGGCCCTATTCAAAACATGCGTTTACTTGTTCGCAGGAGTCCGTCTCCGTCAAGCAGGCCCAAGACTGAGATGAAATTGCATCTTCGCCCTGTGCGACGGCACAGAAATAGGGGCAAACGCCGTTTGTGGCCAATGGATTTCTGTCCGGCAAACACGGCACCAGTGCCGCGCAGGCTGCATCGCAGACATCATAGTCATTCTCGGGCATGTCCAAGCAGATGTTAATCAGCGCGCCTGACCCGTCCATCTCACCGCTGTCGATTGTGAAATACGTTGTAAAACCGGTCGCCATCTCAGAGCCACAGTCATTCTGCGCGACAGCGGCAGCCACATCGGCTTCAGCCAACGTGTTGTTGTCGACCAAGAACTCACACAGGCCACTGACAGCCTCTCGTACACCGACTTCGAGCCGGGCACTTGCGGGGCATGTGTCAGCAATGCAGCCCTGAACTTGGTCGCCGAGACCTCGGCAGCTTTCAAGGCGCGGTGGTGGTTCATTTTCATCGAAGCAAGCAAATACATCGCCACATTGATTCTGCTCTGAGACGCAATTCCACTGGCTCGTGGATGGCACGCCCTCAGTCGCAGCACCACAGAGGAAACGGCAGGTTGGATAATCACCGAAGCCGCCTCCATCTTCGGGCCGCGTATCCTCAGGAATGCATACATCTAACTGCTGGCATGCAGCGTCACAAACAGCCTCTGAATTCACCGGCCCGTTTGAACAAAGGGGTACGAGACCACCGGACCCATCGGGCCCCTCTTCAGCAAGAATAAAACCCAGGACCGACGTCACCAGAATATTGTTACATTCGGCATCAGCTAAGTCAGACAACTGGCTTTCTTCGAAATCGCCTCGCTGCACGGCCGATGCACAGATACTGCCAAAGAGAAAGTCAACGCCCGAACCAATGGCCCCTGCATTTGGACAGACATCGGCAAAACAGCGACCTGCAAGTGCCACGTAATCATCACAAATTGGGTTCATTGCGACCATTTCAGAGCCGCAGCGGTCGGCAATGGCAGGAGACCGCTCCGACACAGCACTGACAATGTCAGCGCATTGGCCGTCCAACGACACCTGTTCAATGAAATCATCCTGAGCGGCGCAACTCATACGGCAAGCGGCTCGGAGAACGATGGCATTGGCAGACGGACACACATCATCGGCACAATCAACGAATCGATCGCAGATGGAATCACACGTTGCAGGTTCTCCCGTTCCCCCGTCACCGGTTTGCGTCATCATATCCGCGTTTGAGGTCGCGTCAGCCGAATCACCATCGACCGATGTCCCATCCATCTCAAAACCTGCATCGACCGTCGGTGTAGCCGAACCCACGCTGCTGTTTTCGTTGGTACAGCCGAAAAAGCCAGCTGCGATCATCACTAGTAATACACATATTCTCACGGGCCTACCTCCACGCGCCGAGACTCGACGGCCATACTAAAGCATATTCAGAGTGTCTATGTCGATGATTTAGGATGCGTTTAAATCCCGTTCCAACATGCGTTTCAATGGGCGCAGGGCGGCGACTCTAATGTCTTCGGGCACGTCGATAGCAGGTGCGAGATTATGCAATGCAGAGTAGAGCTTTTCGAGTGTGTTCAATTTCATGTGAGGACATTCATTACAGGCACAGTTGGCCTCAGGCGGGCCCGGAATCAACGTCTTGTTCGGCGCTGCTTTTGCCATCTGATGCAGAATGCCAGATTCGGTCAAAACAATAAATTTATCTTCGGGCGAATCACACACATAGTTGAGCAGTGAGGAGGTCGAACCAATATGATGGGCATGTCTTAAAACCTGGGGTTCACATTCAGGATGCGCGATGACTTTAGCGTCTGGATGCCGGACCTTCAATTGCACCAACTTCTTCTCGCTGAACACTTCGTGAACCTGACACGTACCCTGCCACAGCACCATATCGCGCCCAGTTTGCTCCATGACATATCGACCTAAGTTACGGTCAGGCGCAAAGATCAAGGGTTCATTCGGATCAAAGAGATTGACGATGTCAACGGCATTACTTGACGTACAAATGACGTCGCTCAACGCCTTAACGCCCGCCGAGCAATTGATATAACTGACGACTTTGTGTCCAGGGTGAGCCTCTTTAAACGCCTCTAGTCGATCAGCCGGACACGCATCTGCGAGAGAACAACCCGCAGCCAAATCCGGGAGCACTACCGTCTTATCGGGATTCACAATTTTGGCTGTTTCAGCCATAAAGTGCACACCAGCAAACACGATAACGTCAGCGTCGGTCGTGGCAGCCTTTCGGCTGAGTTCGAGAGAATCACCGACGAAATCTGCAATATCCTGAATGTCCGGATCTTGATAATAGTGAGCCAGAATGATGGCGTTTTGCTTTTTCTTTAATTCGTCGATGGCATCGAACAAATCAATCTGTGGATCGATTTCGTGCCCGTCAGAAATTTGGATAAAGCGATCGTTCACGGAACGTCTCCTACTCTTGACTCAAAGCCCGTACGACAACTGAGGCGGCCGTCAAACCGAACGTTCCCGTGACAAAGGATGCACTCCCATCAATACGGACACGCCGATCACATGTTAGCAAGCCATTTTCGCCTTGTGGGCAGACACAGACAAAGCCGGTCCCCTCATCGTAAGCAAGGTCTTTTGGAGCCTGCACGAATTCAGTGCTGTAAACAGCCGGTATGCCCCACGGGGCTCGTCCTCGGGGAAAACCGTGTTTTTCTCTCAGGATTTTACGGACGTTGACGGCCATTCGACAATTCTTCGTTTTATTGAGGTCGACCACGTCTATTTGTGTCGGATCCCAACGGCCCGCAGCCCCCATCGACGAAACCAGTGGCACCCCCCGCTGCTTACAGGTTGCGATAAGGTGGCATTTAGCCGTAAATTGGTCGATGGCATCGACGACGAAGTCGGGATCGCCATCCAGCAATTCATCAGAGCTTTCCGCCTGGTAAAACAGCTTTATTGCTTCCACGGTCGCCATGGGATTTATTCGTCTTAGTCGGTCAGCCATCAGTTCGACTTTCGGCTTGCCTATGTTGCCTTTCATCGCGTGAAGTTGCCGATTGCAATTGGTGACACAGACATCGTCAAAATCGACGATACGAATCCGGCCCACGCCGCTTCGGACCAGTGACTCTGCCGTAAAACTGCCGACACCGCCAATACCAAATACGATAACGAAGCTATCCATGAGTGACGCCATACCATCATCGCCGGTCAACCGGGCCATCCGGTCAAACCGTCTATGTAGTTTGTACGATTTACTCTGTTTTGAGGCGGCGTCGGGTTGAGCCGCGTTATGAATTTCTATGCCGTTCATGCCTCACCTCGCAAGTCACTGAACACGATTTCTGAATTCATCAGGACCACGCCCGGTCTCCTAAAAGAACCTCACAATT
The DNA here is from genome assembly GCA_036337435.1 of Myxococcota bacterium. Lineage (GTDB taxonomy): Bacteria > Myxococcota_A > Bradymonadia > UBA7976 > UBA1532 > UBA1532. The sequence continues at coordinate 11,496 of JAYZEG010000085.1, forward strand.
GGTCGTTGATTGTCTCAAAATCTCGTTTTCATCACACCCCTTTAGTTGGGCGATATGCTTCGCCACATCAATTACCACAGTTGGCTCGTTTCGGTCACCCTTGATGATCGGCTGATCCGGGGCGTCACTCTCAATCAGTAGGCGGTCGCATGGGACTGCGTTCGCAAGGGCATGAGCGCGCCCTGGATTCATTCGCATTATGCTGGTCCCGAAGCTGATACATAGGCCCCATTTCAAATAAGCTTTCATCACCTCTACTGAGCCGCTGAAGCTATGGACCATGCCTGTACTCGGTCGATAGTCGCTCAAAATCTCTAGGGCGGCTCCATGACAACCAACAATGTGGAGAATGAGAGGGCTGCTGAGGTCTTGAGCCAGTTCGATCTGTTTCCTGAACGCAAAGCGCTGCAAGTCCAACGAGGACTTCGGAGCAAAGTGCTTATCTAGTCCGGTTTCGCCAATCGCCGCTGGTGGTCTGGACGATGAAAACAAGTCTGGGATAGAGCGAATCCATCGCTCGAGCTCCGCACGGTTACTTTTTGAAACCGCGACTGGATGAATGCCGGCTGCCCAAGCAATGCCTGGATGTGCACGAGCCAGCCGTTGCTGCCTTGCCCATCCCGCGTGCTCAACACCGCTGACCAAAAAGCGATTTATACCTCGCTGAGCGGCTCTATCGATCACCGCCACCCGGTCCGGCTCGAAGGCGTCAAAATCGAGATGACAATGGGCATCGATGTACATGGGCGTCGTTTTTTTCCACGAGGCTGGTCTGAACCACACCATATATGGGACCATTCAACTGTGATAACAAGACAATCCATTTAAAAAAACACTCGGGGCCGATTCCAGACGACCAATGCACTTAAAACGACTCATATTGTATTTTATGATCACTCTATTGAGCGGATGCTTTGATCGATTAAGCGGTGCCACGCCAACCATTCGGACTGTTTCCCCGAACCCCATGGTTTTAGGCGAGCGGGCTACGGTGAAAGGTCTGTTATTTCCAGCCGATTCAAGGGTTTTCGTCGATGGACAGAACGCGACTGTAGAAGATATCAGCGGGCGAGAAATCACCATTCGTGTGCCGAGACAGGCTGCTGCGGGTCATCGTCTCTTACTTCTCCGCAGTCCTAGCTTAACAAATTCAATGACCTACCCTGTGGAGATTGTCTCGCGGAACATGAACTCAAGTCCCGATGCCCAACAACCAGTATCTGCTGATTTTGGTACAGCGTTACCTCAAGACCAATTTACAGATGCGGGCATCCCAAACCGTTTGCTCGGTGTTTTCTCGCCGGATCCCAGTACGGAGGGAGCAGTGACCATCTCTTCCATTGATCAAGTTGACGGACAGCTTCAACTCAGAATCGATCTACCGGAGTCGGCCGGCGAGATTTGGGGCGTTGCTTTTCATCTTGTATATGACCCCAATATTATGGTTTTCAGGTCGGTTTCAAACAGAGACACATCACGGGCTTTCCAGATCAAAGAAGCACCCATAGGCCGACTCCTGGTTGGCTGGATTCTCCAAGCTGAGGACCAAAGACAATTGGACATACATTTCGACTTGGTTGGACGCGGTGAAGCCCGACTCGACTTTCCGATTCATCACAGAACACTCAGGGACGAAAACAACAACCCCGTCCCTAATGTCTCATGTCTGACCGGCAGCGTTCGAGTCCGAGAGGTAAACCCATGAAGTGCTGTCTGACCCTCGTCATGTTGCTGGCATATACTGCACATGGGCAGGAGAGACGGCTGGTAAAAGACTTCTGCGGCCTGAGTGCGCCCGCAATCGAGCCATCTCAAGAAAAACGAGCGGACCGTGTCGGCGACTACGACATAATCAGCCTCGACGTAACGTTGTCGGAGTCAGGCGCGGGGTTCTACACCCGTGCGAGTTACCAAATCATCGTGTTTGCTCTTCTCTCAATCGAGTCCGAGATCTCGTTTTTCGTACCTGGACTCGATGTTGATGAAGTCACTATGCGAGACGAGAGCGGTGCCCGGACGCCAGCAAACTTCCGTCCGGATTCTGATACTGGACTGCTCTATGTCGAGCTGGATGATGGTCTGGCAGCGGACGCCATTGTGACTTTTGAGCTGACCGGTTCCCTTGCTCTCGAGCGGGTCTGCACTGGACCCAGAAACTGCATTTTAGAGGGCGACTACCAACATCTGGCGACAGCTGGCTGGTATCCAATGAGCGATACGTATGCAACGGATGACCGTTTTCACATCCGTACATCACTGCGAGAGTCAGTGGGGTCCAACGCCGTCGGACGAACCATTGGCATTGTCGCTCCGGACGATGAGGGGAACGTGTACTTTCAAACAGCCACAAGAACCTACCTTCCAGCCGTTACGCGAGGCCCGTACAGCGTCATACAGGGGGAAGCCGGGTTCGAATTTTTCGCACCTCAAGATGTGAATCGCGTCGCTTTCAACGGGGCCCTAGCAGAGAGTCGACTCCTCTACGAGAGCTTGTTCGGCGACATGCCCTTCGCCCCCATCCAAGTCGCCACCATCAGCGACGAAGCCCGAGTGGCAATCGGAGCCCAAGCCCTCATCCTCGTGCCCGCTGGTCTATGGCGCATATCCAGAGACGACCCATTTTTTGAAACCGTGCTTGAAATCTTGAGTCATGAACTGGCGCATCAGTATTTCTTTAACTTGGTTGCCATTACGGACCCACGCGACGGTTGGTTATCCGAGGGATTTGCGGAGTATGCGGCGACCCGTGCCTCGGAGTTCCGGACCGGCGAACAGACCCATATCATGCGAAATTATTGGGCCTACATGCTCGCCGCCAACGGACGTAACGATGCACCGGTGTACGGCTTAGCCGTGCGTGATAGCCCCATCGTATATGAAATCATGTATCAAAAAGGCAGCTCGCTCCTCGAAATGCTCCGCCGCCGACTCGGCACGCAGCCGTTTGACCAAGCACTGTTGGACTACACCCAACAATTTGCCAATCAGATCGCGACGACAGCAGAATTCGAAACTTTTCTTGTCGCACGCTTCCCCGAGGCGAATATCGAGTCATTTTTCCAGAACTGGGTCTATCTGAGCGGCTTTCCAGAGATGACGCTTCGGGTGACCAGGCAGCGATTGGACAGCGGTCAATTGACCGTGGAAACATCCGTCAGAGTGCCAGCGGGTACCGATGGACTTAGTGAACCAATTCCCGTTCGGATCATCGGAAATGGCCCCCCTGTAGACACCATCCTAAATGCCGACGCAACCGAACAGGCCATCAGCTTGGAAAGTGCCGCCCACGGTCTTCAAATTGACCCTGATATAACCTTCTTTCGCCGTATTTATGCCGAACCACGAACGGACATAAACTTAAACGGGGTCGTCGATGGAATGGATTTACTAGACGTCACCTATGCGACCAACTGGCCAACCCCAGGCCTGCACTGGGATGAGTTGGCTGACGTCAATGGAGATGGAATCACAGACACCCTAGACATAGACGAAGTCATCGATCAACTCGGCACGTTTAACGGCCCTCGCTGATTTTGAATCGAAGCATGTATTGCCCCAGCTGACTGTCCATAGGGACCCGTAAGGATAATTTAAAACGGCCTGTTTCATCGGTTTTACCACCACCGAGAACAACCCGGTCAAGACCCTGTTTAAGGGCATAAGCTTCGATATACACCCGGGCTGCCCCACGGTTCAGGCCCGTTTTTTTGACCATACCTTCGACG
>JAYZEG010000086.1:0-61322 GCA_036337435.1 Myxococcota bacterium
AAGTCACGTAGAGAACAAGGGAAACGCGCGGATTCGGTTTCGAACCGATGACGTCTGGTTACGACAGATTCTGAGTTGTCTTATCCTTAATGGCGCACAAGCGGTTGGCTCGGCGAGTGCCAATGGCTGGGTTCAGGTTAACTACTCGAGTGAGAAAGATTGGGTCCACATCTCGGTCAGCGACAATGGTGGTGGGCTGAAGCAAGCGGCTGAGCTCGGAAAAACAACCAAAAGTGATGGCCTGGGCATCGGTCTGATGCTCGCCGACACACTCACGTCGAACTTGGGTGGGACTTTATCTTTGGTCAATGGCCCCGTTGGATTGATGGCCATCGTCAAGCTTCCGCTCAACCAGGGGGAGACCTGAGGTCAGGCTTAATCCTTGGCCTTTCTCGGCTCAACTGTAGACGTCACACCGCCTCCCTCAAGCTGAGGCTTTCCGGTGGTTACGCCGATATCTTCCAGTTTCGATGTCAGCTCGACGAGCTGTGCAATCCATCGCTCGGTAACAGCTCGTTCACGTCCGCGCATTCGAACGACGAACCTGACCCGATCACCGGATTCTAGGAAACGCCTCGCGTGACGCAATTTTGTTTCCAAGTCATGGGTATCTGTTTTCGGCCGCAACTTTATGATTTTCGTCTGCGTCTGGTGCTGTTTTTTGGTCTTTTTACGCTGCTCGTAGCGCCATCGACCATAATCCATGATTTTGCACACCGGTGGTCTTGCGTTGGGTGAAACTTCCACCAAGTCAAGTCCCTGGTCGGCCGCAACTCTTCGCGCGTCCTCAGGGTTCATCACCCCTAGACTATTGCCTTCTTCATCGATGACCATGACCTGTGGGACACGGATCTGCTGATTAATCCTTCTGCGCTCTTCCAAAATCGTGACACAGCCTCGTTTAATAAAATCTGCGATGAGACATAACGGTACGCCCAGTTTCTGTCAATCACTCGGCAGAAAAAATGATGATTAGGTCATTCTTTTGTCAGATGAAACGCGATCGCTTGCTTTTTTCAAACATTGATCTGGCCTTGTCTCTTTGCTAATCAGTCTCGTCAATGGGCAGCATCCGAGGGTCCGGTTGTTTCCTTTAAAATCCATGGGTGAGGGAGGAACATCCCCGTGACTACTGAACGATTAGCAAAGTACAGCTCGGCCACGCGAAGTTTGGTTAAGCAAATTTGCGCGTGTCTTCTTCCATTGGCACTGCTCGCTTGTTCGGGTACCAGTAGCGATGGCGATCGCATCGAAGTAGACAGGGGCATTCTCATAGACGCAGGACGCGACGCATACATCGTTTCCCGTGATGGCGGCGCAGAGTCCATGGACGTCGCCTTCAGAGAGCCGGACGCGGCACCGCGCAGATGCCTTGCACAAGACGTCGCTTTACAAGAGACATTCCGAAGCGAGCCAATCGTCAATGCCGACGATCTGTACGCACGATATGAACACAATGGCGATGAGCAGCCAGAACTTGTCGTATCTGCATTTGACGGAAGTCAAACATTGCACGCTATCTGGAGTGGAAACCCCCCAGCAGAACTAGGCCGATTTGAAGTCCCAGGAGATACCCCTGCTCTGTTCATGGGCGGCGACCCACACCGGGACCAACGAACTCAACCTATCGGATACAATGACCGAGCGGTTCTTTTCACGACGCAGAGGACCAATGAGATGCTTTCCGTCACCTTCTTCGACTCGTCGACACTCGAGCAAGTACAACGATTTGAGCTTCTAAGACCGGTCGACGAGGTACAAATTGTTCCTACAACGAGCGTGCCCGCCGTCCTTGCAAATCTGCAGGATGGTGGTTGTGTCATTCAAAAAGTTGACGGGTCTGATGCAATCCTCGACAGGGGTCAATGCCGTGTTCGCATTGGAGAGGATGCAAACGGTGATGAACGACCAGAAGCTGTTCAATTTGGACGAGCCGGACTCTCGATTATCGATATTAATGTGGGTGCTGTAGTTGCTGTGCGAGCCGACCATCGGGCATCCGCCATCGGATACACCGACACCCACATCATCTCTGCAACATTAGACGGACAAAACTTGCGCATAAGCATCCATGATAAAGTTGAACTGACCATGATTGGCGATCCAATCACCAACGTTATCAACGGAGGGCAATTCTCCCATGTGGTGATTATCGACCATCCCCAAACCCCTAACATTATCGCTCAGTATGAAAAATCCGGATTTCAATCACTCCGTGTCTTTGAACTGGGAGAAAGACTCCGACGCGTCGGCGAATTTGGTCCGTTTAGAGCACTTTCTTGGCACTTAGATGCGGACTTAAATTCCGATGGAGTCCGCGAATTAATACTTCTCGGTGGCTCCAGAGCGGATGGATTTAACACTGATGTCGAATTTCGCGACATTGGGACAGGTGACATTCTACTGGAGATCGGAGCCCTGAGGAACGTTCGCTTTACGCCGATATGGAACACGCTTTCACCCCCGCAACCCTCAAACCTTGACACATGCGACGGGGACGACCTGGTCCTACTTCGCGAAGGACAAGTCAACTCAAACGGCGAACGACAAACTCGAGTTACTTTTCGCGATGAGGAGAACGTGGAAGTCACACGAACAGAGACTTATTCAGGGCGCATACACAAGCTTGTCATCAGTGACCTCGATGGCCAAGACCCACCAGAACTTATCGAACTTCGAAGCGAAGGCGACAACGCGACGAGGCTCCGGGTTTATGGTCCCAATTAAGGGTTCATTCCCCATCGGTCTTTAACCCACCCCTCCGCCCGCAGTCACCGACAAATGATACGTAAAGCTTAGCCTCAAAGTACGAGTGGTTTGCGGATCCGGCTTGGTGCCGGAATTCGACGGGCGAACCCAGGTAAACTCAGTCATGCACCAAAACAGCAGACCTGTAGGACGAATGGAAAAAGCCAATAATAACGATCTCTTATAGATCGGGCATCATCCCTGAACTCTCTAACCTACTAAGATCGTTATTGATCTTATCAGATCATTCAAAGATAAGTCTTGCGTTTAGGATCACATATGCTTACATTGGATCACATGATCTTTTTGTCATGCTTGGCAGGGGTCAAAAACAGGACCATTGAGGGATGGAAAGCGTCCGATGACAATTGGGAAACCAGCACTATTTCTAGGTCAGATCGGGATCATCCATCTCCTGATCGTTTATCATGCGCTGTCTCACGATGCCGATGCGACCCATGCGACAAGTACGACAAATGGAAAAAATGTCGTTGTCCATGACATTAAAGAACAGGCCAAAACATCATTGACAGTTGGCAGCGACCTTGTGGCAACGAGAAAAACCAAACCTCGACAAGACGTGCCCATTGCGAGGGGTGACGTCCTCACACCAGGCGCGATGCGCGCTTCGGCGTTCTACGAGGAGGAGGGGCAGGTGCTGGCCGACCTGGATCATGGCTGGTCTGGACAGACTACGCTTGACCCATGGTTGACCAAGAAAGCCAAATATTACTTGAAGCGCGGACGGGTCGCTGTCGGTGCCATCACAATTATTGACGTGAAGACTGGTGATGTTCTCGCATTGGCCGATCATTTCGATGAGACGAATCCTGCCACCACATACGTAAATAAAGCAGGTCCAGAAAACATCGCTCTCAGAAAAATCGCACCCGCTGCGAGCCTCTTCAAATTGGTGAGTGGAGCAGCTTTACTCGATCATGGTCTAGATAAGACACGTACCTATCCATATACCTATGCGAAGAGGAAAGTCACCGGTCGCCATCTAGAAAAACCCGAGTTAAACGCTGAACGTCACACGTTGGCAGACGCACTCGCTAAGAGCAATAACGGTTGGTTTGCGTGGGTGACCAACAAGCGGCTGAGCCGCGATGTATTTGTTAAAACCGTTGACAAATTCTGGTTCAACAAAGTGGTCCCATTTCCAATTCTGACCGACGCCAGCGCAGCCCAAATCCCGAGAAATAGACTTGAGCGTGCACGGATGTCAGCCGGATTCGGCAATACCGAAATTACAACCCTTCACGCAGCTGTGATCACAGCGGCGATCGCAACCGATGGTCGGCTACCGACGCCACGTCTCGTCAGCAAATTACACGGACCCAAAGGTGAAATCATCGAATCACCAGCCAGGCAGCCACTCGGCCGAGCAATGAAAGAGTCCACCGCGCGCGAATTGAGGCGCATGCTCACCCGGACAATCGATCATGGCACAGCGCGTAAAGCATTCAAAAAATGGCCGAAGAAATTGGCTCATATTCGGGTCGGGGGAAAGACCGGGACGCTCGCTCGTCGACGAGCTGGTAACTACATCGGCTACACTTGGTTTGTGGCCTACGCGCCAGCAAATAACCCAGAGATCGCCATGGCGGTCATGGTGGGCAATAGTGAAAAGTGGTGGCAACGAGCTGTCGATATCGGCCGCGATATTTTGGGAGCTCACTTTCGGCGTAAACCGCGACGCGCAGTGACGGCAAAGCGACGTGATCCAAACACCCGAACAACCCGATAACTCCAAAAAAAAGCAGAATGCTCGCAAGTTGCTCACGAACCCCTATCCTGATAGACTTACGGGGAAGTGGGAGTGCCCGAATCGATTGTCGTCGAACCGGGTCCTATCATTTGGCAAAGGAGCAGTATGTCGCTTGGTGCTATCGGTCGCGCGCAGGCAGGTCTTCGAGTCGCGGGTTCCAAACTCGACGCCGTCGCTCACAACACGGCCAACATGATGACAAAGGGCGTTCGCCAAACGGACGTAAATGGCGTGGAATCCCCCGCCGGTGTCCAACCTCAGGTCACCCAGCGGACAGAGGAAGGGATCGACCCTGTCTCAGTCTCGGTGAACCGAACGGTCTCAGCATTGACATATACCGCCAACCTAGCGGTGATAAAAACAGCCGACGAAATGCTTGGCGAAACAATCGACTTGATGGAGTAGACGCCAAAGCGCCCTCCGGGTCAGCCGCGAGCATTTGATCATGAGACAGTTCCTCACAATCTTAGTGGTGTCACTGATGGCGCAGTCGGGGCTGACTCAAACTCCCATTATTGACGGCCCATTCCCGAACGTTTCTCTTGATAACGACAGCAATCTCATTCTGGTTCGCGAGCGTTACAATGCGAACAAGAGAATCCAAAGCATCTACTTGAGGGCGGCTGATGGAACCCCTGATTATGACGTGACGAGTGGAGAGATCTTTATCGACGGAGCCGAAATAATCGGGATCATCGTCGACCGAGTAGAGCTCAAACTGACCGACGTCGAGTGGGCCATCGATGGCGTCGATTATGGGCGCGAGCGTGGTCTCGATGGACCGGCTCCCCTGATCGATTATCCAGTTGAAGATGGTCAATTCGATTATGCTGAAATGCGTTTAAACTCAGTTCGTTTTTGGTTCGGCACTGGCTCCGATATCGATGACATGCGCATCCTAATTCGGTATCCGGAAGAAAACGCATCGGCTAAGTTACGCCCTGTTCTTTATCATAGTCGCGGACGAGACCCACACCCTGATACGGGCGATTTCCCAGGGAGTGATGACCGAGGTATTCATGTCGGCAGTAGCGTCGATTTTGCACCTGATGACGGTCTATTTGATGAAGCATTTTCGATCGAATCAGGTGTCAAGCTGAAGGTCGAAGATTTCGATATCATCGAAGCTGAAATTGATATCGGAACCATAAATTACGTCGGCGGTGCTGTTGGACCTGGTACTGTCACTATAGAAAATGGATTCCGCGACCTCGACCCAGATGGCGACAATGGAGTGGACCTGCGCGGTGATATCGATCCAATCCCGACCACGGGTATGGTCGCTCACCTCCGATACGAGGTCCAGCCATTAAGGGGACCAGACGGATCTCAAATCCCCACGTCGGGCATTCAAGTCTTGGGCCTACCTCGGCAGCTGGTCCATGGTGAAAGACGCTTCGGACGGGTCAGCGTGGACACCCCCGCAAACTTACCGGAAGGTCTTTATCAAGGTCTTCTTACCATTTGGGAAGATAATAACGTAGATGGCAATATCGACCCGGGTGAACCATCAGATTCTGTCAACCTGGTTGTCATTGTTCAGGACCGTGTCGATGCAGCTGTTGATGCATCCATCATTGATGCAGGCATTCAGGACCAAGGCGTTGATATGTTTCGGCCGGAACCGGATGCGGAAACCGTAGACGATGCCGAGCTCGATTTAGGGGCGATCGATAGAGGTCCTGATGCTCAACCCGATCTGGGCATGCAGCCCATAGACCAAGCCCTGGATGTTGCACAACCTGACTCCGCCGCCGACACATCGATCACTGATGCAAATCCAACCGACGGTCACGTTGACTCCAACACACCGGCAGATATGAGCCCCGTCGATGCATCGCATCAAGATACCTCAACAATCGATGCTGGAAATGACGCAAACCACAACACTGAGAGGTGGCCAAGCCTGCCTCAAGGCGGTAGCCTGAATTGTCAATCGCTCCCCTTTTCGCCCGGGAGTGTTCTGATGATGCTCTTTTTGCTGCCGGCTCTTCGGAGTCGGCGATGAGAGTGAGACTAGCTGGGATAATGGCCCTATGCATCATTCCACTGTGTGCGCAGTCTCAGCCCAATGTGAGACGTTTCGAAGCATCCCCTTTTAGCGGCAATAACGTCACCGTGGACAGTGCCAGGTCGCTGGGAATAGGCCACTATAAGCTCCGTCTTATCGGTGACTTTGAGAAGCGCAGCTTAATTTTTATGAATGGCGGTCAACCGAACGACATCCTAGGTCAGCGGCTCACCTTTGATGCTGCCGTCGCCTACGGCCTTTTGGACTGGTTGGACGCAGGCGTAGTGGTGCCCTTAGCGATTGGCCAAACCGGCCAAGTTGTGAGCGACGGCTCGACCATCCAATCCGTTGCTCTAGGCCAACCGCGCCTCGGTGTAAGAACCAATTTGCTAAACGACCGAGCCAACGGTTTCGAACTCTCTTTGGTTACTGAAAGCTGGCTTCCATTAAATGGTTCGAATGCCTACATGGGTGAGGATGGGCCAGGGGTCCAGGCGCAACTGGTCTCCGCCATCTATCCCACGGGGAGAAACCAACTTAGCCTATCTTTAGGCTATTACCTGAGACCAGAAACAGAGCTGGCAGGCCTCACCGTAGACGATGAACTTCGGTTGGCGTTGGCTGCAAATCACCGATTTCGAGGCACGCCCTTCAAGCTGACAGGTGAAACGCGATTCGCGACCGATGCGAAAAGCCCCTTTCAGACGAAACAAACGAACGCCGGTGATGTCAATCTAGGCATTACATTCTCAGCATCAAGCGGCCACGACCTTGTTTTGGGTGCTGGGATGGGTGTTTTATCCGGCATCGGCTCCCCCGCCTGGAGGGCCTTCGCGGGCTATAACTTTGCAGGCTCACTCAGTCGGAGGACATCCGCGCCAACTACTGGCTATCGGTCTGCCGTGGAGCCGCCGATGCCCGCTGACAGTTTGCCACAATCACTTGCCCAAACACCGACGAGGTACAGGGGCCGATTCGCTCATCGGGATATGGACGGAGATGGCATTATCGGAGCTGATGATAACTGTCCCCTCCATCCCGAAGACAAAGACTACTTTGAAGACGAAGACGGCTGCCCTGACCTCGATAACGATCGAGATGGGATTCCGGACACAAAAGATGTGGCCCCGAATTGGGCGGAAGACTGGGACGGTTTTGAGGACTCGGATGGCGTCGCAGATGCCGACAATGATGGAGATGGACTCGAAGATACAGTCGATGCTTGCCCCAATGCCAGCGGAGCAGGCAATGGCTGCCCGGGCTCTCCCCTCGCCTGGCTCGCGCGTCTTAAACACAAGGCCTTCAATAACGAATCGCAACCGGTTCGTCTCGGGCGTTTGATCGTACCAACCATGCCCATTGAATTTGATGAAGCAACAAATCGACCCACGGCAAATAGCCAACGAGCGATCGGTAACTTGGCAAAATTCATCAAATTGAATCCAGAGCTGATTCAAATCGAGGTTGGCGTTCACGTTCGGACAAAACGCAGCGCAGACTTCGACCTTTGGTTAAGCCGGATACAAGCAAATGCGCTCACCAAAGCCTTGGTTTCCGAAGGTGTCGACACGGTTCGTTTATTTCCAGCTGGCTACGGGAGACATGCGCGGTCTGACACGTTTAAAGTTGCGGCTTTGGGCAATAGTCATGTTGAGCTCAGAGACATCCCGGAGGGAGAAACACCACCGGTTCTTGGTTCTTTGGAGGCTCCTGACGGACTGACGTTAGACGAAGCATTCCGAGGTGGAGAAGCGGTTAAACCTCAAGTCATAAGACGCGCCAAACCATTTCGGCCCCTTAAATCCATCAAGTTTGTACCTAGAAAAGCCAAACTGACGAAAGATGGGGAAGCGAATCTAGACCAACTTCTCGATTTCATAAGCAAACAAGAGCCGACCACTCGTTTCGAGGTGGGTGTTCACACAGATGGTCTCGGTGATAAGAAAGCCAAACTCGCACTGAGTCTGAAAAGAGCGAAAGTCCTCGTTAATGCACTGGTCAAGGCAGGGGTCTCACAAGACCGGCTAGAGCCGAAAGGATATGGTGCAACAAAGCCCCTCGGAAATGATAAAACGGTGCTGGGTCGTGTAAAGAACCGTCGGGTAGAGCTCAGACGAATCGAAACAGAGCAGACGAAATCAAGCGGGAGTAAAGGCCAATGATTCGTCATACAAGTTTTATCTTACTTGTCCTCATAACGGGCCTTGGCTTAGCTCATGCTCAGCGGCCTCAAACCCCGCCGAGTGGATTCTCCATTCGTATTACGCCGTCGGACGCGAAACGGGATTCGTCGCTGCCCACCTCGGTAAATCCGCGGGGTGAAAAAGAAAGCCGGGTATCGAAGACAAAAACAAAGGCGTCCACGAAAGAGGCAAAAGCCCCCGAACGTCAATCCGGTCGACTCGACGTAACGACGGCTAATGAGGCCGAAGAGAAAGCCGGTCGCAAACGAAGGGCAAAAGCAAAGACTCGCAATTCAAAATCAAAGAAAGCCAAACGAAAGAAACGTAAAAAACGTTCCAAGAAAGCCGCTCGAAAAAACAAAAAAAGTCGGAAGAAAAAGCATACCCAAACGAGCAAGAAGGCGTCACCCAAACGCGCTAAAACAAAAAAGAAGGCGTCCAAGAAAAAGTCAAACTCGAAAGGCAGAAAACGTCGGTCCAATGATCGAAATGCGACGGTGGCAGCCATCACACCGACTTTAAAAGGAACGGGCGCGAGTTTTGCTGAAGCATCTCCATGGGGGCTTTTAGAAACAGTACCGATTCGGATTGCTGCGCAAGTTCGAAATTACGTAGATGGCGAGGATGTAGACGTTAAATCCCACATCGAATTTGAGGGAACAAGTGCCGTGCCCACAGCTCGCAGTATCGCTGCATTGGCCGCTTTCGCTGATTTTCTCAAAATGCGTTCGAATATCTTGCTGGTGCTCATAGAGGGTCATGGAGACCGGTTCGGCAACGTGAAACAAGACCACCTTTTGAGTCGAGCGCGGGCGAGTGCTGTTCGAGAGTTCCTCCTCAAAAAAGGGATTGAGCCAAACCGCCTGGTGGCATTCGGTGTTGGCAATCAGTTTAAACGCAATTCGATAAGGACAGACGGACAACCCGGACCTGCAAAACAAGTTCACATCAGCTACGTGAAAGGCACACCGAGTAAGCGAGTCGCGTCAACGCGTTGGGACCAATTTGCGGTTGTCGACCTCAACGGTGTGGCGACCTATACACATCGCGCACAAAAGAGAGTGCTGCAAGTCAAAGATCAATTTGACCCCACGGGCTTGGTGACGCTGAAGCCGAAGAGCCAGCTCACATTGCGCGCCCCAGATGGAACAACAATCGGCATGAGAGGAGCGTCGAGTATCGGATTAGACGCCGCTCGATTCTCGAATGTAGATAAAATGATCCAGGCAACGTTGCACTACGGCGAGGTCGTTATCCGCAATGACCCGTCTGACTCGCGCCGCTCGAAATTAAGCCTAGTGCTGGGCAATGGCCAGACGCTGACAGCTGGAACTGCGGTGATTCGGCTTGCCAAAACGAAGACACAAATTTGGCTTGCCATCGACAAAGGACATGTCCAAATTCAAGTCGGTAGAGTCAGCGGTCTGACCCTTGGAGAAGGGCAAGCCTATTTGTCGCTCAATGGAGCGACTTCGGTCTGGCGTCAGCTAGAAGCACCGTCGATCCTAACGCAAACAACTGGCCTTCCCCCAGCGAACAAAACATTGAGCTGGAAAAGTAATCCAAATGCCGCTGCGTATCGTATTGAGTTTTCAGAAAGCAGTAAATTCGCCACGACAGTCTTTAGCGCAATGACAACAGGCAGTGAATTCAAACTCAGCGATGAGCTCCCGACGGGCCCGCTTTTTTGGCGGGTGTCACCGGTCGATGAACGAGGGATCCCGGGACAGTACTCAGTCATCTATACCGTAGACAAAGATCTCAAACGGCCAAGCAACTAGCCTCACGAAGGGCTAGACTCGTGTTCTTCAAGAGCAGCCCCGGCCGTTTCCCAATCGGCATATGCTTTTTCCAATCGACGCTCGACCGTAGACGCATGTTGAGCGACGCGGCGAACAATCTCGGCATCACTGTAATGGTCTGGTTGCGCTTGTGTAAGCCTCAAGGATTCGAGTTCACTCTCAAGCTCAGTGACCAACTGTTCAGCACTCGCATATGCTTTTCGTAATCGCCGACTGTCGATTGATTTGCTTTGTCGAAGCTCCGCATCTCGGCGTTTCTCTTCCTTCGTCTTTCGTTTCGGTACACCGGAACCACCTGTCCAGTTAATGCTCATGCCTGGCTCGGGCTTAGAGTCAGTCGGCTGTACTGGCAGGCGGGCCGTACCACTTTCTACGGACGTTGTAGGCTGTCGAGACGGAGCCATCTTTGACGATGGTGAGCGCTCAGAGTGAAGTGGCAACGGTTCGGGGCGGTCCCCTTTTTCGATCCGGTCGAGATAGTCACTGTAACTGCCCAGAAATGGAGTAATTCGGCCTTCTTCAATTTCCCAGACCTCAGTACAGACAGCGTCGAGAAAATGTCGGTCATGGCTGATCACAACCATCGTCCCATCAAAGGCTGAAAGGGCTTCTTCCAAAACTGCACGACTGGCCATATCTAGGTGATTCGTCGGCTCGTCCAAAAGCAAGAGATTGACGGGCGTAAGCAACATTTTCACGAGAGTTACCCGGGCCTTTTCACCGCCACTCAGGACATCGATCTGCTTCTCTACGTCATCGCCACCAAATAAGAAGGCACCAAGCATTGAACGAAGCTGCGTGATACTCAAATCTTGAGTGTCATCACGCACTTCCTGAAGCACATTATTCTTCGGGTTGAGTGTCTCCAACTGATGCTGCGCAAAATAATACAAGCGGGCACCGAACCCCAACTCCCTCGTGCCAGATGATGAAGGGACGACGCCCGCTAACATCTTCAATAAGGTTGATTTACCTGCCCCGTTTGGTCCGACGAGTGCAATTTTCTGTTCTCGCAGCAGCTGTAGGTCTAATCCAGCATAGACATGCTTGTCACCATAGGCTTTCGACACATCAAACATGGATAAAACAACGCGACCGCTTTTGGGAGGGGCAGGTAATGTAAACTGAATCGTTCGACTGTCACTGGTGAGTTCGACCCGTTCCATTTTTTCAAGTGCTTTAACTCGACTTTGAACCTGCTTTGCCTTTGTGGCTTTTGCACGAAAACGCTCGATGAAACGTTCCATATCAGCCGCCCGCCGTTGTAGGTTTTTGTGGCGCCGTTCTAACAGTGCCCGTTCTTCCTCAGCTTGGCGTAAATACGCCTCAAAATTGCCCGTGTAGACCCTCAAGCCATGACTGGAAAGTTCAGCGATATGGGAAGCAAGCTTATTGAGAAACCAACGATCATGGCTAATGAAAACCAAGCTTCCGCGATACGCCTGCAGAAAACCTTCAAGCCAAACCAAGGACTCCAAGTCAAGGTGGTTTGTCGGCTCATCGAGCAACAAGATATCAGGCTCTTGAAGCAATAGCCTTGCCAACACGACACGCATCTGCCAACCGCCGCTTAATTCGCCACAATCTCGATCGAAATCCGCAACTTTGAAGCCCAAGCCAGACAAGACCTCGTCAACACGGCTATCCATTCGGAAACCACCATCACGCTCAAACTCGGCTTGAAGTGTTCCGTAGGTCTGCATAAGCTGCTCAAGTTCACGGTCTGTTTCCGTCGCCATCGCTTCTTCAAGGTCGGCTAGCTGAGCCTCTACCCGCAAGAGGTCTGACAAGCCAGAGCGCACTTCGTCCCGTACAGTTCGACCGGCGAGTGTGGCAATGTCCTGCCGCAGATAACCAAAGGTCCGATTTTTCGCGATAACAATGTCACCAGCGTCGGGGAGTTCATCCCCCACAACGATTTTCATCAGGGTTGTCTTGCCTGCGCCGTTCGGACCGATGAGACCGACGCGTTGGCCCGGTTTTATGTGCCAAGACAGGTCTCGAAAGATCTCCTGTGTTCCGAACCGTTTTTCAATTCCCGTGAGGTGAATCATTCCGCGTACAAACGAGCGAGTCGAGCCTGTTGCAGGCTAGCGTTTCTTGGACAGGGCAATGGCCGCGCGAGCTGCTTGGACACGGGCCAGTGGCGACTTTTCGTTCAAACCAGCCAGGACTGTTTCTAACAGTGCTTTAGACGCATGTTGACGTAAAGCATTATATCCCTCGGCCCGGACCATACCAAAGCGGTGCTTGATTGCAGCTCGATAGGTTGGGATGGATTTGGCACCGCGAATCGATGCCAAGGCCGATATACTTGCCTTGACCGTGGCTTCATCGTCGCTCGTCTCAAAAACAGTCAATAGACGAGTAGATGCTTGATTCCCACGCATCTTCAATTCTTCTACAGCTGCCGCTCGCTGCTCTTTTTGACCACGCGTCGCAAGGTGCATCAAAATGTCCAGTGGCAGCGATGCGTTCTTGCTCAAGAGCCTGAGCTGCTCTGGGGTAAGCCAACTCACAGCACTTCTCGAAAATTCACTCACATATTCTTTCGGCGATGTTTTCAATAAAGCCGTCCAAACTGTAAATCGAAGCTCCAAGTCCCTATCGTTCCTCAGAAGTCGGAGTAGGACAGTCGCTCGGTTGCCGCCGACAGCCGCAATGGCTCGTGCTGCTCGTTTCTTGAGTTCTAACTTTGGACTTTGAATCAAAAATTGGAGGTAATTGATAATCTCTGGTGTTCCGATGCGAGCCAATCCATCGACGAATGCCAATTTTGCCTCAACGTCAGGTTCCCGTCGTAAGAGCTGACCGATTAACTTTTCGTCGCCTCGACGGGCCAACAAGCCGATGCCAAGTGCTGCGGCCCGCCTAATTTCCGCACGTCCCTCGCTCATTGCTGCAATAAATGAACGCTGACTTTTGCGATGACCCAAACGACCCAGAGTTGCCATCGCAGCGATTCTCACTTTTGTGAGTTCGCTCTGCGCACACTCAATCAGCAATTTATACACCTCAGGTTCATTATTTGCCTTGGCCCATTCTTCTAGCCATGCGAATGCCGCATCCACCTCGGCCTGTTCATCGATGCTCATCAAAAGCGCCTTGAATTTAAGCTTAAATTTTTGAGAGAGCGTCCGCGTGAGGAGATTGGTGTCGCGTACCTTCCGCATCCCCTTCCAAGCCATCAAACGTTCTCCTGACTTGGGTGTGTATCTTGGATTGAACGTTCCGAGGAGGGACTCTTTGACCAAGGTTCCATGACCCCGGACGCCGAGAATGTAGGCCAGGGGGAGTTCCTTATCGAATTGTCCTTGGTGCTTTCGATGGGATGCCTTCATTTTATTTTCAAATTTTTTAGTCCCCCGCCCTAAGTCGACCTCCGCCAAATAATCGCGCGCCAAACTGCCGAGCTGTGTTTTGTCGTAAATTTTGCCCATCGCCCAGTTTAGAGCAGCCGGATGCCGAAAGGTTTGGAGAGCTTTGAGTGCTTCTTGATGTTCCGGTTCGCCTTCTTTTTCGGCAAGGCCGGCCTGAATGACCTTCCAAGCGGCCTTCCCGCCACTGGCTATTAAATTTTTTCGTGCTGCCTGCCGCGCATCTTTCGAACCGACCTTGGAAGCGGACTTCATCCATTTCGCACGGTCGGTCGACTTGATTCCTTTCTCGAGTAGGCTTCGACCCCTCAGCCGATCATCTTCTCCGGCTGATTCAAGGAGTGCTTTCAAAACCTTATCGGCCGCTTTTTTTATTTTCTTCGTGCGACTGCGAAGTCCGGCGAGAACAGCTGCGTCTCGTATGTCAGCATCGCGCTCAGCCATTCCCTTCATAATGGCCCGGTCGACATCCTTCCCGGATAATTCCATTCGAGCGACAAAGACGTTCATTCGAACTTCCGAGTCCGCGCTTTCGCCCAGTTCTTCAAGTGCTAAGCGAATGGTCTCGTGCGTTTTCTGGGCCGTCGCTTTCGTGCCTGTTTTTTTCTTGGCAACCGCTGGAGTGGACGTTAAGGCCAAGAAACTAATCAGCAGAAGAGAGTGGGTTCGGATCGACAGCATTTTAATGATCTCCTTGATGAACAGGTGAACGCATCCGACAGCTCACGATTGAGGAATGCGGCTTCAAAGCGTCCCGCAGTCTCGGACTCTAATTCTCCAATAGTCGGGATAGCATAGGGGCCAATAGGCGGCAACTGAGAAACATTGATCGGTGCGTTTGGCGAAGTCGAGAGTGCACCAATTTGAAGTTGACGCCGGCATTGCCACCGGGATGTGGCAATGCGATGCCGGCTCAATTAATTTCAGTGGGTCAATCTGGACCCGAGAAACCATGGGGAGTGCGTCTACTCACTGAGCCCCAAGGTGGCTGGTGAGGACGCACCATCAACCGTTCCCTTTTCAACATATCGCCGAATGAGGACAGCTTCGGCGTTCCCAAGCTTCGTGGGTGCGATCATTTTGACGGGCGTCCGCCAGCGATCATTGGCAATCCAAATCGTCCCTTTTCGGATTGGGTTATTGAGTACGCTGCGCTTGATGAAACCACCACTCACTCGAGTCGTAATTTCAATTCGCAGCGTCTCGAAGACACCCGCATCAGTCGTTACAGTTTCGACGCCAACCACCTTGCAATCGATGAGGCGTTCCTTTCGCCCATCCCAAATGTACCTTTGGAAGCGATCGCCAGGCTTCAAATCCATTCGGCGAACGGCGTACACTGAACCCAGCGGCTCGTGAATATCGGTCGCGGGTGTGAAGTTGCGCTTCTGTCGCTTGCCATTTTTCAGCTTGAGGGAGTTCAAAAGCCGCTTTTTGTGGTTAAACTCTGTATGATAATCGATCGCTTTACCGTTCTCTCTGACAAAAAAGTCGGTCTTTGTGGGCAGCAGCGTTTTAGAATCAGCGAGAACAACGAGGCGGTTCTCAACCGGGTAAAACTTATTTAGAAACTCACTGCTGCGCATGAAGCCCACAAAAGGGGTCTGGGTGCGTCCATTTTGCTCGGTCTTGTCGCCTACAGCCAGAATCACATTGCCCGCATGAGACCCGAACATTTGAATCTTGAAAACCAACCGTTCCCCAGATTCGTAGGGCGCGGGTCCTATTTTAGGAAGAATTCCCTTCAGTTTCTTAGGTCTGCGCGTTGGCCATTTCTGCCGTTTAGACACCCGCTTCAACCGTATCTTACGAATACGTTTTTTAAAATTGGGGATTGTCTTCATCTTGCTGGGGACTGATTTAACCCGTTTCACAGGCGAGGTTGGGGTCTTTCCGTTCGCTATGTTGACCAGCCCCAGGGTAGAAATGAACAAAATGGCACACCCTGAGAAGAATAATTTGGCTTTCATGATTTATTACCTCTGAGAAAGTCTACTTGGCGGCCCTGACGGCATGAGTGGCCAATCTATTCAGATTTATGCTGCAATCTCTTTTTTTAGAAAGTCGATGAAGGCGTCGACCGTCCCATCAGACGGCAACTCCCCACGTAAAACGGCTTGCTCACAACGGCGGCGCAGTTCGCCAACGCGCGGTCCTGGCATGACACCCAACCGGTCAATAATGACCTGCCCCAAGCCTGTTGGAACGAGAGTTTTTTTCGTCGTCATCCGTTTTAGCTCATTCTCAACTCTGGTGGTCAGCTCTCGGAGCCTAAACAGGGTTTTTCGGCGAGTTTCGCTGCGTTTGGTCGTTATATCGGCCTTCGCGAGTTGCAGCAATTCGGGAAGTGCCGGTTTGAGCTGCGTAGCAAATCGACGTATGGCTGCGTCGGACCAACTCGGATCGTACATCGCTGGTCTCAAATGATACAAGATGAGAAGGCGAATCTTCTCGGCGACTGGTTCAGCAAACTCCAAGCGAGCCGAGATCCCGTCAAAAATATAAGCACCGACGGCATCATGCCGCAAAAACTGAACTTTACCATTTGGCGTGACGGAGCGCGTTTGAAACTTACCGACGTCGTGAAGGAGTGCCGCCCATCGCAGAACTGGTGTCGGCTTCGCTTGCTGAACGACCTGTCTTGTATGGTTCCAGACGTCTTTGTGATGGGCTTTACTCGATAGATGAAAGTCGACCAAAACATCCACCTCGGGCAGCAAAAAGGCGAGTAACCGAGTGCTCTGGAGGTAACCGAGAGCCTGATAGACCCCCCGACCCATAAGCAGCTGCGTCAGCCAGTGCCTGACCTCTGAGCGAGGTGCCTCGTAGACCCGATGCACGTTCTCTTTTATAAGGCCCAATGTTTCCGGTGAAATCTCCGCTTTGCTTTCACTGGCTAAAGCGATGGTTTGAAGACCAATTAACGGTCTTTTAATCATATCATTCGGGCATACGGAGAGGACAAGAGACGCGAGCTGGTCTCGCCCATTCAGCGGATCCAAAACAGTTTGATCCGGTAGAATACCGATGGCATCGACAGCAATGACCCGATCCGCCAAGTGCGCTGCTATATCACGGTCAACGCATTCTATGAGCCAGTCTTCTGAAATAAACGAATTGGGTTTGTCGCCAAGATGCCCGATATCAACCCCTGCTGAATGCAGCGACTCAAAAGTAGCCTGCACCAGCAGTTCGGGCCGTGAATGCAGTGGCGTACCGATGAGACTGTGCCGAACGGACGTGCCAACGAGGGCGTACGGATACGAGCGACACCATTGGGGTAGTTGTGGGAGAACCGCCGATTTCATACAGATACGCTACCGAATTTTACTTCAGCGAACAATCAATTGCTGGCGTGGTGATGAGAACAGATACGCAGTGAAACTGCCTGAGCTGGGCCATTCCCGTATCCGTCGGCGAGAAAAATACTTAAGACGCTGTTTGGTCAATGAATGCGTTAAAGCGGCAGCGTTCACGAGGACTCATGTACTTAAAGCGATAACCACGAAGCCGTGTTCCCGAGTCATCTTCGCGTTCATAACGCAACTCTCCGAGGGCGCGAATTGGTTGTCCTCCCTCCTGTGGCAAGGAGAACGAAAGCCAGACATGCCGAGGTTTGCCCCAGCCAAATCCCGGGGTACCAAGAAGCTGTATTCCGCCCCGGCTGACATCATTGCTGAGACATAAGCAGCTTTCGGATTCGCCTAAAATGTGTTCGACGTCAAACTGCACGTTCGTACGTATGGATTTCCGTTTTTCCATGGTTTGTCTGCTCCTGATGTCGGTAACTGTCAGCAATGTACTTACATATACTACATCAACTGACACAACTGTGCAAGCCTGAAGAAAGGACAAAACCACCCGAACAAAAGCAAAAAGTGCAACTGGGTTCCCTTGATCCACTGGCTTGATCGGTGTATCTTCACCAACCTAAGCTTGGTTTAGCTATAGATTCCAGGCATTTAGAGAACTTAGACGCCAAAGGGAACACCATTATGCGTACGGTTTGGACAGGCCTCACTGTCATCGGCCTCAGTATTGGCCTTTTTTCGGGTTGCGAGCCCACCCTCGATCGAAACCATCCATTAGCCATCGCTCGAGATGCTATCGATGACGTCAACTATTGGAATAGCGTCATAAACGACGACTCTCATCGCGCCGCTGTGAAAATCATGGCGTCGATTCCGGAGCTCATCGACGGACTGCCGAGTAAGGTGTCTCGAGCAAAGGAGCAAGAGGCGTCAGAAATAAAAAAGCGTGATGGGTCTGACAATCCAGTCTCCGCCGACCGCCAGGCACTTTGGGCATCCCGGTGGACGGAATATCAGACTACTTTTGAGTCTCTCAAAGGCGCATCGAAGCAAAAGGCACTCAGTGCGCTGGTGAATGCGTACCCAAAGAGTGACTCTCGAGATATCATTGTAGACGGGCTGATTCGATTCGGGCAAGACCGCGGGGAGGCCGGCAACAACGTGTTGATTGAGGCCATTTCCGATAAATCAGAGTCAGAATCAGCTCAACCAGCTGCCGCAGCTCTGCTGAATGATGAGGCGAAGCTTGTCACGAAAGCGATGAGTTCAAAGCTCATCGGCATCATTGGAGACGCCGCCGCACCAACGGAAAATCGCTATGCAGCTCTGCGGATTATGGCGAAGGTTCCAGTGAAAGCCGCCATCCCCGCACTCATAAAGGTCGTGGAGGGTAACCCTGACATTCAGCCAATCGCGCTCACGGAACTGGCCGCTGAGGCACTTGGTAAGCTCGAGGCATCCGAGGCGGTCGATGGTTTAATTCGCTGTCTCTGGCTCAACGATCACTTGGGACGAAATGCCGTCAAGGCGTGTCGTATCGCCCTCAACAAAATTGGAAAGGCGGCCAGCCTGGACAAGATTATCTCAACGCTACAGCGCAACAACAAAGCGGTGGAGGATCGGGCCAAAGCGCATCGCTACGATTTTGGTGGAACGATTGAATTCAAGGCGGCCGAAATGCTCGGTGATATGCCTGACAAGAAATCGGTTGCACCACTCATAAAGGCCTTCACCAACTGGGAGAAAATGCCCAAAGCCGTCGCCGGCCACCCGACTCGGGAGCCGCACTTCCAGAAGACCAGAGTCCAAAAGGTAATCTCACTGGCTACAGCACTCGCCATCATCGGTGATGAGGCCGCCATCCCTGCTTTTATCGAAATGGCAAAATCCGAACGCGGAATCGAAGTCATGAATGCGTCTATTCACCAACTCGCTTTCTTAGGCAGTCCAAAAGGTGTCACCGAGTTGATGAAGATCCTGGAGGAAGAGACCGAAAAGAATGAGGTTGCTAAGCATGGGTTTCATTACCAGGTCGCATTAGCAGCAGCACGCATCTTCGATCCCCGAGACAGCAAGACAACAAAAGCACTCAAGAAACGAATCGATGACACCGTCGGGCAATTGACCAAATGGGGAGACGAATTCAAGGAGGCCTTCAAAAAAGAAACAGATCCAACCAAGCGTGCTGGGATTGCTCAGAACTTGGTTCATTTCAAGGGCATAGTGAAGCTCTATGATGAAGTGAAGGGGTCTATCAAGAAAGCCGAGAAGTGCAAATATAAGGCCTCTTGCTGGGCAAAGGAACTGCCGACACGGCCAACAGCTGAAAGCTACCGAAAAGGCTACCGGGTAGCACGCTCAGTCATTGACACGACGAAAGCGTGCGGCGGGAAGAAGAGCTGCTGGAAAGAGCACTTACCCACCCGCGGGTCAGCAGACAGTTACGTGAAAGTTTATCAGGATCTGCTCAAGAAAGTGAATGGCATGGAACGCGCTGTGCCGGGTGAATTAAGCAAAGAATACGGCGATAGAAAATTTATCAGTTCCACCGCAGAGCTCTGTAAAGATGATGTGAAGTGTTACAAGGAAATGCTCCCATCGAGTGCCCAAGTTGCGGAATACAGCCAACAGTCGGAGGCGATTCAGAAACAAGTAGGGAGCGATGCGATCACAGCGTCCTTGAAGCAAGACCGGTACGAGAATGCGGACCTCATCGTCAGTGAAGTCGAGAGTTGTAAATCAAATTTTTCGAGCTGCATTGCCAAAGCCGAAAAATGCACGGGCGAAGAGGATGCATGTCGTAAACAGCGTGCTGAATGCGGCTCAGTGGCCGCCTGTTTCGCGAAAGAACTTGGCTCTGCAAAAAACGTTAAACCTATGAAGGAAGCATTTGCAGCCTTAAAGATCAAAGCACCCGATCAGTTGATTGGGCAGGAGCTTTCACGTAGCCAAAAGCGGGCGAAGCAAATCGTGGAAACGGCCAACGCGTGTAAAGAAGACGCCAAGTGCTGGGCCGACAAGATGTCAACCAAGGAAGACGTCGAGCCCCTGTCAAAGTTGTATGCACTGGCGCAAAAAAAGATGTCAGAACGGAAAGACAAAGAGGGCAAGCCCTTGTCGGCGACCAAGATGCAAAAAGCCGTGGAACGCCATGTCAAGCGCAACCATGAGGAAGGCAAGCTGATCATTGAGGCCGGCAAGAAGTGTAAGTCTGATGTGGCATGCTGGCAGGGTGTTCTAGCAGGCGAGAAGCGCATAAAGGCCTTTCGAGATGCCTATGCTGAGTCAAAAGATAAGGCGATCCACCGAGTGACGGTTGCAACACTCGCCCAAAAATTCCGCGATGCTGAATTGGTCGCCAAAACAGGGAAGCTTTGTAAAGAAGACAAAGCACCGGATGAATGCTGGAGCAAGCAACTCGGGAGCACAAGCCGTGCAAACAAGCTCATCAAGGCATACGAGACAGCCACTGTGAAGTCAGAAGACCGAGCGGTTATTCAGTACCTTCGAAAAGACTACACAACCAATGCATTCTACATGGTGAAAACGGGCAAGGACTGCCGCGACGATGTCGAATGCTGGAACAGCAAGGTTGCCCTGAGACAACAAGGATGGAGAATGCTCGCTGCCTATAGACTCGGCCAGAACAAGAATAAGGGTAAGGCACTCCGTGAGCTCGCTGACTATCTTGGAGACGCCGACCTTGTCTTTAGAAATGTCGCCATGTTTTCACTTCGTAGATTAGCTGAGAAGGGCGATAGCAAGGCCGTCAAGGCACTCAAAGCAGCCCTCAAGCTCGACGAGGACCGGATCAAGAATAAAAAGAACAAGTACAAGGGCTCTATCGGAGCCATCAAGCTTGCCCTAGCCCAATACGAATAAGACAAGAACAGGGCCTGGCTGGTCCGCAATAGCGATTCTGGCCAGGCTTAATTTTCCCCTCGAGCCACATGCCTAACGACCTCACATCGATTCGTTTAGAATTTGTAAACGGACCTAGAGCGGGCGATGTGGTCGACGCACCATTACCCGCCACCATATCGACTGACCCGACCGACCAGCTCACGATTCCACTGGATGATTACCGAGGGCCGCTCGGTGTTTTTGAGGCCGCTGACGAAACGATCGTGTTCCGTGATACAAATCGACTCTATGGAGCAGTCCATGTAAGGGGTCCTAACCAAACGATTCTTGGCGGCAAAATGCCCACCGCCGAGATCTGGAATGAAGATATTATCCAGTTTGGAAGCCCCAGCAATCCTGTTCAAATCAAAGTTCTGGTCGAGGAGACGATGGCGTCCTCCGTTCTTACGAGCCGGCGAATTGACGACCTAGATACGTTTTCTGCGTCGGTGTACGATGCGCCACAACAACTTGCCGTCTTCTTTGAACATACGCGTACCCAAACGCAGTCCCGGTCCATTGATCAGGTGTTGGCCTCGGGTGCTGAGCTCGTCTTTAAGCTGATTCCAAAAGCAACCCATATTGTCTTCACGCAGCACGCAGGCGCAGGGCGATTTCCCGTCACCAGCAGTCACTCTCGTGCTCAGACACCATTTGCTGGTGAGATCAGTCGCAGCATTATGAATCGCGTCATACGTGACCGAAAAAGCATTCTTTTAATGGATGCGGCAGCGGAGTTTCCTCAAGCCAGATCAGTCATTCAAGCTGGCTTAGCCAGCACGATTTGCGTACCACTCTGGTCTGGTGATGCCATTCATGGTGTTCTTCAAGTCGATAACCGTGAATCGCCGGGCATGTTCACCGGTCAAGATCTGGACGTTATTACCGTTGCAAGTCATCAGATCTCTCTGGCCGCTGAGAATGTGCGTTTGGTCTCAAAGTTAGAAGAGTCCAGGGCTCAACTCAGTGAGCAAAATACCTACTTGAGGACGCAGCTCCCCTCAAATGCAACGATGGGTATGGTCGGGCACAGTCAGGCATTGAACACGCTGCGCGACTCCATCGAACGTGTACGAGATACACGGGTTCCGGTCCTGATTAATGGCGAAACGGGTACGGGCAAGGAACTGGTTGCAAGGGCACTCCACGAGACCAGTAATCGAGCTGATAAACTATTTGTCGCGCAAAATTGCAGTGCGATTTCAGACAGCCTGCTCGAGAGTGAGCTTTTTGGTCATGTCAAAGGGGCTTTCACAGGCGCACATGAAACCAAGACTGGCCTCTTCGAACTGGCTGATGGCGGCACCATTTTCTTAGATGAACTCGGCGAGATGCCGATGAAATTGCAAGCAAAATTGCTCCGCGTACTTCAAGAAGGAGAAATCTGGCCCGTCGGCGGTACAGCGCCTAAATTTGTCGATGTCCGTATTGTGAGTGCCACCCATCGAAACCTACAAGAGATGGTTGACACCGGTAAATTTCGACAAGACCTCTTTTTCCGACTGAATGTTTTTCCAATTGACCTGCCTGCACTCCGTGAGAGGCGAGGCGATATTCCGCTGCTCGCAGAACATTTCCTAGACAAGTATGCGAAAGAATTTGGTTCTCCGGCGGCTGGTTTTTCGACTGCGGCGACCGACATTCTCGTTTCGTATGAGTGGCCCGGCAATATTCGCGAACTTCAGAATGAAATACAGCGGTTGTTGATTAGGGGGGCCCCTGCTCTCGTTTTGCCAGAGCACTTGTCCGTTGGATTAAACGGGCGTGGCTCTTCAAATGCCCAATCCCTTGAGGATGGAAAATCCTTGAAAGAGATGGTCGACATATTCGAGAAATCTGTCCTCGAAGACGCACTTAAACGCCACAATCATAATAAGACAAAAACAGCCGAACGGTTGGGGATCACCCGAGAGGGCCTTCACAAAAAGCTTGTTCGACACGGTGTCAGTTGATGAATCCGACTACCCTCATCGACATCGTGATTCGAAGCCAAGATGTCGATGTTCGCTTGAACGCGATCGAGCAACTTGGCCACCTGAAACAGTCAAAGGCAGTGGGCCCACTCGTTCAGCACCTAAAAGACGCATCTGAACGAGAGCAGGTCTATCTCTGTGAGGCATTGGGTCGAATTGCCGATTCGCGAGCAGTCGCTCCGCTGGTATCCATGTTGAAGGTCGAGTCGGAGGAGGTTCGAGGAGAAGCATTTTCTGCCCTACTCCAAATCGGATATCACCGTGCGCAATTCATGCCGCCAGATGCCCAAGGTGACAGCTCATCAGACCCACGAATGGCCCTGACCCAGATTGCATGGCCCGCAGACATGGACGCAATACAGATCCTGCTCACATCAATCTCCGATCCAGATCCAGAGATTAGAATTGGCTGTGCGTACACACTGGGTCGTCTCGGCATCGGAGCGGCTCTTGAGAAATTAGTTTTTCTTCTCGAGAATGACGCAGATTCCGATGTGCGGGCCGCGGCCGCATTCGCCATGGGCGACCTTGGGGAATCAGGCGATTCGCGAGTAAAATCATACCTGGTAAAGGCGTGGGGGCAAAACCAAGACCATCTCGAATGCTGCGTTGCCATTATCCGCGCGCTGTCCACCGTACAAGGACATGAACTTACGGATTTGTTCTCTGAGGCTGCCGGGCACGCGGATGAACGTATCCGACAATTGGCCGCGATGGCTCTCGGACAAACACCTACAGACGCAGCAACCCGATTGTTTCGGATGCTCAATGACCCATCCCACAATGTAAAGCGCATTGCTATTGGTGTTCTAGGACGATCTAAACATCCGAATACGATACAGGCTCTTGTCAACAGCACAGTCGGTATGCCAGCTGAGATCAGATTTGCGGTCGCATCGGCCCTGATGCTCCAACCGACTGCACTGGTTCATGATGTGCTGAGGCGGAACCTGAGCACATCAGATGTTGACAAGCGCGCCGCTGCGACATTTCTCATCGGACGATTGGGGCCTCATGACCTTCTGTCAAAAGCACTTGAGGACGCGGACCCCCAAGTGAGGAAAGCGGCCGCACTTGCACTCGGGACGTCCGCTGACCCACAATTTTCAAAGATCTTAAAAGAAGCATTGACTGACGACGTCTGGTTCGTCAGAGTCGCGGCCGCAGAGGGTCTGCGGCGGCTGGGTTCAGCGGACGCTCTGTCTGAACTTCGCACGGCTTTAAGCGACGAACATCCAGTCGTTCGAAATGCCGCAAAAACAGCGATAGAAGGGCTGTCATAAAAGACAGACTTCTTTTAGGATAGAGCGTGGCTTGCATTTGGAGAGACACTTGAGTCGACCACTTTACGTTGCGATCGAAGGCCCTATAGGGGTTGGTAAGACCACCCTCGTCCGTCGTCTTCGGGACCGAATGCAGTCACGACTGGTTCTCGAGGTGGTCGAGGAGAATCCATTCCTGCATCTTTTCTATCAAGATCGCGAACGCTATGCGTTTCAGACTCAGCTCTTTTTTTTGATGAGCCGTTTTCGGCAACAGCAAGAACTTCTTCAAACAGATTTGTTCGAACCAGGCATTCTGTCCGACTACCACTTACTGAAGGATAGAATTTTCGCCCGGCTAACCTTGAGAGATGAAGAGCTCGCCCTGTATGAGCGCGTCTACCAATCTCTAGAAAACCACATTTTGCAACCGGATGTCTTGGTTTACTTGAACGCGCGAACCGACGTTTTACTGGAACGGATTGCGATGCGCGCAAGGCCTTTCGAAGAAGATTTTGACCGAGATTATCTCGTTGGGTTGAGCGAAGCCTACAGCCATTACTTTGCGCATTATGAGCTTTCGGTTCCGCTACTGGCGATCGATACATCCGAGATCAATTACGTGGATTCCGATGAAGCGTTCGAGTCAATTTATCAGCAAATCATTGCGCTGGCTGACGACGCCCGACAATCGCACTTCTCAGGTGATACTCCGAGCCTCGAAGGCTTGGGGGCGACTCGTTGATGTCTGGTCTATTGAGCAGACGTCTCAAGACCATCCTGAATTGGCCCAAGACTTCGGGCTGTCACCCGTCGCTTGCTGACACTGACATCCGTCACTTGAGCTAAAATTCGATCGCCTAAGCAATAGCGATTGCCTGTGTGGCGGCCGACCAACATCGTCAGATTTTCATCTACATCAAACCAATCGTCTCGAAGCTCAGCAATGGGGATAAACGCGTCACAATGAGTCGTCGTAAAGTGAATAAACAAGCCATTTTTACCGATACCTGAAATGACGGCGGGCAGCTCTTCATTGAGGAACTGTTCCATGTACAACGCTTTATAGAGGCCGATAACATCACGTTCGGCGTCGAGAACAATGCGCTCACGTCTGCTGCAATGGGCTGCGATGGAGTCGAGGTCTGCACCTTGGTCTTCGTCCGAAAGTAAAACCTGCTTGATAAGCCGATGAACGGTTAAATCAGAGTAGCGACGAATCGGACTCGTAAAATGCGAGTAAGCCTCAAAGCCGAGACCAAAGTGTCCATCTACCTGAGGGGAATATTCAGCTCTTGCCATCGCCCTTAAAAGAAGCATATTCGCCAACCAAAAATGACGGTGTTCCTTTAATCGTCCCAGACCCTCACTCAAGGCTCCAGCCGATTCGGTCCTGGGCAAATTGACGTTCAACGCTCGCATTTGGAGAAAAAAACGGTCCAGACCCGACGCTGGCGGTGGCCCGTGAATCCTGAAAACACTGTCCAAGCCCCGTTCGACAAAGAATTCGGCGACGCATACATTGGCCGCCAGCATCGCCTCTTCCACCATCAAATGCGCTTCATGTCGCTCATAGAAGTGGAGTCCTGAGATTTCACCATCCGGTGCTAATGTTACCTGTGCTTCAGGAACATCCAGTGCAAGATACCCTTTTTTCCGTCGACGGCGTCTCAGGCTTCTAGTTACATCAAGCACAGAGCGCATCGTCTCAAGATAGGGCTCGGCGTCTTCGGCCTCCGGGGGCTCCATCGAGGTTTCAACCAAACCGAGAAGATCAGCGCAGCGGTCGTAACTCAACCGTAAACGACTCCGAATCATCGCTGGTACAATCTCATATGAGCTAAATTCGCCGTCCGGGCTTATGACCATATCGACGACCATGGCATAGCGGTCAACATTGGGCCTCAAACTACAGAGGTCAGCGGATAACCGTTCCGGCAGCATTGGCAAGACTCGGTCAGGGAGATACACACTAAAACTTCGTTCAAATGCCGCTGCGTCAATCTCGGATTCGGGCCGCACGTAGTGGGACACGTCGGCCACCGCAACGCTCAGCTTCCAACCACCACCAACCAGCCTTTCAGCGCATACAGCATCATCGAAATCTCTCGCACTTTGCGGGTCAACGGTAAAAAAGGGCCGCTTTCTTAAGTCTTTGCGTCCCGAGTCCGACTCGACGTCTGGCGGTGTTGGCTCGGGCAAGGTGTCGGCCTCCGCGAGTGTGGCGTGACTGAACTCCATCGGTAGCCCGAGATCGTAAACGACGATTTCTGTCTCCTCTGCCGCTCGTCCATCCTGGGCAAACACACGCAAGACCTCGGCCTCGGCGACAGGGGCTCCTGACCCAGGCCAACTCACAAAACGTGCTGCGACTAATTGACCATGAACCGCGACTCCGTTGAGTCTAATCCGGTCCGGTAGTCGTTCATCTCTTGGCGTGATCCATTGGGCTTTTCTTGCCTGATGTACAAAGCCGACAAATGTGTGCGTCCCTCGTTCTAGAACACGAATGACCTCGCCTTCGACCTTGCCCGCTCTTGATTCAAAAATGTTAATTTCAACTCGATCGCGATGCATGGCCCCGCGCAGAGCCCGCCCTGAGATATAAACATCGCCCTGCTCTGCAGAATTTTCGAGTGCAACAAAGCCGTAGCCCTGTCTGGTTAAAGTCAGGGTGCCCACCTTTGTGTTAGATGCACTGACCCGGACGTACCGACGATTGCCCGCGCGCCGAAGCACGCCCTGGGCAACCATGCTTTCCATCTCATCTCGAAGCGCAGCCCTCGACCCACGAGGCAGGTTGAGACGGCGAAGCACGTCACGAACCCGAATCGACTGAGGCGCATCGGGTATGGCAGTAAGAATATCGTCTTGGTTCAGTGGAAATGATCCTTGTCAGCGAGCAAACTGGCACATCGCCCGGTCAGCATAAATTGATTCGACTGTCAGTTACAACGGAGAGATCGGGAAAATAATGAGCACACCCAAGATAAATTAGACTATTGAGACAGTGACGAATCTAGGTTTAGTCCTTGAACGGAGTTGGAATCGGATAAAAATTCGGACAAGGCATGGACTCTGAGCCACATCACGATACACTGCCATTACTCAACCACTCAAATTTCCCATGGACTGTTCTTTGACGGGTCTAGAAGCACAATTTGGACGGTACGTCTTCCTCAAGAAACTCGCGGAAGGCGGAATGGCGGAAATCTTCCTGGCGCAAAGGCGAAGCTTTGGTGGCTTTGGCCGTTTCGTCGTCATTAAACGTTTATTGCCAGAACATCGCGGTCAGTTGGTCTACGAGCGACTTTTCTTGGAAGAAGCTCGGATCGTAGCATCCCTCAAGCATCCAAATGTCGTTAATACCTATGACCTTGGGAAGTTTGATGATGCCTACTTCATGGTGATGGAATACATCCATGGCGTCTCGGGAGCTGAGTTGCTTACCAAGGCAGCCCGTGCTGAAGGTTCCGTCGAGTACGGAGCAGCTGTCACCATCTGTGCTCAAATCGCAAAGGCGTTGGACTTTGGTTATCGAGGTGTCGACTTCGCCCACGATGCCCTCGGCATTGTCCATCACGACATCAGTCCGCACAATCTTCAAATCGGATACGACGGGTCTGTTAAGCTACTTGATTATGGGGTCGCAACTCAAACTGGACATGATTCACCGAAAGGTCGCCGGGGCAAATACGCGTACATGACCCCCGAGGTCATCGCAAAAGAGCCCGCCGACCATCGGAGCGATTTGTTCTCACTGGCAGTGATCCTCTATGAATTCACGGTTGGTCGACGCTTGTTCAAAGCGAAAACACCAAAAGAGACCATGAATCGGATCCAAACGGGCCGCGTTCCGAAACCGACGACACTCAGTCAGGCCTATCCGCCCGCGCTGGAAGGGTTTCTCGAAAAAGCACTCAGCACGGACCCCGATAAGCGCTATCAGACGGGACTGTCATTTGCTGACGCATTGATCGAGGCTGCTCACGACAGCAACTGCGTTACAGGAACCGCTGCCCTAGCCGGCTATATGAGGAGCCTGTTTTATTCGGAAATCGAAACGCGCCGAGATGAACTCGTGCAGTTGTCAGCCCGACTTGACGAGAGTCGCGACACCACATGGACATCGTCTCACAATCTCATTGGCACCGGTGACTTCGATGCTGTATCTGACGAAACCGACTCGCAAATTGCCGCGCCAGCTGGACGGGAGACAAACGAACTGAATGACGTCGCAAATCTATCCGAAATCCTGAAGCCGTCAAATCAATCGCAGTTACCGATGATCAATCGGCTCGAATCGCCACCGCTCAATGCGTTGGCGAGTCCAATCGAGACCGTTGAGTATCTTCCCGCAGGTGTGAACGACACGGATACGGACTGGAGTCGGACGAATGACGCGACCAGCAGTCCTGCAGCTCGATTCGCTGTCAAAATATTGGGTGGGCTCGTCCTGGCCCTCGGTGCTGCCCTGATCTGGGCCTTGCAACGCGCGTAACCGTTCTAAATGAAAATGAGACCGTGCGATTAAGCATATTTGTTTTGACAGGATAGTCCACTTCGCCTATTTTCCTGCTCCCACTGAGGGGCAGTAGCTCAGCTGGGAGAGCACTTGACTGGCAGTCAAGAGGTCAGGGGTTCGAGCCCCCTCTGCTCCACTCGCCGACCACATTGGTCGGCGTTTTTTTTTGTCTCGAGCAAGATAGAAGCTGACAAGGCCTCCGTTTACCTCGTACTTTAGACTATGCAGATAATCTTCATTCACGGATATCTCGCCCATCGTTCAATCTGGCACCCAATGGCACGCCGATTGAGAAAAGAGGGTTTCATGACTCTGGTCTATGGTTATCCAAGTCATCGAGGAGACCTCGCGGACCATGCTCAAGCATTTGCGGCGAAAGTCAACGAGTACGCAAGCGATGAATACGCTATCGTCGCTCATTCAATGGGTGGTCTCATCGTACGCGGGGCATTATCGCGTCTTAAAGCCCAACCAAAACGAATTGTATTTGTGTCCACACCACATCGAGGCTGTGCCAGAGCGAAACAGTTCAGACAAAGCGTTTTTTCCCGCTGGATGAGTCCAGCTGTCAAACAAACAGCATATGGACTTGATCCCCCCAAGGACACCAGTTCTTGGGGCATCGTTCTGGGCTCTCGTGACAAAGTGGTTTCCGCGGAAGAAGGTGCGGTCTCAAACGTGCCGACAATGTTACTGCCTTATGGCCACAATGAAATACTGTGGCGCCCACGAACCAGTCGGGGCATCGCCAATTTCGTCCGTCATGGTGTTTTTGAATCGCGCGACGATAACTTAAAAAATGTTATCGCGTCGGACCTCGAGCACTCAGGAGTCTGAAAGCATCATGTCGACCTTTGTCCGAATTATCCTCGGCTGCACTTTATTGATTTGGATGCCGACTTTACAGGGATGTGACGGCACGGAGAGTCAAGGGCTGTCACAATCCATAGTTGATTCTGGCCACGATGCTACACGGCTTGACGCGGCGGATGGTGATGACGTGCGATCTCAGCCAGACGGCCTCACAGATGCATCGATGGGCACCGACGGTTTATTTTTCGTCGACGCAGGCTCTGATGCTGAGGCGTGTGGCCCGGGGGATGAACCAGAGAGCTGTGAAGGTCACCTATTTGCTGAATGCCGTGGACGAGATGGTAGCAATGAGGCCACACTCATCGTCGGCACTGTCTTAACCCACGATAGGGTGCTGTGTGATGGTGAAGTTTTAGTGGACGGTTCCACTGGAAAAATACTCTGTGTGGCAGACGATTGCTCCGATCATCCTTTGGCGGCAGAGGCTGCCATCGTTTGTGGATCAATTGTGACACCAGGACTCATAGACCCCCACAATCATATGAGTTTTAATAGCCTTCCTCGTTGGCGCCACGGGGCGAGACTATTTCAAAATCGAAACGAGTGGCGGTCCCTAATTGGGCGAGAGCTCTATGGTGCGAGACCAAGTACGGGCGATCCTGTAGCCGCCAGATACAATGAGGTGCGGCTGCTCATGGCGGCCACCACCTCAGTCCATAAGGCGGAGAATGTTCGGTCCAGTCATGACCATGTCCGAAATATCGATCGAGGCCCAAACTCAAACGGACTCGGCTATGGAGATTCTGCCGTAACTGAATGCGTCTTTCCCCTGACTCAAGGCTGCTCTGCTGCACCAAATTATGACACAGGTGAATCGATACCGGAAAGACGCTACATCGCCCACCTATCCGAGGGGATTGACGCGTCAAGTTTGGCTGAATTTGAGCGTTTTTACGAATCAGGTCAGCTGGGTGATAAAACATCCATCATACATTGTGTGAGTTGTACCGGAACAGAGTTTTCCGCGCTCCGGGCCAAACAGGCCAGCCTCATTTGGTCTCCTCAATCGAATGTTGAACTATATGGGGCAACCACCGATGTTCCATCGGCAATGAATATGGGGATCAATGTCGCACTCGGTCCAGACTGGACCCCATCAGGCACGATGAATCAGCTTGCTGAGATGAAATGCGCAAAGCGATTATCGGACACGTACTATGATGGACGCATCAGCAATCGCGATATCTTTAGAATGGTCACGGATCGCGCAGCCAAATCCATCGGCGTTGAAGATTTGGTGGGTCGTTTGCAGCAGGGCCTATACGCCGATGTCGCCGTTTTCGAGGGGAATCGAGAATTTCCTTACGACGCGCTAGTTGGGTCCAGCGCTGAAAACGTGAGGGCTGTTTTTATCTCAGGCCTGATCAATTACGGTGACTCAGATGTTTTTGGCTCTTTCAACCGCCGAAATGCGTTCTGTGAACAACTTGATATTTGCGGAATGGATAAAACAATCTGCATTCGAGATGCTGACGGTGATGCAAATCTTACGGACCCCGATGACTGGCCTCTATTCGGATTCGATGACTTACATAGCTACATGAATCGCGTCGTACAACGTCGTCGCCCAGATGATTTGCCACAGTGGTTGGAGTATGTCTACGAGCCGTATCCAGTCTACGAGTGTGAACCAACTTTCAGCTGCGAGTTCGGAAACACCATGGTATCTGGACGGACCAAGGACGGTGATCGCGACGGTGACGACGTTGACGACGACGAGGACAACTGTCCTGATGTCTTTAATCCAGAGCAAGGCGATCTAGATTCTGACGGCACTGGAAACGCCTGCGATCCGTGCCCTTGGGCTTTTGACGAATGTCCGTGCACACCTCCATCAGGCATTGACTTGGACGCCGACGGTATTCGGGAAAATGAAGATAACTGCCCTCAACACAGTAACCCTCAACAAACAGACCGAGACCAAGACGGGCGCGGTGACGAATGCGACTTTTGCCCAGACCTTGCGGATGGACCGGAACGTGGTTGCGAAGCCAGCATACCCGAGGTGAAACGTCGCGAACTGAATCAAGAGCAGTTTTTTGAGTTCGAGGGGGTCGTTACAGCGGTCTTTCAAGAAAACGCTCCGATCACCCAGCCGGGCAGTTTTTTTATGCAGGCAGCACAGACTGAGGAAAATCCCGTGGAGGATGGTCATCGGGGGGTCTATGTCTATATGGGCAACCGCGCTCAGGGGGTCTCAATTCCAAGTGTGGGTGACGCCGTCCAAGTCACAGGCAAGACGTCTGACTATTATGGCCAGGCTCAGCTCAACCAGATCACTCGAATCAGCACGACCTTAGCCGAGTTCACGCCTCGACCGGTGACGCCGCCATTTGAAAGGCTCATTGGGCAGGCTGAACGCTATGAAGGCATGCTTGTTTGTATTAACGAAATCGTTGTCACAGACATCGAGCCCGATGTGGGTCCTGGTGACAATCGAGACCAGCCCATTAATGAATTCGTCGTCACCGATGTCATATCGGGACTTTCAATTAGAATTAACGACGTGCTGTATCTCTCGACCCCCTTCCCTGAGCTCGGTGATGGGTTTCAACAAATTTGCGGTGTTCACCGTCTTGCCAATGGACACTATAAAATCGAACCTCGAGATTCGAGCGATCTAGATCAAGGTCCACCCATCGTAATGGGTTTCGAACCGAACCGAGGCTATACAAGAGCCGGGTTGAATCGTTCGCCTCGTGCCATTGCCGGTCAACCAATTCAAATCAGCTTAAGCCGACCAGCTGGCCCTGATGGACAATTCGTTCAGCTTCAATCGAGTGAACCAGACCACGTGTCTGTCCCACCAGAAATTTTCATTCCTGCAGGTGAACTATACGCTGAGCTGCCCACCAGAGCCCACCGAGAACACATCGGTGTGACTGTAACGGCTCGAACACCAACACAAGAGGGCAGTGGAAGCGCATTGATCGCAGTCTATGGTGAGCGTGCTGATGCGGAATTCATTGAATTCGAACGCGATTTTTATGGCGTTATTTTAAACGAAGTAATCCAGATTCGAGTGATTTTTGACAAACCGCTTCTAAGGCAAGAATCTTTAGAAATCCGGGCGGAGACTCCGGGCCTCGTTCGGCATGCTGAGACCGTTATGATCGAATCGAATGCACATTCTGGCGTATTCGAGTTAGTGGGAGCCCGTGTCGGCGAGACCATGATCTCAGTCAATCTCGGTCCCTTGGTTGCACGGGTATCCGTGTTTGTTACGCCTCGCCCGAGTCGACCGTTAATCAATGAGGTCAATGTAGACATGGCGGGCGCAGAATTTCGGGAATATGTCGAAATTTATAATCCGGGCCCCATCCCACTGTCGCTAGACACCATCAGTCTAGAGTTTATTAACGGAAATAATGGCGAGCCCTATGAACGATTTGATCTCGGCGAGGTTCATCCGGAACTGCCTGGCTTCAGATATCTCATCGTGGGTGACCAGGCACTTGAAGAGAGTTTACCGGCGGAGACTTTGTTCATCCCCATCGAGTCTCGACAAACTGAACATGACATCCAGAATGGCCCAGACGGATTCTTACTTCTAGACGGCGATGTCATCATCGACTCAATGTCGTATGCCGGCGAAATCGAAGGCGTTACCGAAGGTGATTTAAGTGCTCCAGACGATCCCAACGATGACCTTGGCGAATCCATAAGCCGTTGTCCTAATGGTGCTGATACAGACAACAATGGAGATGACTTCAACCTCGTCAGAGAGACGCCTGGTGCTGACAATTTATGTAATCCGCCCATCGACCCGGACGCAGGAATCAATGATTCGGGTTTCGTTCCGGACAATGGTTTAGGAAACAGCGATGCAGGCTCAATGGAATTGGACTCTGGTCGGATTCAGGATG
The DNA here is from genome assembly GCA_036337435.1 of Myxococcota bacterium. Lineage (GTDB taxonomy): Bacteria > Myxococcota_A > Bradymonadia > UBA7976 > UBA1532 > UBA1532. Next base: position 33,606 of record JAYZEG010000086.1, read on the forward strand.
CCGGTCTCGGTATTTCCGATGCGAGCCCATTCGATAATGGGCCACCTCGCATTGATGGTGAACAGCCTCGGGATGGGTCTGTAAACGATTCCGAACCCCTTGACATCGCCGCCGCCGAGACAGACGGGGAGCTGCCAGATTCAGCGCCAAGAGATTCATCTGATGTTGACCGACTGGTCTTCACCGACGCGTCTGCAGATGTAAATGATGCGCAGGCAGACTCGCAAGCCGGTGATTCATCAACGGCGATTAGCGACGGGGCGATAAGCGATGGGGCGATAAGCGATACGGGTACAGATTCACCCCCCAACACAAACGATGCGGGCAGTCCGGATGCTATCAGCGACGGTGCTATCCGCCAGGCTGACGGAGCACCAGGAGATGCCGGTCGTGAGAATCCTGAAGCTCAGGACGATGCGGCCAGTCCATCTGACGCACAGCAAGCTCAAGATGACGTAGATAACTCAGTGAATGGCGACGATTAATCATTTAGGGCCACGCCCTGTCTTAGACCATGCCCAATTTCGAGCCACAGAAGCTGGTTATCTGTCGAGCTAGTTCGTCAATGCGGTCGAGCGTGTAGAGCAAAGACATCGACGAAAGGCCAGGCGTGGACTGAATCGTTTTGCAACGGCCAGCCATGAAACACGCCTTGTTGCGATTGAGCAAGACGATTAACGGCGCACCGGTGTTAAGTCCGGCGCGTCTTTGGTCTCAAGTAGCCGATGAGCAGAAAAAGCATGAAACCAAGAAAACCGGAATCGGCGTCGCTGGCCACATCGCAAGAGCATCCTGACTGAGAGTCAGAATCGGAACTTATGTCGGCCCCACCGGCGCCCATGCCTGCATCAGTCCCGCCGACACCACCGACACCACCGGCTCCACCTACAGCCCCAGCACCACCGGCACCACCGGCACCACCGGCACCACCTTCAGCCCCAGCACCACCCGTGCCGCCTTCGCCCCCAGCACCACTCCGTTGATTGATTGGCCAATCTGCAACACATTGTGCCGTGCCATCGATCAATGCGCAGCGCTGATAACGTGGACACGTTACACCAACGCATGGGTCTGGGAGGCAATCGCCTTTGTAACATACAGAGCCCGTTACACATTCGGTTTCATCACACGGGTCATCGACGCAGAGATTATCGATACAAATTTGGCCCGCCTCAGGACACCCAACGGGTCCGCAGCCCGTGTCAGCGCAGAGGCCGTCAATACACGCTTGGGCCGCTGGACATGCAACATCAGCGCAGCTAAAGATGCACTCTCCGTCACGGCAAAAGCTGTCCTCGCCACAATCGACGCCGGCACACGGGTCCGGTTCACAGCCGGTTGGCAGACAACGTTCACCGTCCGGACAACCGACAAAAGCGCACGTGTCTGGGCCACATTCACCACCATAACAGACAGTCCCATCTTCACACACGACGCCGGCACAGAGGTCTTGGCACCCGGACTCGGTGCACGTTTCATTTTCGCCGCCACAACCCTGTTGCTGGCACCAAGGCACACAAGCACCATCGGCACAGAAAACATTTTCCTGTCCGCCTTCGCAGTCCCCCTGAGCGTCGCATGCTGTAAGGCACTGTCCATCGTAGCAGGCATAGCCATCATCGCAGCTGTCGCCTTCATCTAAGCGACCGTCACAATCATCGTCGAAGCCATTGCACGTTTCAGATGGAATCGCTCCACACGACCCACATGTATTCCTGACGCGTTCATCGATATGTCCATCGCAATCGTTGTCTTCCAAGTCACAGACTTCGGCACCCGGTGTCACGTTGGGAATACACCGAGTGTTACCGCCCACGCATTGCCATGTGCCGACAGCACAACTGGCACTCAGACCCGTCGCGCATTCGCCCGGAACGACAACCGGCCTGCCGTCCAGGTGCATATCGATTAGACCGTCGCAATCATTATCACGCCCGTCACAGACCTCAGGGCCACCATCGGGTGTGCAGATGACCCGATCACACGCATCGCCCTGCCCATCGTTGTCGCGATCACCTTGTTCAGGGTTCGCAATCTTTGGGCAATTGTCACACAGGTCACCCACGCCATCACCGTCGTCATCAGCTTGATCGGGGTTGGGCACTGTGGGGCAGTTGTCGTTCTCAAGGCAGATCTCATCCACGTCTTCATCGGAACATGGCAAGCCAACCCCCCATTGTGTCGCGAAACAAAATTCGTCCGTACTTTCGTTTTGGTTGAGGGGACCAAGGTCGTAGCGTAGTGCCAACGTGACGTCGAAACCGCGGTCGGTGATGAGATTGTTATCGAGGTCGATATTCATTTGAGACCGATTGATATCGTCACGCAGTTCTGTACACCCAAAGGCTGAGTTCGCGATCCGATTTTTCTGATCTGGAAAGGAGCCGATCTCCCATGAGTTGAGAAAATCGTCGCCACCGAACATGGCATACAAACCGACGAATGTACTTGGTTCAGCCGGATTATCGCCCTCATCAAACTCCCAGAGGGTTTTGGGCCTACCGACACTGGTTGCACCGTAGTCATTACCAATGCCGCCCTCTCCGAAAAACAGGTCACCGTCCATGTAATGTGTCAGAGCAACGGTATCCATTTGCTGCCCGCTCACATTGGTCAGGGTGTAACATTTCTCCAAGACCGTGCAATTGAGCCTGAAGCGCCCTTCGACACGAATGCCATTCAGCGTGAATTCGCTCTGTATCTCGCCGTCAACGACCCGCGTGTCTACAGCAACCCCGCGATGGTCTCCTGTTTCCAACCACGCACCCGTCGTTTGCTCACCAGACGTGGAACACAAATAGGCCATTGATTCGAAAATCGTACGGACTAAGCCCTCATCAGGTTGGTCATCAGCGGGGTCAAAGCAGGCGGCTCCCCCTCCGGTCGATGTTCCTGTCGCCCCCATGTTATCGAGTCCCAGCAACACGCGACCGAGCTCTGGAGCACAGTCGGCGCCTGTGGCGAGCCGGTTGGCCCCGTTATCAGGTTCGCAGTTTTGTGCATGCACCGCGGATAATGACCCCAGCACTGTCGCAAATAAAATGATGAGGCCTCTAATGAGCCCCCGTGTCAAAAAGTCGTTCAAGGCGGCTCTCCTGTTCGTTTAGTCTCATCGGAATCGCCCGTATTCCAGAGGTCAGTTTATACAAAATATGTACATTAACGCGAGTCATATTTCTACGAGAGATGGCTGATTCCGATGCCTCGATGTGGACTTTCGGTTCAGAGCCAGTGCCATCCGATTTGCCGTATCACCGTTGGGGTACTTATCCGAAGAGTCAACCATCGCAAACCCCGACTTGAGAAATAGCCGCTGAGCTGATGTATTCCTCTGGGACACGTGAAGTTGGATGAAGGTTGCTCCAACAGTTTGTGAGCCCGATTTCAAGGCGTCGACAGCGCGCTCAAGCAGCAATAATCCGATCCCCTGTCGACGGACCGACGGGTCCACCGCCAGCGCAATAATCTCACCGGCTACCTGCTGAGCAAGCCTGCGATAAACGTAGATGACAAAACCGACCGGCCGCTTGTTTTTGAGGGCGCATAAAGTCACAGCTTGTTCTGATTCGAGCCAGTGCTCAATCGTCTCCAAATACGATCCAAATCGAGAGAAGGCGGTTCGACTGAGCTCTTGAATCTCAGCAAAAAGCCCCTCGTCCGATTTCACACAGAAAGGCACAAGTTCAACGCCATTGCCGGCAACTCGATCCGTCAATCGTCAAGCCCATCATCCAGAGCGGTCACAATCGTTTGATCATCGTCATCGAACTCATCTTGGCTCCCTGCCCAACGGCGCTGCTCGACGGTTTCCAAGATGGTTGGAAGACCACTGTCTTCGAACGCAGTGATGTCAGGAACGGGTTGAGCGATAGGCTCATAAACCCGAAATGTCTGCGTTTCAGAATCCTTCAGAAAGCCAAGGTCAGCCACGGTCTGCCGTAACGGCTCGGCTACAGTAGAATCGAATCGAGCTAAGACGGAGTCGAGTTCATCAACGCCGGCGGTTGTTTGCTGACCACCAGCAATGGAGTTTGACGTTCTCAGACCTTCGAGAGCAATCACGCCTTCGAGCAAAGCAGCCAGTGTGCCAGCAGATGGCACGCGTTCCTCGGGCTTTACGGCCAGGCATGCTTCGATCACCGCGGCCATCGAATCAGGTATCGACGGGTTTCTTTTCTGCATTGGCGGCAGTGGGGCACCATCTAAAAACCGACGAAACACCTCTGAGGTATCCAAACGTTCGAACGGAACATGACCCGTGAGCATTTCGTATAAGGTCGCGCCGAGAGCATAGATGTCAGCTCGTCCATCTAAGGTTGAATGAGAAAACTGCTCTGGCGGCATGTACCACAGTGTCCCAACACTTGCCCCGACGACCGTTAAATCCGGACTCCGTTCTGGAGCTTTTGCAACCCCGAAGTCAGAGAGCCGAACCGAGGACGGGATGTTGGAATTTTTGAACAGCACGTTGGCGGGCTTAATATCTCGGTGAACCACCCCCTGGCCGTGTGCGCATTCGATAGCGCGTGCCAGACGAACACCTACGTCGAGCACAGCGGCCGTGTCCAGTTGCCCACCGCGAGCTTTAAGGAGATCTTCTACAGAGCCGCCTGCGAGATATTCGATCATCATCGCTTGGTAGCTGTCGGTCTCAACGTAATCGTGAATTAATGCAATCGCTGGATGCCTTAATTCTGCCTGCAATCGGGCACCTTGAGCAAAGCGCTCGGCTAAGACCTTTTCACCCGACCGACTGTCCCTGTGACGGAGTTTTACAGCGACTTTGCGACCCAGGGTTACGTGGGTGCCGAGATACACGATTCCCATGGAACCATTGCCGATTCGCTTACCCAGTTCGTACTGACCAATTTTCTGCGGTACGGCGAACCCACCAAGCATTGAACGTGACTCCTAATCGTCGCTGAGTTCGCGCCGAACGGCACGACTGAACCGAATCGCGTCGGTCTTCATTGATGGACTCGTAAACACGATCGATGCCCGACCGAACCCAAATGCTAAATCAAGCAGCGAATCCATTTCGTAATCAGAGAAACCTGCCCGCAGGCCGCGACGCCCCATCAAACGCCAATAGGGATTTATTTGACGTGGAAGTTCCTCGATGTCGTCCATACCGAGGGGGTCGAAAACGGGTGTAAGCCCCGCGGCGTCTGCAACCTCTGCAAACGCCTCTGGTTGAGACTCCCAAAGGCCCTCCGCCCACCAGGCCGCCTGCCGGTCGCCTAAATGAGCTTGAAAAAAATCAACCAGCGCAATTTTATTCGTCGATGTCGGCCGAAAACTGGCTGGTGTTCGGAAAAGAATTCGATGGGCATCTAAATCGTCATATAGAGTCACAACTCTGTCCCATCTGGCTTTGGACCCCGACGTGCTAAAGCCACCAGCCACCGGGTCAATTCCAAATCCGAGTACCAAGCCTTGGGTTGTCATCTGATCCGTCCACTTACGAACGGTTTTGTCTTTCACATTCGCGACGATTTTTTCATCCAATTCCATGATTTGAAATTGGTCCCAGTAGGTTTGCGCTGAATCCGCAAGGCCCACACACCCCACAGAGATTGACGGCAATGACTCCATTCATCGAACTCCAGTTCAGTTTCAAAGTCGGCTGGGCCTTTGACGGCTAGACGATTATCGATCGAGAACCCAGGCAAGGCATATAAGATACCATCGACTTGCACCACACTCATACCCCAATTCAATGGAATCGACATTTCAATTTGCGATTGCCCGTATATTTTGACATACAAATTTCGAGGACTGAGTTACCTGGAGGCAACCATGACAGACAATGCACACATTAGAGCGGTCGACCCCGACGTCGCAAACCTGATCGATCAAGAGATTCAGCGCCAGCGAGACGTTCTGCGCTTAATCCCGTCTGAGAACTACGCTTCAGCTGCGGTCCTACAGGCAACAGGAAGTTGCCTGACCAACAAGTACAGCGAAGGCTATGCTGGGCGACGCTATTACCAAGGGCAGGATTACATCGACGGACTTGAACGGCTGGCGATCGAACGTGCGAAACAACTGTTCGGTGCGGACCATGTAAATGTTCAACCCTATTCGGGCTCACCCGCTAATCTTGCTGTCTATCTTGGACTGCTCAATCCGGGTGACGGCATTTTGAGTATGAGCTTACCCCATGGAGGCCATCTTACACACGGTTGGAAGGTCACCATTTCAGGTCAATATTTTAACGCGGTTCAATATGGCGTTGATAGGGATTCAAAACGAATTGACATGGACCAGGTCGCAGCGATGGCGCGCGAACACAAACCTAGGTTGATTATTTGCGGTGCCTCGGCCTATCCCAGACTCATCGATTTCGCGGCCTTTGCAGAGATTGCCAATGACGTGGGCGCGTACTTACTTGCGGATATCGCCCATATTTCAGGGCTTGTCGCCGGAGGGGCACACCCATCACCCGTCCCGTATGCCGATGTGGTCTCAACCACGACACATAAAACGTTGCGAGGACCAAGGGGTGGCATGTTGATGTGTAAGACGGAGCATGCGAAAGCCATCGATCGCGGTGTATTCCCGGGCCTACAAGGTGGGCCGCATAACCATACGACCGGCGCCCTAGCGATCGCACTCAAGGAAGCATTGCAACCCGAGTTTAAAGACTATGCTGCCAAGACTGTGCGAAATTGTCAGGCATTGGGCGATGGGCTCTTGGCCCATGGCTTCGATTTGGTGTCCGGTGGAACGGATAACCATCTCCTGCTCGTCGATTTGTCCGGTAAGAATGTCTCAGGAAAAATTGCCGCGGGGGCACTCGAAAAAGCAGGCATCGTCTGCAATGCCAACAGCGTGCCTTTCGACACACGGAAACCCTTTGACCCCAGTGGGATTCGTATCGGTACACCGGCACTGACATCCCGCGGCATGGGTGCTGATGAAATGCAACAGCTCGCAAATTGGATCAACTCTGCTATCAACGCGCCTGACGACGACACGGCATTGAGTGCAATCGCCAACGAGGTAAAAGCACTGTGTGACCAATTTCCGGCCCCAGGCGTCTGAATGACCCAAAAGCAATTGGTGAGTGGGCGTTATTTTAAGCTTTGTTGCCTGGAGCAAGCAGGGCTTTGCCTAATCGCTGCTGCCCTTGTTGGAGTTAGAGCCTTGTCCGGCTCCATCGCCCTTCGGGCCATTTCGGCCACCACGACGACGTCTTCGGCGCCGATTTTGTCCGCCGCCGGACGATTCCCCCTGATTATTGCGTCCGTGGTTATGGCCACCGCTTCCTCGGCGTCGTCGACGATTGGCACCACCCGAACCGCGCTTGCGGTTGCCGGAACGACCATTACCCATGCGATCAGCCAGTGCTTTCATTTCCGTGATCGCTTCGAGATCTTCCTCGGTCATTTCCGGTACACCATCGTATTTCGAGCCGTTCCCCTTTGCATCACGAGCGAGTTCTGAAGCAATATCTAAATCATCGCCAGTCAATAAAGTCCCGCACGCGTTCTTACATGAATCGCACCGAACGCCCTGTCGCTCTTTGGGCCAACGCTCCAAGGAGACAAAAACGCCGCAAACGGCACATGCAAATTCAATTGGCCCCTTCCCTTTACGTCCCGCAGTGGAATCGTCTGGATCGATGCCAAGTCTCGCGTTTGAGCGTGCCCAAAACGTGGAGGGGTCTTCGCCTTGCTGGTATTGACCTAACGCCGACTGATAGGATACGCCGCGCCCTGAGGACCGATTAGGTGACCGCCCACCAGAACGGCCACCACGACCGCGACGCCGTCGATTCGAAGAATTTTGACTCAACACTGTCTCCAATCTGCTGAATGCCGGCGCCGTTATTTAAAGGGACGCCAGCCAGATAACTTAGGTGTTTCGGGCGAGGTGCGTCGGTACCGCACGCGCCTGGGAGAGGCGAGATAGCATACATCCCCCCCAAGTTCAAGACGAGTCGTTCGCAAATGCACGCGAGACCCGTTCACTTAACCGTTTAGCTGCTATCAATCTGTTCATGCGGTCACAGCCGACACAAAAAATTCGCGGTTTGGTGTACCAGTTGAGTCTGACGAGTGATAGATCATAGCCATGAAGATCTGCCCACATTGCTCCGAACCCGTCGAACCGACGCAAGCGACCTGCCTAGCGTGTGGCCATGCGATTCTTGGAGACCCCAATGCCGATCCTTGGCTCAATCGAGAAATTGCCGGTCGTTACCGGATCGAGAGCAAATTAGGCGATGGTGGAATGGGCGAAGTTTATCGTGCTGTCCAAACGGCTATGGCCCGCCCCATCGCGTTAAAAATCCTAAATGACGAATTGGCCCAAAAGCCCAGTCAAGTGGAGCGTTTCAAGAGAGAAGCACAAGCCGCGAGTCAACTGACCCACCCCAACACAATTGTTGTGCATGACTTTGGTCAGTGTGATGACGGCACACTCTTCATCGCCATGGAATACCTTGAGGGGATGGCCCTTGCTGAAGTGCTCAACAAGTCTGAACGGCTTGAGCCACGCCGCTTAGTCAACATTTTGGCTCAAGTCTGTGATAGTCTGCAGGAGGCTCATGACCAACAAGTGGTGCACCGCGACCTCAAGCCCGAGAATATTTTTCTGACCAGTCGAGGTGATGAGGACGACTTTGCGAAAGTACTCGATTTCGGCATTGCCAAGCTGACCAAAGCACCCGATGGCCAAATGGTCGATCGCCTTACTCGAGCCGGAACCCTATGCGGTACTCCACACTATATGGCTCCCGAACAAATCCGGGACGAAACCGTGGACTGGCGCGCCGACATTTATGCGCTCGGCGTGCTCATTTACTACACGCTTGCGCAGAAAGAGCCATTCGATGCCGACAAACTTGTCGATGTCCTTACCATGCATTTGCACAAGGACCCACCGGCCATCGACTGGGGTTCGGGGGACGTTGACCCCGCCTATTTTCAACTTGAATCTGTCGCTCGCCTTGCCTTGTCAAAAGACCGGGAAGATCGACCACAAAGCGCACGAGAGCTGAAAATGTTGCTCCGGGCCACTTTGAATGACCAGACACAGCTATCCACGTTCAATTTGACCCCATCATCGCCTGAAAAGAAACGGTTGTCGGGCACGCTCAGAGAGCTTTTCAAAGTGCGGAAAAATAGACGTTGGGCGATTGGATTTGGTTTTGTTTTTCTGTGCATTTTAGTCGGTCATCTCAGCGAATCAGATACACCACAATCCAGTCAAACCATCCCCGTCCCGAGAGCAAGCCAAAGTGAACCGAGTGAGCGACATCAAGACTTGGTGCAAGACGTTCTCAAGCAGCTGCAGTTGGAAAACGAGACACTCCGAGCCAAACTGATGAAAAAAGAAAACGAGTCTCTCAAAAGCCTACTTCAGAAGAAGAAGGAAAATGAACATCTGAAGGCCCAACTCGATAAGCTGAAACAAGGGACAGCACAGCCAAACTCAACGCCTGCGAAAAACCAAGCAACTGAACAAACAGACGCGGTTGTTCGGCCTAGAAAACTCGACCCATGAGCCTGGGTATCCGGCACATTAATGCCGTCATCATCGTTGTTGTCTTGGGGCCGTCTACCCTGTGGGCAGAATCCAGAAACTTGGTCAGTGTGAATGCATCTCGTCGCATCGCCGTGAAGTCATGGGGTCCGCATTGTGGTGCCAAACCTAAATCTCGGGGGCTTGCTAAAGGCCGGACATATTCATTGAAGAATGGCCGCATCAAATCGAGCAAAGGAGGCCAAGTGCTCTTTGGGTCCGGCGTCTGTCGTTCTGCAACGGGACTTCCGAACCTGAGTGAATCTGGAGGGAAACCGGGTCGGATGAGCTGCAAATCGGCAAGCAGCAGCAGCACATCGGTGCTCGGACGGATCACCCGGAAAACGAAGGGCGAAACCATTACGATCACACATCGTTTAGAGTATGAATGGCGCTTAAATGAGTCCCATTGCCATACAATCGATCGGCTCAAGTGGACCCTGAGAGCGCAAGGCCTCAATGACAAGCCCAAAAACAAAAAACAGGAAAAAAAAGATCTTTGTGCATCACCAGGACCACCCAAGTCGTTACTTGCTAAGACTCCGAGACGAAGCAAGGCTGCCGTCGGTGAGATACTCAACTTCAAAGTCGTGGTCCTGGATAAAAACCGCTGCCCCTTAAGCATACCTGTTAAATGGTCGACGCAGCGGGGCCGGATCACCCGTAAGGGTCAGCTGGATACGACAGGGCTCACAGAGGGGCAATTCCGAGTCACGGCTCGAGTTAAATCACTGCGCACACGATTTCGGGTGCAATTGACGCCGGAAAGAACGGCTGATCCACTGACGCCTGCACATGCGCCACTTAGGGCAAACGCGACGCTGCAAGACAGCGAAAAATCCCCTCGATATAATGGCATACTCCTGATTGAAGCGGTCCAAAACAAATCCAAAACGTCGGGCCATTGGTTAATCATTGGTAGCTTATCTGTCGTCGTCGGACTAATCTGTATTGCGTTAGGATATAGAAGAAGAGCGAGTTAAATTGAGCCAGCAGATGAAATCGCCATTGAAGGTCGCCCTAGTCTTGATTGGCAACGAGCTTCTCAGCGGCAAAATTCAAGATAGCAATGGACATTATGCTTCGAAACGTCTGCGAGGCTTGGGCGTAGAGCTTACGCGCATCTCAATTATTCCTGACCAACGGCAGGTCATCGTGAGTGAAGTTTCAAAGCTCAAAGCTGAGGTCGATTATCTCATCACCAGCGGCGGTGTAGGCCCCACCCATGACGACATCACCCTGGAGGCGGTGGCGGATGCCTGTTCAACGACAACCTTCCTTGAACCGAGGCTCGAAAAGTTGATTCGCGGATTTTTCAAAGACCGGACAACGCCCCATCATCTCAGAATGGCACAAATCCCGGAAGGCAGCGTATTGATCGATGTGGGTGAAAACACGTGGCCGGTCGTCCGAATGGATAATATATTCATCCTCCCGGGTGTCCCGGAAATCTTCCGAGCTAAATTTGAGGCAATCGCGTCGACCTTTCGCTCAGGGAACTGGTTTCTTCGCTCTGTTTACCTAAACGTTGAAGAAGGCACAGTTGCTCCCCTGCTCCAAACGTTAGAGACCCTGTTTGAGGTGTCTGTCGGCAGTTACCCGAAATGGCGTAATGCAGACCACAAGGTCAGAGTGACCATCGAAGGTAGAGCGAGTCAGCCCGTAAATGAGGCAACAAATCACCTGATCTCACACACTGACCCGTCGCAACTCGTGCGGGTGGACGACCCAGTTGAAGCGGACTGATTTCACTTGCTGGAAAAGTAATCCGAGCGTTCTTGAAATAAGATATTGAAGGTCGTCAATGAACCAAAACTGCGTTTGATGTAAGAGGTCAGCTTGGCGACCTCAGATTCTGTGAAATTTCGATTGTCCTGGATGGATGCGTCTCGAGAAAGTAATTCATCACGGACAAGTGCCATCCGACGAAAAAACTCTTCCATGGGTTCCGAAAACGTGCCGGCGTCGCCATAGATGACCTGTCCCCCAAGCCAACGCTCCCCCAATGCCGGTGCAGTGATTTTCAAGTTGTGCCAGTCGACAGCGCGACTCAAATCATCCAACATTGTTACAACTTCTTCGGTTCCAGACTGAGGATTACGGCTTGATGCAAACCCACAAAAGAAATTGAGAACAACGGCTTGAATCCGCGTTAACTGGCCTTGCAAAGCGAACAACCGCATTGGACTGAGCTTATCTGACGAATTGAGTTTTTGCTCCAACACCCGACAATTGTCTCGAATACTCATGGCTTTACCAAGGAACTGCTCCACCGGAATTTCCTTCGCTTGCAACTGACTGTCTGCGGGCCGCAATACAATCGAGCCGGTAATCCCCATGGATGCTTTTGGCTGGGGAACTTCGACCCGAGTCGAGATGACATCATTCAATCCCTGCTTGACCTGAGATGGCGAGGCAAAACTAAGGATTTCTGCAACAACACTCGATGCCACACTGAAATGGAGGCCCGATGAACTTTGCACCGTGCGTCTGGAACCAGTCCGAGGCGGAATGAAATTGGACATACTGTCGACTCCATAAGGTGTACTATTAGAAACAGGCGCGACTGAAACAGGCCGTTCCAAGTGTCAAGCGAACAGTGCACTCACAAGACCGTCTCGGCGACGCTCTCACCACTGTAGCTCGAAAGACACCCTCACGAGCGAATCTCTATCGCTGATTAACACTTAGCACACTCCTCACCCGCGAGTAAGAAATCCGTTAGACCAAAGCACATAGGAAAAAACGTACAATCCACATGGAGGGGACGCGATTTTCGGTTGCCTAAATGGCCAAGCGGAGGTTCACTGCCATAAACGATGGAGGGCAACATGGATCAACGACAACAACTCATTCAAACAGCATACGAAGACCGCAGCCGCCTCAGTGATGCGAAAGCCGCTGTGATTAGTGTCATTGAAGACCTCGATAAGGGCCGCCTGCGAGTCGCGGAAAAAAGGTCAGGAGACTGGGTCGTCAACACGTGGGTGAAGCAAGCGGTCTTGCTCTATTTCGGGGTTGCACAAATGGAGACCCTTGAGTGTGGCCCATTCGAATACCATGACAAAATTCCAACCAAGTCGAATCTTGCAGACCAAGGTATACGCGTTGTTCCCCCAGGGACTGCACGATATGGCAGTTACCTTGAACCAGGGACCATTCTGATGCCGGGGTATGTCAATATTGGTGCCTGGGTTGGTCGTGGCACAATGGTTGACACCTGGGCAACCGTGGGCTCATGCGCACAGATTGGCCGGGATGTTCATCTGGCCGGCGGCGTTGGGATCGGTGGTGTGCTCGAACCAGCAAGTGCCCAGCCGGTTATTATTGAAGATGGTGCATTTGTTGGCTCACGCTGTGTGGTTGTCGAGGGTGTGCGGGTCGGCACAGAAGCTGTACTGGGTGCAAACGTCGTCCTTACAGCATCTACGCCAATTATCGACGTGACCGGCTCGAAAGAGGTGATTCTACGCGGCCACGTTCCGCCAAGATCTGTCGTCGTTCCGGGCGTACGGCCAAAAACGTTTAACTCGGGAACCTATCATTTGCCCTGCGCCTTAATTATCGGCGAGCGCAAAGCATCGACGGATCGAAAAACATCATTAAATGACGCGCTTCGGGATTTTGCTGTCTCCGTGTAGACAAATTTGTGCAGAATTGAGGTGTGGGTGTAGACTTAAAAATAAACTGCCATGAGGATTCAACTTGAGCAACGACCAGTCCCCTGTCGACGATTTGTTTGGTGACGAAGGTTTGAGAATTGAAGACGGGTCGGACGAACGTCGTTTGCCTCGCAAAACCATTCAATTGAAAGGTTGGATGGTGGGTGCCACTGTGTTGGTGGTTGCTCTACTCTGGTGGTGGTCGAGTCTTCACCATAACCAGTTTTATCTGGTGGTAGAAGACCAAAATGTCAGCGTTAAACGCGGCTATTTCTTTCCATTTGGTGAGGGTGACTGGGCACCAAATCGGGCTTATGAAGCATTTCAACTACCGCCGGATATCAAGCCGGTCAAACAGGGCAAGATGTCGGCCAAAGAACTGGACAAGACCCTGAAAAAACTCTTCATGGACGTTGCACAGCGAGAGTTAAATGACCTAAAAAAAGGGCGCATAGACGTCGCCGAGGATATGCTTTTGCGGGGGCAGAAACTCCGTTCAACAAGCGTGTCCGATGACCGAGTCTTACTTCGACTTCTTGGCGATGTAGCATTTCGACGTGGTCTCACTGAAGTCCGCGGGCTGCAAGCTCGTTTTGATGAAGCCTTAGCTCAGTTTAGGCTGGCACATCGCCGCGGTGGAAATGTGTTTAATGGCGCCCAAAAATGGGTCAAAGCCATCTCGAAATTGAGACTCGAGTTTAAACGTTTGTCCTTAGAGAGTGGGATTGACCCGGATCTCCTTTTGCAGTCGGGTCGGTTAGAACCCCAAAGGCTTCAAGCCTCCGAAGCGACACAGAAACCGGACAATCGTGGAGGACAAACAACCCCGACCACGCGCCCATTGCCGGACAAACCTGAGGCTAAACCAGCAGCGAAGTAGGTGAATGTCGAGCAGGCCAACCGTGTTTTAACGTTGGCCTTCACATTCGATGAGGTCGCACATTTCGAGGGGGATTTGGACGCGTATCGAGTCGTCACAAGGACGAGATAGAAAGATATCCCGTTCGTATACGACTCGCCCGTACGCAATTCCAATGCCCTGTCTATCGAGGCCGCGTACGGATATCGTTAATTCACCGAGTGGCAAGTCATCACTGATGAGGGTCTCTAGGCCCTCACATAGGCTGAAGTATGTTCTCTCGAAAAGGTCTGATACCTTTATGGTCACTGCCACTTGGTGTACGCCATTGCCCAAACAGTCCAATTGATTTGCGAAAGACCAGTTCGCCAAAATGTCCCTCTGTCGTCTCAGCAAGGGCAATTCTTCCAAACGACTGACAGACCCATTCGGCACTGTGACGTCTCGCCGCACCTCGTGGGTCGCGCATCCATCTTCATCTAGGCCACGCAGACGCAGCGTGTAATCACCGGCAGGAACGGCTTCCAACTGGATATCACCAAGGACGCACTCGGTCATCTGCGTCGCACGCGGCGCGCTCTGCTCATAGTCATAAACGGATGCCTCCACGCTCTTGACTGCTGCCTCACCGCATGTCAACGCACCAAGTTTCCATGTTATGTATAGTGCTCCATCCGCGGCTTCATCAGCACATCCGAAGAACATAATGCCTGCGAGACACAGGCTCTTTTTCATCAAACCACGCACATTCACACAGTACGCTTGGAACGGGTCCCTGACAAGTTGATGGCGCAAGAAGATTATGACAATCTCAGTAAAGTAGGTGTGTTCAACACCATCGCTGACGTAATCAAAAGTACCAATGCCCTGGCCTGGAGCCTACGCCATGAACCTACTGAATAGCACAAAAATTGCACCAACTCTCATTGGGATGATTCACTTAGATGCGCTGCCTGGGTCACCCGGATTTGACGGCGATTTCCAGGACATTTTGGCTCATGCCCTTGCCGATGCGTCGGCCCTAGTCGATGCTGGATTTGATGCGCTCATGGTCGAAAACTATAATGATGTTCCGTTTTTTGCCAATCGAGTGCCCGCGCTGACCATCGCCTCCATGAGTCGCTGCATTTGTGCGATACGAATTGCGTTTCCCACAACGCCGCTGGGTGTCAATGTTCTAAGAAATGATGGGGTTTCAGCATTGTCCATTGCACAAGCCTGCGACGCCCAATTTATTCGTGTGAATGTCCTTTCTGGTGCGAGCGTCACGGATCAAGGCCTCATCCAAAGTCAGGCGGCGGATTTGTTAAGGGCGCGTTCCGCGTGGCAATCTCGAGTAAAAATTTTTGCTGATGTTGGTGTCAAGCATGCCGTGCCGCTGGGTCCATGCGAGCTTGCGCCCTCGGCACGGGATACAGCCTATCGAGGCCTTGCCGATGCGCTCGTTGTCTCTGGAATCGCAACCGGGGCTCAGACGTCTAAAGCTGATATTGACGTGGTCAAGAAAGCGGTCCCTGATCGTCAGGTGTTCGTTGGCAGTGGCGTAACACTGGACAACTTCGTTCCAAGTATGGCCGACGGCTTTATCATCGGGACGTCCATCAAATCTGACGGACGCGTATGCACCAAGAAGGCTCGCCAAATGGTTGACCTACGGAACCAGGGCTAGGTCAAGCTGATGGCCGACTATTCGAGTGACTGGTTACTGAAGATCCCCGCCCCGCCCATTAAGCCGCCCATCAGGTCAACGTAGCCAAGGCGCTCAAAGGTACTAAACGTTTCATCGCAATCAAGATTGCCGTTTGCCCGCGCCGTAAAGTGAGCACCAGCCCCTTCGCCTTTGCTCTCGAACGTGTACCAGTAAAAATGTGGGTCGGACAGCGTGAAGCCAAGTTTGTGCCAAGTTGAATGTGAAAACGCGGCTGCATTGCCTTCGCAACGGCCGTTGTCAGGATTCGCCTGACAACATGCATTGACCGCAGGCGTTTCGGGCGAGGTCAGCGGAAACTTAGGCGGTAGGACGGCCCCATTTCGAGTCACTTGCTCATCTTGATACGAGGTGACCGCTCCATCAAAAATGCGGCGTAAGTTAACCACTGCTTCAGACGTTTTGCTTCGTCGTACAGACCGATTAAATGCTGGTATGGCAATGGCCGCCAGAATCCCAATGATGGTCACGACAATCATAAGTTCGATGAGTGTGAACCCTTTTCGACGGGCAAATGTCTTAGAGGTTGATTTCAATTTAATCTCCCTTAGGCTGAGTTCATATTACTTCAGATGGAGCGTGTTAGCCATAACTTGAACTGCCGATGGCATGCAAGGCAACATCGGTTGGAAAATCGATCGCTATATTTGCTAAGCTAAAGGTCCGTTTGCACTTCTATACCGGTGATTTAAACGTTGATATGAGACGTAAGGCGCAGATATCAGTTCAAAAAAGGCATCAAAGAACGCGCTCGTCAATGTCGGCTGCTTTGGTCCTGTCCGGCTTAGTCCATGGCCTCATCTTTTTGTTGATGGCCTCCTCCGGTTTTATGAAGCGCCCGGCTCCGGCCCCATCTCTCGATCAGAAAGCCACGACCATTGTCCCGTTGCTCAGCCAAAAAGCCGTCAAGAGTTACCTCTCACCGAAACAGATGTTGGCAGGACAAAAGAACAAGCGCCAAAAACCAAAGCAAAAGAAGAAAAAGAAGCTTGAGACACCACTGAAAAAAGCTCAAATCGTCGAAATCTTACCGCCTCAAAAACCGCAACGGCCAAAGGATGCCAAATTTCTTTCGGCGTTTGACAGTCAGGTCGACAAACAGCAGGTCAGCTCGCATCGCCGCGCGCCATCCCAGCGGATGATTAAATCCAAGCGCAGGGTCCTATCACCGGGCATCGACGAACTGGGCTCGCGCTCGGGACAAAAAAAACCGCCCAAGGGTAGGTCAAAAGTGTCTGGAAAAACTCGAAAGGCAGCGCGCAAGACAGCCAAGCCCAAGAGCGCTCAGACAACACAGCGGTCTCAGAGAGCCCAACAGGACCGAAAGAGCACAGCGAAACAAACGCTACCCAAGGGAGAGGGCCGATTCAGTCCAAGTGGTCGATCGGGCGAACGAAAAACAGCCGAGAGTGACCAAGCTGCGCAAAAAGCAGGCAACCAGGGGGCTCCAGAAAATTGGCGCACATTGTTGCCCACTCTGGGGCCAAAGGATATGAAAGCGAGCAACGGCTCCATCGATCATGTGAAAAATGTGCCCCGCGGAGACAAAACATTCCTTAATACCAGGGCCTATAAGCACGCCTGGTTTTTCAATCGAATTAAACGAAGTGTTCGGAGAGAATGGCGTGCTGCGGAACAGTATCGGCGGCACGATCCGAACGGACGTGTGTATGGTATTCGTGACCGGTATACGATCGTGGATGTCACACTCAATCCCAATGGGCATCTGGAGGGCGTTTCAATTCGAAAAGACAGCGGTGTTGCCGTTCTAGATGAAGCGGCCCTGTCAGCATTTAGAACCGCACAACCGTTCCCAAATCCACCCGCAGGCCTTAGAGACCAGGATGGACGAATCCGTTTTCAATTCGGCTTCTTCCTTGAAATTGGGGGCAGCTCATTTAAGCTTTTCCGGCCCTATTGAGGTCCGGTGGCGGAGCTAACTTTCCGCCGCGACGAATGCGTCATACTCGGTCGCCGACATGAGAGCATCAAATTGTGCTGTATCGGAGACCGCGATACGAATAATCCACCCGTCACCGTATGGGTCACCGTTCACAGTTTCAGGCGCGTCTTCTAGCGTACTGTTTACTTCGATGACCTCGCCACCGCAAGGTGCGTATAGGTCACTTACAGTTTTGACGGATTCAACCACGCCAAACTTATCCTCAGCATCAAAGGAATCACCCACCTCGGGCAGTTCAACAAAGACGACGTCACCGAGTGCGTCTTGCGCATGGTCTGTAATTCCGATGGTGACTTCCCCGTTGTCAGCCAACTTGGCCCACTCGTGCTCTTTTGTATAACGTAGTTCACTTGGACTCGACATCACTCATTCTCCTCAGCTCGCTTAGCTTCTTATACATCTGATCCCGGCTTGACGAAAGGTGGCTTAACGATCGTGCCTAATTCGATACGATTGCGTACGGAAATTTTGATTTCACTGCCAATACGATGGGCACCGAAAGGGACATAAGCCAGCCCGATATTCTCGCCGAGAGTGGGCGAACGTGTACCGCTGGTTACCCGGCCGATTGCATTGCCCACATCATCCACGACTTCATAGCCCTTGCGAGCGATGGCTCGGCCGGACATTTTAAATGCGACCAAACGACGCTCGACACCTGTTTCTTTTTGCTCCAGAAGAACATCTTTTCCGATGAAATCACCCCCATCCAACTTGGTGATCCATCCGAGACCAGCCTCCAGCGGGGTTGTCGTTTCATCGATGTCGTTGCCATACAGGGCATATTTCATTTCGAGCCGGAGTGTATCTCTCGCACCCAAGCCAATGGGCTTGAGCGATTCGCCGCCTGCTTCAAACAGAGCATCCCATAAAATCTCCCCCTTATCGGATGGGCAATACAGTTCAAAACCATCTTCGCCTGTGTAACCCGTTCGACTCACAATGGTCTGCACACCGCAAACCAAAGCATCGACAAACCAGTAACGCTTAATGTCAGCTAGATTTTGTTCTGTTAAGGTCTGGAGGATAGACGCCGCCTTGGGTCCTTGCAAAGCCAGTTGGGCAAACTCATCACCCCGATCTACAGCGACAGCATCCTCAAGGTTTTCGCAAATCCACGCGTAGTCTTTTTCGCGATTTGCCGCGTTGCAACAGATCAACAGCTTTGTCTCGGAATATCGATAAATGACCAAGTCGTCCACGATACCTCCAGATGGAAGGCACATGGCGGTATAGCATGCCTGACCATCATGTATTCGAGATAAGTCGTTTGTGACAAGTCGATTTAAAGCATCAACTGCGTTTTCGCCGCTCACTTCAATTTCGCCCATGTGACTGACGTCAAAAAGGCCAGCAGAGGTTCGAACTGACTGATGTTCCGCTTGAATGGTGGTCGTGTATCGAACGGGCATCTCCCATCCACCAAAATCAACGAAACGCGCTCCCGCGGCCTCATGTCGGTTATACAAAGGTGTTCTCTTCATTTTTTTGGCCTCCTACCGATTGGCGCGTCGTGCAGCTGCACGGGTCACATTGTCAAGCAAGTAAGCGATGGTCATGGGACCAACCCCACCGGGTACAGGTGTAATGGAACCGGCGACTTCCGCAACCTCGTCGTAGGCGACATCCCCGACCAGTTTGCCATCAGCAGTCCGATTGATCCCCACATCGATAACCGCTGCGCCCGGCTTCACCCAATCACCTTTGACGAATTCTGGACGACCGACAGCGGCGATAACAATGTCAGCCTCTCTCACACGCTCGGCCAAATCAAGGGTACGTGAGTGGCAAATGGTCACCGTGGCATCGGCCGCGAGCAGCAAATGGGCCATTGGTTTTCCAACGATGGTACTTCGCCCAATTACAACGGCGCGTCGACCACGGCAAGCGACGTCTGTCTCTTTAAGCAGACGCATGCATCCCGATGGTGTACAGGCAACAAATCCGGGCTCGCCGGCCAGAAGACGGCCCAGATTGAGGGGGTGTAGACCGTCCACATCTTTGGCAGGACTAATTTCATTCAGGATGGAGGTCGCTTGGGCCGGATCAATGTGACCGGGCAGCGGCAATTGAACGAGGATGCCATCAACGGACGAATCTTCGTTTAAGGCCAATATGGTATCCCTTAACTGTTCCGGTTCGAGCGTTTCGGGCAGCCGTATGGTTTTGGCATTAATACCGACGCGGCCGGCCATCCGTTCTTTGTTTCGAACGTAGACTTGGCTCGCGGGATCATCGCCAGCCAAGACCACAGCGAGACCAGGTGTCACCCCACTTTGCGACAAGCTTTGAACGCGTAAACTCACTTCGTCACGCACCTTTGATGCGATTGCTCGTCCATCTATCTTGATCGCTGCCATAGCGCGCTCCATAGACGTCCACACTTGATTCGTCGACTAGCAGTTCGGCTCTTTTAGATCAAGCGGTCACGCAACGTGTTCGATGCTATTCCTCATACCGCCAAGTTCGTGGCCGCATCGTAATCGGGTTCTAATTGCATGTACGCAGCCCTTTTACTGAAGAAGTCAGCATTGATAGGGAGGTTGTGCCGACGTCGAATCTCCCGAAGTGCCTCGTTGAGTTTAAGAAAGAAGTCCAGTGTATAGATGGGTTCCTGCCCCCGGTTCTTACCCGTCATCTTCCAGTGAAGCGAATAGACTGCGTGAATGCCACGAGTCGTTAAATATTCACCTGCTTCAATTGCGCTTTCTAGAGCCAGTTCGGGTGATTCGAAACACCCATCCCCCTCAAGTTCAGCACCGCCGACAAATGCACTCATCACATGGCCACGGCCAAAGACATCGACTGCCGTTTCCAGTGACTCAATCCATACGTCCCGACCGACAATCTCATGTTTGCCGGGGCAGACTCGTTCAAACTGCACCGGATCCCATACCTCAAGATTAAAACATGCGCCGCGAACACCCAAAGCCTTCAGTTGTTCCATGGATTTTCTTGGAATTGCACCGGACCCGCAGGCGACGTAGTACCGATCCATTAAACCAGCCCGTTTTAAGCGTTCAGCAATTTGTACAAAACGGTCCCCTTCAGCTTGCATGTCCAGCATGCTGCCGCCGACAAGGTATAACTGCTTTGCGTCGGTCGTTGGATGCACACAAGCTTCAACAACGCGGTCAAGGGTCGGCTCAGGGACATCGATGACGTACAGTTCCTGACCCAGCGGGTCCATCCGCTTATCGGGAAGCCCGTAGAGGCAAAACTTGCAACTGAGATTCCGAGTTCGCGAAGAGCCTTCCTGAGGTGCCACGAAATATTCACAACCGGGTGCGACATTCAGAACCAACATATCGCCATGCTGGCTTAAACCGGTTGCTTTCATCGGTGTGCCATCTGCCGTTAGCAGGTCAGCCCAAGGCTGACGCGTCTCGAACGACGTCGGGGTCACTGGTGTCCCATCGATGAAGAGCTCATAGCGACCATCATGGGCTCGTTTCACCCCGAAAGGGCTTTCTTCCTTTATCCGCAAGCGGGCTTGCGTATCATCTGGAAACCGAAATAAGTACGGGGTTTGAACAACCCGCTCACCGTCAATGGCCGCTGTGCCCGGCGGCAAGTGGTATGGCATAAAATTGGGAAATGCCCAAGAGGCAGCCTCGACGAGACAGGGGTCAAAACGAACCCCTTCGAAAAGAAGGGCAGCCTTTAAGCGGACGATGTCCGGCGTCGTCGGATAATCTCGTTCCAGCCTCTCTAGAATGTTCATATTTGAGGTACCCACTGAGTTGCCCCGTCTCCACCATCTCACTGTCTGGCCCCAATTAAAGCAGAAAGTCTTAGGTGCGGCGAGTCCAAATCACGCAATCGACCAAGCCGCACAAGAGGCAAAGAAGCCCGGCCCAAATCCCATACAGCGGATCTGGACGTCGACCTGCAGCCTCTATCACGGGTTTCATTTCCAAGGGAGACCCTAACCGCCGGCCTCCAGTCACAGCCGCTTGTAACTCCAATGCGATCTTGTCAACGCCTGTCGTGGCCAACTCCTCCGGATAGGCCCGACTGATGACGTCTGTGATTGCACCAGATTGAGTCATTGTGCTGACCGCGAGAAGACCTGGTCGTCCCTTGGGAATATCGGTCCACGATTGGCCAGGTCCTGATGGCGTCCACGTCCGTGTTAATCGACGACCCGTGTCATCCGTGAAGATGACATCGCCGACGGCGGGCGGCCGATTGGGTGCCGTTTTGAACCATAGTCGGTCATTTTTTTTCATGAACTGGGGGCCACCCGTTGCGGGTAAAAGCGCGTGACCGAAGAGATTGGCCCACTGCTCGGCGGAGAGGGTCCATCGGTCTGTTGCCAAACTCACAACACGGCCGCGACCCAATTGCCATTCTGCCAAGATCGGTTCTCCACCCGCAGTGGCCAACGCCCTGGCCCCGGGCCGGAGACTCGTTCTGATTCGTCCCGCTATGGAAGGCGGGTTGCCACCAATGCGACTTGACCAACTCGGGTCCGCTAAGACCGGCCCACCCGGTCGTACCAGGCTCTCGCTGATGACGTCGGAGAGTCGGTTCAGAACCAGGCTGTGGACCGGTTGCGATGCACGAACCGCCGTTCCATCAAGCTGCTCGGCAATCCGCCGCATCGTTGATAAATCTGGGCGTTTTCCGATTGCGAATCCAACGAAGTTAACACCCTCGGAGGCCAGTCGCGCGACGTGAGGCTGAAGCTGACCCGGGTCTGCGAAATGTCCATCAGAAATTAAAACGACGAGTTTTTTCATGAGGCCTGGCCGGGCGAGTAGTTCAGCCGCTTTGGTCAGTGCTGGACCGAGTTGTGTGCCACCACGGGCTAAGGTGGGTACTGGCAACGATGAATTCAACGCCTCGAGCGGGGTCAATGGTGTCAGTACGCGAGCATCTCCAGAAAATCCAATCAAACCCACCAAGTCGTTTTTCTCAAGTGAACTGGAGAGGCCACTTGCTATGTCTGCCACAGCCCTTAGGCCAGGCCCACCTGAGGCTTCCGATTGACTCCCGCTGCGATCGATCAAGAACACAACACCCACCGGCTGTGGATTCGGTCGTTTGGGCCGACTATCTAAAGGAGACATGGCGTCTAATTCACTCCCGACCCAGCCTCCGTTGCCAAAGGCATTTGATTGACCAGCCAAGAACAGTAACCCGCCTGAATAGACCCAACGCCGGATATTGGCCTGTACTGTTGCTGGGATCGAAGCAGCTGGCACGTCAATAATGGCCAATGCTCGAGCATCAGAAATTTCTGCCCCGCGCTCCATGAGTTCGTCTGGCGGAACTCGAGTCACATTGAGACCCGCGCGCCGCAACCAGTCTGCATTGGAACCGACAACAACGCCTTTAGTCGAGCGCGGCTGCCGAACATGAATAAGCCAACGATTGTTTGCCTTCAGGCGGTCACCATCGACAAATAATTCGACCTCGACAACCGAACCATCTTGCGGCTCAGACACCGTTCGTATCACTTGGACGTCACCAGCCGTGAGGCTCACGTCAATCTGTTCGTCACCGATCTTCAGGCGCCCCGCGACAGTCTTATCGCTCATGAGCTCCACCCGGATAAATTGTGTGCCGCCAACTTGGATCCCGTTAGCTGTTCGGATCCGGGCATCGGGCCGACTTGAATTTACAGCCAGAGTAAAGACCTGATTCTGAACTGCAATGGGGCCATCTGATGCCTGCCCATCGCTGAGCAAAACAATCACGCCATTGGAGCCAGCAAGCTCGGCCGCCGTACTCAAAATAGGCGCATGCTTGGTGCCCCCCCTAAATTCAGGGAGAGATGCGTTCGCTCGTACGGCTTGTTCCACTGAATCACCGCCATCCACGCGGGCTGTTAGGCGTGTCGAAAGTGTCTTGGTAACCGCTTCTACCTGTGCCAGTGTTTCTTCTTTTGGCATTGATTGGGAGATGTCTACCGCCAGGACTATAGGTGCTTCTCGGTCACCGATCAGCTCAGGAACAAGGGACAACCCAAGTAGAATAATGATGACCAACATGAGCCATCGCCTACGTCCACCGGTTGGGATAAGGAAGATCCACAGAGCAACCAGGATGCCCAACACCTGCCAGGCGCGTCGATCAACCTCGGCCACAGACTCACTGGGCATCTGGACGACTCTGCCCTCCTTGACCTGACCTTGCTGAACGGCCAGAGATGCGACGACACCATTGGATTCAAGTGTGTAAACCCCTTGCTCATCGAGTGCAGGGACAACGACAAGCCCATCGCGGGTTTTCAGTGATTTCACTCGACCATCTGGATAGGTCAGGCGCACATCGTTGAGTGAACTCAAAACCGTCGCATGTCCTGCGCTGATCTCTAAACAACGAGAACGGCGCGCTCGGTCATGGTTGAGCGCATCAAAAAAAAGAACAGGCCAAGCGGCCGTCTTCGGAATATCGGTTTCATCGGGAGAAAAACCAAATCGTCGCGTTTGACCAGACGGACCTCTGATCATGTCTACAACCGGTGCATGGTTGGCGAGGAGAATCGGCCCAGATGAGTTCGGCAGCGGCGACCAGTGCTTGAGGACAACCTCTGGCGGAGGTAGGTCCCGTTCAAATCTTAAAATGGCTGGCTGTAATTTTTCTGGTTTAGATTCAAAGGTAAAATGAGTCAAATTTGCCGCAAACGGTGCCCAGTGGGTGCCATTCTCGAGGGCAGGTCCAACCCGCCACTCGGCATCCTCGGGATCGACCAATTGGACATGTGGCAGCCCCTTCAATAATGCCTGAACTGCGTCGGGCCACCCAGTGTTGGCGACTTTCAGGGGGTCCGAGTCAGGAATGCAAATTGGATACGGCCGACGGCCCTCGATTTCAATCAAACCAACACCGGATTCGATGCGGTCGCGAAGAAACCAATCTGGACTTCTTTGGGTTAAACTGTAGCGCGTCTGACCGATGGTCAATCGCGGTGGTGAATCCGCATCGGCAACCACACTCACAACAACGGCGTCACCAAAAAGTGCAGCCCCAGCCCGAATCTGTTTTTTTGACTCTCGGACCTGCCGTAACAACTGCACAGTCCCAGCCGAGGGGGCTAATTTGCGTCCAAACGAGACCGCAGCAGCCCAGTTTGGTTCGGCATCAACGCTCCGAACCGACTCAAAATTTGATTCTTCGGTGGGCGGGTAGCCTGCCCGCACGATTGTCAATGGACTGTCCCATTCCCCAGGCGTCGAAATGGGTCCGTCAACGACGAGAATGGTGCCGCCATCAGGTCGCCAATGAACGCCAGCAATGAGGGCCGTAAAGCAAATGAACAAAACCAATCGAGCGAAAAGCAGATGTCTGCTGTAAATTCGACTGACACCTCGGACATGCTTGTCAATGTGCCCACGAAGTAAAATGAAAGCACTATGGGGCTGGCTCTCACTGCCTGGGCCACGCAGGTGGACGTAGAGAGCAAAGCAACAGCTGGCGAGGGCCAGTAGAGCCATGGGGTAAGCAACAGTCAAATATCAAACCGCCTGATGACGAGTTTTGCCCACTCCAAACTCGGCCATAACAGAGTTGCATGCAACATGAAAGTCGTCCCCCACTTGTAGATCCACCAAAGGTAGACCTAATCTCGCAACAGCATCATGAAAAGCCTGCTCAAAAGCAGCCAAACGCGACTGAAACACCTGTCGCCCACCCGCGCTAAAGATGTGGCGTCGAGCACTTTCTGGATCGGATATCTGATCGTGTTCAACGATCAATTCGTTGGGTTTGAGAAGGCGTACCAGACAACACCGTTCCGCTAGACCAGTCAGCCATGCCAGGCGTGTGTCTACTTTAATTTCCGTCATAAAATCTGAGAAAAAAACAACCCGGCCATAGGCGTTACGCGAACGAATGGCATCAACTGCCTGAGATAAATCTACTGAACCCGCCGGCCGGGTGGCCGCCAAATATGTAAATAAGTCGGCGGCACAATCTTGACCATGGAAGGGCCGAGAAAACAAAACCTGTTGGCGGTGACAGACCGCTATGATGACTTGATGACCAGCCTGCAGGGCGGCAAAGCCGAGTACGCTCGCCAGCTGTCTAGACCAAAGCCACTTCGATCCGCCGTCGACTCCCATAGAACCAGACGCGTCGACCACCAACATGATTCGACCGAAGCTTTCATCTTCATAGCGTCGGACAAATAAACTGCCCGTCCTCGCGAAGACCGGCCAGTCTACATGGCGAACATCTTCTCCGGACCGGTAGGGAGCATATCCGTGAAAATCGCGACCCATTCGACTCTGTGCATTCCGTTTTTGACCCATTTGCTGAACGCGTTGGGAGCGACGAAGAAAAAATGGGTATTGGCTCGCGAGTTGCCAGAGCTCGGATTCGGTGAGGTGGTTGACCAATCCATCTCGTCGATTCATGTGGTCATATCCGAACACCTAAACACGTTTCAAAATGTCAGCTACGACATCACCAGGACCGATGCCCCCAACACGAGCCCCATAGTCAAGGACCAATCGGTGCGACAACGTCTCTGGCACCATAGCGCGCACGTCGTCCTCGATGACGTGTAAACGCCCGGACATTGCCGCACGCGCCTTCGATGCGGCCAGCAAGCCCTGTGCGGCACGGGGACTCGCACCAAGCTTTATCCACTTTCGACTGTCCGATGATGTTGGGTCCGGCTGAGTCAACAGGATAAGGTCTGCGATCAACTCCTTAATTCGGGTAGACGTGGGAAGCTGTCTAACGTGCCCTTGAAAGGCGGTGAGTGCCGTTGCATTCAAGATCGGTTCGGCCGTATCCAATGCGTCATCGGGCCTCACGTCGAGAATACGGACCAACGTATTGCGATCGGGAGAGTTGACGACAACTTTCAAGAGAAAGCGATCAGCTTGTGCCTCTGGTAATGGGTAAGTGCCTTCCATTTCTATGGGATTATTCGTCGCCAATACAAAGAAAGGGGTCTCCAATTTCTGAGTCTGACCACCGAGGGTGACTTGCCCCTCAGCCATGGCTTCTAGCATCGCCGATTGAGTTCTTGGGTTGGCCCTGTTTATCTCGTCAGCTAAGAGAACTTGCGTGAATATCGGACCGGGTTCAAACCGAGTGGTTGGCCCTTCGGATGTCGTCTCAAGAATCTGGCCGCCCAGGATATCAGACGGCATTAAGTCAGGGGTAAATTGGATGCGCTGTACTCGGAGACCAAGGAATTTGGCCACCAGCTTGACCAAAAGTGTTTTTCCCAAACCTGGCCCCCCTTCGAGGAGGACATGACCCTGCGCAAGAATCGCAGCGATTACATTATCAACCAATCCTTCCTGGCCAACGAAACGTCTACCCAACTGACTCCTGAGTTCTAAAACCGCATCCCGCAACTCGCGGGCTATTGCCTCGGAATCTACATCCGCATTCATTCTTTCTGTCGCCTGAACCACGTCTCGATTACCTGATGATACTGTGGGGGAAACGGTCTTGCCGGTTCCACTATTCTACCGTCGATCTTACCACTGGATCGCAATGTCTGACTACTTCCCTCAATTTTCAGTGTTGTCGCCGCCTTCTGAGATTCGATTGCAACGAACTTTATGCCCGTCTCCCCACCTGACACAGCCCCCACTTTCTGTCCGGCTTGCGCCTCTTTTCTTTTGGGACTTTGCGGTGAGTCTACCGGTTTAGCAACGGTTTTACGAATCACGTCGCTGCCGATACGCGGTTTGGTCTTCGCGCGTCGCTTAAGCGACGGCTCCTTTTCAGCCTGTTTGACTTTGTTAGGCTGGGGCACAATCACGCCCACCTGCGCCTCGTTCGACGCCCCCTCAATCATCTGAGTTCTCGTTACTTGAGACTGAATTGCAACCACAACAACCGATACGACAGGCAGCCACCAAAGCAAGCTCGGGGCTGGTGCGTAATCACCCACATTTTTATCCCCGACTTGGTCCCAAGCTCTTTTCCTTTGAGCGACGACGATCTTCTCATCGCTTTTCATATGATCAACGGCGCATTCAACCAGGCCAAGGTGCCCACCGATGCGGTCCATTACGAT
>JAYZEG010000087.1:0-11950 GCA_036337435.1 Myxococcota bacterium
ACTTAGATAGCATCAAGATTCGACGCGGGCGGAAGACAGTTGTTGAACCCGAACTATTCGAGCTCAATGGCATTTTAAGAGTAAGCAGTACGCCCGCAAACGCACAAGTGGTCATCAACGGTCGTATGTTTGGGCATACCCCCCTTCAGGAAGCTCTCGCGCCGGGACAATATGCGGTTGAAGTTCGACTGCCTGACCACCAAGTATTTAAAAAAAGTGTGGGGATAGAAGCCGGTCAAGAGGTGACCTTAGCACCCCTATTGATTTACGAAGCAACGATGCTGGTCACACCAACCGAACCTTGGTACCGCAACAAGTGGATTTGGATTGGCGCAGCCTCGGTCATCGTCACGACGAGTATCATAACCGCGGTGGCATTGACTGCCGACGATAGCACAGCTGCGGGATATCCAACCATCAGGGTTGACACCACACAATGAGGGCTAAGCATCGAGCATTGGCCGGTGTTTTAATAGGCGTCTTCTTTGGTTTTTTGGGTGCTGTTTGGCTTCAGTCTAACGCTTGGTTAACTTGGCCCTGCGAATCGGTATTGATCGGTCTTGGTGCCGGCGTTGGCGGATTGCTTGGCCGGGCTTTCGGAACCCCAAACCAAGTTCGAATTGTGGTGTTTGCAAGTCTCGCCGCTTTTTGCATTCTACAATCGGTCGTTGCTGGTCCAGGTTTCATTCAGCAAACAGCGTACATGTCCATGTTTGATATCCGAATGGTCGTCATTGGTTTTCTGTTTTTTCTATTAGGTCTGATTCTAGGCATTCGACTCTGGCTGGGTGGGGACGTTGGGACGACTCTCGATGAATACGGTCGAATCGACCTTGATTGACGCCCGCTTAGATTCTCTCAGGCAGCCTTATTTCCAGGTGGACGACGACAACTTTCAAACTAACGGATGTTGAGCTGGCACTCTCCACTGAAGATGCG
This sequence comes from Myxococcota bacterium, assembly GCA_036337435.1. GTDB lineage: Bacteria > Myxococcota_A > Bradymonadia > UBA7976 > UBA1532 > UBA1532. The sequence goes on from JAYZEG010000087.1 coordinate 940, forward strand.
CTTAATCTCGTGGGCGAACTCATCGCTCGGCTTCACTCGCGCTTTGCTCGCGAGTGTAACAAAGGCGGCCCCGTCGCTCGGTGCCGTTCGGACGCGCAGGTTAAGCTGACAATTCCCCTGAAAGTTGGGGTTCGACACAATGGTGACTAACCTGTCTAAGGCCTGTTCGGACAATTGCTCAGCGCGAATTTGCAGTTCTACACCTTTGGACCGTGTGGCGCGAACCTCTTGGAGGGAGATGACATCAGGCTCGTCAGTTGCCGGTGCAGCACCCTTGCGGCGTCGGCCAGACCCCAGGCGGACGGATATTTTGGTACGGTCTTCATCCCGATCAATCCTGAGAGCACCCTTGACGAGTATCGGTTCATCAGATGTCAGTAATTCTTCGTAGCGGTCAAAGTCCTGCCCCATGGCAATGACTTCGGTGCTGCCTGTAAGGTCTTCAAATTGGATGATGGCCATTCGACCATCGCCCTTCTTGAAGGGGACGATGCGAATTGATGTTTGAACACCTCCAAGTACGACGCGATCATGGTTCTTATGATTGCCCAAGGCATCGATGGTGGTCGATGCATAGCGGGATATCAGATGAGAAAAACGGTCCAATGGGTGCCCAGAGATGTAAAAGCCGAGGGTTGATTTTTCGTTCGCCAAGAAAATTTGTTCTGCCCACTCTTCGACACGCATTACATCCGGCGGGAGCGTGTCATTTTGGTCAGCGCCACCGCTTGCCCCCAACATGTCAAATAGATTTGCTTGCCCAGATGCACGATCTCGCTGGGTGGATTGAGCGCGTTCAATGGCGGAGTCTACTGCTGCCATCAAGCGGGCCCGGGGCTGCTTCAGAGAATCGAAAGCACCGGACTTAACCAGTGCTTCCATGGTTTTCTTGTTGATTCGTTTCAGATCGACTCGTTCACAGAAGTCAAACAAGGATTTGAATGGGCCTCCGTGTTCGCGTGCTTCGACGATTGCCTCAACGGATGCGGCCCCGACCCCTTTTATCCCGCCCATCCCGAAGAGCAGTTTTCCGTCCAAAGCATCGAAATCAACACCGGATAAGTTGACGCACGGCGCAAGAACTTCGATGCCAATTTTCCTGGCACTCCGAATCCCTTTCGCGACCTTATCTGCGTTGTCGCGATCATTGGTCAGGACAGCCGCCATGAATTCGACTTTGTGATGCGCTTTCAGATAACCCGTCTGATAAGTCAGCAAGGCATACGCAGCGGAGTGAGACTTGTTGAAGCCGTACTGTGCAAATTTTTCCATCAGGTCAAAGATTTCGTCCGCTTTAGACCGATCGATGTCCTTGAGCTGCGCGCCTTTGGCAAACTCTTCTCGCTGCGCTGCCATGACTTCAGCTTTTTTCTTACCCATAGCTCGTCGCAGCAGATCCGCAGCTCCCAAGGTAAATCCGGCAAGTACCTGGGCAATCTGCATGACCTGCTCCTGATAGACAATCACGCCGTACGTGTCGATCAGAATTTCTTTCAGGTCAGGATGGGGATAGACGATCTTTTGCCGACCGTGCTTTCGCGCAATAAAGTCGTCGAGCATACCGGAATTAAGTGGACCCGGTCGATAAAGCGCGACCGCCGCGACGATATCTTCGAATTTGTCCGGCTTCAATTTTTTGAGCAGTTCTTGGAACCCACTGGACTCTAGCTGGAAGACACCTTCGGTATCACCGCGACTAATCAGCTTGTAGACGCCGGGATCTTCAAGTGCTTCTTTGGATAAATCCAACATGTTTCCGGGGTCTTGGCTTCGATTAACCAAGCGCACGGCGTCTTCGATCACTGTCAGCGTCTTCAGACCGAGGAAGTCAAATTTAACCAGTCCAGCCTCTTCGACCTCATCTTTCGCGAATTGTGTGACAATCTCTCCAGCAGCACCGCGGAAAATCGGACAATATTTCCAGAGCGGATCGTCGCCGATCACGACGCCCGCCGCATGCATGCCAGTGGACTTGTAAAGGCCTTCGAGACTCCGTGCTATGTCGATGAGGTCCCGAATCCGATCATCCTCATTGTACATTTGTCGGAGCCTCGGCTCCTGTTCTAATGCTTGGTCGAGAGTAATCCCTATAATTTCTGGGACGAGTTTGCTCAGCCGGTCTCGGTCTCCGAAGGAAAATCCCAATACGCGGCCGACATCTTTGATGACACCCCGTGCCTTCAACCCACCAAAGGTCGCGATTTGGCCTACATTATTCGACCCATACTTCTGAGTGACATAATCGATGACTTCGCCCCGCCGATTCATACAGAAATCGATGTCGAAATCGGGCATGGAAACACGTTCGGGGTTCAGGAAACGCTCAAACAACAGACCATAGGGAATCGGATCAAGGTCGGTTATCTCAAGAGCATACGCCACCAACGACCCTGCGCCCGACCCTCGACCCGGTCCAACGGGAATTCCCTGCCGCTTGGCCCATTGGATGAAGTCCATAACGATGAGAAAATAACCGGGGAAACCCATTGATTCAATGATGCCTAGCTCTTCATCGAGTCGCGCTTCATAGATTGACTTATCAATGGTTTTTCCGAGCGCGGCGAACTCCGCATATCGACGATTCAGTCCGTCCTTCGACATGGCTACTAAGTACGATTCAATCGTGTGTTCGTCAGGGACCTCATAGGTGGGCAGATAAATCTCACCGAGCGTCAAATCCACCGCACATTTGTCCGCGATCTTGGCCGAGTTAGTGACCGCATTCGCAAACGACGGACCCAATTGCTCTGCGACGGTTTCACCGGGTTTAAACCAATAGCTGTCTACGTCGAATCTTGGCCTATATGGATCATCGAGAGTTCGGCCCGCACCGATGCACATCAACACTTCGTGAGTTCGCGCATCGTTGCGATCCAGATACATACACCGGTTAGCGGCCGCCAACTGTACCTGGGCCTCCGATGCCAATTGCTGATAGCCGTGATTGACTCTATTCTGTTCGTCGGTTGCCCCGGGAATCACTTCAAGAAAAAATCGATCGGTTCCGTAAATGTCGAGGTGCTTTTGCAGCCAGTCTTTCGCATCATTTAAGCGTCCATCGAGTATACAGCGTGCAATCACGTTGTCTGTGCAGCCTGACAGAGCGATGACGTCTTCGGAGTAGGTATGCAACAACTCTAAATCCGCATGGGGAACCCCATCGTGGAGGCCCTCGAGCCACGCCATACTGATCAACTCGCGAAGGTTCTCATACCCTCGATTCGATTGTGCCAGTAGAATCAATTTGGACGTCTGGTCTGGGGTCTCTGACCTTGGTTTGAGGCTGATAACCAGTTCCGTGCCGAGGATCGGCTTGATGCCGGCGCGTTTGGCTTTTTTAAAGAATTCAACGGCACCAAACATGTTGCCTGTGTCGGTCATGGCAACAGCGGACATACCCATTTCTTTTGCCCGAGTGATCAGGTCATCGATGCGGATCGCGCCTCGTAATAGGCTGTACTTCGTGTGAACATGCAGGTGAGCAAATTGATGCACGGGTCTCCTGGGCGGATGTATGGGGTCTATGACGACATGTTGTCTGGGTGAATTTGATCAGGCTGGCGTCTGGATATGCGGGGTCGCTGCGACCTCATCAGTTTCCGTTGACGCGTTCCCGCAACTCTTTGCCCGTTTTGAAAAACGGTGCTTTCTTCGCAGCCACGCTCACTTCATCACCGGTTTTCGGATTGCGCCCTACGTACGCCTTATAACTTCGAACTTCGAAGGAGCCAAAACCTCGAATTTCCACCCGGTCTCCGTCGACGAGTGCATGGGTCATCGTGTCAAAAATCGTATTCACGATCGCCTCAGCTCGCTTCAGATTCATGTCGCGACTGTGCGCGATGTTTTCGATTAGTTCACCCTTGGTCATTCTAACTACCCCCTTGAGTTGTGGCAGAACCCGCGTTCCACCATGATGGAGCGATTTGATGTGCATGGCAAGATGGGGTTACGACATAAATGCATTTTTTTTGTTGAGAATGCTGATCTTTTCGAGAAAAAAACGACTCAGGAGAGTCTAATGTTGGCCCATAAGCATGGGTCTCAAAAGTTCACTTTCTATTGTTGAGACTGATCTTATGAACACCAGACCGAGACCGTGGGTCGCCCTGTCCAAATCCGATACGATGGGGGATTGAGTCAACTAGCATCATGTAAAAAAAAATGAGATCGTTTAGAGTTTTCCACCAAAAGGCCATCGACTTGCCTTAGACGCCGTGACAGCTTCGGCTGCCTGGTAAGCGGTTAAGCAGGCGCCTTCAATACCAAGACCCGGCATCATGGATTCCCCGATAAACAAGGTGTTCTTCAATGGGCTTCTAAGTGTCGCTGAACAAAAGCCGAAGGGGTCGATCTGCGCTGGACCAGCCCATGGTGATTGGAGTGCTTCGCTGCGCGCGATATTGGTTGCCGGCACAAGTTGCTCGATCGGAGGTGTTTTTTGGTCAATGCTCAACAGCGCGACGGTGCCGTCCTGTGGTCGTGCCAAAATCGGTGCATCGCCAAGTCTTGGAATCCACCCACATGGATCCAAGAACGGTTGGGGGCGCTCATAGGATGGGATAGCGACTCGATTGAGCGTGGCCGTCTCCACGTCTCCGATAGGCTCGCCTGCCAAATTGTTGAGTGCATTCATGCCACCACTCACGATGACCGCGTCCCCGCCAAAGACGGCTCCATCTGTGGTTTGGATGGACTTAATGCGTTTGCGGCGGATATCAAACTGGTCAGCGATTCGGTGTTCTTCAATGGTTCCACCGCTGGTCAGCAGTTTTTGTGCGAGCAAGTCTTCCAGACCGCGTCGTCCGTCGCGCAGTCGGGGAATTCCGAAGCACAAGTGCCAGAGACTCCGAATGGCGGCCGGCGTCATGTAATCGGGTCCTCCATCGAGTCGGCCACTGACAACCATCAGGGCTTTTACAAAATCCGCGATGACCTGATTTTTTGACCATGAGCGTGATTGACCTACGAGGTCATCTAAACCGGATTCCTCAGCGAGACGCTGCAACCCGCGAGTCGCCCGAAAACCGTCAGCAGAGAAATCGAGATCGCCATCTAGCATGCTGTCCATTCTTGGCCCAAACCGCTCAATGAATGAAAAAAGCTCCAGCAGTGCGTCTTGCTCATCGGGGAAGACCTCGCCCAAAATCTGAGCCCGTTTCCTGGCATCAGGCGGGAAAGCAAATCGTCGATCGCTCAACGCGATATTAATGGCTGTCGGCGGGCCGAAAATTCGGGTTCTCACGTCATGTACAAGACCCATTTCATCGAGCATTGGATGGAGCAACGGGGTCGTCTCGAGGCCAAAAACGGGGAGGTCTGGTTCAAGGCTAAACCCGACGTCCAGAACCCGAACCCTCAGTCGCCGTTTGGCAAGAAGGGTTGCTGCCATAAGTCCGGCAACGGTGCGCCCTACAATTAAGACGTCATAGTGTTCCGAGATAGCCACTAGACCTGTCCTTTCATGACGTGTCCCCCGCAAGCTAACCGGAATCGCGTTTAAATGAAATGGTGGAAAGTGCACTGGTGTGATCTTCGAGACTTGCATTCGCCATCATTGGCAAGTACGCCTACGAAGATGAAGATTGACGTACTCATTCCAGCTTTGAACGAAGAGACCAACATCGGTCATGTTGTCCGCGGCCTCAAGTCTTTAAGAATTCGACGAATTGTCGTCGCCGACAACGGTAGCACCGATAGAACAGCGGAGGTGGCGTTGGAGTATGGGGCCATCGTCGTCAGAGAAATGCAGAAAGGATACGGAGCCGCTTGCTTGGCCGGCCTTGATTACATTCGGTCCGACCCACCAGATGTCCTCGTTTTCTTGGATGGCGACGGTGCTGATGACCCAAATGACTTCAACGCCTTAGTTCAACCAATCTTGAATGACCAGGCGGACTTGGTCATTGGTTCTCGAACTCGCGGCTTGATTGAACCCGGTGCGCTCACACCGGTACAGCATTTTGGAAACCGATTGTCATGCGGTCTAATCCGGCTTCTATTCGGTGTTCAATTTAGCGACCTGGGTCCTTTCAGAGCAAGTAGATGGTCGGACCTTGAACGACTCCATATGGCCGATCGAGATTTCGGATGGACCGTTGAAATGCAAGCCAAGGCTGCCAAAAGGGGATTACGATGTAGTGAAATTCCAGTTCGTTGCAAACGTCGGCTGTCCGGGAAGAGTAAGGTGTCAGGGACTCTTAGTGGGTCGGTCAGAGCTGGGATTAAAATCCTCTACACAATCGGGCGAGAGGCCGTTGTTAAGTCATGACTGAAACCCTAGTAATCTTCGCCAAGTCTCCGACGCCGGGCAGGGTCAAAACCCGCTTACAATTGCCACCGGACCAAGCAGCCGCATTGCATGCAGCATTCGTTCGCGACGTGGTTGAGCGCCATCAGTCGGAAAGGTTTACGACCGTTCTTTTCCGAGGGGATTCACCGGAGCATGAGTTTTGGACCCAGCTTGGAATTCCACTTCGCGACCAAGTGGGCAGCAGTCTTGGTCAGCGCATGGCCCATTGTTTTAAGGCGCTCTCTGACTCGCAACGTGCGGTTGTCATGATCGGAACCGACAGTCCCAATCTTCCCACGGCTCGAGTCGAACAAGCCTTTCGTGCTTTAGAGACACACGACGCCGTCTTAGGCCCTGCCTGTGATGGTGGCTATTATCTGATCGGCATGCGTCAATTTTATGCCCAGTTATTCCCGTCTGATATGCCTTGGGGCAGTGCAGATGTTTTGACGAGAACTTTGAGGATTCTTGATGAATCGGCAATCGATTATCGGCTGCTTGACTTTTGGTACGATGTCGATCGCCCGCAAGACCTTGCTTTACTGTGTGCCCACCAAGGCTATCTGGTACGTGAGCAAATCCGGCCAGCCACTCACACGTTCGCGTGCATTAAAAAGTTTGGTCTTTGGCCATGACCTCCCCCTATTCTCGTTTTCTTGAGCAGATTTATAGTCTGACGCGTTTTGGCGAAAAAATGTCATTGGATGGTCCTCGTGCACTGCATGATGCGTTAGGCCGTCCCCTCGACCGGTATCCCTCGATTCTTATCGGCGGTACAAATGGTAAAGGCAGCACATGCGCATTTTTGGAACGTCTGATCCGCGATTGTGGACTCAAAACTGGATTATTTACCTCTCCCCATCTCAATTCGTTCACGGAGCGAATCCGAATTAACGGCCAACCCATCCATCGCGATTGGCTCATTCAGCACTCCGATGAAGTTCTTCATTGGGCAAATAACCATGGGGGGTCTTTTTTTGAAGCGGCTTGGGGTCTCGCAAGCCGGGCTTTTGCGGATGAAAAGGTGGATGTCGCTATCTGGGAAGTCGGCTTGGGCGGGCGATTAGATGCAACGAACGTGGCAGAGCCGGCGATTAGTTGCATCACCAGCATTGGTTTAGATCACACTCAGGTTCTCGGTTCGACGCTCGAAGAGATTGCCCGGGAAAAAAGTGCAATTTTCAGAACTGGTCGTCCCGGACTTTCAGCCGCAACCGGGCCCGGCCTCATCGCCCTAGAGAGCGTCGCAAAGACCCGGTTCCGGCAAGTAAACATGCTCAATTCTGACGTCACGCTTTCACTTCCAGGTGCTCATCAACACCGAAATGCGAGTTTGGCTTGGGCCGCTGCAGAGGCGTTCGGATTGCATCCATCTTATGACTCTCTGGCTCAAGTCTGTTGGCCTGGTCGTTGCGAGTTGGTTGAGAGCTTTGTTCTCGATTGTGCCCACAACCCACATGCGATGCGGGCACTGGGTGATTGGATGAAAGCTGAAGGGCTGCTCGGAATTCCGGTCATTTTTGGGGCGATGGAGGGTAAGAACCATCGGGAAATGGCGTCCATCGTTGAATCCCTGACAGATTCGATCACCTTGGTTACCCCTGATTATCCCCGTCGGATTTCTGCCCAAGCTTTGAAAGGTTTTTTCAGAAAACCAGTCGAACTGATTGATGATGTTCGAGATGCACTGTCAAGGGCATACCCGCGACCAAAAACCTTAGTCTGCGGCTCCAGCTTTCTCATCGCTGAAGCCCGAGCCCATTTACTGAGTCTTGAGTATCCGGAGTGTGGTCTGCGGACCCAAGCCCGATAAATTGGCGTTTATCGGTCAAAACCATGCACTTTGCCCTTGGCTTATGATTGCGGCAATGCTTTGCTATCCACGTAACGAGACTGTGCGAGACTGACCCACGCGTTTTAATCGAGGAAAGTATCAACAAACGCCAAAACCGATTACACTGATAAGCATGAAACCGAGCTTGTCATAGTAGACCAAATCAATGACCCAACTGATCACCATCACAGAACCGCGAACGACCAAGTTCACATTGAACCGGGAACAAAGGCGTGTCCGAAAGCGCGAGCCTGGGCCACGGCCCCCTTGGTTGACGGTTCGCTACAATCGAAACCGGACATTCTCAGCGGTTGAGGACACCAAAACAGGTCTCGGATTAGTGACGGTTTGCGAAGAAGCCATGTGTCCTAATATCGATGAGTGCTGGAGTGCTGGAACGGCTACTTTCATGCTCATGGGAGAGATCTGTACGCGGCGGTGTGGATTTTGTGCCGTCCAAAAAGGAATGCCTCGTCCGTTGGATGCAGATGAGCCTCAGAAAATAGCTGAAGCCATCGCAAAGATGGGGGTTCAACATGCGGTGATTACGAGTGTCAATCGAGATGAATTACCTGATGGCGGGGCCGCACATATCGCGTCGACCGTCGATGCAATTCGTGCATTGGTACCTCAAACAACCATCGAGTTGTTGATCCCCGACCATCTTGGCCAGCGAGAGGCGATAGAGCTTATCCTAGACTCTGGACCGAATATCGTGGCCCACAATATGGAAACTGTTGAGCGATTATACCGCCGGGTCCGCCCGCAGGCGTTGTACCGTCGAAGCCTCGATGTCCTCAGCTGGATCGGTGAGCGAGATGGCATCATCTCGAAAACCGGATTGATGATGGGTTTGGGCGAGACCGATTCCGAGGTATTTGACGTGATGCAAGACCTGCGAGCGGTCGACTGCGAAATCTTCACAGTGGGACAGTATCTGTCGCCGACGACGCGGCACCTGCCGGTGGAGCGTTGGGTGACACCTGACACCTTTGATGAAATCGCTGAACTTGGGCGGCAACTGGGGTTTTCTCATGTTGAGTCTGGCCCGCTGGTTCGGTCGAGTTATATGGCGCATAGGGCGATTGAACATTGAGATTTAATTCACGAACTTTGGCGAAATGCCGAATTTACAAGATACTGTCCGAAAACCAGCCGGCGTCAGATGGCAGCCATCGTGTTTTCCATCCAAATGAGACCGGCGATGCGGGGACCAAGAAATGAGTGAAATACTGCCTGAATTCCTAGGCCAAAATCTGGAATTTGTAGAGACCTTGTATAAGCAGTTCGTCGAGGACCCAGACTCCGTTCCGGCTGAATGGAAAGAGTATTTTGAACTCTGGACCGACCACAGCGAGCTGGCGCAAGGACTGTATGCTCGAGAGGCACGGGACAACAGTGTATTTCGACCCAGCTCAATAGAGACAAACACGGCTGGCCAAACGATGCAGTCGGCCATCATGCAGGAACGCCTTGATCGGCTCGTCCGCGCCTACCGCGTCCGCGGGCACATGGTGGCGAAGCTTGACCCTCTGGGGTTTCCAAGGGCTGGTCACCCCGAGTTGGAGCCCAGTTATTACGGCTTTACCGAAGCTGACCTAGACCAGGAGTTTTCCGCCGCGAATTTATCGGGGCCACCGGTTCTCAGTCTGCGGAACATCCTCGAGCGGTTACAAACAACATACTGTGGAAAGCTCGGTTTGCAATTCATGCATATCGATGACCTGCGTACGAAAAACTGGCTTCAGACCTATGTTGAATCCAGCTTAAACAAAGTTTCGATGACCCGTGATATGCAGTTGCAAGTGCTCAGCAAGCTCACCGATGCAGAATTGTTCGAGCAGTTCATTCACAAGAAGTTTCTTGGTGCAAAGAGGTTTTCGCTTGAAGGTGGTGAGACCCTGATTCCCTTGGTTGATCTCGCCCTTGACGCAGCGGCACTGGATGGAATCGGTGAAGCCGTCATTGGGATGGCGCATCGTGGGCGACTCAATATCTTAGCGAATGTCATGGGCAAGCCGGCAGCTCAGATCTTTCACGAGTTCAACGACGTTGATGGCGCACGTCATCTGGGTCGAGGTGACGTCAAGTACCACCTCGGCTTCAGTTCCGATCACGAGACCAGCTCGGGCAAGATGATTCACCTGTCGCTCTGTTTCAATCCCAGCCATTTGGAGTTTGTCGGCCCTGTTTTGGTCGGGCGAGTGCGTGCCAAACAAGATCGAGTTTTGGACAAGAATCGGAAGAAGGTGCTGCCCATTTTGATCCACGGTGATGCGGCCTTTGCCGGCCAGGGGGTTGTGGCTGAAATGCTGAACATGAGTGAGCTGCCTGGCTACGGCGTTGGGGGCACTCTGCATATCATCGTCAACAATCAGATCGGGTTTACTACCTCGCCAGAATATTCCCGGTCGAGTCCGTATCCATCGGACGTTGCCAAATTACTTCAAATTCCTATTATCCACGTAAACGGGGAAGACCCTGAGGCTGTCACTCAGGCGATAAAATTAGCGATGGACTTCCGCAGAGAATTCCAAAAAGACGTGGTCATCGATCTATGGTGTTATAGGCTCTATGGGCATAATGAGGGGGACGACCCCGCTTTCACGCAGCCTGTCTTATATTCCGCCATCAGACGTCGAAAAACTGTTCGCGAAGCCTACCTGGACAATTTGCTGAAGTTGGGCTCTGTGTCTCATGAAGATGCAAAAGAAATTGTCGATACAAGCCTTGAGAGCTTGAATATTGCACTCAAAGAAGCAGCCTCCGACGACTTCGTGTATCGGGAAGATAAGAATCGTGGCTTGTGGGCGGCCTATACGGGTGGCTCCATGCGAAACTTGCCCGAAGCGCTGACTGGAGTCGCCAAAAGCCGTTTGAAGAAA
>JAYZEG010000088.1:0-59016 GCA_036337435.1 Myxococcota bacterium
AGTCCGGCGTGCGTGTCTACAAACTCACGGACTGAACAAGACGGAAAATCGACTGTCCATAGTCGACTTAAAAGATGTCGTGTATACTGCTAGACCTATGATGCGAATGACCTACATCAATCTCTTTGTGACCGTATTCGCACTGGGATGCGCCACCGAGCAGCCTGCCGGTGAAATCGCTGAATCGGGCGACGTTTGGGCAGAATTTGGGCTGCCCAAAAAAGGGGATGACCCCGGGTGTAGCGTCGAGAGCAAACTGTGCTGGCAGATTAAGGATATAAACGCATTCAAGGCGTTAATGGGTGCTGAAGACAGACTGCTCATGGCTCTCGGAGACCCTCTTGACCAGATGCGTACGATCGAGGGTGCCCTCATCCAGTTACGCGACAAATTGGTGAGCACCCAATTATCCAATCTCGAACAATTAATGGGAGATGCAGCACGGGTTGCTCAGTCGGCATCGTCTGATGCTGTGTTGGTCTGGCTCGATTCGCTTCGCAGAGACGTCGTGAATGATCTATACGACGGCTACTTTACCGCCCATGCCGTCGGACTGGGCTCTCTTGCTCGAAACGACGCCAAGTACGACGTCTATGGACGTGATGGTCATGAGGCCTCACAAGCCGGTCTGACCTCCGGCATGCTCGATAGCCTCTCCGAACTCAAAAACACGGGTGTCGTTGGGCAAGCCTACGCCCTTCTGATGCTCAACACGGGCGTCCTCGATGAGGCTTATGTGGTCAACGACGGCCAATTCCCTTCTGAACGACCGATCGAATTACAGGCCCAAGAACTGATTGATCGTGCCCGTTGGGCGTCCATTCGACTCAACACCCTCACCAATTTAGAGAGCCTCATTCCTTTCGTCGGCCTAGGCATTTCAATCCCTCACAACATGATCGCGAACTTTAGAATTCGAGCACGCCTGGTCTTCCAACTCGTGAGCCTCTACGGGCTCGATATTCGGCAGGGGTCGAATCTCTTGCTGGCAACTCAAGTGATGTTGAGTTCCATGGGGATTATTGAGACTCGCCTGCTCATGGCAGCCGCAATGGCGATTCCTGTTGTGACAGCAATCGCGATGAACATCACCGGTTCGGTCGCACCTCAGGCTGTATTTCGGCGGGTTCTCATGAATGGATTGTCGACTGTTTTAAGTCGTTTAGGGCGCCTTGGTGAGCAAGTTTTAGCACGCGCAGCAGCCCGAGCTGGTGCGCAGGCTGTGGGCCGCCAAGTACTCGGATACGCCACCCTCGGCGTGTCAATTATCGCCGATATTGCGCTCGCGACAGCCGCAACGAGTCGAATTGGGACACATGCCGACGCCCTCGCCAGACCTTGGGCGTCCATGGCACTCCAATACGGGTCCGATTTGTTTTCGGACATGGGGCAGGGCGGTCGATGTATGTTTCAGCTATTCGGACAAGCCGCCCGGGCCGACGGACGCCTCTCTCCTGATGAATTGGTCTATATCGCCGGTCAGCTCACTCGACAAAATTACCGCGCTGGTCGTTGGGTAATGGCCGATGGAATCCAATCAGACCGATGGGTTGCCGCTTTAAGTGACGATAGCCTCGCCGACTGCGTCATAGCCAACCTAGTCCCACGCTCCGTCAGTGATAGGCGCAACGTGCTCGCCCTTGTCGCCGTTTTACTTGCCATCGACGGGGTTTTTTCACCCGAAGAGATGAGCCATCTCGATGCCCTCGTAGATGCGCTCGACGGCGATCGACTCTTCGGAGACGGTATTGGCATCCGCGAGGATGATCTCGAAGCGATCATTGTTCACATTGAAAGCGTTTTCTCGAGCCGCCCTCCATTGATTGAAATCTTTGGTCTTGAGCTCATTGGCTCGCTTCATGGGTCGGACTTTGTACTCGGCCTTGAGCAGGTCACACCGTCTCAAATTGACCGGGTGCGATGCGGATTTACGCAGAACTGTTTCGATCAGTAGCGGATGATTTTTGGCGCTTTCCGCGATGGGATGCAAATTCGACAAACCCACCGAATAAGTTTGTCACCCACCGAGTTTCGTTTGCATCGCCTTGACAGAATGAATTTAATCGGTAAAAGACGCCACAGTGCTAGATCCGATGGTCATTGGATGTTAAGCAGAATTATGATGCGTTGAGGCCTTGCGTGATAGGTCTCCTAATTTGAAATTGAGACGGCAATCAGAAGCGGAGGGTTCCGTGGGTAAAGCAGCAAAGAAGAACGAGCAAGGGCCATTGGCTGGCCTCGATGCGGATATGGTCAGAGAGTGGTTCAAAATCACTCACCTCGGTCGGCTTATCGAGGACAAAGCCTATCTATACATTCGCGCCGCGAAAGGGTGGTCATATCATGCCCCATTCGCCGGTCATGACGGGATCCAACTGGCACTCGGCCAAGCCTTTCGGGCCAACAAAGATTTTCTGTTCCCGTATTACCGAGACCTCCTGACCTGTTTGGCAGCGGGCCTGAGCGTCGATGAGATCTTGATGAATGGCCTTTCCAAAGACGGCGATGTCGCGGGTGGTGGACGGCATATGTCTAATCACTTTGCGAAGCCTGAGATTGGGATTCAAAATGTCTCCAGCTGCACAGGGAACCACACCTTGCACGCTGTCGGGGTGGCTCGCGCGATTAAGTATTACGAGTCTGATGGCATTGCATTCTCAAGTCAGGGTGAGGCGAGTACAAGCGAGGGCTATGTTTACGAAGCTCTCAATGGTGCGAGTCGTGAGAAACTGCCCGTGATTTTCGTCATCCAGAATAACGGTTTTGGCATATCCGTCCCGGTCAGTCAGCAGTCAGCGAATGCACGGGTTAGCGACAATTATCGCGGTTTGGCCAACCTCAAGATCATCAACGTTGATGGCACTGACTTCGTCGATTGTCACAACGGAATGCAAGAGGCGATCGCCCATGTTCGAACGGGTGAAGGACCGGTCTTGCTCCACGCTCAATGTGTACGTATCGGTGCTCACTCCAATTCAGACCGCCATACGCTGTATCGAAGCGACGACGAGATCTCAGAGGCAGAAAGTCACGATCCATTGCCGAAACTCAGAGCGGCGCTCATCGATGCAGGGTTGATGACAGAAGAAGAGCTCACGGCTGTCGAAGAAGCAAATGTGGCCGCGCTTGCAGCTGCAGCTGAGCGTGTAGAAGCATCACCGGACCCTGATCCCGTCAGCGTGGACACATTTGTCGAGCCAACGCCATGGCAAGTGGAGGAGACGCCCACGCCCGAAACCGGGGACAAATGGAAGCTTCGTGAAGCCATCAATGAAACGCTTCACGCGGAATTTCAACGCAATCCGGATACGTTCATTTGGGGCCAAGACGTTGCCAGTAAAGACAAGGGTGGCGTTTTTAACGTGACCAAGGGCATGGAAGCGGCCTTCGGACCAGCTCGTGTTTTCAACGGACCCATTGCCGAAGATTACATCGTAGGTACAGCCAACGGCATGGTCCGCTACAAAGAAGACTTACGCGTGGTTATCGAGGCGGCTCAATTCGCCGACTACATCTGGCCGGCAATGGAACAAATCGTCGAGATGACACACGACTATTGGAGAAGCCGTGGTCAATTCAGTCCTAATGTGACGTTGCGACTCTCGAGTGGTGGTTACATCGGTGGTGGCTTGTATCACTCGCAGAACACCGAGGCCATCTTTGGCCATCTGCCTGGCTGTCGCGTGGTCGTTCCAGCATTTGCGGATGACGCGGCCGGATTGCTCCGCTCGTGCATTCGCAGCGAAGGCATGACGTTCTTCCTTGAACCGAAGTTTCTCTATAACCAGGGGTTTGCATCGACGATTCGATGCGACGAGAATCACGCCGTTCCACTCGGTAAGGGTCGAATCCGGCGCCCTGGTTCGGACGCGACCATCGTTGCTTGGGGTACACCCGTGCATTGGAGCATTCGTGCAGCCAATAAGTTGGCCAAAGAAGGCCATGAGGTCGAAGTAATCGACCTCCGATCAATTCGTCCATGGGACCAAGAGATGGTCGCTGAGTCCGTTCGTAAAACAGGCCGACTCCTTGTCGTTCATGAAGATCACATCACCAATGGCTTTGGTGCAGAGATTGCCGCTTGGGTCTCTCAGAATGTGTTTGAATGGCTCGATGCGCCCGTTCAACGCGTTGGGGCCAAAGACATTCCCATCGGTTTCTCACGGATCCTTGAGCGCGAGACTCTGCCGTATGAAGCCGATGTCCATGAGGCGCTCAGCGCTTTGCTTGCCTACTGACTCTTATGGCGTCGCTGGGTCCACAGTGCCGGTCTTCGGCTGCGGCGCTGTGGGCTGAGGCTTGAGCTGACTGGGTTGAGCGCACAGCCTCAGGCATTCACTCTTGGTCTGTCTCTGGGACGCACAGCGCGCCTGGCACTCCGACGTATTCTGTCTCAAGAGTCCATCGACCACCACCTTTGTCAAAATCGGTTTGTTGACGCCTTGGCGACTCTCATGGCGCCTGAGCCGGTCCATCACGACAGGGCTGATCACCCTTGTTTGGGAGGATTGCTTTTTTGTGACAGGCCGCTTTTTCTGATTCTCCCCTGGTGTCTTGCGAGTACAGCCACAACAGCCAACGACCATTAAAATAGCAACAAGCAGCGGACTTAATTTCTTGTTGGTGCACATATGCCCTCCGGGTTGCTGCCTAGCCTAGAAGACTCTTTGGATAAAGGCAATTCGCTTTGCTTTTGCCCCATCAGACGCGAGAAACCTTCGACAGTAGGCGAAAGCAATGGTATACGCGCTGCCCACGCGCCGGATCCACACTAGGCCTCTCGGCTATTTTTTTGGATGGGGCCAAACGGGCAATCGGAGGAGCAATGTCTCACGGCATTCGACTTATTGTCACCATCACAGCACTCGTCTTTGCATCGTCTTTTGTTGCAGAGTCTCAGGGTTACGTTTCGTTGATCGAGTTAGCTGACTTTAATGATGTCGTCCACCCCGCTTTCAAGTCGTCGACTGCTGGTCTGGCACAAGATGAGCACGTGGCAACAAAAACAACGACGACCATGGCACAATCCATCCCAAGTGAGGCTCCACCGGCGGCCCCGCTCGATGGGCTCAATGCGCCTCAAAAGCCTGCCGCCAATCGAGAAACAACGGGAGATGGGGCAACTGACGAGGTGCATTCAGCACCGCAACCCCCTCACAAGTTGCAAGCCTTCTTTGACCGGATCGATGAGGCAAAGCGGCCTGGTGGCCGCCCTGTGCATGTTGTTCAGCTGGGAGATTCAGAAATTGCATCCGATGCGGTGACGATGACAGCACGAGAGCTCGCGGCCAGCAAATACGGTGATGGAGGCCCCGGTTTTGTATTAGCAATGAAGCCCTGGCCCTCCTATTCTCGGTCCAAAATTCTACATAGCAAACCAGAGAAATTTCGTGTGCGGTCGTTCCCTAGGCGAGAGATCAAAGACGGTCACTATGGGCCTGGTGGCGTCGGTTTCGAACCAAGAGGTGGATACAGTCGGTTCATCAGTCTTCGGTCTGAGATCGTGGGCAAGCCATGTGTCGTGACCTTCCACTATTTGCAACAGCCCAAGGGTAGCAAAGTCAGTATCGTCGCCGGGGGAAACGTGGTTGCTGAGGTATCGACGGAGGGAACCAAGTCCGCCAGCCAGCACTTGGTAGAGCTAGCATCATGCTCGAAGTCCCTCGGATTTCGCATGATGGGCGGCGGCCGGCTGAGGGTCTTTGGATGGCAGGTGCACACCAAGTCAGGGGGGATGTCGTGGACCTCGATCGGAGTTAATGGTGCTCGCTACAGTCATTTGAACAACTATGCGGATGGCACCTTTGCCCAGTCTTTGCAGGCCATCAAACCCGATCTGCTGATCTTTGGGTTCGGTTTAAACGTGACCTCCTATCCACATGGATTGAACAAGAACTATGAAGCGCGCATACAGACGGTCTTCGATGGACTCAAGCCTCTGATTACTAAAACGCTTTGTATCTTGTTGGGTCATTATCCAGTGGCAGCAAAGCTCACGGGCCGGTGGGGTGTAAGCCCGACTTTGTACAAGGTCTTGGAGATTCAAAAGCGACAGGCTAAACGCCACGGTTGCGTATTTGTTGACCGATTCACACGTCTTGGAGGTGCCAAGGTCTTGTCAAAGTGGCGTCGAGGCAGACCCCGAATCTTGTCTGCGGATAATGTTCATTTGACCCGTGAAGGGTCGCGCCAGATGGGCGAATTCATCTTTAAATATCTCACCGTCGAATACGAAAAGTCCGCAGCCCAGACGGATAAGTAGACCCAGATGCTTTTTAACACAGCCCAGTTCGGCATTTTCCTATTTGCCGTCCTCGCGATCTATTGGGGGTTGTCCCGATACCGAACGCTTCGGTTAGGCTTCCTCCTGCTGGCCAGTTACTACTTTTATGCCTCGTGGAACGCCGCGTATCTGCTGTTAATTGGTGCAGTCACTTTGGTTGACTATCTCGGTGCACTCGCCTTGGTTAAGGTTCCATTGGCCGGCCTGCGACGGCTGATGCTCACCCTTATCGTGTTGGCCAATTTAGCCGTGTTAGGGTACTGGAAATATACCAATTTTCTGATCGATGCCTTCCGCTCATACCTCGGGTATTTGGACGGCTACCCGACGGCCCCTTTGGACATTATCTTACCCGTCGGCATCTCGTTCTTTGTTTTCCAAGGACTCAGTTATGTAGTCGATGTTTATCGAGGGGATTCACCGGTTGAACGCTCCCTGCCTCGGTTTGCTCTATACATTGCCTTTTTTCCGCAGTTGGTCGCCGGCCCCATCATTCGAGCAAAAGACCTTCTTTTTCAATTCGAACAGGACGTGCGGCTGACCACAGAGCAAACAGGACTCGGCCTCTATATGATTCTCTGTGGGTTGCTGAAAAAAGCCATTTTTGCTGATTATTTGGCCGCTAATCTACTGGATCGCGTCTACGATAACCCGACCAGTTATTCTAGCCTGGAGGTGCTGGGCACCGTTTATGGTTATGGATTACAAATTTATGGTGATTTCTCAGGTTACACGGACATCGCCATCGGTGTTGCGTTGCTCTTAGGCTTTGTGTTGCCGCCCAACTTTAATTTGCCTTATCGAGCCATTGGTTTGCAGGATTTCTGGCGTCGTTGGCATATTTCATTATCCACGTGGCTCAGAGATTATCTCTATATACCCCTCGGGGGGTCGCGGGGTGGCCAAATCGCAACATATCGCAACCTTTTTATCACCATGCTCTTAGGCGGCTTATGGCATGGTGCCTCGTGGAATTTTGTGATCTGGGGAGCCTTTCATGGCATCGGTCTGAGTCTATGGCGTCTGTCAGCAGCCGGTTGGACTTGGATGCAACCTCGTTTTGGTCTACCGGATTTAGACACCGGCATCGTGAGGGCACTCAGGACCTGTTTGACGCTTCACTTTGTCTTGATGCTCTGGATCTTTTTCCGCGCGCAGGACTTTGAGTCCGCCATCGCAATTTTCACTCAATTGGCTTCGTTCACGCCCGGGACAGCCAATCTCAGTGCTGCTGTCGTGGGCGTACTCATTGTCGGTTATGCGATTCATTACGCTCCGCTCAAGTGGCATAATAATCTCCGACAAAAATTTGTTGAAGCCTCGTGGGTGGCCCAGTCGATTATCACCGTCAGTGTCCTCTGGATTCTCCGTTTCCTCAGTCTGGATACGCCTCAACAGTTTATTTATTTTCAGTTCTGAGTCCCATGGAAAAAGGCGAGTCACCGAGTCGGGACGTTGATGGCCTGATGGGCGCAAATATCATGGGGTCGAGGCAGCGTAAGCGCGCACTCGAAATAGGAAAGAATGCCTCCGATATCACTGTCGACGTATGGGCCTGGTCGGCGTGGATTAAACCTCCAGAAAAGGGGGGTGGTTGGCCAAAAGCGCCAGGGATTGACCCAGACCGGGTAATGTTCAACACACAAGGCCCATGTGTTGTGGCAGTGATGTTGAAAATCTTCTTGTTCGCCCGTGAAACGATCGAACCACATGTTGGCCATTCGCTTATATCGCCAATCCGTCTGTCCTTTCTTAAACGCGTTGATGAGCGCACCGTAGTGCTTGTAGACACGGCGGGATAAGACCCTAGGTTGTATCAAAGTTCCCATCGTTGAGTGTAGATTGGCACTGGCGACAAAATCCACTTGGTCATGGAGAGTTGCTAGAGCGCGAGTCTCCGGCTCGCTGAGGGCAGACGCACCTCGATAAAATGCGTTCGTTGGGTCTTGGGAACCCAGTCGCCATCCACCAAATTTGAGCCACGTTTTTTGAGTATCACTCGGTCGTGGGTAATTTCGGTTCAAATCGACCCCATTGGCGTTTGTTCTCAACTCAGCAAGCACGCCTTGTCCCTGTTGTTGCCATGTTCGAAAATATGCATCGGGATTAAGGGTCGGGATAATCCAGAGATCAACTTTTTGAAGAAGTTCGGCAACTCTAAAACAGCCTTCGGCGGCACGTTTTAAGAGCCCAAGAGCAACCTCCACAGCGATGAATTCAACACCATGAATATTTGCGCAGACAAGAACCGACCTGGCGGAGGTCGATGAGCTTTTAATTTGAATTGCGTCAATGGGACGTCCCTCAACGGACCGACCGATGGTATGCCGAATCATGCCTTCGGTCTTTGTATGGGCCACTGTGGCCTCATAGACTGCATCTAGGGTTCGGTAAGGCGATAAGGCCAAATTTGCATCGATGAGATTTGTCATGGTTCATACTGCCATTCTAAATACATATTTCTCAATCTTTACCGGCAGATGGTGCGCGAAGATGAAACATGGGCATCGTGGTTTCCGGCGTCTGGTTGTGTGAATCCGGTCTACTTTGCGCATCGCCCACTGGTAAATTCCGTTGGCATTATGTAAACGGTGGGTCCGATGAATAATCTACATAGCGATAATCAAGTGAAGCCGAGTCTGCTGGCAACATTACGAACGCGGATGCTGATCTTCGGCGCGGTGGGATTGGTTGCGAGCTGGATAGACGCAAATTTTGGGTCGTTAGGCGGCCTAAACACTGGATTGGCCATCGGCATGGGATTCGGCGCGGGCCTCTCCATTAGTCTCTACTGGACCCTACTCAGCGCGGTCACCAGCCGTCTAAATTGGCTTTTGAGTCTCGGCAGTTGGTTGGCCCCATCTCTTTTCGCAGGAGGGTATCTGGCCTATCTCCTGAATGCCTTTCTGCGACTCGGCAGTGAACATAACAGCCTCGCTTTGGTGACCATTATTGGGTGCCTCGGGGCCGGCGCAGGTGTCGGTTTACTCTCTTGGTTAATCGAACCTCGTGTGGGCAGCAAACATTGGACTCAAGAATTAGTCTGGCGACGATTCACAGTGCCTGTTGGTGCGTTTCTGTTGGGACTTGGGCTTGCACTCGTCATTCTCGAGCGACGTGTTTTCGTCGGTCTTTATCCACAGGCTCACAAAGCCATATTGGTCATTGGGGTCTTTTCTCTGGCGAGTGGTTTGATTTTCCTCCTGAAGGAAAAAATGCCAAGAATGATTCTCACGCGCCCCATTTGGTTGATTGGTTTGGCACTCTTGTTCAATTCGTTTATCGACCTTCACAAAGACAGCGATGATGAAATACATGAACTTAGGCAGCGGCCCATCGTTAGTTTTTCGATGGATGTGCTTCGCAGCATGACCGATGTTGACCGGGACGATTACTCAAGTCTGTTAGGTGGGGGTGATTGTGCCCCATTTAACCCCATGGTTAACCCTGGTATGCGCGAAATACCCGGCAACGGGATAGACGATAATTGTCGTCTTGGTGACATCGAGGTGAAACCGACCTCGACGGTGAAGCCCGGTGTTAAACCAAGGCCGATGGGACCAGAGACGTCCGGCTCGAGAGTGCCCGATACATCATTGGTGTTGATCACAGTCGACACAGTCCGTGCCGACCATCTCTCAATCTATGGATACAAACGACGGACGACACCGAAGCTGGAACGATTTGCCACCCGTTCGGTCATTTTCGACCGCGCATACGCCTCGAGCGCATGGACGAGCTTATCCATTTCATCAATGATGCGCGGTTTGTATCCACGTCGTCTTCAGTGGACGCCCGTCTATGAGACAAATAAGTTCCGGCTCATCGAAGATCCGGCCAGCGAGCTCAGAGAAGGCGAGAAGGTGCGGATCACATTTACCATGCCGCTCAATGATCCGCGACCAACGTTGGCGCAACGCTTACAGGCGCACGGGCTTTACACAGCGGCGATTATCAACGACGGCTACGCGGAGTTCCTGAGCGAAAAAATGGGTGTCGCAGCGGGTTTTGATCGCTTCGAAAACATGGACGATCAGCCAAAACGAAAACGAACAGTGCGAGGCACTGTGAATCGCGCAATGAAAATCTTGAGGGAGATTCCGAAAGACAAGTACTTCTTCCTGTGGGTCCACATCTTTGGACCCCATGACCCCAGCACCAAGCACAAGGGCAGCCCCAAGTTCGGTACGTCTATAAAAGATAAATACGATCACGAATTACACTATGCAGACGCCCAATTGGGTCGCCTTTTGAGTCGACTCAAAGTCATGGAGCGACAACAGCGGATTGCGACGGTGATCACCTCAGACCACGGTGAACTCTTTTTCAAGAAACGGCGGTATCATGGGGTAAACTTGCATGAGTCGAGTATTAAGATTCCATTGATCATACGAGCACCCGATTGGCCAGCTGGCCGAACGGAAACCCTCGCGAGCTTGGTGGACGTTATGCCCACGATGCTGTCTCTCGCGGGCGCACCCGCTGCCTCCGAGTCCGATGGTGACAATCTGGAGCCCTATGTGTTTGGGACTGAGCCTCACAAGGACCGAATCCGGTTTGCTGAGACCTGGTATCTCTCCAAAGATGGCACGCCCAAAAAAGATATGGTGGCGGCTTTTGATGGTCGTTACAAAGTGGTTCACAACCGACTCAAGAGCTATACAAAGGTTGTCGATCAAAATGATTTAAAGCGAAGACCCAAGAACATTGGACTCAAGTCGACACAAGCCAAACGAATCAACAAAAAGCTCGAAGAGTATATTGAAGCAACCAGTGGTCCAATTTGGCCACCGGACAAATAGGCAGCCTCATTTCAGGCCTAATTGCTTCGATAAATAAATATATTCGAGGGCAGTGCGTTCGGCCCGCTGATTTTGATTTGCACTGGCTGCATGGCCCCCATCGATATTTTCGTAGTAGTACACATCTTTGTTAAGTGAGAGCATTTTAGCGGCCATTTTTCTCGCATGACCCGGATGAACTCGATCATCTCGGGTCGACGTCACAAAGAAGATCTTGGGATAGTTTTTAGACGAGCTTAAGTTGTGATAGGGCGAATATTTCCTGATCACGGATGCCATTTTGGGGTCTGTTGGATCACCATATTCTGCCGCCCAACTTGCCCCGGCAAGAAGCTTGGTATAGCGCATCATATCAAGAAGTGGCACCTGGCAGACAACCGCATTGAAGAGCTCCGGCCGCTGTGTCACGGTGGCCCCCACCAACAATCCACCATTGCTGCCGCCCATGATCCCCAACTGGGCAGATGTCGTGACCTTGGTCTTGATCAAGTCCTCGGCGACGGCAATAAAATCATCAAATGCTCGCTGTCGGTTTTCTTTCTTAGCGGCAGCATGCCATTTGGGGCCAAATTCGCCACCGCCACGAATATTCGCCATCGCAAACGCACCGCCGCGTTCAAGCCACAGTTTTCCGACACTCGCCATGTATCTCGGGGTCAGGCTGATCTCGAAGCCACCATATCCATAGAGTAAGGTTGGTGTGCTCTCATCGGCTTTGTGACCCGCACCAAAAACGAGGAAATACGGAATTTCCGTACCATCGGCACTTTTTGCAAATCGTTGCTCGACCCGAACACCACGATTGTCAAAACGAGAGGGCAGTGTCTTGAGCTTTCTTGGCTTGGCGTCCCGGCTGACAGCCATCAGTGCATCGGGCGTGATGAAGTCTTCAAAATTGACGAAAATCGTATCTTGGAAAGCATCGCTGGACGTCACCCGCACGGCCCCATTCTTCGGCAGTTGAACTTGGGTTTGGATCCAGCTCTGCCCGCGTTTTTCTTGTCGAAAAAGAGTGCCTTTGACCGTATCCAAAACGGCGACATATACATCATTTTTGGTCATTGAGACAGAGGCGATACTCGCTCGGTCATCGGGTTCATAGAGTCGAGAAATATGGCCAAGCTTGCCCGTCTTCAGTGGCGCGTATTCCAGTGCTAAG
Source organism: Myxococcota bacterium (assembly GCA_036337435.1). Lineage (GTDB taxonomy): Bacteria > Myxococcota_A > Bradymonadia > UBA7976 > UBA1532 > UBA1532. The sequence goes on from JAYZEG010000088.1 coordinate 12,245, forward strand.
AGTGTGCCAGCTTGGTACGTTTCGCCGCGCACAGCCCATTGCTTTCGAAGCGAAATCAGGAAAACGTCTTTGAAAACACCATGGGCTTTTGCGGATGGTGGAACGGGTAATTTCGTCGGCTCGACCCCCTGAGGTACAAAGTGAAGTTCGGATGTGAAAAATGTTGTCCCACGATAAACCATTTCGGTGGCGCCTTCTGGACGATGACTGACCCATGGCCAGACGCCAACGTCTTTACTTTCGCCTTCAAAAACAGTTTCTGCATCGTTTAACCTCGTTCCGCGTGTCCAGCGCTTGACGACGCGTGGGTATCCGGACTGAGTCAAACTGCCTGGTCCCCAATCAGTGCCGATAAGCAGGGTGTTAATATCGACCCATGCAGCCGCAGTTTTTGCTTCGGGAACAGAAAAACCATCTTTAACAAAGGCCCGCATATCCACATCAAATTCACGGATGGTCACGGCATCTTTTCCGCCGTCCGATAAGGAGATCATGCATCGAGAGTGATCGGGTGGTAGGCACTTGGACCCCTTGAAAACCCAATTTTTTTTCTCTTTCTTCGCCAGTTCATCGAAATCGAGTAGTGTCTCCCAACTTGGATTCTCGGTTTGATAACTGGCCAGCGTCGTTCGACGCCAGATGCCTCGCACATGGACTTTGTCTTGCCAGAAATTATAAACATAGTCTCCCCGGAGTGCGCCGTAGGCAATGCGATCCGTCGCAGTCAAAATCGCCGTCGTCTTTTCGAGGAAATCTTGATAGCGCGGATCTCCTTTCAGCTCTTTTAGGGTAATCTCATTTTGTTTTTTGACCCAGTCGAGTGCTTTGGGGTCATCGACACCTTCCAGCCATTGAAAGGGATCTTTTTGACCGTTTTGAGCCATTGTATTTGATCCTAATATTAAGAAAAACGTGATGCAGTGCTTTAGCATCTGGACCTCTCCGATTTCACCGTGAACGTCATAGCGTATCGAAACAGGTTCAGAGTGCTGTTTCAAGCCTCGGCGGGTGGTGAGTCAGTGACCGTTCGATGAACCGTTGTCGTTTGGATAACCGTTGGACTTTCGACGGGGCGTTGCATCCATCTCAGCGACCCGCTCGCGCCCTGAAAGATTGCGAAGTCAAATCAATGGAGTGGGTGTCTCGTCTGGGCGAACCGATGTGTTATGGATCTTGGTCTAGCGGGGGCTGTGCATCGAGACCACCGCCATCCTCAGTGTTACTGACACCCGCGTCAACCACGTTTGGGCCTTGAACTGGGGTACAAAGCCCATCGCGACAACTTTGGCCGTCTTCACAGCGCGAGGCGAGTGAAACGGTGCGCCCACAATTGTCTATGTTGACGACGTCTTGAGGGTCTTGTCCGCAGCCCTCGGTCCAGGTGAGCCAGCAAACGCCGGTCTGACTACATTGAAAGCCGTCTGGACAGCGTGCGTCTGGATCTTCGGCGCAGTCTGATTCCTCGACACATACTTTCGGGACATCTGGATAGTTACTATAGCCCCGACATCTAAAACCCTGTGCGCAATCTCCATCGTCAATGCATTCTGCGCAGAGTACGCCTGAGCCAAGACATCGACCATCTGCACAATCAGCCGTCTCACGACACTCATTGGCCCTCACAACACGTCGTTGGCATGTGTCGTGTTGCCAGACATCTCCATCGTCTCCGCAGAGCGGTGTCCAGGTAAGCCAGCACACGCCTGATTGGCTACATTGCAATCCCTCTGGACAGGTCACTGCGTCATCATCATTACAATCCGATTTTGGAACACAGACCATCGGCAAATGGTCATAGTTTGAGTAGCCTCGGCACAAATGGTCTGCATCACAGTCGCGATCGCCTGCGCAGTCATCACACAAACGACCAGAACCAACACAGCGGCCTGCACTACATTGACCACCAGGGCCGCAATCCTCCGCCACACCAATGGTACGTCCGCAGCTGTCGATGCTCCAAGATTGACCACCCTGACATTCCCTCGACCAGGTGAGCCAACAGACACCGTTGTCATCACAGCGAGTGCCTTCGGGACAATCTGAGTCAGCACGACAGCCTCCGAGCACACAGACCCGTCCAATGTCTGGGTAACTGCGATAACCTAAGCATCTGTATCCAGTCGAACAGGAGGAATCATCCGAGCATGGGGCGCATAGTTCACCCGGTTGGACACAGCGTCCATCGGCGCAGACCTGTTCTCCTGAACAAAGCTCGCCTTCATCGAGTATGCCATCACAGTCGTTGTCGATTCTGTCACAACGTTCTGGTCCGGGCGTACAATCCGCTGACGTACACCGTCCATCTCGACACACTTGTCGATCGCCACACGTGTCTATGGGATAGACCGGTTCGCCGCAATCGTTGAATCGGTAGACATCGTTGCCGTAGCATCCGCGCGTTCCTGATCCCGTCGTGGCGCAAACACATAGGCCGTCCTCGCACACTTCCTGTGAGTCACAGTTTGTTTTTCTCTCACCTATGACGCCGCAGGAATCGATCCATGTCGGGTGTCCGTCGACGCAGCGTGTGGTCGTTTGTTGGCGACATGCTTGCGTGGTTCCATCGTCCGCTGCCGGAGCTGCATCGGGGCGGCTTGTTGAGCCGTCGCGCCCTTGGCTACACGCCGCGAGACAAGATAGAGCGAATAGACTCATGAAGCGCATCATGACCACGACTCCCAAGCAAAAAATCGAAACAGCATGAACCGTCGTTATTGTTGTAACAAATCAACGGATTTTCAAGGCATCGGCAATGGCAATCAGCAACTGTGGCTTTGATGGCTTACTTAGATTTAAATTGAATCAAAAATGATCAAAATATAATAATAAATTGAATTTTTATTGATTTTTATCTTTAATTTGTTTGGCACGGTCGGTGCATTAGTCGGTTTTGTCACAATGGAGTGGCTCTGAAAAATACCCCAGGAGGTATCTCATGAACCGTTTAAATATTTTGATTGTCGCCGCGTGCTCCCTTTTACTCTACACGTCAAAGGTACAAGCTAAAGATGGACTGAGTCGCGAGACTGATGGAGGGGTTTTAAGCAGCCTGAAAAAAACCAAGCCCTCCACGGACTTTTTGTCCGATATGCCCGAGTTGGTCGAGGTGAGGATTCGGCACGGCGACAGTTTGTATGAGCTGGCGAAATGGTCAAACACGCAAATCGATATCATCGAAAGCCTGAATGGTGTCGATACAAACGATGAACTGACCGTTGGTGGCGGTCTGCTCTTGCCCATGACAAAGACAGAGCAGGTCGAGTTCAAGAACAAACGCTCATTATCCGTCGAGTCGAAGCGCGAGCGATATCTCTTGCGACACGGTGGTTTGAGCCAGCTTAAGTCTCACCGACTTAAACAGGGTCAGACCGTCTGGCGCATTGCACGCGAATCTGGAGGAATCCCACTTTGGTTGGTGCAATCATATAATCCGGAGGTCGACTTGAATCGGGTTCAAGTTGGACAGAGCATCGTCATTCCGGTCCTGGGATCGACATCCAACATGACGGACCCGGATTCACCGACGGAGCCAACAGATCAAATGGATGTGGAGGGCGAGTTTGACGACGTTGATATCGATGAGGAATTTGGATGTTGAGTCAGAGACCTGTATTCAAACCAACATCGGTCTCAACACACCGCCGCAGATGAACTCACGAAGCCAGATAGTCAGATAAGCGAGAAATAACAGCATCGGTAACGGCTGTCATCGATGCTGCTTTCTCATCGCCAACGAGATCGTATGTGAGTGGATGGCCCGTTTTGAGTAGTTCTTTGATCGCTCTCTCGATCGCGTCTCCGCCCCGAGTCAGGTCGGCATCGGTCTTTCGCTTGCCCAACCAGCGCAAACCCTCAGCGGTTGACATCAGCATCGCGATAGGATTCACCTTGTCCTTACCCGCATGGCGGGGGGCTGAACCATGGATTGGTTCAAACATCGCGTAGTCGTCTCCCACGTTACAGCCGACAGCCATACCCATTCCACCTTGGAGAACACTGGCGAGGTCGGTGACGATGTCGCCAAACATATTGGTCGTAACCAGAACGTCATAGTATTCCGGTTGTCCGATGAGCCACTGCGTAAACGCATCGATGATGGCCACGTCTTGCTCGACTTCTGGATAGTCCTTCCCGATTTCTTGAAAAATTTCATAGAAGAATCGGCAACCGCTCAACACATTGTTCTTCACGATGCACGTCACGCGTTTCTGACCGTCTTTCGGAGCACCATTTCTTTGCATGGCGATTTCGAATGCCATTCTAATGACGCGCTCCGATGAATCTCGTGTGATGATTCGAGTATCGCTTGCCACTTGGCCTATTCCGCCTGGCCGAACGACACCACCGATGCCTGAATAAAGGCCTTCGGTATTTTCTCGGAGAAAGACCATGTCAACATTTTTTGCATCCCAAACATGCTTACGTTCCCCCGAAATACGAGTCTTCACCCCATCGAACAGCTTAACCGGACGAACATTGGCGTACAGATCGAGATTTAAGCGGTTGCCGATAACAGGTGAGTAGCCGGCCATTTTTCCATTGGTCATCGTCACTGGACCTGTACCGTCTGGCGAGGGCCATCCAACAGCACCAAGCAAGATGACGTCCGCCGCTCTGCAGCGCGCTTCTGCATCATCAGGCCAGTCTTTCCCATGCTCTAAATAGTACTGACCACCGCAGGGGATCTCGTCGATCTCAAAGCCAATACCGAGTTGTTCGCCCAGCGCTTTCAATGTCCGCTTTGCTTGTTCTGCAACCTCAATACCGGTTCCATCTCCGGGAAGAAGTGCGATCTGGTAGGATTTTGTCATGTACTTTCTCCGCTGTGCAACATCGGCAGCACTAAACCAGATCGACTGACCAAATAGCAACCTCCATCGAAGCAGAACGGGCTCCCGAACGGAGGAGCTGGCCATTTTACGAGCACGCTACGGGCCGGTATCGATATGGCTTAGGTGGGCGCCAGGACCCTTGTATTCGAGTTATTTTTTTTGGGGTGACTATTAGCGCAGAACGAGGATAAGGCCACCCATGATCAGGGCGAGCAGGATGAGCAGGTTGAACAGATCATCCCAGCTCATCTCATCATATTGGCCAAAAAGCACTTTACCCAGGAATTGGAAAAAACTTTTAAACACGAGTCCCTCGGCGATGCAGCGTTTACACAGGCCTAGAGATAAGTGAGACCGATACTCAGTTGCTCAGGCACGTGAGATCAGATTAGACCTGTTTCACTGTCTAAACGCCAGGCATCTTTTAACCGTGGACTCAGCGTTCTCGACAGACGAAGTCAATACACGCCGTTGTCGCACCGCAGCATTCATCTGTTGTCGCACAGGTCTCTCCGACTTCACGGCAGACATCACACTCCCCAGCGAAACAGCCCAATCCCGTGCAGCAATCAACTCGCCCATTGCAGGCGCCGTCTTGAGGGTTACAGAATGTGAACGTGACATCTGCGCACTGGCCAAGGCCGCAGCCGACACCGCCGGTCTCATCATCACATTCACTCACAGCATTTTTTGTCTCCGTGTGCCATACACCAGCAACGTCGGCACTGGCGGTGATCCGCCAAGCGTAATCGCTTCCAGCGGCATTATTAAAGTCACATGCGACTTGATTGCAGCCTAGATTACCGGGGCCTCGAGCACCGATACTGACGCTTGCCGGGCGTGGTTCCCCGAATTGATTAACGACGGCGACGTCAGCGCAGGCCCGCCCCGGGAAAGGGGGTGGGAAATCGAGGTTTTTGGTCGAGAAGTGAGTGGCTTCAGTTTCCATGATCCCTGCAACGGCGTCGTAGCTCTTCTGGACATCGGTGTCCTCTACCCATTCACCTGTGCTCGTATCTAAAGAATAAATATTGAGATGCCCAGCCTCAGCGGTTGTGGCCGCCATCCCCTGAAGTAGTTCGTTGACCTTCATGCGCCAGCCAATGGTTTGACCTGGGCGTACGTTGAGTCTTTCGCTCCCTTGGAAGAATTCGACTCGAAACATGCCTAGACTGGTCAGCGGACCGTCATTGGTGATGAGGTCAGAGGGCATGGATGTTGGCTCATCCACGGCCGGATCCCAAGTTTGGTAACGAAGTTCAACATCGCCAGTGGCCGCTTCTCCGTCTCCATTCTGTAATCCAAGATCCGCGGGCTCAATGATCAAGGTAACCGGCTCCAAAGACCCCCCCGTTGTATCGCCAAGAGTTACTTCGAGTTGGCCGCTGGTCGGAATCGTGATGACTTTCGACTGGCGAGTATTCATCGTGACATGGATGTGCTGCTGCATCCCCGGGGTTTCTTCAATCACACGGTAGACATCGTCATATCCATCGGCGACGAACCGAGCCACGTATTTTTGCTCGTCACTGACCTCAATCGTGGCCACGCCCTCTGCATTGGTACGACTGGCCGGCTCGCCCGCCGGCGCATCGTGCCCAAAACTTGGTCGATGGTCTGGTCCCGGCGCGACGTATCGGGTAAGGAAAACAGAGACGTTCTCGAGAGCAACGGCCGCCGATTCTCCATCGACGCCATCCACTTTGACCAAGAACTGCGCGGCTGTGCCGGTGGGGGCATTCGGCTGTTCTTCGCCTGTTGAGTCGGTTTTTGAGGCCTCGCATCCGATCAAGCCAAACGTGGCGAACAGGATGATCAGTAAATTCTTCATGGTTCTCTCCTTCGTGTATACGCTAACTCATTCTAGACCCTTGGAGCCCGCGTTCCACACCGGGGTGAGTCCAGTCCCCAGAAATAGTTAGCATGAACCGTACCAGCTTTTCGAGACGACGTTGTCTGAACACAAAAAACTGTTTTTAAAAGCGGTTCGAGAGCACGGTGGACATGACCGCAAAGGACTGTGTCCGAGGGAGGAATAGGTGATTTTGGTCAATGTCGGGTTGCCGGGCTCAATGTGAACTCAGCGGATTAAGAGTTGAGACACCGAGGCCCATCAACGGGGACAACAAGGTGGGAACTACAGAACCCAATTGGTGGTCCTTCGAGTTTCTGGTTCGCTGAGACGGCCTTAAATTTAATCCTCTGTAACGTCCGATATGAGCTCAAAACGGCCACGTTGTCCGGATGGATAGGGTCTGTTCAGGGCACACATGAAGTAAACTGGCATTTGGTTTGCACACACGATGACGTAACGCTTGCGATCACATGTTCTCGTGTCCACAATGAAAAATGGGTACACTAGAGCAGCAGCAATCATAGATGGGAGTACAGAGATGGGTTTTCTCAAAAAGTTATGGAATGACGAAGAGGGTGCAACTGCGACCGAATATGCGATAATCGTGGCAATATTGGGTGTTTCTTTGGTCATTATCTTAGTGACATTCCGAGGAAGTATATCGGGTTTCTTCGACAACTTTGCGGGCGAAGTAGCCGGCAGCACTGAGTAGATTTAGTCGACCTTGTTGGGTGCAGAGCATGCCGTCTGGTCGATCCCGATCACCGCGGGCTTGTTGGTCGCCTCCTGGAGCGATATTGCGACCAGGCGGATCCCCAACAAAATCACGATTTCGCTCCTTGGTGTGGGGCTCGCCCTCGCCCTCTCCGGGTACGGGCGCGTCTCTGTCCTAGATTGTCTCGGTGCTGTCGGGGTGTCGTTTGCAACGATGCTCCTGCCCTTTATCATCAGGCTGTACAAGGGTGGCGATCTAAAGTTGGTGGTCGCAAGTTCAGCTTGGTTGACGCCTGTAGAGGCGTTCTGGTCCATTTTGTTGGGTGTGATTCTCGGAGGTATCCTGGGCATGCTGGTTCTGTTTCGAAATAAGCAAGCAAGGGAATCGTTTAAATCGACGGCATGGCTCGCTCTAAATAGCCGGTATGTTGATGGAGACGCACTTCACACGAGCGATCGAACGCGGACTGTCCCGATGGCCGTGGCCTTCTCGGTCTCCGTTTTGGCCACGCTTGAGTTGGGAGTACCATGGGTGACGTGATGCAAAAACGCCGAAATCAGAAAGGTGTCGCGGCCTCTGAATTGGCCATCGCGCTTCCGATCCTCATTTTAGTTGTGGGCAGTGTAATTTCCATTGGACGCCTCGCGCACCTCAAAGTGAAGCTGGACAGCTTGGGGCACGAGTCGGCCCGTTTCTGCGCGCTTCAGTCCGACCTCATCAATTCGAATCAAATGGACGCATGTATGGAAGTCCAACTGGTTCAACGCGGTTTTGATGATTGCAGCACCCTGAGAGTGATCTCGGAGTTGACCAGCCGCGTCTTCACCTACGAGGATCCGCTCACCGGTGATTCCATAGACGCACAAGTTCCGCTTGTGAATGCAAGAATCGAGTGTCTGGTTGACCTCATCAATGCAGGACACATGCTCGAAGACACAGAATTGTCAACCACTGTGATCGCGGGGCGGAATTGATGGGCACGGCACGTAGAGCAGCACGTCAGGCGTCATGTAATCGGCGCAGACAAAAAGGGGTCGTCGCAGTCGAGATCATGTTGTCGCTCCCCGTCATCATTGTTGCGTTCAGTGGTGCTATCTTCGTCACCACTTATATGAAGAAAAGAGCACAAGTTGAACAATTGCTCTCAGATACAGTTCGGCTCTGCTCTCGAAACATGGGGGCTGTCACTGCCATCGATTGCGTTGAGCAGGGGCTGCGAGTCAGTCCCAGGGCTGCCCTCTGTAATCCGATGGAAATCACCGTCGAAGTCCTCGAACGAGGTGAAGTCTATGCAGCCGATGAATTGTTTAACGATGTACCGATTAATTTAGATATCTTGACAGCTTCGGTGAGTTGTATGCCGGACATTGCGGTCCCGCTGCTCGATATCGATACATTGGCCTTCAAGAGTCAGGTGGCCATGCCAATACGAATAGGAACGGATTTATTACCATGAGCGGATCTTCTCAATCGAAACGAGCAAAATTGGGGGCGATTGGATTTACCATCGTCGCCATTGCTCTGGCATTGTTTAGCGCGATCCTACTCGCGCGGCTGATGAAAGGCCGCGGCTATGATCAGGACGCATTGGTGAACGTGGTCGTCGCGAAGCAAGACCTTAAGCCTGGAATTGGCATCGAAGATGCTCAGCTTGAACTGAAGTTATGGCCTAAAAAGTCCATCCCCAAAGGCGCGTTCCGCTCTAAGAAAACACTCCTTGCATCGGCAAATAAAGTGCCGTTACACACCATCCTAGCAGGGGAGCCAGTTTTGGCGGGGCGACTATCGCATCCGAAGAAGGGCTCGGGCATGGCACCGCTTATCCCTCAGGACCTGAGAGCATTTCCAGTCAAAATCGAGCGTTGGGTTGCCGCATCGAAAATGGTGTATCCCGGTGCTTTGGTCGATGTCATGAGCACAGTGAAGCTCGAAGAGGGCGGTTTTACGAGTCGTACGATTCTGCAAGGCGTAAAGGTCATTGCGGTGAATGGAGCGGTGGACGGAATGACCTTCATTCGTGGCAATCCGAAACAGAAGAAGAAGGCAGTTAAAAAAGCCATGTCTGTTGCCACCCTCCTGTTAACGCCGACCGAGGCGGAGGAACTCGCTCTCGCAACGCGCATCGGAAAGATTGATATCGTCCTCAGAAGTGCCTCTGACGAGGCAAAAATTGAGACCGATGGAGTCAATGTAAAAGCTCTGTACCCATCCCTTGCAGTCACGGCTGAAGCCGACGACAAAGTGCGTCGCCCAGCACCAGCTGCTGCGAAGCGTCGTCGCACGCGCAAGGCGACAGGAGTGCGCGCCAAGCGCGCCCTCAAAAAGATGAGAAAACGTCGAAAGTCGCCTGCGAAGTCGAAATCAAACATGGTGGGAGGATGACCTAAATGAAGTCTACACCAGTTGCCTTTTTGCTCCTCTTGATGAGCTTGCCCGTTGGTGCTCTAGCCGATCGGGATGTCTCTGTACCACTGGGAGGTGGTCGGGTGATTAACCTGGGTGGGATTCGTGGTGAGGCTGAGATTACCGACCCGTCTATTGCCTCCTTTCGAGCCTATGGCCGCGATCTCCTCATCTCGGGAAAAAAGATCGGAGAGACCAACTTACTCATCAAATCCGCCAACGGGAATGCTGAATGGGCCATTCGGGTGACCATGCCGGCGGCCGCGGTGCAGACCGAGATCGACAAGCTGTTTCCCAGCGATCGAGTAGTCGCCCGCGCGGTCGGTGGTAGCATCGTTTTGACGGGGACAGTCGGAAGCATTATTCGTGTCAAAGAAGTAGAGCAAGTTGCGCTCGGATATCTTCGCAGTCCGCAGTTTGTCGCTCTTGGCCTTCAACCACATGTCATCAATATGCTTTCGGTCAAAACGCCACAACAAGTCCAATTAGAGGTTAAGTTTGCCGAGGTGAATCGACGCTCGTTTAGAGAATTGGGTGCCAATATAACACTTGTCAGAGACCCGAGTGGCGGCTCTATGGATACCATTGGAGGTGCCGGTATTGGTGACAATGCGGTCTCCAGTATCGGTAACGTAGACCGCGGTGCCGATCAAGCGCTGACAGGCGGCCCTGGTGCTGTCAGAGCCATGCCTGCCGCCAATTCATTCGGAACATTCTTTTTTGGGACTCAATTCGGGTCTTTTCCCTTCGCGGCGACCCTCAGTATGCTCGCACAGCACAATCTGTCGCGAACCTTAGCCGAGCCCACCTTGGTGGCCATGAGTGGCCAGCAAGCAACTTTTCTTGCGGGTGGGGAAGTCCCGTTTCAGAAAAGCAATGGCTTAAATGACACCTCCATTGAATTCAAGCAATTCGGTGTCGAGTTATCTTTCAAACCCACCGTGCTCTCTGACAGCACAATTCAACTCAATACCATGGTGGCTCTCAGTGCTCCTGACTTGTCTTTCAATTTGCGGGGACCCGGCGGGGTCTCTACGTTTGGCTTCAAAAGACGATCAAGCGATACCACCGTTCGTCTGAAAGACGGCCAAAGTTTTGCCATCGCTGGCTTGCTCATCGATGAACTCAGCAAGATCACCGCAGCTGTCCCGGGCTTATCGAGTTTGCCCATCATCGGTATTCTCTTCAAAAGCAAGCGGTTTGAGCGCCAGGAAACTGAATTGGTGGTGGTTGTGACGGTTCGACTCGTCGATCCAATGGAGCAAAGTCAAATTCCTCATTTACCGGGGTCAGATGGACCAACAGACCCAACCGACCTGCAAATGTTTCTTCTCAATATAGATTCACCAACGGCGACAAAACCGAAGAGGAGGCGGGTCAAGAAGAGACGACGCCCCTCAGGTCGTCTGGGTTTTCAGCGGTAATTGTTGGGGATGGTGGTGTCATGAGTGAGCTTAAACGCAAACAGCAAAGGGGCTTTGGTCGGCGGATATTGACCGACAGCACGGCTGTTTTCCGCCTTAAGGACATTGAGTCTCGACTTGAGTCAGAGGCCTCCGCTCCAGCCGTGGCACCTCCCCCTATACCGGCAACAACCGATCCAGAAATCGAGGTCAGAACTCAGGATGCGGTTCTGCCCGACACCGGCGCAGGACTTGTTGACTTAAACTCATTCGAGACCACTGCAAGTGTTGCAGATTCGGAGCCATCAACTGTGTCTCCCGCTTTGGCCAAAAAGATTGTTTTCTTTGCATCCAAAGGCGGGGTCGGGGCAACGGTCATTACGACTCATATCGCAGGCGCTTTGAGTGCTTTAGGTCACCGGGTTTGTATTGTTGATATGGACCTACAAATGGGTGGCACAGCGTTCGCCTTGGGCATGCAGACAACACGCAGTCTTGCCAACTTAGCCCAGGCTGTAAAAATCGGCGCCGAGGCGGTATCTGACTTTCCAATCGCACAGCATAGCAGCGGGGTCTACTTATTAGACCAGCCGGATTTGGTTGAAATAGAACAGGTCGGCCCCGATGGCTTACCCAATGTATTAAGAGCACTCTCTGGCATTTTCGATTTTGTTCTGATCGACGGACTGAGGGATTTTGGCGACCACTCAATTGTGACGATGGATGAAGCCGACCAGATCATTTTGGTGGCGAACGACGATGTGCCGTCACTTCGATGCGGTTTGCGAGCGACGGATCTGTTTCGGCGACTTGGCTATCCCTCGGATCGTTTGAAACTCCTGCTGAACCGAAATAACGAGCCCGACGACGTGTTTCTTGAAGCGGTTACCCAGGCGTTTGGGCGTGATATCGATTGGTCCGTACCTGAGTACGCAGACATGGCGACTTGTCTGAATGATGGCGTCTTAATGAGTCATGTCGATCCAAAAAATGAGGCCAACATCCTGTTTGAGAATATCGCTCGGGACCTTGCGGGACTGCCTCGGGTTGAGCCTCCAAAGAAAGGCTTTTTTCGGCGCCTATTCAAGAAGGGCGGTGCTTGATGTCAAAACGCTTGTCAGATCGGCTCGCGCCCAAGGCTGCTCGGGCGGAGAAAAACGACGTCGGTGCCATCGCGACCATAATAAAGGGGAAAGTCATTGACCGAATTGACCATGCGGCCCTGAGTCAATTCGATGAGGCTGAAAAAAGAAAGCATCTTCGTACAGAGATCGAGCGGCTACTCGACCAGGGAGAATTCAAGCTCTCCAGTTACGAGCGTCAAGAAATTTGCCAAGCTGTCTTGGACGAGATCCTCGGTCTCGGGCCCTTGGAGGCGTTGTTGGGTGATCCTGCGGTTTCAGACATCCTCGTAAACGGTCCAGACACCATCTATGTGGAGCGCCATGGCCGCCTGGAACGCGCCCATGTCCGATTTCGTGATGGACTCCATTTAGTCAACACAATTAGTCGGATCGCAGCCAAGGTGGGTAGACGTGTCGATGAATCGTCGCCAATCGTTGATGCGCGCCTTCCGGATGGCTCACGGGTAAACGCCATCATACCGCCATTGGCCTTAGATGGTGCGGCTTTATCCATTCGTCGTTTTGGCACCAAGGCTCTGTCGATCGACGACTTGGTGGGTTTTGGTGCCATGAATGACGACATGCGCAATTATCTCCGAGCCGCCGTGATCGCGAAGTGTAACATTTTGGTGAGCGGTGGGACCGGTGCCGGGAAAACGACATTACTCAACGCATTGAGCAACTTTGTACCGGATGGGGAGCGCGTCATTACCCTTGAGGACTCGGCCGAACTCCAGCTCCAGGGTGCTCACACGGTTCGATTGGAAAGTCGACCGGCCAACATGGAGGGTCGGGGACAAATCACCATCGGCGATTTAATGAAAAATGCACTTCGCATGCGGCCCGACCGCATCATCGTCGGTGAGGTCCGCGGTGCTGAGGCTCTGGACATGTTACAAGCGATGAACACGGGTCATGAAGGCTCCATGGGAACTTTGCATGCCAACTCCCCAGATGATGCACTTCAACGATTGGTCACCATGATCACCATGGGCGGTGGGCAATTACCACCAAAGACATTGAACCAAATTATTGGGCGGACTTTGCATGTGATCGTGCAGGCCGCACGTCTGCCCGATGGCAGCCGTCGAATCACCAGCATCATGGAGGTATTGGCTGTCGAAGATGGCGAGATTAAAACCCAAGAGGTCTTTATCTATGACCGGACAGGAATGGATGCCAATGGCCGTATCATCGGTGAGCATGCCTACATTTCAGAAAGTACATTTCTCGATAAGTTTTACCGTGTAGGCGCATTGACGCCACCGAAAGAGGGATATTGATGACGGCTGTTGTTGTCACCATAGGCCTTGCTGTTTTCTGCGTGTTGCAAGCGCTGTATTGGTTTGGTCGGGGCCGTTCGAGTGCCCGGGCCAATGCCCTTCTCGAACGCTTGGGTGGGGCGTCTTCTGTCCAGGATGTCACCTTACTCAAACAGGTTGATGAATCTGGCTCATTGCGATCATCGATTCACGATATGCTTCGGCAGGCTGGAGAACCAGAACAGATTTTTCCCTTCCTTGTGAAAGTCATCAACTGGGCTCTCATCGGTGCTGTACTCGGTCTCGTTGCCGGTGGCTCACTGGTCGCCTTGAGTCTGGGTGCAATCATCGGCTGCATTTTGCCTCTCGTGCGATTGAACCAACGGCGCCGTCAACGTTTGGTTCAGATAGAGAAGAACCTACCTGAGGCCCTGCAAGTTTTGATCATCTCTTTGAAATCTGGTCATGCCATGCCCAAGGCCATCGCGACGACAGCCGACGAGATGTCTGGACCGTTGCGCAGCGAGCTTCAGATCCTGGCAGATGAACTTCGGCTTGGACGCAGTGTTGAAGTGGGTTTTCTTCGACTTGGCCAGAGATTAGAGCGATTGCAAACAGTGCGGACCTTTGTTGTTGCGGTCGTTGTTCTACAGCAGACAGGCGGCAATATGGTTGAAGTCCTCGAGCAGTTGGTTGAGGCCTTACACGAGCAATCTCAATACGCGCGAAAACTCGCTGCCATGACCGCCGAAGGTCGTATGAGTGCCCGCATACTCTGTGGCCTGCCTCCGGTGTTTCTAGGCCTGACTGCAATGGCCGCCCCTGATTACGTCGGCGGCCTCCTCAATGCGGGTGCCGGCATCGCCATTCTTCTGGTCGCTATCACCCTGTATGTGAGCGGCGTTCTTTGGGTCCGTAAATTGGTTGACCCAGGGGGGGGCGTTTGATGTTTGATGCATGGACCGAACAGACGACTATGGTCGCACTTGGCCTGGTGGCTGCGGCCTTGGTGATCTCCATTTCCTTAGCCGTTCAGCGTTGGCTCTACGCCTCCACTCTCAAAAAAGCCGAGCGCGCCGGCGATAATGAAAAGCTGAGCGAATTGATCGCGGCCTGGCAGCCGTCTGGAGGCCTATCGGGCATTTTCGCAGCGGCTTTTCGGCCACAGCCCGGGACATCAGATTTCAATGAACTCTCCCGATTGATGTTCTATGCGGGTCGACGTGGACGTGATGCCATGGACAAGTATCTCGCAAAGAGAGTCTACGTCCTTCTCGGTGGCGCGCTTTTCTGCGCGCTCCTGGTGCTTGTTTTCGGTCAAGCGGCAGCCATTCTGGTGCCGCTCATTTTGGGGGGCTCATTTCTCGCACCAAAAATGCTTTTACGAGCCGAAGCCCAGGGCCGCCAAGAGCGAATCGAACTCGCATTACCTACCGCTTTGGATCTTTTAGAAGCGTGTATCGAAGCCGGATTGGGTCTGGAGCAAGCCCTGAGCCGAGTGGCGGCTGAATTAGGCGGCAGCGCGCCAGATATTGCAGACGAACTCAGCGTTTTAGTCGGAGAGATTCGGGCGGGCCTACCCACGGCTGATGCATTCCGTAAATTGTCTGAGCGCGTCGAGGTGGATGAAGTCAAAACCATGTGTTCGATGATGATTCAATCGGCGAGTCTAGGTGCCCCTTTGTCGAAAACACTGAAGCAATATTCGGCGACATCTCGAAAGCGTCGGGGCTTGTTTTTAGAAGAACGGGCAGGGAAGGTCACAGCAGCCATGACGTTGCCCCTGACCATTTGTCTCTTGCCTTCAGCACTGCTGATGGTCCTTGGCCCAGCCATTGTGGCTGTTTTGGAGTCATTTGGTGATTAGGTTGATTTCTGTATTGATGGTCTATTACTGCCTTGGATGCGGCGGTGGCCCGGACACTCGGTCCTCGTCAGGTGTACCAGAGGTGGGTCAATTAACACCTGAGAAACGGACCAGTGTACGCCACTCTCTTATCAAAACACTTCTTGATAGCCATGCCTATGACAGCGCGGTTCCCTTGATTAATCAGGCCTTAAAAGACGTACCTAACGATGCCCGGCTGCACGGTTTTCGTGCCACAGTTCTCCGTGAGCGTGGCCGCTTAGAACAAGCCCTGTCGGTCTACACCCTTGCCTTGAAGTTCGATCCAAAGCTTGCGGAAGCGCATGCAGGACGGGGGATCGTTTTGAATCTTCTCGGTCAGCACGACAAGGCAACTCGAGCTCATCAGAGGGCGACCAAACTGACGCCCGACCATAGTGCTCGACTCAACAATCTTGGATTTTCACTCTATTTGCAGAGGAATTACCAGGAGGCGGTGGATGCCTATGAAGCGGCCATTAAGGTTGATTCGCGTGCGCGGGTCACCTTCATAAATCTGGGATTTGCTCTCGCTGCATTGGGCCAGGAGGCGAAGGCTAAGCGTGCGTTCGGACAGGTTCTCGACGAAGCAGGGATTCTCAACAATCTTGCCTTGGCTCAAGAGCTTAAAGGCGACCCAAATGCGGCTCGGACACTATACAAGCAAGCCCTCATCACTGACCCAAAGAATCAAGATGCTGCTCAGAACCTAGAGGCACTGGGCGCAGAATCTTCCGCTCAAAAGGAGACGAACTGATGCAAAAAAACAAATTGATTTTACTCATCGGTGCGGCTGCAATGTTGCTTTTACCGGGTTGTGCGAGCCGAGACACGCTGGTTCCAGAGAGCGGGCGAGCTTATCGCATGCTCTTTGCCATTCAGGCTCAAAAACGGTCGGCGATGAAGGTGGCCCCGCTGACTGCAACAGAGGCCAAGATCATTCTCGATGACTACGAAGGACTTGGGCAGGGTCGGCGCTCTCGGCGTGGGTCGACGCGCCGCTCGACCTCGTCACGGCCGCAGCAATCAGGTCGCTTAGGCCGAGTAAGGCGCATCGATTAATGGTGAGGCGCCTTCCTAAGTCCAATGGGCGCAGAATTAAAGCGGCTGAGCGCGGTTCTGTTGTGATCATCACGGTCGCTTGGACTGTGCTCGCCCTTTTTGTCCTTGGTGCAATCGGCTATTTCCACGGTTTGGCATCCTTGGAACGGCTGCGGGCTCAGGTGCGCTCCGATGCGTTGGCCCTCGGGTCTGCGGAAGCGTTTCGGATGTATGGGCTCAATCACCGATGCGATATCGATTATGGAGGCGAGTTCATCAATGAACTCCACACCTTAAATGGGGGCGAGGGGTTGGCCCCCTGTCCTGTGGGCGAGCCAAAAAATGAAGACCGTTGGATGCTGTATGCATTTCAAGACAGTCAGGTCGGCCGGATAGAAGGGCAATTCGGGCAGTGGGGGGTCGATACTGAAATTACCCGCCGCGGGCGTGCCATGAGGCTCTATGAGCTGGTCACCGATTACGATGATTTCTTTCCCATTTACCCGAATGTTGAGTTGGTCTTGGACTATTCGGCGTCCATGGAAGATCCCATGACAGACGGAAGTGATCGGACCCGGATTGAGCAATTGCGCACGGCACTCACAGAATTCTTGAGGCGAGCCCGCAATGTCAATGTTGGCTTGACGCTGTTTGCGACAGGAACGGTCGCCAGTCGGCGTATTCGAGAGCTGACGTTTAACCAAAGAGGCATTTTGACACGTGCTATCAATGAAAACGACCCGCCCTTTGATGAGGTCAATGGGAAGACCAACTACGCTGAAGGCCTACGTGTGGCGAGAAATAAACTCATCGGTGAGCGATGGGGGGCGCGAATCATTTTCTTTGTGTCCGATGGCAAGCCCACTGTGCCAAGCCCTGCAGAAGGGCCTCAGAGGGCGCGAAACATGGCTGATAATGTCAAACGTTCTGTTGATCAGATCTGGGGTTTGTACGTTGGCGACCGTGATGGCGAAGGCGTGATGAGATATATCGTGACCGATCCCAATCAGAACCTGCTGACCAATAATACACCAGAGGCCTATCAAGACTTTTTCCGGAATTTCGCCTTCGATTACGTATGTCGGCTGGAAATCCCCGTTGACCGCAGTTTGGACGGTGGTTTTCCCGCCGAGCGGACAACGGCGTGGATTCGGCGGCGAAATGCGGTCGGTGGCCCAGGTATTCCGTTAGAATACGTGCCCAACCAAGACTTACTTTTTGAAGAAAATAACCAAGATGTACACCTGAGGTTTCGATACACAATTTTCGTCCCCGATGGAGAAGACGAACTCTATGTCCACATCAGTCAGGGGGCATGCGAACAGCTCTTGGACAGGAACTACGAATTTGTCTTTAGAGCAGGCTATACCATGTTGGCTGCTCTCAATGCTGAACTCTAGGGTCGCCCGTCGCCCGCATTCGCTTCATTAAAGACTATAGGAATAGCCGATATAACCGCGCTTTAAATAGCTGCAGTACGGCCGCAAGGTTTTGTTTTCGGTCGGCACGAACAGTGCTTCAAATCGGCAATAAGACACCCCGTTTTTGACCGTTTTTTTCGCCCCATCCGGACAGCTGTAAGCCGGTTTTTTTGGCCGCTTTTTGCTGACCCAAGAAAAACCCAGAACACCCTGATCTAGCCCATCGCAGTCGGGTGTGACATCGGCCTTTGGGAGAGTGAGTTTTGTCTTAAGACAATAGATGGTTGTCTTGGATAAGCTTATGGCAAAGGCCTTCGGGCATCGCTGTGCAGCTAAGGTCTTCATAAACGCAGCGGGCGACGAGATTTCTGCCCATCCAAGCTTTGCTTGACTCGGACCAACCATGCAGCACGGGGCTATGAAAAACAGCATGAAAGCCAGACAACGCGACAGATTTTGAGTCGAATTGGGAGACCGCATTTTTCCCCTCAGGCGAACTTAAATCACCGCATTATAGCTAAATTGGGGACCGGAGCAATGGGGCTGTCAACGGCTTGGCTGGCAGCGAAACGCGATAGGTCTATTCGGCAGGCAGTCAAAGCTGAAGAAATCTGTTTGACAACAGGTCCGCAGAACGTATTTATCCAACCCATGGACTCTCTGTGCAAAAATGACGACGCGTATTCGGTTGTGATCCCGACCTACAATCGTGTTCATACACTCCGGCGAGCACTCGACTCGGTTTTTGCCCAGACCAGAGCAGCGCAGCGGGTGATCGTGGTCGATGATGGCTCAACAGATGAGTCCGCCACAATGATGGAAACGCACTACCCGACGGTGACTTTGATCAGACAAGAGAATCAGGGTGTCAGTGCGGCTAGAAATCGTGGTCTTTCCATGGTTGATACACCGTGGATTGCTTTCCTCGATTCAGATGACGAATGGCTCCCGCAAAAAATGGCTCGTCAATTCGCGGCACTCAATGAACAACCCCATTTTGCTTTCTGCCACACGGAAGAAATTTGGATCCGTAACGGCGTTCGCGTCAATCAGATGAAGAAACATCAGAAATCCGGCGGTGACGTCTTTCGGCGAAGCCTGCAATTGTGCTGCATCTCCCCGTCAAGTGCACTGATTCACCGGCGGTTATTCGACGTCTATGGTTGCTTCGATGAAGGACTGCCCGCGTGCGAAGATTATGATCTCTGGCTTCGGATATGTGCCCATGAACCGGTGTTGTTCATCGACCAACCCATGATCATAAAATATGGAGGCCATGACGACCAATTATCTCGCCTCCATTGGGGCATGGATCGCTTCCGGATTAAGGCTTTAGAGTCGCTTCTCGAAACCGGGCAACTGAACCCGGTCCAAACCCAGCAGACTCATCGGGTTCTCATGGCCAAGCTCAAGGTTTTGCTCAATGGGGCTCGCAAACGTGGTAATCAAGAGGTCTTAAGCCTATACGGTGAGAAACATACCTTATGGGACGGTTTTTTGGAGTCGATGGATGAAATTTGAACCGCGTCTCGTTTGGTTAGTTGCCCTGCCCGCAGAGGCGCGTCCCCTGTGTCAATTGTTCGGTCTTGCTCCATCCCGGCATCCGTCGCCTTTTCCAACTTTTTTCTCGGCCAGCGGGCGTGAGCTGCTTGTGGTCAGCGGGCTCGGTCGCAATCTGGGGGCTGCTGCCGCGATGCATGCCTACCATGAATTGGGTGGGGGCGCTCATATCGCTTGGCTGAATGTGGGCATTGCCGGGCATGCCAGTCACCCCATCGGTTCGGCTTGGATGGTTAATCAAATCATCGAGTACAGCAGCGGTGCCCGGTATTATCCGCAGTCGGTCATCAGACATCCCTTTCAGTCGAACAATTTGACGACGGTTGATGTGCCACAAGAAACAATGGTCGACACCTCCCTCTACGATATGGAAGCCTCCAGCTTCTTCCAAATCGCGAGTCGGCTATCGTCCAGTGAACTGGTGTCCGTCGTTAAAATCGTATCGGACCATGGCGTGGATAAATCGTCTTTTCCATCTCGGAAGCAAGTCGGTCGCTGGATAGAAAACCATGGGGCAAGCTTACGCCAGTTGGCGGATTCAATGCTTGTTCTCTCAGGAGAAGAAGCACAACGCATTGAGCCCGTCGAACTCGATCTCGACGGGATCAATCTTCACTTTACCGTCGCACAACAGCACCAGTTGAAAACCATTTGTCGCCGCTGGAATGCCCTCGGGCTTCCGGGCTCCCCGCTGGGTACGGTAAATACATATTCGACGGCATCAGACGCGCTGACAGGCCTTCGTCGTCTGGTTGATAATGAGGTTATCGATTGGACTCAAAATGAGTAAGCGAATCTATGTCGAACGCAGCGTAGCCGACCATCCCCGCACCCGTGCCGTGCTCAAACGATATCCGCGGGCATCCATCATTGAAATCGAGCGGTACGGCGAAGTGTTCAATCGGCGAAATCAAAATTTTCGATTACAGAAAAAACAGCCAGCCCTGATCTTGGCCGACAAGTTTTCCTCACGAGTCTTGCCCACACCGCCTGGCTACGGAATCGGAGGCGAGAACAACTTTTACTTCTCCCACCTTCTCAATTGTGTCTACGACTGCCGTTACTGTTTCTTGCAGGGCATGTATCGGTCGGCCAATTATGTTTTATTCGTCAATTACGAGGATTTTTTCGACGACATTGAGGCGCAGTTGGCGCGTTTGCCAGACCAGGACCACTATTTTTTCTCCGGCTACGATTGCGATTCACTAGCCATGGAGTCTCTCACAGGCTTTGTAGAGGCTGCTCTGCCCTTTTTTAGGGCAAGACCAAGGGCATGGCTTGAGTTGAGGACTAAAAGCGTTCAAACCCGGCCGCTCGTCGATTCAGCTCCGTTTAAAAACTGTGTTGTCGCGTACAGTTTGACACCCGATACGGTGGCACAGGCTGTTGAACATAAGGCCCCAACCGTGAAACGTCGTATCGATGCAATGGCTCAGTTGGCCCAGCAAGGCTGGTCCATCGGGCTGCGTTTCGATCCGTTAATTTACGGGGCCAATTGGATGGACAATTATCGGCGGCTTTTCGATGCGGTCTTTACAGCTGTACCACGAAATCGGATTCATAGCGTAAGCTACGGTCCATTGCGGTTTCCGAAGAAAATGTACAAAGATATCGTAAGCTTATATCCAGATGAAGCCTTGTTTTCTGGTGCGATGCACCTTCAGAATGGTATGGTGGCGTACCCTGACGGAATCGAGTCTGACATGGCTGCATACTGTTCAGACCAGTTGCGTGCCTATCTGGATGATTCCATCTTTTTTCAATGTTTACCCGAGGTGCGATGAGTCGACAGCGAACCATCCTAGTGACCGGCAGCTCCAGCGGAATTGGGGAGGCCATCGTAGGCAGGCTGCTCGCTGATGGTCACCGTGTCATCGGCGTGGCGAGACGAGTTCAGGTGCATGATCCCGAGCATGCCTTTAAGGGCGTTTCCATCGATCTCTCTGCCATCGATGACCTGCCCCGTCGACTCGCGCGAGTCGTCAAGGATAACCCGTCTATCGATGGTGTGATCAGCTGCGCCGGTGCTGGTCTTTTCGAGCCTTTGGAGTCTGTTTCGGCAGACCAAGTGAATGCGTTTTTCCGCTTAAATCTCTTAGCTCATGTCCACTTGGCGAGAGTATGCCTACCTCATCTTAAAAAAATTGGATTAGGTGACTTCATTTTCATGGGGTCAGAATCGGCTCTCAGGGGAGCTAAGAAAGGCGCGCTTTACTGCACGGCGAAATTTGGTCTGAGGGGGCTCGCTCAGTCTTTGAGGGCTGAGTGTAGCTCGAAAAACGTGCGGGTCTCGCTGATCAACCCAGGCGTTGTGCGCAGCCCATTCTTCGAGCAGCAACGATTTCGGCCTGGCCCAGCATCGGAGCATGCCATTGAGCCAAGCGATGTCGCTGATGTGGTCTCATCTATTCTGACTATGCGACCCGGCACGGTGATCGATGAGGTCAACTTAACACCGCTCAAACACGTCTTGGAGTTTGACTAGTCGATTCCAAACCGGTCGGACTTTCGCCTCTCGTTTTTCAATCCATATCCCGCGATTGCACTCGCTGCAGACCGCGACGAGGTCGATTCCGCACCGGCCAAATAGACGGCCCTCGTTTTCCAATCCATGTCCCGGGATTTGCCTCGCCGCAGACCGCCAGATCATAGTACCGTAGTGCGGTGAGACAAAATCGCGGGAGACAAAGTGATCAGGTTTTCATTTCACGCCGGTCAATCCGAGCAGTTCTGCGCTTATTTAAGCCTATTTTTGATTGCCATCTGCTGTGGCTGCGGGAGCGAGACGGCGTCTACGTCTGAACCTGATGCGATGACGCCGGACGTCGCGATCAGCGCTGAATGTGGAAACGGTCAGGTCGAAGGTGATGAAGAGTGCGATGATGGCAACTCGGTTGAGACAGACGCTTGCTTGAATAACTGTCTCCGAGCGCGCTGTGGTGATGGCATCGTCCATGCCGACAATGAACTTTGCGACGATGGCAATCAGAACGATGGCGATGAATGTAGAAATAATTGTTCGCCTGCCAGTTGCGGTGACGGTGTCGTGCAAGTGGGGGTAGAAGAGTGTGATGACGGCAATCAATCGGACACGGATTCGTGCCTTCCGACCTGTGTCGCCGCGCGCTGTGGAGATGGCATCGTCCACATCGGAACGGAAGATTGCGATGATGCCAACGATGTCAATGAGGACGAGTGTAAGAACGATTGTCGCGCAGCGCGGTGCGGAGACGGCGTTGTACAAGACGGTGTCGAAGCGTGTGATGATGGCAACAACTTGATGACCGATGGGTGCTTAAACAACTGCGTCCTTGCTCAATGTGGCGATGGAATTGTCCATGTCGGCGTCGAGGACTGTGATGATGGAAATACGGACGAGACAGATGGCTGTTTGACGGGATGTCAAGCCGCGCGATGCGGTGATGGTATCGTCCATGAGGGCACCGAAGAATGCGATGATGGTAACAATGAAAATGCTGACGATTGCCTCAATAATTGTCGGTTTGCCCAGTGTGGTGATGGCGTAATTCAAATCGGTATAGAGGATTGTGATGATGGAAATGACGATGATTCAGATGCGTGTCCGTCAACCTGTACCCAAGCATACTGTGGTGACGGCTTCGTTCGAGAGGGGCGTGAGGAATGCGACGACGGAAACGGCATAGAGACCGATGATTGTCCGTCCACCTGTCAGGTTGCGCGGTGTGGAGATGGACTCCTGTGGGCCGGTGTCGAGGACTGTGATGATGCCAACGATATTGACACGGATGCATGCCGCTCAAACTGTCAAGCGGCCAGGTGCGGCGATGGCATAATCCACGCTGGGTTCGAGGTTTGTGACGATGCCAACGACTTCAACGGTGACGCGTGTACCAACGAGTGCGAGTCGGCAACCTGCGGCGATGGGTATGTGTTCGTCGATGTTGAAGAATGCGATGATGGCAACGCGGTTGAAACCGACTTATGTCGAACCGATTGCTCCCTCGGCGTTTGCGGTGATGGCGTGGTTATCCAGGGGGTAGAAGAGTGTGATGACGGCAACGTGGACGATTCCGATGATTGTTTAAATAGTTGCGAGGCCGCCCGTTGCGGCGACGGAATCATACGCGTCGGCGTGGAAGAATGTGACGATCAAAACCGTCGAGACGATGATGGGTGCCGGAATACCTGCGAGCGTGCCCGCTGCGGTGACGGCATTATCCGAGTCGATGTTGCCCCTGACGATCCACGATTCGAGGAATGTGACGATGGCAATGGAGTCGATACGGACGCCTGCTTGAACACGTGTCGGTCTGCTGCTTGTGGTGATGGTGTCATCCGTGCAGGCCGAGAAGAATGCGATGATGGCAATCTATCGAACACCGACAGTTGCTCGAATCGCTGTCGATCAGCCTATTGCGGCGATGGGATTCTGCGGACCGATCTTGAGCCGACGGATGAACTGTATGAAGCCTGCGATGATGGTAATTTGGAGAATGATGATGCTTGCCTTGTGAATTGCCAAGTCAGTCGGTGCGGTGATGGTTTCGTCAATTTGGAGACCGAGGAATGCGACGATGAAAACCTAGATGATAACGATCCTTGCTTAAGCACGTGTGTTGTAAACGTCTGTGGTGATGGATTCGTACGTCCAGATCAAGAAAGTTGCGATGACGGCAACGACATAGAAACCGACGCTTGTTTGAGCACCTGTGTCGTCGCATCTTGTGGCGATGGATTTATTCAGGACGGGGTCGAGGCATGCGACGATAATAATCGAAATGACGACGATGGCTGTTTGAACACCTGTACCCTGGCCCGTTGCGGTGATGGCGTTCGACGAACTGACGTCGATTCTGATAATCCCGATTTTGAAGCTTGTGATGATGGAAATGACATTGAGCAGGATGGGTGTAAGACCGATTGCCAAGTGGCCACCTGTGGCGACGGGGTTGTGCGTGCGGATTTGCCCTTTGAATCGCCAGACTTTGAAGAGTGCGACGACGGCAATGATAACGATAATGATGGGTGCAAACGAGATTGCTCGTCTAATGTCTGTGGTGACGGTTTTGTGTACCTAGGTATCGAAGATTGCGACGATGGCAATGAAATTGATACCGACAGCTGTTTGACGGGCTGCATCAACGCTCAGTGTGGTGATAACATCGTCCAATTTGGTGCAGAAGATTGCGATGACGGCAACTTGGATGACGGTGACGATTGCCTGAGTGGGTGCCGATTTCCTCATTGCGGTGATGGGTATCTCCGACGAGGCGTCGAAGACTGCGATGATGGCGACGTCGATAACACCGATGAATGTGTCGAGGGTTGCCGCACGGCAGCGTGCGGAGATGGGTTTGTCTACGACGGGGTTGAGGAATGCGATGATGGCAACAATATCAACACCGACAGTTGCCTGAGTGACTGTACGAACGCGGTGTGTGGAGATGGAATTATCCACGCTGGTGTTGAAGACTGTGACGATGGCAATCTCACCGATGGTGATGGGTGTGAGTCCAATTGTACAACCTGTGCAGCAATGGGGTTCGATGGAACCGGGCAACACGTCTCAATTCGTCGCCCGGACAATATTTTCTACTTTGAGTCCGTCACTGTCGAGGCATGGATTCGTTGGGACGGGCGTGCTTTGCCTCATCCATGGTCCGTTGTTGCCGGCCATGGAGCCGCTCAACGTGTTTTTCGCTTGCAGATCAAAACTGAGACAGGCCAGGTGTTCTTCGATGTTCACCAGGATGGACAGGGCCCTCGCGCGGTGATCCAACCGAATGAATGGACTCATGTTGCCGGCGTCAACAACGGGCAAACACTCACGCTTTACGTGAACGGTGTCCCAGTCGATACGAAGGCAGGGGGCGGACTCGGACATGCATTCGCCGTCCGTAATTTTGGCCTGGGTGCTGTGCCTGGTTCGACTGATACGACCGCTTTTTCCGGGGACTTGAGGCACGTCCGCATTTCCCACAATGTCCAGTATAATGACCCCTTCATACCCCAATGGCGGTTGGATACAAACGCTGACACAATCGGGTTTTGGCCGCTTCGCATTGTCGAAAATGGGCTTGCACTCAATTCGGTTGATGCACTCCATCATGGGGACGTAATCGGAGCATCTGTCAACGTCATTGACTGTCAAACGGGTCTCTGTGGCAATGGTCAGGTCGAATTAGCTGAGCAATGTGATGATGGCAACATAGATGGGGCTGATGGCTGTTCTGAACAGTGCCAGACAGTCTGTGCATCTCGCGATTTCAACGGGTCGGACAGCCTGTGGATCGAGCAGAGTCTGAACTCGGTTTTAGCCCCAGAAAATCGGAGCTTTACCCTCGAAGGGTGGGTCAGGCAGAGGACGGCAAATCAAAATGTCGGCCGGACTAGTCTCGGTGTGTCCTGCGGGCCCCGAGTTGACCTGGCTGATGACGATCGAGTTCGATTGCATGTCGGTCAACAAAGTTGCTCCGGTGAGTCCGTTGTCATGCCTGGTCAATGGCATCACATCGCCATATCGATGACTGCACAAGCTCCTCTCACAGTATCTCTGATGGTTGATGGACGCTCACAATGCCGTATTGTCGCGCCAAACCTTGACGCCACAGCGCATCTCGATGGTCAGGTTCTCATCGGCACCGCGGCAGACCAATGTCTCTTGGTTGACGGGGACCAGCTCGGTGACCAGGGTTGGATCGGCCAAGTCGGCCCAGTGCGTCTGTCTAATGGGCTCATTTACGATGGCGATTTCACCCCTGACGGCTGGCTCGAGCGCACAGAAACGACGGTTTTCCTGTCCAATCACCTGTATCCAAAGAGTGACGATAGAATACGCGATGAGGGGCCCTTGTCATTGGCGGCGGTGATCAGTGATCTGACGCGCCAATATGAGGGGCCTGGTTGTGGGCAATGCGGAGATGGCATTCGGCAATTAGACGAGGAGTGCGACGATGGTAATCGAGACCAGAACGATGGCTGCACCAATTCGTGCAATGTTGCCGTTTGTGGGGATGGATTGGTGTTCGCGGGTACAGAACAATGTGATGATGGCAATCGAAACGGTGGAGACGGTTGTGAACCGGGCTGCACGCGGACAGCGAGCTTTTGGGATTTCCCCTTTGTCCATGACGAACCATCGCGGCGCGCCAACCACGCGATGGCCTATGACCCGGCGACTCGAGACGTCGTCGTTTTCGGCGGCACCACCGGCGCTGATTGTGGGACGAATCCGACCCTGGGAGATCTGTGGCGGTGGAATGGTTTCGACTGGATTCGCATACAACTGGCGGACGGCCCGAGTCCGAGGGAAGGGGCACAAATGGCGGCCGATCCCACTCGAGGTGGCCTCTTGTTATACGGAGGCTGGGATCGATGCGGCAATGGAGGCCTGACTTATTTCACTGATACGTGGCATTGGGATGGCGCGAGCTGGACTCGGATAAATACCCAAGAACATCCCGGTCAACGGACTCATTTTGCGATGATCGATGACGTTGAGACTGGCTCGATTTATGTCTATGGCGGTGCTGCCGAAGGCCGGTCTCAAATGTATCGGTGGACAGGGGTTAATTGGACTGAAATGGCTGAGTTTCAGCAACCCGGAGATGTACAATCTCCTCAACTTGAACGCCATCCGCTGACAGGCGACATCCTGCTGATGGATGAACTGGCCCAACTGTGGCAGCTGACCGACGCCCGTTGGGAAATGATCAATAGCCCCGATGGCCCACAAGGTCGTCTAGGCGGGTCACTTGTATCTGATGTTCGACGTGGGGAACTGATGTTGTTGGGGGGTATCCAAGGTGACGTCTATGTTGACGACTCATGGTACTGGAATGGTCTGCAATGGGCGCGAGACAATATCCAAGCGGGCGTTGGCCAACGGCACTTACATCGAATGGCATACGACGTCAGTCAGGGGCATATTATTGTGTTTGGTGGCTATACCGATCAGGGGGTTGCCGCAGGCACTATGCTGAGGCGCTAGTGGTCTGGTCGCCTTTTGTTTGAGCGCGCTTAGATTGCTGTTCGCAGGCTCCAAAGTTCAGGGAAAAACTTGAGACTGAGTGCTTTGGACAAGTAGCCAACGCCAGACGTGCCCCCGGTGCCCCGCTTGAAACCAATGACCCGTTTTACAGTGGTCATGTGCCTGAATCGCCACTGTTGGAAATTATCTTCAACGTCGACGAGTTTTTCGGCGAGAGCGTAAAGGTCCCAATGCCGATCTGTATCTTGGTAAATGGTCAACCATGCGTCATGAACGGACGCATTTTCCTCGTAAGGCAGAGACCAATCGCGTTCCACGTAGTCGCTCTGAATCTCAAAGCCGCGGCGACTTAAAAGTCGAATACATTCGTCATATAAGCTTGGCTCATTGAGACACGTCCGGACACGGGTATAGATGTCAGGATCGTGTCGATGTACTTCGATCATTGCGGCATTTTTATTTCCAAGAATGAACTCGATCATCCGGTACTGATAGGACTGAAAACCCGACGAGTGTCCCAGTGCATCACGAAAGGCGACGTAATCCGCCGGTGTCATGGTCGACAAAACATCCCAAGCTTGCTTGAGCTGATTTTGAACTTTCGATACCCGTGACAGCATTTTGAAGGCGGGTGAAAGGTCGTCTGACTTGACGAGCTCTCTTGCAGCGTGGAGTTCGTGCAGGACCAGCTTCATCCATAACTCTGAGACTTGGTGAATAATCAGAAAGAGGGCTTCATCATGGTGTCCGGAGAGTTGCCGTTGTGCCGACAAGACTTTTTCGAGCCCAAGATAATCGGCGTAGCTCATCTCCTGGCGAAAGTCCCATTGAACCTTCTCATCTTTTAAGTCGACCTGATTCTTCGGCGTTGTAGACTTACTTTTCCCTGTATCTCCCTTGGTCACGATGGACTCCGCCAATCCGGTTGGGTTTTGGTCATGAAAGCCATGAGGCCTTTCTGAGCATCTTTTGTCCCTAAACAGGCCATGAGCATGTCATTGAGATAGGGGAGTGCGGCTGCATAGTCCATGTCCGACTGACGATAAAACGCTTCTAAGCCCAACTTCATTACGTCTGGGGGGCGGTCAACCAATTTTTGAGCGAATGCCCAAACCGATTCATCGAGGGATTCGGCGGGAAAATGATCGTTGATAAGACCCATCTCCTTTGCATCATCGGCGCTGATACGTTCGCCCATGGTAATGAGCTCTAAACCTTTTCGGCGCGGCACGACACGAAAAATATTCGCCATGATCATCATTGGCCAGAGACCCCGTTGAATCTCGGGCGTCCCGAAGGTTGCAGTCTCCTCGGCAAAGGCAAATTGGCAGCCACACATCAGTCCGAGCCCGCCTGCCAATGCGTAGCGCCTCACTTTCGCAATGATTGGTTTGTGCACCGTCGTGAGTGCAAGATTGAGCTCAACGAATCCACCCCGATGGGGAATCGTCGATTCACCGCCAGACGCTGACCCACTCATTTGGGATAAGTCCCCACCTGCACAGAACACATCACCCGCACCGGTTAAGATAATCGCTCTCACATGATCATCATCTCGTGCCTGTTCCAACGCGTAGATGAGTTCATTGACCAGTCGGGCCGACAAGGCGTTCCGTTTTTGCGGCCGATTAAGCGTAATCGTGCATACGAAGTCTTCAATGGAATAGATCAGGTCCTGATAAATGGTCATTTTATCCGCCTCCGTGGCTTCCCAGCCTCATGGGTCAATTCAAGCACTTGACTCAGCCAACGTTCCATCTCCAGCCACAAAGGGGCAGCGCGCGGAGATGTGACTAAAGTCATATGGTCGGGATCAAAATCCAAGCCAAATTGACCCGCTTCTGCCAGCCAGAACTCCTTAGTACCAAATCCAACGTCTTTGAACCATCTTTCGGCACCAATGGGATGCGCCATAAGTGTATCGCCTGCACCGATAACCGATAAGATCGGAGCGGAAACTCGGCTGGCTGCCTCAGTGTAATTATCAACACCGTTTCTTGAACGCCACCGGTCAGTGCTCCAGGACCGTCTCAAATCGGACACATAGTCGAGGGCCTCATTACATGAACCGAATCGAAGCGTTCGGCTCGGGAAGTAACCAAAAGCACGGGTAATGCCATAGAAAACAGTGAAACTAGCTGACTTTTTTACTCGCCTGATAAAGCTCGGTTCCAAACCCGGTCGCCAAACATTAGCCGACAAGAGCAAGTAGGCATCGGGTGCTTGGTCAAACAGACCCAAGCCCGCGGTCGCTACGCTTGCATGGCCGCCGAGAGAATGTCCACCGAGCACGAGGGGCATCGATCCCACGTGCTGACGGACAGCATGTACAATGGCGGGCAAGTCATATCGGACGATGTCATCGTAGGTCCAGCTGCCGCCCTGCTCAGGCCTCGTCCCGGATTGACCACGGCCTCTGAAGTTTGGCAGGAAAACGGTCCATCCCAAGCGTGCGAATGTCTCCGCCATTCCCTTGCCACGACGGCAAAAGGTTCGGGCGTCCACCATCATTGCGTGGGTCAGAATCAGGCAGGCGACGGGAACGGTTGTTTGCGATGTAATTTGGACGACGTCAAGGGTGCAATTATCGGCTGTCGTAATGTGAAATTGAGTCTTTGACAAATGTGCGGACGACGCCATCTTAAATGATGTTCTCAAAGCCGGGGTTTTCCGGGGTTAGGAATTCCAAAGCACCACCGAAATGACTGTAGAATTCGGTTTTTTTTCCATTTTTCGGGGTCAGTTGAAGTCGGGTTTCTGCCAGCTTACTGTTCAGACAATAGTTCAAAGCTCCATTGGGATTTAAGTATCCTAGGCAGATCATCTCATCGGGGTTGGCAACCATTGTGAGGGTCGCGCTCGCAACTTTACTTTTCATCGAAAGAGTCCATGTTGGATAGGTGACATCCGTCTCTTGGTTCCATAGGTCAAGAAGCTTATTGAAGCGATATTCTTCGCCCTGATGACGAATGACCAGTGCCGAAATGGGTGGTGTGAGTTTGCCGCCGACGCGAATCCGCCCCGAGAAGCCCTCGACCATACACGTCGGGCGTTGCCCATCAAAAAAAATGCATTGTCCCCAAGCATAGCGAGGCGTGTGCTCAACACCCCAATTATGACCTTGCATGCCGGACCATCCATCGATGGAGACAGATCGCCCCGACCATTTCATTTCGCCATTGAATTCCAGGACGGGGTGGGGGGTTACGGTCTTTGAGCGAGGAATGCTGGTGTGTAACATCCATCGGAATGGAAAGATGCTCAGTGCTTTGGATATGGATCCAGCGGTCGGTGCCCAGGTGATGTCCCAGCTGCATGAACCCCTGGAGTTCGTGAGCGAACCTGATGCTCGTCCACTGTCCGGATCCAGGAGTAATCGGTTGTCTCCGATTTCAATCTCCAGGGGGGCACCTTCGAAACGGGTGTCATCGAAGGCCAATGTCTGGCGGTCTCCCCAGATAATACCGTTGACCCCATCAAATGTAGAGCACCAGATGTCCGCTGTGGCCGGTTGTCGACCGCGTCTGGCGAGGATGGTGGCCTTGAGCCAGAAGGCCCGACGGCTATTTGGGTCATTTGCACGCCAGAAGTAGCTTTCAACATGACCCGCGGTCATGCCTCGGTGATAACGAAGCACATTGTCGAGTCTGGCCGATGCTGGCATAGGGCTCCTGATTCAGTGGGACGCTTGAGATCCGGTCAATCCGTCAGCACACTGTAGCTCGAATAGGCGTCGACTGCCACCGTCGATGCGTAGACAAACGGACAATTTGGGCGCATGATAAGGGCCCATGGGCATTCTCTCGGCAAATTTTGGACCGTTGGCCTACTTTTGGCCAACCCGCAGGCGGCCAGTGGCAACGAAACCCGATGTTGTGTTTGTCAACGGTTACTATACGACCCCAAATTGTACCCACAAACTTGTGGAATGGATGGACCAGCAAGGCCTGGCGTGTAGTGTGCCGGAGCTTGGGGGGCTCATGGGCCAGTGGCAAACAGCTCGAGTCAAGACGAGTGCTGCTCGTTTGGCGGCCCACATCGAAGGACTTCCAAAAGGTCAAAAGCCGTGGCTCATCGGTCATTCACTGGGCGGTGTAATCTCACGGTTTGCCGTCCACGAATATCAGCTAGGGGATCGGGTTAGTGGTGTCATCACACTCGGTACACCTCACCGAGGCGTTGGTGCCATTGGACTCGTCTTTTTATGCGGTCTCGGCCTTGTGGGGCCGGCCGCAATCGATATGCTCCCGGGCTCGCGGATCATGAATACCTTCGCTGCCTCAAAATGGCCTTTTCAAATTCCGTTGATTTCCATCGCAAGCACCGCCGACAGACTGTGTCCTCTAGATGCGAGCCAGCTCGACGAAGACACGAACGGTCGATGCATCCAAGTAGACGGTCTCGGACACAACGAGTTGATTCGCCATGAATCAGTCCTCACGCTCGTATTTGATTGTATGACGACTGACGGACGTGCTGAGATGGCTAGTTGAGCCGATCACTCAACTGTTCGGCGACCATGGTTGCATACGCCATGATCGACACCTGAGGGTTGACGCCCAAAGAAGACGGAAAAATTGACCCATCCACGACAAATAGGTCATCGAGCTCATGGGTCTCAAGAGTCGGTTTGATCACTCCAGAACGCGAACTGACGCTCATCCTCGCGGTGCCCAGTGGATGGAATGCGGCGGCCTCGAATCGCCAAGGGCTGATCGGCTTACTCAAGGCCTTCAGGGCCGAGTCTAGGCTCCGCTGGGTTTCGATACCTGCGATGGGCAAGTAAATTGTTTCTGCACCAGCAGCAAAGAAGACTTGGCTTAGCATTCGTAAGCCTTTGACCATCTTCTGTGCATCTCGACGACTGAGCCAATAACTAATAAGCGGGTGTCCTCCAGGCCCGCGGCGGACGCGCCCATTGGGCTCATCTGAAACCAGCAAACCGAAAATTGCCAGGTGCTCGTAGCGCGCCATGAGCTCTGTCAATTTACGCCCCGCAAAAGGGAATGCGATGCTCGCGTATTCTGGCGGGACGAACGCGCCTTCGAACATAATCCCTTCATCGAAGAGTTCATAGATTCCATATCCCTGTGGTGTATCTTCCCATCCCCTCACAGGCTCAGGCATGTCGGCTACGATTTTGGTCCCTGGATGAATGCTCAAGTGTCGGCCCAAATGGGGATTTTTCAGGCCATTATTGAGTAGAAATGGCACACCCGCGATCGCACCACACGCACTGACGACGATGTCCGCATCGATCTCAAGCGTATGGCCGGTCTCGCGATGGCGGCCGATGATGCCGGTCGCTCGCCCCAGAGCGTTCTTAATTCGATGGACTCGAACATCAGAGAAAAGTCGAGCACCCGCGTCCAATGCCCACGGGACATAGCTGATGTTGGTCGATTGTTTGGCGTCACTTGGACAGCCAAATGCACAGACAGCTGACCGCTTACACTCTCGGATGTTTCTGTGTAGTGGGCCATGTGCCAAGCCTAAGGTCTCGGCCCCCTGCGCGATGATTGAGCTCGAACCACCGAGGAGGTGGGGGGCAACCGGTTGAATCGACAGTCGCTCTTCAACGCGCGCGAAGGCCGAATCTAGATGAAGTTTGTCTGTCAATAGACCCGCTTTCTGCCACGCGTTTAAAATCCTGTCCGGGGTTCTAAAGCAGGTGCCCGAGTTGATGGTCGTGGTGCCACCAACAGTGCGGCCAAGGGGAATTGGTATACCGGGGCGACCGAGGGCTACGGTCGTGCCATTCTGCCAATACAACTCCCGCAAATGCCTCGCCGGTAAATCCCCGAACGTCTTTGTGTCATGGGCTTTACCAGCTTCTACGATGATCACATCGATCCCCCGTTCCGCAAGTTCGCAAGCCAAAACGCCGCCACCGGCTCCAGACCCGATAATGGCCACTTGACAACGGGTTCGGAGTTCACCTTCCAGATGAGTCAGGTGGCGCTCATGGGTCAACGGGTTTGGTCCTTTTGGCTGGATTGTCTCCAGCCGATCGGCGGGGTAATTCATTTGGAGCTTTACGGCTCTTCGCTCGATGTGGACAGGCTTGATTAAAGTCAAGAGTGCTCTGATCGCGAATCGTTTGATGGCAAACTGGCTGTTAATCCAGCCGTCTAAGTGGCTGAGTTGGCCCGCTGGTTTGAGTGCCCAGAAGGGCTTGAGACGAAACATGATCGAACTCAGTGCAAATAAGCCAGCAAAGAGACGAACACCGAAGCGACTTGTTGCAGGCATCGTGCGCAGCACCAGCCCAATCGATTCACACAAATGTACCTCATCTATCGGGATCGTGAGTTTGTCATCGGTGGGAAAAGTCCCATGGGCAAGCGCAACCATTGTCGACCGAAACCAACCCCTCATTGGAAAGGGGAGGGCATCGATCTTTTGCACGGCATCTTCCCTTGATGAGGACCCTGTGCTTGAACAACTCGAACTTTCAGACGGTGTAGACATGACTGACCGAGTGTAAGCCGAATTAGCCGGGCGGGTCTATGGATCCGTGCCAGTACCCGAATTTTCTCAGGTTGAGGATGCTCCCTCGAACTATAGGTGTCGTCGTTTAAGTCGAATGAAACCCATGATGATCAGCAATGCAAAGATGCTGAGCGGCGCGTTATCGCCTTGGCCGGAGATACACCCCAACTTGTCGCCCTGGATCTCTCGAAAAGAAGGAATGTAGGCATCGGGCTCTGGTGGTGCTGCATCTGGAATGATCATCGGGGCAATCGACAGCCGATAGCGTTGCACTGTGACACCCCCGTCGGGTCGCCAAACACCGTCAACGGTCCGACCATCACTGGCTGTCAGTTCCACTTCGACCGACCCATCCATTAGGCGTGGTACGTCCCAGCTCAGCTGCCATTTCCGTCCACCAAGCGGGACTAGATCCATCTCTTCCGGACCACCTGTTAACTCAAGTTGGACCTCATCCTGTGGACCTTGGTCGCTGATCTCAACGGTATAGAAGTAGGTCTCTCCGCCCGCAGCATCTTCTGGTGGTTCAGTAACGAATGAGGGGGCGACATTGACGATGAGCACCTCAATGACCGACTCGATGGGTTGACTGGGCGTACCACCCGTCACGGCCACCGAATAAATCCCGTCTCGAGGATAAATGTGACCAACTTCCGAGCCGCGCGCGACGGTGCCGTCGCCAAAATCCCAGCGCCAGTCATCAGGATTGGGGTTCTGGTCACGCTCGCATGCGGCCGGACCCGTCTCAGATGTGACACGGCCTTGGGCAACGCGAAGGACGAGACAGCGACCCTCTTCGCCTTCCAAGTGATCGTCTGCAAATGGGGCCGATCGTAGCCACGGCTCAAGGACAAAAACTTGCTCGACTTCTTTGACTGTTCCGGACCAAGGGTCAGTTACTGCGACCACCACTTCGTATGTTCCACCACCCTCGTATTCATGGACGAACTCCCCGAGATAAAGGCCCGCCGCTTCGAACAAACCATCGCCGTTCATATCGAATGCATATTCGAGCTGGGCGGTATCAGGATCGCTGGCTGACACGGCAACGAAAACGGTCCCATTCCTGAGGACAGTCAAGGTCACTTGGTCGACACGAGTTGGTGCATCGATCACATCAACAACGAACTCATGTTCAGCTGTGAGACCGGATGCATCAGTCACGAATAAACGCCCATCATATTGTTGTCCGTCGACCGGGTATGGATAGACGTGACTCGCTTCGAATCCGACGACTGGGTCCGGTTGCCCGTTCTGACCATCTCCCCAGTCTGCGGTCACCGTGAGCTCGCCACCTTCGGGATCGAACGCATCAACCCGAAGCTTAGCAACGCCGCCCGGTGCCACATCGATGGCCACAGAGTTGATCTGCGGTGGCAAATTTGGGGTTCCGACACGGTCGTCACCGACCACGTAAACACCATCAACATGTCGATTTGACCACGGGTCGAGGACTCGAATACCAACGGGTCGGCGGCCAACAGCTCCAAATGTGTGTACGATTTGCGGACTCTCGCTATTTTCCAAATCCCACACTCCGTCGGCGTCAAAATCGAAGCTGTATCTGAGACCACCCTCCGAATCGGGGTCGCTGGCATTCACTCGCATCAGCCATGTGCCTTCCCGAATACGCTCGGACTCAAAAGATCGAATTTCAGTCGGTACATCGATACTCTCCACAGTAAAGTCACGATGCGTCTCAGCCCCCCTTGAATCCATGATGATGAGCCGACCAAAATAGGGCACCTGTGGAGAGCGGTAGGCATAACGATGATCAGTGTCCGCATCGATAATTCGAGTTCTGGCCCCTGGATCGTCCTCATCGCCCCAGCGCACAAACGAATCTATAGAATCACCATCCGGGTCGCTGACTGCAAATTCAATCTCAACGTGACCACCTGGGCCCTGAGTCAATTCAAAGCCATCAAATTGCGGCGGTCTGTTTTCTTGAAGCCAAGGGGACACTCTGAGGTTTCGGGTGCCGATGGTCGACAGGCCAGACCATGTATCCGTCACCCGTACCCGTAGTCGATAATCACCAGGCTCCGCGTAGGCATGACGAGCGACAGCTGACGGTGAATTGTCAACGTCCCACACGCCATCACCCTGGAAGTCATACGCATATGTCAAACTCGCCCCATCGGCGTCTGAGGCCACCACGCGCACTTCATATTCATTGTCTTCATTGTGTACTGTTGTCAAATCATCGATTCGGGTCGGCAAGTCCTGGATTTGAGCTCGAAAATCAGCCTCTACGAATGCGCCGTGCGTATCGATGACCCTGACACGGCCTTCGTAGGGGCGCAGGGTAGCTCGGTATGCGTATTGGTGTTCTGCGATTCCATTTACAAAAGCTTCCGACTCGTCGGGTTCATTTTCATCACCCCACTGGACAAAATATTGCAGGGCATCCCCATCGGGATCGCGGCTCTGCACGGACAGTGACGCGGCGCCATGAGGACCAATTTCAATAGAGAGCTGGTCGATGATAGGTTCACGGTTGTCTTGTCGCCATTCAGGAATTGTCAATTCACCGACTGTTTCGATCGCTGCGTTAGACCAACTATCTTGCACACGAATACGATAGCGATACTCTCCCGGCTCGGAATATTGGTGATTGGCTTGGGCGTGGACTGAGTTTGAGATTTCGTACTCGCCATCGTTGTCGAAGTCGTAACTGAAGAGTAAGAATTCGTTGCCGTCTGGGTCATCCGCAACAACATTGAGGCTCGCGGCACCGTTACCTTGTAGGGACTCTTCAACCCCTCGGATGGTTGTTGGTTGGTCCGCGATCACCGTGACAAAGCGTCCGCGCGTTGTGTTACCCGCCGTGTCTGAAACATCGACGAACCCCTGGTACGCGGCCCCGTCCATTGGAAGAGCATAGGCATGTATTGCCCGTCCCCCGGGGACAGCTGTTGTGGCATCGTCCTCGGCTTCATCACCCCAATGGACCGCATAGCTTAGCGCATCACCGTCCGGGTCGAACGCAGCGACACTGAGCTCCGTCTCTCCGCGTACACCAACAGCCACCGAAATTGAATCGATGACGGGTGCCTGATTGGGTGCCGGGTGGGGGAAATCAATCTCGGCATCCATCGTGGCCAGTCCACCAAATCCGTCATCGACTGTGACGGTCACTGTGTACGATCGATACACGTCGGTCGGATACTCATGAGCGGCTAATCCATCCCCTCGAGTCTCAACATCGCTCCCGTCGCCCCAGTCAAATGAGTATGTCAACGGGTGCTCGTCGGAATCAAACGCGCCCACGAGAGCGGTGACAGTCCAGTCGCCCTCATTGATCAACCGGACAGATTCGATCACAGGGGACTGATTGTCTGGCGGCGGATCGATGACAACCAGTATTGGAACGGATGCCTGGCCTCCACGGCCATCCTCGACTAAGACAACGACCAGGTATTGACCGAAATCTTCAAATTCGTGATTTGCGACACCTCCCGACGTTACCGTAACTGGCGTTTCATCGTGCCAATCGAAGGTATAGGTCAGCTGGTCGCCATCGGCATCCACGGCACTCGCTGCGATGGTGATTCGATGGCCCGTTTGGTCGATAATTCGTGCAAAATCGAAGACGGGAGGTTGATTGGGTGCAGGGGCTGGGAATTCCACCGCCAAAATGGCTGTATCTTCCCCACCAAATCCGTCTCGGACGGTGATGGTGATCTGATAAGACACGCCCAATTGCTCTGCATACGTGTGCGTGGCAACCCCACCTGATTGTGTAACCGGGGCTGTGCCATCACCCCAATCGAATGTGTACGTGAGTTCGTGACCATCGGCATCGATTGCGTTGACCGCGACCGTCGTGCTGAAGCCATCTTCTTCAATAACAGCCGCCAGTTCAACCACAGGGGCTCCATTGGGCTCTGGTGCTTCGAACTCAAGGTCGAATTCTGTCTGTACAACGCCACCGCGAGAGTCGTCGACGATGACGCGGACCGTAACCAGACCGACCAGATCCGCAGCATACGTGTGGCTCGCTACACCCCCGGGCGTTGATTCAGGCGGAGAGCCATCACCCCAGTCGAAGGTATACGATAAGGTGTCTCCATCCCGATCGCTGCCGGCAACAGCCAGTGTGTAGTGGCGTCCGTCTTGATTAACAATCTGTGCGAAATCAATGACCGGAGCCTGGTTTTCAGGGTGGGCTAAAAATTCGACATCAACAGTGACAGCCGCTTGACCTCCTCGCCCATCGCTCGCCGTTATGGTCACGGAATAGGTTTGGTAGTCGCCGGGGAAACGATGGGCGGCGACCCCGGACCCTTGTACGGTGTCCGCAGTGCCATCATCCCATTGAAATCGGTAGCTCAGTGCATCCCCATCGGGATCGGTGGCATGGGTTGCAACCACAACCAAGAATCCATCCTGGTTAATGACCTCGGCTTGGTCAAAACTGGGTGCTTGGTTGTCTGGTGGGGCTTGAAAAGAAATTGTTATCCGTTCCTCGACAAACCCACCATGAATGTCCTCGACCAGCACCGAAACATCATAGTCTCTGAATATATCCTGTGGATATGTGTGTTCAATGACCCCAGCGTTGCGTTGGGTCGTCGTTCCATCTCCCCAAGTGACTGTATAGCTAAGCGGATCTCCGTCTGGATCGCTCGCGGAGATGGCGATCGTCACATCAAAAGCATCCTTCTCGATGGTTTGCACCAATTCGATCTGGGGTACCTGATTTGCTGGAGGAGCGGCAAACGCGACGTCGACAGTTGCCTGGTCGACGCCCCCGTTGCCATCACGTACGGTGATGGTGATCGAATACGCCCTGTACACGTCCCTCGGGTACGTATGCGCGGAGATGCCTGCTGAGTTTTGCGTATCGGCACTGCCGTCACCCCAATTGAATGTGTAGGTCAGATCGTCTCTATCAAGATCGGTCGCACCGGCTGCAACAGTGATGATAAAGTCGTCCTGGCTGACCAACTGCGCGATGTCTATCGTCGGTGCTCGATTTGGAGTGGGTGCTCTGAACTCAACGGTTTGCACCACTTGGTCCTGGCCACCTCGGCTGTCAGAGACGGTTACCGTGACGACATAAGCCTGGTGTACATGAGCGTATTGATGAGTCGCTGTCCCTTCGTTGACGACAGTGACGGGGCCTCCATCGCCCCAGTCAAACGTGTACACTAACTGATCCCCATCCGGATCGGAGGCGGTCGCGACTACGGTCGCTTCGAATTCAAGTTGTTCAGCAATGCGAATCGTCTCCACCACTGGCGGACGGTTGTCTGCCGGAGCAGCGAATTCGATGTTGATCTCGCCTTGGTCCTCGGCACCGTTTGGGTCTGTGGCCGATACGCGAACTTGGTAGGTATCAAATACATTTGCAGGGAAACGATGCGCAACAAATGCACCGGCCGATGTATCGGGAAGCGTCCCATCGCCCCAATCGACCGTGTAGGTGATGGGATCTTCATCGGGGTCGAGTGCTTGAAGTCCAAGAACGACATTGAAGTCGTCTTGCTCAATAATGTGAATGCCACTCAACTCAGGGGCCTGATTCGCTGGGGGGGCGTCGAACTGGAGAACAACTTGCTGGTCGACAACGCCACCTCGGCCATCGGCGGCTTCAATTGTCACTAATCTCAGTCCGACCGTGTCGGCTGGGTAGGCATGGGAACGGATAATCCCAAAACCGGATTCTAATGGCGACCCATCGTCCCAATTGTACGTGTATTCAAGTGGATCGCCATCGGGGTCGCTGGCCGCGGCCGCGATGATCACGTCCGTTCCATTTTGGTCTAGTACGGTCACGTAGTCGAAGGACGGGACTTGGTTTTCTGCCGGTGGTGTAAAGTCAAGATTGAGTGCTGTGGCTCGTCGCCCTCCGCGCCCATCAGATGCTGTGATGCGTATGAGGTAGGGGACGAAAGCATTCGGGTACGTGTGACTCACTATATTCGACCGGGTGACCGTCTGGTTTCCATCGCCCCACTCGACTTCATAGTCGATGGTATCACCATCGGCATCGACGGCACTCATCGCAACCACGACTTCAAATGTTGAATCGTCCTGGGCGATGATGCGCGCTTCGTTGAAGTCAGGCACTTGGTTGTCCAGTTGTACCATTTGCGAGAAGGGGGCTTCTTCTCCGTCGGGGTGTCTTACGAATCCACTTATGATCGCCTGTTCGGTCCCGGCAGCAACATGAAAGTCGATAGAGTTTTGGCCTCCGCCTGCAAGTTCATATTGTCCATCTCCATCGACGTCGATGAAATATTCGAGGGCGGGATCAAAACGAGGTGCTACGAATTCTCGGGCGACGTCATATTGAATGCCGCCGGTCAGTTCGAAATGGACTGAGAAGAGCGTGTTCTCAGGTGTTGGACCCATTGGAACTTGACCGCTCAATGGTGCGCCATCCAAGACCGATTGCTGTTGACTCACGCCTTGGATTAAACGGTCAATTATTCGCCTAAACGGTCCTGGGTTAGGCTGTCCATCTGGCTCCACGACGTAATCGACAAAGACGAGCTGTTCCAAAGACGGGCTGGCACTGATACTCGCTCGATACCAGCCGTCGCCTAAGTTGGCTGATGTGATTGGTTCGGCGGGTATGACGGGTGCCGATTGTTGATATTCGACCGTCCAAGTGACGTCAGGCTGCCCGTGCGCGGGCGCTGCGCATATCCCCAATATAAAGACGAAATTGGCTGTGCATAGTCGACTTTTTCGGCGCACTTGTCTAGCGCAGGATGTCAACCCATTTAATGCCCGATTCATGGTGGCTCCCTCAGATGGCACACAGATACACGTTGAGAATAGCGCAAAGTAATTGGTTGATTAAACTTGGATCGCGATCAGCCGGATAAGCGAAATCGGATTACGTTGGTCTAACTGAGTTTAGGCATACGCCTGGCCGGACACCGGTCTGGGCTCAATCGATGCTGGATGATTGCGGCTTTGCGAGCCGGTAAGATGCCAATAAGACCACCGCTCCGGGTGGCCCAAAAATCAGCAAATCCATGAGAAACCCACGTGGGAGAAACGGCGCAACACCAGACTGATACTGGTCGAAGGTTCCGACGTAGAGCGTTTCGTGCCAGAAAAGACAGCAGTAAAGGATGAATAAGACCAATCCGATCGGAACGATTTTCGGGTACTGTGCACCCAAATAGTGGCCCGCACAAGATGCCGATACGATGGCGACGAGGAAAGCCGCATAGACGCCCGTCGATAAAATCGATGGATCGAATAGGTACTGCCAGTCCCAAGCCGGGTATGCTTGCAAGAAATATAGGCCCGGGACGCCCATCCCGAGTACGCCCGCGGTTAGGGCTAAGTCTATGCGTTGTCCTTGGCTTTTGGATCCGATCGCTGAACCCACAATGAATGCAGCGGATATGTCAAAAATAACCACGGTGATTACCCTCCTTTTGCGCCAGATTGCTTCTCCATTACGCGGCCTGCTGGCAAACTGCTTACTCATTGGGAACAGACCCCGCAGTATCACATCTCGTACACCCAATTACTAGGCAAGGATTTGAACAGACCCGTTTACGTGTCTTGAATTCCCCTAATGGGTCTTTTAAGCGTAGGTTTTCTTGGTTCAAGAAACCTGGATGAGTCAAACCGATCCAGCTGCAAAAAGTTACAATTACTGAATCCTTCGCGACGCTGCATGTATCTACTAAAAAACAGATTTCGGGACTGGTGGGTCAGTTAAAGATAAGTTACATACCTAAAATAAGACCTGGCAGTTTGAGATTTCATAAATAAAAAAAAGACTGTGAGTTTGTTTGTCTAGGCTCAAAAAATACACTCTGATTGTTTATTTGATTGGATCTGGACTATTAGATAGAGTTAAGAAGTTCGCGAATTAGTTGGTTTGTTGGTACACTTACGAGTGGCAGGGCATATATCTTGATCGAGCACCCCAGTGGGGGGGAGGCACGAGTGAAAAAAAGAAATAGTGTGATAACACTTCGTTCGGGTAATCGCTTTGCGGTTGCCCTTTTCGCGTTTGCCGCGATTTTTATGGTCGCCGAGACCGCCAGTGCGCAGCTGCGAGTCAGCTCCATCGACTGGGTTCAAGGTCGACCGGAGATCCCGCATCCTGCGTTGAATAACCGAGCGACCATTCTCATGGCGATCGCGGAGGGCGGCAACTGCAACGGAAATTACCAATACCGTTGGGACATCAACGGCGATGGTGACTTCGACGACGGGAATGAGCAGTGGCGCGGGACCAACTCAGGCGGGCATCGAAGCGGCTGGTGGGCTCCCCTCGGTCTCGAGATCACCTTCCCCGCTCAACCGGGTGATCGTCTATTCTATCCTAAAGTCGAGGTCGATTGTGCCGGCCAGCGTGCCTCTACTGTCGTACCGTATTTGGTACGAGTCGATCGAATGTGCCCCAACTACCCCAACGACTTCAACGGTGGATGCCGCGCCGAGAAAGACGAAAACATCAAACTCACCCGACAGTACTACTACGACCGAATCGTCGACCGACTCATGTGGTGGATGTTTAACTCGACCAACCATTACAACGACGATGGCCGCCGAGGGGGCATACACGCCTGTGTTTACTGGGGTGGACCCGGCATGTACAACGTGGGTCACTACCTCAACGTCTTTCTCCGTCGTTCCCACGGCTACGGACCTGGACGAGATGTGGATGCCTATTACCGCCATGCGGTTTACTGCGGTCTAAACGCCCTCGTCGGCACGTACCACATGGCGGGTGGTGCTTGGTTTAACGACGACGGTGCTGATGGCTGGGACGGCTGGCGGATGTCCTACACCAATGCTCGTCTCGGTGGACACTGGGGTTGGGGTAGCTATGGCTCCACCGCTTGGGTCGAGCCTGTCGTAAACTACGGAAACGCAGATTATCGTGTGCCCGGTGGTGAAGGAAATGTTCGAGGGCGGTCCTTACGTGACCTCGGAGGGGACCTTCGAGACGGTATATTGTATTGCATGGGTGGATCCGGGCAATGGTTCTATTCTTGTCGGTCAGACGGTCATCCGGACGCGTCCACCAACGGCTGGGCACCCGAATCAATGCGTATTCTGGGTCGTAAGTTCGGTATGAATACCTATGGCTGGGCTCGAGATCGCCAACGAAATTGGCTCAACGGCAACTGCAGTCACGGCTCAAACAATAACCATTATCTTTTCGGTTGCCGTTATCACGTCCATGGACCGGGTGGCATCGGCAAGCTCGCCGGCAATGCTTTGGTTGGGTATGGCTGGACACAGCTACAGGACTTTAACAATGACGCGGGCGGGGCACGCTGGCGAATGCGCGAGCACTGGATTGCCGCGAGCCGCCTCGATAATGTCTGGCATGGCCTCTACTTCTTGTACGCGACCACGAAGGGCATGCGCTCCTTCGTGCCCGAGCTTTCCGAAATGGAAGGCGGTCGCGATTGGGCGACCGAATTCGCCCACTATCTTGTAACGCACCTGGTTGGCGACAACTATTCAAACTGGTGCGCTGGTGGGCCTTGGGGCTGTCATTGGTGCTGTCGCGGTTCATTCACATATTATAGTGGTACAGCCCTCACCGCACAGATGATTCAGACTTGGTTGGAAGCCCAAGCGATGGCGAGAGCGAACCCGCAATCGACCGGCCCCGGTATCCCCGTTACATTCGACCATTCTTGGAGCCATATCCTTGACCCATTGGTTACGTTAACTCGTTTCCGCTGGAACGTTATCGACAATGGAAATGAAGGCAATAACGGCCCAGGTTCAATGGTTTGGGATTTCGACACCGACGACGTCAGTGAAACATTCGAATACACTTTCTCAGCCAACCTCGGTTGGAGCGATGTCATCAACAAAAAGATCACTCTTGAGGTGACGGACAGTAATGGCAATACGGTCTACGACGACAAGTCGGTATCGATTACGCTGTCGCTGAAAAACCACAAA
Organism: Myxococcota bacterium; assembly: GCA_036337435.1. GTDB lineage: Bacteria > Myxococcota_A > Bradymonadia > UBA7976 > UBA1532 > UBA1532. Next base: position 56,122 of record JAYZEG010000088.1, read on the forward strand.
CCGGTTGTGGTCGCCCATCCCGACGGCCGTGACGGCATCTATTCCGGCTACTTCGGCCAACGTTTCATGCTCGACGCGAGCCGCAGCTACGAGACCGACCAATGCATCCGCGATCCCGAGGATCCCAACCTACCCGGTGGCAGTGCGGAAGTCATCGAGCCCCCGGTGCCTTCGGATGTGCAGATTCAAGATTGTGATGCACTCGAAAATGAGATGAATCGCTGTTTGGACAATGCCGACCCGACCAATGTTAACGAGATTCTGGCGTGCGTGCAGATGCAATATACACTGCAAGATTGTCGCATGTTGGAAACTGAACTCTCTGGTTGTAATCCACTACAGGCGCAGATCGCAGCCTGTGAAGCCTTGCGCGAACTTGATCCAGAAGAGGTCGAGGAAGACGTCGTAATTCCGGAGAATTGTGATCCGGAAGTCGCAGCTTATCAGCAATGCCGGGTTGACTCGGTGAACACCGTCAACGCGACAATCGATGCGGCGAATTTGGCGGAATTCCAAGCGCAACAGGGCGGCGGGCCTGGTGGTGGTGAAGACGCTGACGGTAACTGCGGCGACCGGGAAGTCTTCCCGGGTGATGGCGGTAAGCCACGCGGCATTCCTGACAAAATCACGAGCATTTGCTTCGACACCAACTTCAATAACCGGTGGTGTGAAGCGGGCGAAATCCAATACTTATGGCCGGACGGTGCAGCTGAGCCAACGCACAATGACCCGGTGGAATTCGTGCCACGCGCTGGGATGGGCGAAGGCGACATCATCGGTGTGCCTGTTCGTGTATGCGACGACGGGCGTTGGAACGGAAAGTGCTATCAAAATGGCGATGGAGCGCCAGGACACTTGACACGGGGAGATTGCTCGGAATGTGGTTACGGCACCGCATCGTTGCAGGTGATCAACAATACGACCGCACCCGAACTCACACTCTCGGATCCGCCTGCAGAGCCTGCAAAGGGCCGTCTCACAGTCGGTGGTGCGCCCAACGATGGTGACTTTGTCGACTTAAAGAATGCTGCTGGCGAATCGAAGCGGATCGTTTTTGATCATGATACGGATCAAACCTCGATAACCGCATCGTCCACGACGCTTACAGTGACGCAGACACCCGTTGAACAAGACACATTCCGTTTGCAGGACCACACCGGTAACGAACGGCGGTTTGTGTTCCGAGCGCGGTCGGAGTCCGTGGATGGCTCCAACAGTGACGTTCTCGGTATTCCCCATGTCCAAATTGGGTTGTCGGGTGCAGGTGGACCTAACGGGGTCGCCTCCCGTGTTGCGACTGTCATCAATACTGTTGGTGCCTTGGATATCACGGCGACAGCAAACAACAACCAGGTTACTCTGACCCAAGGCCAGCCAACCTATTCCGGTAATACGCCCATCACTACATCGGGTGTGAATGGAATGACGACCCCACCCTTCAACGGTGGTGTCAACGTCGGCATTGGGAGTGTCCGTGGTGACAGCAACGGGATCGCGGCACGCGTGACGGCTGCAGTAAACAACCACGTGCCTGGAATCACCGCCTCAGCCTCGTCCAATGTCGTGACCCTGCAGCAGCAATCCACTGGCTTTGCTGGTAACACGCCTATCAGTACAGATAACGTCGAGAACGTCCGCGCCAGCGATTTTAAAGACGGCCGCCCGCAAGGCTACGAAGTGGCCCCCGGCCAACGGATCAAGCTCGACCTCAGTCAAAGTCGGGATCCTGAGGGTGTCCTGGGAGCAGCACTGGATACCAACGGTGTTTACTATCGGTACGAACTCACCCGCGGCCGAGGCTATATTTTGCCCGAGCGCGGCTATGAAACGAAAGCATCTGGTCGCAACGACAATAGCCAAGACCCAGATGACTGGTCCAATTGGGGCTCTCGTCCGTTCATCGTGCCACGTGGTGACGGCCCTGTTGATATGACCGTCCGGGTCAGTGCTCGCGATGTCGGTGGCCGAACAGTCAACCGTGATATTGATATTTCGCTTATCAATGAAAAGCCGGTCATGAAATCCGTGACATCTGATATTTTCGCCCGAGCGCCAAGCCTGGACGAGAACCAAGCACCGCCGATCGAAAGCCGAGGAAACCGTCGTTACAGGCTGGTTGTTCAAGCGATTCCAGACAACGGAGTTGATGCAGTCGTGCGTTTCCAAGCGGTCGAAAAATACGGCCAGGACATCACGGTCACAGCTGACCTTGACAACGATGGAAATGCGGATGCTGATCCGATTGCTGGTCCGGGCGGTACAGCCGAAGGCGAATTCAGAACAACGTTCCGCGACATGCCACCAGAGGGTCGCACGTTCACCAGTCGAGTCGTCGTAAGCGACGGTAATGACACCGATACCAAGCTCATTCGGGTATACGTACCGGCCATTAGTCCGCAAGCGGCAAACGACATTAGGTACTCCATTGACATCGGCAACGACGGCTCGTACGAAGTAACCGATTCGCGGCAGAATTATGCTGATTTCCGACTGCCACCCGGTAACAACAGTATCGAAGTCGCCGGTGCGGTATCCGCCAATGGTTCAACCATTCCGTTCAACCTGGGCGAGGTCGAAATGCCAAATGCGCCACCGGCGTTTACAAACCCGCGGCTCGTGAGTCAGGACGGCTTTGACGTCGTTGTTGCCGCAAGTGCGACCGACCCAGACGGCGACCCCGTCACGATTACAGTGGATTGGGGCGATGGAAATGTCAGCCGCGGCCGCAACGTCGTCTACTCTCACAGCTATGCAAACGCTCGGTTCCAGGTCTATACCGTCCGAGTCCGCGCAACAGATGACCGCGGGTTATTCGATGAGCATGTGCTGACAGTCGATATCGTACAGCCTGCCATCAAGGAGGCCGATATCAACAGCCTAGCTTGGCGTCGCGTC
>JAYZEG010000089.1:0-60497 GCA_036337435.1 Myxococcota bacterium
GGGGGTCTTCTGACATCTTCTTTATGGTTGCGTAAAGACTGCCCTTGATACGCCCAGATATTTCGCCGATCTCCGTTCGGACGGGGATCAGCGCTTGTCGACCGACCAGACGCCCTTTTGAATTCCGTTCGACGATATAGACTTCCATCTGATCGTGTTCGAATTGAAAGCGTTTCAGCGCGCCTGATTTGGACAATTGAGCTTCGAATCGAGCCCCCGGTTGTGCGTACCGGAAATCGTAAATACCATCTAAGGCCTTAATGATGTCAGTAATGGTTTTGTGTCCGATCCCGAAGTTTTTCAGTGCGCCGCCAACGGTCTGTCCCCGCCCGAGTTCACCCGTTTTCACCAAGGGGGTCGGGTCGCCCTTCGGCATGTTGTCCGGGTTTTTACGACGGGGCTCGGGTTTTATCCGCTTGAGGCCGATGGTTGGCGGAGAGTTCGTTGCACTGCCCCGGTCCGCTCGGATAGGCTCGTTTTCTACGATCTCGTCTGAGGAACGTTCGTCCGATTTTGCTTCGTTTTGTGTTTGCTCATCCAATTTTTTTTTGCCGGGCACCGCTGCGCTCTCCGCGATAGCAGCCTCATTGTCCGCCGGCACGACCGCGCCGTCATCGGGTTTTGGATCAATGAAAATAGAGCCAACAATAATCATCAAACCCAGTGCGACTGCACCAAATGCAACATAAAATTTCTGTGGTTGTTCGTTCATGACTTGACCAGAGCATAGCCTGAATCGATGACTTATGCGACCCGCTCTAATACGGCAGCCGCACCGAGGCCTCCAGCCGCGCAAATGCCGAGTAAAGCTGTTTCGTGTTGGCCTGCCTCAAGCTCGTTTGCCATGGTTGTTACCATTCTTGCGCCGGTCGCACCAAACGGATGTCCGAGTGCGATGGAACCACCGTGGACATTGAGCGTTTCGAAGTCGACAGTGCCGATGGCCTTGCTTCGACCCAGCCGCATTTTCGCGAATGCATCGCTGCCCAGCATTTTGAGCACGCTCAAGACTTGTGCAGCAAAGGCCTCATGCATATCGACCAGTCCGATGTCCTTAAGCGTCAGACCAGCGGCATCGAGGGCCGCAGGCATTGCCAATGCAGGCCCCATCAACAACTGGTCCGCCGGATCGACTGCTCGGTATGCCCATGAACGGAAAGCGGCTTTCGGTCTGTAGCCTAACGCGCGAGCCTTGTCTTCGCTCATGAGAAGCACCGCCGACGCACCGTCGGTCAATGGGCTTGAATTGCCTGCTGTCAATGTCCCTGAACGAGCGAAAACTGGACGGAGCTTAGCGAGTTTTTCAACGCTCGTATCGCCGCGGACCAATGAATCGGTATAGACTGCGCCCTTGCGCGTTTGCACGGGGGTGACTTCGTCGTCAAAACGCCCGGATGAGATGGCCGCCGCTGCTCGATGATGGGATGCAACCGTAAATTCATCTTGAGCAACTCGACTGATCTCGTTTCTTTTGGCCATGTCCTCAGCCGCTTCACCCATCACCTGGCCTGTTGTACGCTCTGCAATCTTAGGCATCCTAGGCAAGAGATCTGTGAATGGGGCCAGTTGGGCGACGAGTTGCAGATAATCCGCAGGGGTTGCTTTTCCACCCATGACGACCGGACCCACGGTGCGTACAAATTTTTGCGGCATTTTAAGCTCACCATTGCTGGTGGAATCTGAGCCGCCGGCGATTGCACAATCATATTCACCGCGCTCGATGGCCGCTGCCGCAAGGGTGACTGCTTGAAGTCCTGATGCACATGCACGCGTCACAGTCATTCCTTCTACGCGGCTTGGGAGTCCAAGGTCTAACGCGATCTCTCGCGCGATGTTGGGCGCAGCACTGGGCAGAATTACTCCGCCCCAAACGATGCTATCAACAGCATCGCGGGGCACCGCGTATCGGTCCATGAGGCCCTTGACTGCGGCATCGGCCAGATCGATTGAATCGAGTTCGATAAACTCTTTAAATGCTTTGACAAATGGTGTTCTGACTCCGCCGACGATGACGGCCCTGCGTTTTTGTGATTTTGGCATAGTGAAACTCCCTTATGCACCGAGGAACATGCCACCGCACGCTCTCATGACCTGGCCACTTGTCCCAGCTGCTCCCGGTGTGACGAGATAGGCAATTAATTCAGCGACATCGTGAGGTTCGCCTCCTTGTCCGAGTGCGCTCAACCGCCGCCCGACTTCACGTGTCATCACCGGAATCGCTCGTGTCAGCCGTGTTTCGATAAAGCCAGGCGCGACGGCGTTAATGGTTCCTCCGGTCTTGGCCAGCGTCGCAGCGGCACTTTTGACGTACCCCACAAGGCCCGCTTTTGATGCAGCATAGTTGGTTTGCCCGACGTTACCCGCGAGGCCCGCCACGCTCGACAAACAGACGATCCGCGCGTTGTCTGCTAAAACCGACGGAAAAAGAGCCTCGTTGATGCGGAGAACCGCTCCGAGATTAACATCGACCGCTTGGTCCCACCATTCGGGCTTCATCCGAGCCAGGGTTTTGTCCCGCGTGATGCCCGCATTGTGAACAATGATATCGATGCAGCCGCCGTCCTCGTCAATGGCTTTCTGGATGAGTTTGGGAGCGTTAGGGTCGGTAATATCGACCATCAGAGGAACCCCGCCGACTTCAGCAGCGATGGCGCTGGTTGCGTCCTCATCACCCGGCCGATCTAGGCAAATGACCCGGGCACCTTCAGCCGCCAAAAGTCGAGCCGTCGCTGCGCCGATGCCTCTTGCTGCGCCTGTAATCAGCGCTGTTTTGTTCTCGAGTGGCCTCGTCAGCTTTCCTGAAAGCCTTGATTTGACTCGGCTGCTGACTCTCCACGGTTGGCCGGAGATAAAAGCCGACCGCTTCGACATGAGAAAACGGAGTAATGGTTTGAGCCGAGCTTCAGCCTTTTGGGCGACGTAGACAACGTGGGCTGTTGACCCCTTTCGGCCGATTTCCCGAGTCACCGAGCGAATAAAGCCATCGAGGCCTGCTTGCGCGGCAGCCTTACTCGGGTTGCTTTGGTCTTCCGGTGGCCGCCCGATGACCACAACCCGACCGCATCGACCGAGGCGTGGCAGCCAATGGTGAAAAAAATCATAAAGCTGTCTCAGAGTCTCAGGTCGATCAATGCCGGTGGCATCGAAAACCAGTCCCTGTACTGTCCCCTCAGAACTTGTATCGCCAAGGGTCGCATGGGTAACCGACCGTCCGTAGGCTTCACCGGTGCTCAGCCAATGAGAACTGACTCTGGACTTGTTGACGACAACCGCGTTAGCGCCGGCTTCAATCACCGTCTCGGCCAGAGCCCTATCGACGGCCCCCGTTTCACTCATGACGCAGATGCATTGACCATCTAATGGGCGTTCGACGCGAGGATGACGAGTTCGCGCCAGTTTCTGCGGCGTTGGAATGGGTAAACCCAGTTGCTTGATGCCTTGGCGAAACCAAGGATTGCTGCTCAGTTCGACGAGTGTATCTGTCATTTTTTGTCGCCTTTCGGATGGCGCGTGTGTGGTTCGAAATGGCCCTTCAGATAGGCGCGACTTCCCGGAGCATGGCCAACGTAGAAATCATCAGCGCACGTGTAGATACAGACTTTGTTGGGGACTTTGAGCGGCCGGGTAAATCGGACTTCAAACGCTCCTGGCCTATGGATGTCTCCCCCCCATTGACTTCGGCGGATTCTTTCTATGGCGCCCGTGAGGCTTCCAAAGCCGTGAAGGATCCGTTTGCCAAATCCCGCGATTTTTGCATACGGAGTCAGCCAGTGTATGGGGTTAAAATCGCCTGTAAGACAAGCAAAGCTAAGTCCCGCATCCGCTGGGATTCTCCAATCAGATATGGGCTTTGCGTTGAGTGGGACAACGACCGGAGTTCGTGGCGTTTTTGACTTCGATGGAGCCAGCGGAATAACCATTTGCACATCTGCGCTAGAGAGAAGCTCGCCGTCCGGACTCGAGGTCATCAAACGCTGTGTGAGTATGGCGCGACGTCCGTTGTCGTCAATCTCGCTCAAGAATGCCTCGAGATGCAGGTCCATTCCGCGGGGGATCGGACGGTGGCTGACCACTCGACAACCGCCATTCAGAACTTTAGCGAGCGGGTAGGTGATGGAGGTGAGTGTTTGCCCGAGCAATGGGAAGCCCCATTGAGGAAACAGGGCGGGCGGAACAAACCCTTTCCACGCACGTACATCGCCACCAGACCACCTGATGAAGTCATCGATGAGAGCATCCGACCGCGGAGATACGATCTGACGTATTTTTGGGCCCGGTAGCTCCGGTGATGCCTCGCTTGTAGTACGAAAACGCTGTGTGGCTGCTGTAATCGCAATGCGGCCTAGCGTGCCCAGTACGGGGCCTTGATGCGCGATATGTCGATAAGGCACAGACATTGTCTCTCTCCTCACGTCTCTGCGCAGTGGGACCGCGCCCAATAGAGTGAACTGACTCGTTCCTTTAATGTACCGATTGTTACAGGGAATACCGAAGGTGACACGGTGCGTCAAACCAAAAGCCGAAATCCGTTTGATTTAGACTTTTTTCGATGTTGAAATTTGCTGGAGTGTTGCCAGAGCAAACATATTCTTGAACACGAATAACCCGACTGATAGTCTCCGTTCGAACCGAGCTTTTCGGTAACCGTAATCACAACTGCTCAATCGAATCGGTACGAGACTAATTTGAGTCGTGATTTGTCTATTTAAGGAGCCAACTATGTTGAAGAAGTTAACCACCGTTTTGGAACAAGTTAAGCCAGCTGAAACAGCGGAAGCACACTGCGATGGCCCATGTGGGGTCTATGACCCAGCATCGGCACGGATTGCGGCTGAGGCCGCTGCCTCGATGACGAAGAAAATTGTGGCTCTTGAAACGCCCGATGCCGGCAATTCGGCTGCGATGGCCGCGTATCTTAATACGCTGTCACGTTATGTTGCGATTAAAGAAGAGCAAGCGCATCTCGCCAAAGAAGAGCTGCTTGTGCTGTGGACCGACTATTTTAAGCCACAACATCTTGAGGCTTATCCTGAATTACACAACACGTTCTGGACTGCTGCAAAGCTGTGTTCGGCTGTCAAAGTCGAAGTCAGTGTGCAGCATGCACAGGAATTGATGGATGCGATTAAAGAGATCCACACAATTTTCTGGGCAACCAAAGGGCGCGATGTCACTTGGTACACTGCGAGTTAAGTTGAAACCCGTTCCCGGCTTGACGTTCGGGGAATTTTTCCAATGGCTCATTCAGCGTCGCCGCCGATTTAAAGTCGGTGGCGATTCTATGTTGCCAACCTTGGCACCAGACGATCACGTCCTGGTTGATCCGTCCGCCTATGGCACAGCGATGCCCAGTTCGGGCGACATCGTTATTGCGCGACATCCGTACCAGGCAGTCTTTGTGATCAAGCGCATTGGCCGAGTAGAAGACTCTGCCGTCGAACTGGTTGGGGACAATCCCCGGTCGAGCACTGATAGTCGGATTTATGGCCTGATTCCGGTAGAGCGGGTTCTCGGCCGGGTGACGAGCCGCATTTGAGAGATGCCTAATGCTAGCGTTTTTGACTGGATTGGTCGCAGGTACTGGACACGTGATTTCAGGCCCCGACCATTGGGCGGCGGTTGCTCCCATCAGCGCATCAAGACCTGAGGGCGCAATCCGCTTCGGGTTTCGTTGGGGGCTTGGTCATGGCATCGGCGTGCTCGTCATGGGTCTGATTGGTATTGGTCTCAAAGATGCGATCAGTCTAGACGGGATTTCGAACATCGCTGAGATTTTCGTTGGAGGGACCCTGCTTTTCACAGGTGTTTGGGCTTTAGTGAAATCCCGTTCGCTCGTCGTTCATAAACATCCCCATGAACATGAAGAACACCAACATGAGCATTACCATGTGCACACCGGCCTCTCAACGGCCGAACATGAGCGTAGTCATCTACGACACGAGCATGCGGCGAGTGGGATTGGGTTGCTCCATGGAGTTGCAGGGTCGGGCCATGTATGGGGCCTCTTACCGTCTCTCGCGCTGCCCGTTGCCGATGCGGTGCTTTACCTCACGGCATTTGTCGGCTCATCCATCCTATCCATGTCCCTGTTTTCCCATTGCATCGGGCTTTTTTTGAGGAATAAAGGCAGTTTGGTGATGAGAAGAAGTCTGAGGGTAACCGGCCTCTTATCCATGCTTGTCGGTGGCTATTGGTTTTTCCACTCCATCGCTTAGAACCAGCGGCCGAGGAAAAAATAAATTTGCTGTTCGCCCTCCGCTAGAAACCCGCGTGCGTATCCAAAACGAATCGACATGGGAATGCGCCAAGCAATTTGCGCTTCGCTTAACACTTCTGCGCCGACTGAGCGCCGAAACTGATTGAGTTTCAACTTTAGAGGGTCGTAACTCGCTTGAACCCAGTCTGTGAAGAGTGCGAGTTTGAATCGTTTTAGAAAAAGCGGAATGGTTTCGATGCCTGCGAATATGTCCAGGATGGGTAATCTGTACTCTGTTCGCAAAAACAAATACCGATTGCCCGTCACAGAATTGGTGGGATAGCCCCGTAGGAATCCATTGCCCATGTTGATTTCATCGAGAGCATCGAACAAGACATTACGCTGCGCTGGGGCCCCGAAGCTGTAGGCGGGACGAACCGAACCATCCCCGCGCCCGCTGGCCGCCCGCGTTGAGACAGCCAGCACGTGTCGCCCTATCACGGGGATATACCCCTTTAGGTTCATAAACACCTCCGCACTCTCTACCTCTCCGCCAAGCTCTGGTCGCCTTATCCGGAGGCTTGCCTGAGCCGACCAACCGGTCTCTGTTGAAATCGAATCAAAGAATCTGTCGGTGTTGCCAAGAGAAATGCTCATCGTGAGCGATGCACTTTGGGTTTCACTGGGCAAATTGGGTTGAATATCAATGGGATCAAATCTTGGATCGAGATTATCGGCCGGGCGGGTCCAGGCCAAATTATAACCGAGGCTTGTACCCACCGCGAGGGCCCCCAATCGGAGTGGCAGGTTAATGCTCGTTCCTGCGACGGAAACCCGTTCGCGCCACGCCTGCTGGCTGCGGTCGTAATAGGCAGCTGAGGGGCGGGTACGAGTCAGATGGGCGACGCTCAGTCCAAAGACGGGTCTGAGTCGGCGATATGCGTATGAGCCACTGAATCCGACGGTGTTTTCTTCCGGCAAACTGTTGACCAGAGCCATCAGCGTGTGATGTGCCAACGGGTCTGATACTTCAAGATCAACGCCGAGATTGCTCGCGAGGTCTGTCGCTGTGGAGAACGCAAAGGTGGGTGCCCAATTCTGAGGCCACATGTAAGACCATCCGAGGTAGGGCTCGTCAGCAAGCGTCGGCTGGACTTGGGTTCGAATGGACGCAGATTTTGAAACACGCATCGGGTGTTTTGGTGCATCTTCGGTTTCATTGAGGGGCATGGTCCTCGCGATGTCGTAGCCAGTGGCTGTCAAAGTGGTTACGAAGAGGCTCTGGCCCTCAGGAACGATAATGGGGTTCGTGGCACCGGTGACCACCCGCGTCAGACGAGAGTCCACGCCCGATTCAATGTTGAGCCTGTAAATATCAAAAATACCGGTTCGGTCGCTCGCGTACACAACGTCACGATCGCCTGGGGCAAATACCGGGTTTAGTTCAAGTGCTTTGTCTCGGGTTAATCTCTTAATGACAGTGCCTTGGGCATCCATGAGATAAAGATCCCGCCCAAGGTTTGGATCCACAATCGTTGCGACCATGAGTTTATCGTTATTCGAGATACGAGGCAGCCCAACCTGTGCCCCAGCATTGGGCTTGAAGATTTTCGTGATATCGCCGGTCTCGAGGTTTACTCGGACCAGCCGAGTGTGTCCATCGACGACTTGAACAGCGACAAGCCACCGACCGTTTGATGAACACGTGATCTCTCGTAAGCGCGCACCGAACGTAATCCGTCGAATGGGTCCGTTGTTCAGCGGTTTGGTATAAAGGTCATTAAACCCGTAAGCCCCCTGAAATTGAATGCGCCGCGTAAAGGCGATGTGCCCGGGTCCACACACATCGAAATCTTGTAGTCCATCGCCTTGAAAGATCATCTTTTTAGACGCCCCTTGTCCCTCGCTCATAGAGGTTGACCGGCTGACAATAGCGGCTTCATCGTGACCGCTTTCCAAGCTCAGTAGCCGACCATTCGCTCCAATTCGTAGATGGCTCTTCATCCGGCCATCGGACGTAAGGTGGTGGAGTCTTGAAAGGCCTTTTTTGGCCAGGTTTCGGTATGTCCGTCTGGCGTCAAGAACCAGGTGGTTTTGCCACCGCCTGTACAGGCTAACGAGCGTTTCACCTGTTCCTTTTTTCGTCGCGCGGTTGATGCCAAATGGAAGAAGGTCATCGGCGATCTCTTGGTGGATGAGACGGACCCAATCAGATCCGTATTGAGAGACAAGCCACTGCACGAAGTGGCCTCCATACATGTACCAGATGTTGGCATCAGGCCAATCCGGGGGGATATGGGTCATCCGTGCCATATCGTGAAGCTGGTCTGCCAGAGCTTGAGCTCGTAATGTCCCGGTGAAGAGAGCGGATTGAATTCGGCCAAAGCCGGTTGTCTTAGATTCCGCCCAGACCGCACCGCCTTCGAGCGTGAAGGACGGTAAATTCTGATTAGGAACGAAGAGACGACCAAAAAGCTGATTCAAGAATTGGGGGATACCCGCCACCTGGTCCAACTGAAGAATATGAGTGAATTCATGGAAAATGAGGAGCTTGAGCCAGTCATCATAATTGCCAAGGTTGCCATCGAGTCTCGGGGGGGCCGCGAACAGGACCATTCTTGGTGAAGGAATGGCTGTCGCGGACCCGTTGGAGTCATCGCCGAAGTCTGTCAAACTGACGTCGACGCGCGTGGTCGGTGTGTGCTGGAAGAGGGGACTTAATTGTTCGAAGGCGTCTTCACAGAGGACGGCCGTTCGATGTGCGAGCGTGTTTAGATGTGAGGGGAAGTGAATTCGGAAATGGCGGGTTTCGATGGTCCGCCACTGTACGCGACCATCCCCAGCCAACCCTAGACTTGGCTCAAGGACATGACTCACCAATGTCAAGAGCACGAGTGTCCCCAATTTTGTGACCCGGCGCATGCTGGATTCAGAATTGAGATTCATTGAACCTAGGGGCTTTCGAATCGCTCCCTGCTGTGTAATTCTCCGGATTCTAATCCAGCTATCGGATATGAAATGACTGATAAAGTCCTCGTAGTCGACGATGAAGAAAGTCTCCGTACCGTACTCGGCATGTTGCTACGACGCCAGGGGTATGAGGTCACCACCGTCTGTGATGGTGAGGAGGCCTTAGAAGCGTTGTCAACGCAGGCATATAGCGTGCTGCTCACCGATTTACGGATGCCCAACCTGGACGGACTTGGACTGCTACGCCGAACGTTGGAGAACTGGCCTGAAATGCCAGTGATTATGCTCACGGCTCACGGCACCGTTGATACAGCGGTTGAAGCACTCAAAATGGGGGCTTTCGACTTTCTCTCTAAGGGGTGCGATAACGACGAGGTTCTGAAGATTGTGGGAAAAGCTGTCGCGACTCGGACGATGCGATTGGCAGAGCCAAGACTTCAAGTCGTTCCAACGGCCACGGCACCGACAACTCGATTCGGTTTGATCGGTCAATCGGCTGCGATGCAGCAAGTTTTCAACATTGTAAATAGGGTGGCTAAGACGCCTTCAACCATTTTGATCACCGGTGAGAGCGGCACTGGGAAAGAACTGATCGCAAAAGCATTGCACAACCATTCCGGTCGAGCTGACGCCCCTTTTATTCGGGTTAATTGTGCGGCAATCCCCGATACATTAATCGAGTCTGAATTGTTCGGTTACGAAAAAGGGGCTTTTACCGGGGCAACATCCAGTAAGCCTGGCCGATTCGAACTGGCGAACGGCGGAACACTCTTCCTCGATGAGATCGGTGAAATTTCTACCGAGATGCAGGTCAAGCTCTTGCGAGCCATACAGGAAAGTGAATTTGAACGCGTTGGTGGAATCAAGACCATCGAGGTCGACGTACGCCTCATTACGGCGACCAATCGCGACTTGCATGCACAGGTTCAGGCCGGTCAGTTCCGGGAGGACTTGTTCTATCGTCTCAATGTTGTCCCCATTAAGTTGCCGGCCTTGCGTGAACGCATCGAAGACATTTCTTTATTGGCACGGCACATTCTTGGCAAGTTTGCAAAGCGTCTAGGCCAATCCGAAAGGCAATTGGCGAGCGATGCGCTGGACGTCCTTTGTGCGTATAGCTGGCCGGGTAATATTCGAGAATTAGAAAATGTTCTTGAGCGCACCTTACTCTTTTCCGAACGCGATCCAATCGGCTTAGATGATTTGCCCCTAGAGTTACAAAAAAACGCTGGGGCTCCGACAGACGGAGGGCTCGTGAATGTTTCGGGCAGCACAACAGATTTGAAAGAGGCCGTTCGAAATATTACCCGAAAGATCGAGAAGCAAATGATCGAAAGCGTTCTTCTAGAAACCGAGGGTAACGTGACTCAGGGCGCAAAGCGATTGGGTATTTCTCGCAAGAGTCTTCAAACCAAAATGAAAGAATTTGGCTTACGGTCGTTGGAAGAGTGACAAAGTCCATAAATTAGCCGTTAAGCAAGTTTACTCTGAACGCCTGCAAGGGTATCCTTCGTCGTCAGAGGTGCAGCTTAGGGAGAAGCTTTCATGCTCCGGTCATTGAAATTTGGAACGCTGGTTGTTTTGGTCAGTGTCAGTACATTTTGGTCTACCCACTCGTTTGCTGCGGAGCGAGTCGATGTTATCGACGCTGCAGATGACGATGACCCATTTGACATGCGCGCGTCGGTGACCTACCGGCGTAGTTTAAGACGGGCAAAGATCACAAGAGAGTTTAATTGTGCCCAAGGTGAGTTTGCAGGAAGCGCATCCGGCCAAGACCCTTGCCCCTTTGCCCCGCCGGAGGGTCAATCTCTCAACGTCAAAGAATTAAGGTATGAGCGGCTCATTCAAGAAGTGGTGCCCGAAGTCCGGATCGGTCTTTATAAAGATCTGGAACTGTTGATTGAAGCACCGGTTGTTTTATCGAATCAGCAAGAAATCCGTTTCGCCGGTAATGGAGGCAATCGAAACGGGGTGGTCATTACGCCCGAGAATAGCACGGTTGCGCCTGCCAACGGGGCAGACTTATTTTCCGTACCACCGGAGGGATTGCCCAACCGGGCTGGTTTCGGAGATATGCTATTCATGTTGCGGTATTCGCCTATCAGCCAGACGCGAGACCCGCAAAGGTCGACGTGGACACTAGAAGCGGGGTATCGCGCGCCGACAGGTGCAATGATGGAAGCCGGCAATACAGCCGTCGGTCGAGGTGTTCACGAGGTGATCTTGGCGACTTCTCTGTCCCGACGGTTTCGGTATGTCGACCCATATGCGCGATTTGAATACGTCATGCCCTTTGCGGCCTCAGGGTCGCGTTTCAAGAAGTATGGCGCAGCACAGCAATACGTCGGACCTGGAGACCGTATGAAATTCGAGCTGGGCACCGAGATATCACCCTATGAAAATCCCGAGACCGGAGCGAAGGTGTATGTTGACCTTGGGTTCAGTGCCATGTACCAAGCTGAGGGTCGTGATTACTCAGAGCTATTCGATGCCATTGGGATGGCCAATACACCATGTCCGGACCCAACTGGACCGCGAACCGATTCCAGAGGTCTTCCCAATCAAGCTTGCTTCAACCCCAATAGTCAGAGTCAAGCGGCAACGGGGGCTCATGATGGGATCACGACAGTCGAGCAATTTATCGCAGTCAGAGCCCACCTCGGCGGGGGCGTCTACGTATCAGAACACGCCAAACTGAGTCTAAACCTCAGTCTAGCTCATGAAACAGAGCACTATCTAAGTAACGCGGACGTAGGCCGCGACTTGGACGGCTCGGGTCTTGTAGAAGCGCGCGGTCAAGCGAATTTTAATCCCAATGAACACAATCCGACGTTTTCAGCCGCTATCGATGCACCGGGTCGCCGCCTGAGAGTCGAAGAGAAGACCATTTTCAATGTAGGTGTGACTTTATCTCTCATGCTCTAAATGGGTTACCACCAAGGAAATGATACTCATTGCTTTGGCCTCTGGGCGTTCTGGGGCTTCTACCTCGGACCCACCTGAACTCGCGTTAGACCTCGGCCCTGGTCCATTGGAGCCCATCGCCACGAGCAATTCTGGTCGACTACGCTGCGTGCGCAGCCCAGACCATCGTGCGGACGGCTTGGCCCAAAGGAGTGGGTTGTGTCAGAAAATTGGTCGCTGGAGGCAGGTCTCGTGCGTGATTGTTACGCCAACTTACCGACCAAAACGTCAACAGCGACCGCAGCGAATAGCAAGGTCAGGTAGATGAGAGAGTACAAAAAGATGCCCCGCGCCCACTTGCTTTGATCGGCGGAGCGAAAGCCTTTTGCCGCTTTCCAGACAAAGCCTGCACCAAGAGCGGCAGAACAGACCAAATAGACATAGCCCGTGACGTTGAGCGGCACGAGTAGGAAACTGAAGGGCACGAGAACGGCCGTCCAAAAGAAGATCTGCTTCGTGGCACTGCTCCAGCCGTTGACGGCCGCTACGGTGCGGATCCCCGCCCGCTGGTACTCTTGGTCTCTGTACATCGAGATGGCGATAAAATGCGGCAGCTGCCAGATAAACATGATGCCGAACAGGACCAGCCCTGGCCATTCGATCTGTCCTTGCACAGCCGTCCAGCCGAGGAGAGGCGGCATTGCACCGGGCACGGCACCCACCCAGAGTGCCCAAGGGCTAATCTGTTTCATCGGTGTGTAAATCCACACATAAGACACCAGCGCGATAGCTGCCAGAAGGCCCGTGACCGGATTAACCCCGAAAGTGAGCACTGGAACCGATATCAAGGCGAGTGCCAGTCCGTAAAACAAGGCTGTTTTCGGCAGCATTCGACCGGCCGGCAGGGGTCGCGCCTTCGTCCGCGCCATGAATTTGTCCGAATCGCGTTCGATGTAACAGTTTAAGGTGTTGGCCGCCGCTACCACGAGAGCGGTTCCGATGACTGCGAGACTGATCGCTGACCAGTTCACCTCGCCCGGTGCGAGCCAGACTCCGGCGAGCATCGTAAAGACCGACAGCATGGTGATGCTCGGCTTCGCGAGTGCAGCGAGGTCTCTCGCGAAATTGTGGCTCCGTGTAGTTGCGCTCATTTGTCCCCGGTTTGACTCCGCACAATGCGGCTATTTTAACTCTGCGTGGTTTAGCGCCAAGGTTATCTAAAGTCAATTGCGCAAAGTCGATAGTCGCTTCTACGGTCAACCCGTCGCTGGCGGGATGGTATCACCAGAGGGTGCGCGGAGTGGTGGGGTTAATTCTCCTGTCACTGATTCGTGACCGTCAACTGGTGATTTTACCATGAGAGTCAGATCATCCGATGTACATAGGTGAGGTGAGTCCGACCCCTGATTACCGAGCAAAACACGATTCCGGCGTTCTTCAAAGTCGGCCGTATCGGCCAGACCTAACGCTTGCGGCCGGCCCGGTCGCGTAATTGGTGATTGCCCGTTTCCAAAGTGGGATGCAAATTCGGCTGAGTCATCACCGATTCCAGAAAACCCATGGCCTTTTGCTGCATAGAGATGGGTTGACCTTGGCACTGCGGTCGGACCGCATGCGTCTTCATCGACGATTTCAGTCAGACTCGGCGATTCGCCCATCCAAATGGTTTCGATTCGTTTTGGTAGGGGAATGTCTGCGAAACGGGTTAAGGCCTCCCACAAATCGATCTCTGAACCAACATAAAGCCTGTAGCCACCTCCGACCGTGGCCCTAATTTGGTTCAATTCATGTGCCATGAGCGACGGGACGACCAAGACCGGTCGGCCTCCCAGTTCTCGTGATGGAATGACGGGGTATCGCTTAAGAATGTCTCGTTTGATTCGAGCGAGTGCTTCCAGATCGGGCGCATCGATATATTCCGATCGCGCGACGGGTAAGCCGATGGTATTGGCGGCTCGCTCGAGGACGAAAGCACGCTCTTCATGATCGAGTACAGCAAACTCAAGAACAGCTGTATCGAGGCCTCCACCGAATTGAGCGTGCCGGGCACGGGCGCGACCCACACTATCGGGGCCTAGAATGCCCGCATCGAGTAAGCGTTCCCAAAATTCATCAATTCCACCCATGGCGCACCTCAGAGAAAGCCAATTTCGATGTAATTGTATAACCTACATGTCGTTTCCGTCAAAAAAAGTACGGGCTTTTGCATTGAATTCTGCTGACGATTGCCAATCGATGAGCAACAGCCACCTGGACCGCTGCGATCGGCATTTACGGTTAGAAATGCCCAAACTTACTCAGGAGTAAGGTCGCCGCAACAGGCGCGGCTGTCTCGGTGCGTAAAACCAATCCGCCAAGGGACACTATGGCTGCGTCTGCGTCGCGAAGTATGGCTAACTCGCCTTGACTAAATCCGCCTTCAGGACCAACAAAAGCCGCGACCGGCCCTTCCCATGTGAGGTCTTTAAAGCCCATGACGCCTGTCGGATCAAAAACTACGCAGGGGGTCTTGTTCAAGCTCTCAATGGCTTTCCTGACCGACATTGGCCCAGAGATCTGAAGCGTATCGCAGCGACCACTTTGGCGGGCAGCCTCATCAGCAATCCGTCTCAAACGTTCACGTTTTTTCTCTGCGCGCGGACCATGGATTTTTGCAACCGAGCGGTCGCATTCCATCAAGAGTAGGTGTCCGATACCAAGCTCCGTAAGCTGTCGGGTGACACGGTCCAGTTTGTCTCCCTTTGGAAGGCCATAACAAATGGTAATCGGAACCCCCGTCAATCCTTTCTTTGGAACAGACACCGGCTGGAGGGCAAATCCATCCGGGGTGGAGACAAGCTCGGCGAGACATTCATGACCGGTGCCATCGAACGCGTTGACTGCGTCTCCGGGGCTCAGTCGATGAACCCGGAGCAAATAATGCTTAAGCTCGGCTCTCAGTTCCCACGGGCCTGGCCTTTGAAAAGTTCCGTCTGGTATTTTACAACGAACGGGCACGTTACACTCTCTGCAACCGGAGGATTTGCCACTCGCCCCGAGTTCGATGCTCAACAATGTGCCACCCTTTGTAGGCAGCGCATATTGCGTCGAGGTGCTGTTCTAATAGGCCACTCAAAATCAAGTCACCATCACAGCAGGCCGAGATAGCGGCAGCCTCTGCCACAAGAATCGGGGCCAGAATATTGGCGACAACCACTGGGTACGTTCGGTTGCATATGGCTGCCCCACCGTGGCGAACAGAAATGACTTGGCCTACATCGTTGAGAGCAATGTTATCCCTTGCGTTGCCTAATGCTTCGTTATCAATGTCGATGGCATCGACGCGATGACCGAGCAGTGCTGCAGCAATACTCAAGACAGCTGAACCACACCCTACGTCTAAGACCTCGCATGGGGCTTTCTCACGGAGCAGCTGCCATAAAGTAATGAGGCAACCTTGGGTCGTTTCATGAGTCCCTGTGCCGAAGGCTTGTCCAGGTTCGATGTGGATTGCAGCCTCGACGTCCGGCTTCTTTTCCCAGGGAGGTCCCACCCACAAATCGGGCGTCAGGTGTTGGCCTTTGAAGAACGCTTTCCAACCATCGCGCCAGCTTTCATCCTGACTGGATGTTGTCTCAACATCAACATGGGCCAATCCGATGGGGTCCAGTGCATCACGAATCGTCTGAGCGATGGCATCATCTGGCTGTTGGTCGAAGGCAATCACGATTTCGGCCTGATGATGAGAGGCGGACATTGTCATTGGATCTCTCACTTCGACAGGGTGGTCCAAGGCTTCAGCAATGAACCAAGCTGCCGTGTCCGAAAGCTCAAAATCACAATGAAACCTTATTTTCCACCAACTCATCGCGGATTATCTCTCAATTCATTGCTCTTTTTGCTAACCGCCATACCAATGACTCGGATGACTGTGGCGTCTTTGTTGAACAACTTGCCGGCAACCCGTTGGACGTCTGCTGGTGACACACCATCGCTCGTCGTTCTCCAATTCTGAACAGCTCGGCGCGTGACATATCCGGACCCATACTGGATCTGTTTCGAGAGCCAGCGACTGAGATGCTTCGGCGAGGATAAAATCAAGCCTCCCCGTCCGACGTACGCACCACGCGCAGCCAAAAAAACATCGCGATCGAGGGGCGTTTTGACGAGTTTCAAGCTGTTTCTTGACAAGGTTTTGTCGATTGGGTCTCGACGCCCTGAATACGCGACATTGATGACAAGATAGCAACTGTCCCGCTGCTCCTTAACGGATACCGTATAGTGCGTTTGACCCGTTCGTTTGGCCGTACCTGCCTGGTTCAGTGAGCGACTGAGTATTTCTGCGAGCACGTGCATTGTTGCCCGGGCAACATTTGATGGCCGTTCGTATCGATAGAGTACGGCCATACGTGGTGTATCCGTCGTAACGACACTGACATTTGATGTTTTATTTGGCTTCGATGGAGAGACCAAGTCCGTGAGAGAATGCCGCTGGTGAGACTGACTTTCGATGGTATCTTTAACAATGCCAAGCATACGTTTTCGATGTATGGGCCCGGTGATTGCAATGGTCTTGGGTGCGTCCTGGACGTAGCGTCCAAACCAAGCTCGAACACGTGCAGGTGTTATATTGCGCACGGCACTGCGAACGCGGCCGAAGCCTGGCGCAAACCATCCCTCGACTCGCTGTAATACTCGATTTACTTCGAATTGGAACCGCCAGGTCGCTTGGCTCGTGCTGGTATCTAGATTGGCCAGAACTTGTTGACGTGCAGCCTCAAAATCATCGACAGACCACCGGTGCCATGACTGGAATGCGCTCTTGACCTGCAGCAACTTTTCGGTGATGTCGGCTGGGGTAGAGAGCAAGGTAATGTCGATGCTCTCTGGGTGAACCAAGACCTCGGCTGAGGGGATCGATGAAGCAAGCATGGCAGCTGCCATTCGGGCGGCACCTGCGTGGGTTTGGACCGCCTGGCGAGTCCCACCCGCAAGGCTCACATGGATGGCGATAACATCTTGGTCGGGCACTGAACGCAGAACCAATTTCGTTCCAGATGAAATGTCGAGCACACCGTCTTTAGCATCGTTCCCCAGCCTGGCTAGATGATCTTTAGCGCGCTCTCGGAGTGTCTCTGCGTAAAGAGATGATGAAGCAGACTTTTGCTTGGACGGGATGAGAAGCAGTCCGGACAGCCCATGACCGCTCGTCACTTCCTCGATTAAGCGCTCATCGGACTCGTGGGTCAATTGACCAAGGGCTTTGTTCCATGTCGTTGAGGCCCTTGGGTCTGCCGGCCAGCGATACTGCACGGTGGCTTTGGCTCGGCCACGGTCGATTGCTATGGACCGTGTTCGGGTCAATTTAGATTCCAGTGCCGCTAAAGCTCGTGCGAATTCGCTTCGTGTGGCCGCACCTTGTCGAAGGTCCACGATGGTTTTGAAAAGTACGTTCCAGAGGCTATCGATGGTTTTTTCACCACAATGAGCCGACACAATCAGTCGGGCGTCTTGTGTGGGCGCATAAATAAAGGCGCGTATATCTCCGCAATTGAGAGCGCGTATCCGTATCCGTTTTTCGAGTCTGTCCTTCAAGACTGCGGCAAGTAGGTCGGCTCGGGCCGCAGTTTCCGGAGATTCAATTGTAATAGGCATGGCGATACTGATTTCAGCAGGCCCGGCGGCGACCGCATGAACCTCAACGGTCAGGGTTCGGTCGCCTGCTGTTGGCTTTGGCGTCGCGGCCTCAAGATTCGTCGGTGAGGGGTCTCCGAAAGTGTCTATGAGCCACTCTTTAATCTGTTGATGATGACTTTGATCTGCGATGACGACGGCGCGTGCCATCTCTGGCTGATAGCGCAGCTTTTTGAGAATGCTAATGTCTTTGGGATCCAATTGGCGACGGTATCGGACTGGGGCTTGTCCAAGTTGAAGACCCGAGTAAGTCAGGCCTAACAAGGGGGCAAGAGCTTGCTCTCGTCGCTGCTGAAACGCGAGTGGCTTTGGTGAGAACACATGTTCTGTTTGATTGCGAAGTGCCCGAGAGACCAGCTCCAGGCAAGCACCAATTTGAGTCGTCTCCGCTCTAAGGGCAAGGGCAGAAAAGGTGGGTTCAACCCAAGCCTCGCTGAAGCAACCTTCTCGCTGCAACGCATCGACCAATGGGTCGCCTTGCACGAGCAGGCCGTTGATGACGGCATCTGCAATCCCTCGATTATCTTTCGTTTCATCGATACTGCCGAATCTAAAAGTGACCAGAATGGTTGCCACTGAGCCACGCGCCAGATGGTCGAACACAAAGCGACTCTGCACCGACGGCATCGCTGAATCCGTTGCCCGAGCATGGTCTGGCGTCCACTGCCGACTGCCGCAGCCGACATTGAGGCAAGATAGGAGGAGCAGCCCTTTCACAATTTGACTGACATCAATCATTTCGAAGCCGAAAGTAACCATCACGGGCAAGAACTGCAACGGGCTTACTCGATGGAGTGGGTGATTCGATGAGGATGTTCGAATGACAATACTTGCTCATTGCCGTTCGAATCATTGCATTGGGCCGATTCGAGGGCTCGCTTTGTTCCGCAGATATTTACAACAATTGGTGCAGTTGAGAGCCGTTCGATGTAGATTGAGGACGGGGCTAATTCGAGGTGTAACTTGATGAGCGATGAATTGGAACAACAGCGCTGGCGCCGGCTGGTACAGGTGCTGCTGGCCGACGCAGAGCAAGTGCGGTCCGACGAGGCCAGAGCTGAGAAATATTTTGAAATAGCTGAGGTCTGTCGCGTCCAATTGGGCGACTCGGAGCGGGCCGCGCCATATTATCGTCGCGCAGCTGACCTGACGCCCAGGGTCGCCCGTAGAGCCATTGATGCCTTATTAGACCTTGTCGATGCCGATGCTCCACTGGTTGTTGAAAACACGCTCATCGAACTTGTTGAAGCGCACTGCGACGCATCGGAATTGGCGAAAATTCTGCGGACCCTTGCCCTGACGGCGACCAGTTCTCAACGGGTCAAAGCGCATTTCGAACATGCGATCCGCATCGCGCTTGATGTGGCTCAGAGTCAAGAACAAGCACGGGGCTTGTTGATCGCTGCGCATAAACGTATGTCCGAACACGATCAAGACGGTCTGTTGCCGGCGACTGAGACGCATCTTAGTTTGTGGCCGGCAGACGAGGCTGTCGCTGCATTAAGGGCGATGCTCTTAGTCGGCCGAAATCGAGCTCGAGAAGCCGTTGAAACAATACTTGATGCAGCTGCTCATACTGCAGACACCAGGATAAAGGCCAAGCTGAGATTACGAGCCGCTGCCCTATGCGTTGACGAATTGAGACAACCTCTTGAGGCCATTAGTGCGTTGCGCGACGCACTGGCCATAGACCCCTCAATGTCGGTATCTGCACAGGAGATTCTGGATTCGATCGTTGAGTCATGGGACATCACAACTGCCATAGTTGAGGAACTCGTCGATGCGTATGATTCAATCCGAAAGCCTGAATCTGCACAGCGAGTTTGGTCCCTCTGCGTTCAGCACGCGAGTGCCAATGAACAGGCCGATTTGTATCTTCGGCAAGCTCAGCATGCCGAACACAACCAGCTGGACGCAAGTCGGCGATTTAAGCTGTTTCACATGGGGGCGCAATCGACCATGGGAGACTTATCTCCTTACATTGTGGGCATGCGCCGTGCGACTTGGGACGGTGCCGATGGAGGTTTTGAGCATTTGGCGCTCCTTCTTGAGGCTGAAGAGTCGTGGGCCGCTTTGGTGGAATTGCTCGATGATTACTCGACCCTTGTTCCAGACGATCAAGAGAGAGCGCATCTCACGTATCGGGCTGGATGTATTGCAGCGGACAACTTAGCAGACAATCAAGGCGCATTAAATCGCTATTTGCAGGCACTCAGGCTCGATCCCAGCAATGATTTGTACGCTTCAGCCGCGGAGATGGCGTATCGCGATGCAGAAAATTGGGAGCGGGTTGACGGGATGCTTGATACCCGGTTCTCGTTGGCCTCGGAGCGCTTTCAAAAAGTGAATATTCGACTCGAACAGGGGCGGCTTCGACATCAACAGCTCGCTCAACCTGTTGCTGCCTACGATATTCTGTGTGACGCGATGCGTTTGGCAGGCGATGAATTGTCTGGACTGGTTGCGGATGCCCTCGCCGACTTAGTCGGAGACATTTGGGCTTTTCCAGCGATCGAAAAACAAATCATCGCGCGGATTGCACAAGCCAATGAACCATCCAAAGCCGCCCGTTTGGAACTGGAACTGAGTTATTTGTACCTCGAGTTCGTGAAAGATATCCAAAAAGGCCTAGAGACTCTGATACGCGCTGCATCGCGTGCACCCAGCGATGCGTCGGTGTTCTTACGGGTCACCCAGCAGTACGAGAAATACGCGGACGACCTCACATTGGCACGTTGGTTAGAAGGCGCGCGTGAACAACCGCTGAATATTGCCGTCAAGAAAAACGCGTTAGAGCAGGCTCTGCAAACCTATCAAAAGATCAATGCTGGTTGGCATGTCATCAGACGCGTCTGGGACGCCCTACTTGAATTAGATGTGTCCGACACATCGCAAGTTCAGGCTGCGGTTGATGCTGCCGAAGGGGAGGGAGACACCGGCGCTGTGTCCAAGTTTCTTACACTGGCACTCGACAAGAACGGGACGAAAGTCGCCTCCGAGATGGTGCGTCTACGTTGGATGCGGCGCCTGGCTGAAATTCACAAGTCTCAGGGGGATTTGGGTGAGGCAGTGAATCGTCATCGGGCCATCTTGCAGCAATGGCCACTCGATGAGGATGCCTTTTCTGGTCTGTCCGGTTGTTATCGTACGCTCGAGGACTGGGTGGCTCTCTCAGAACTGCTCAGAAGTCGAATTAATTTGCTTGAGACTGGGGCGGACGCCGCTCAAGTTGAATTGCGAACCCAGTGGGCCCTGCTGATGTATGAGCAACTCGATGATGTCGATGGTGCCATTGCCGCGCTCGAGCCATTACTTCATCGGCGAACATTTGATGAGGCTGCTTCGGCCTTACTGACCGAGCTCTACCGACGGACAGATAATTTGCCGGGTCAGGTCCGCATCATCGAAGAAAAAATGGCTGGTGCCAGTCCCCACGCGCAACAGGGCCACGTCGCTGAAATGAATGCGCTACTTGAAGCGGGAACACCGTCGCCCGAGTTGCGTGAACGCGTCGTGCGCCACGAAATTGCTCTGACTCCCAATGCCCTCGAGCCGAGATACCGTTTGTTAGCTGTATACCGGGAGATGGACGACAAACCCAGTTTACTCGCCGCACTCGACGAAGTTTGGCAAATGAATCCAGACCGCGCTCAGATCGCCGTGCTTCGAGAGCGGTCGCAATTATTAACTGAACTCGCCGATGATTTGAATCAAGCGATCGCCTCATGGGAGCGGTATCTCTCTTTCGAAGATGAAGATGACCTCGGCCTGACAGCACTTCAGCAACTCTACGCGCAAACTGAGTGCGACGAGGATGTCCGTCGAATCATTCGTCGACGATTCTCTATTTCTAAATCCGATGCGTTGAAATTGGCCCTCTTGAAAGAAGAAGCCATCCTTGCCGAAATAAAGATTGGCGATATTGAGGGTGCCTTTGTTGCCTGGTCTAAGGCACATGAACTGGCGTCCGGTGATTTGATTATTCTCGAAGAACTGATCAGGCTCGCGGAGATTTTGGGTGACACGCCATCCCTTGTGCTCTACGGACAACGTTGGTTCAATTGCGACGGGCGAGAGCTCGATCTTGACCTCTTTCGAACAATCGGGCGTGCGTGCGATGACCTGAGTGAATCGACAACGGCTCAGGCATGCTGGCAGCTGATCGCAGACGAATTGAGCGATGACCCAGAGGCATTGGACAGACTTGCGTTCCTCGCCGAATCTCAGGGTCAAGTCGATCAGGCCGTAAGATATCTCGACCGCTTAGCCGCCGATGGTCAATCTTTGGAAACCCGAAAAGCGGCTTTAGATCGGCTGGTCCTAATCCAATCCGCGCATGACCGATACGACGCCGTTGTTGCTGTCTTTCATCAACTCGCCGCGCTCGAGCCGACAGCGGTCGACCCATGGTTGCGACTGGAAACTTATGCGGGTGAAAAAGGCGACGTTGCAACCGTTTACAATGCGCTTAAGGCAGCCCAAGAGCGAACCACTGATCCCGCCGCTGTCGCAGGGCTGCATCGGCGATTGGCCACCTTAGCTGCCGGAGAGGTCGATGATCCGAGAGCCGCAGTCCATCATTGGGAAGCAGTTTTGTTGCTTGAGCATAGGGCACCGGATGCCTTGACTGCATTATGGCGTTTATATTGTGAGCAAGGCCGTCGTCAAGAAATGTTCCGTACCCTTGATACACTTGCTCGCGGCGCAACCAATGTAACCTTAGCTGGACAGTATCTCGCCGATGCGGCCAACTGGGTTGAAGACGGCCAGTTCGACAGCAAATTGGCTTTCGAATGCTGGCTACGGTCGCACACATTGGCGGAGGGCGCGAGACGCGACTCTTTGGAGCGAATGTCCGAATTGGCGCCTCAGTTGGGGCGCTGGCAAGACTATGTAGATGCACTCGCGTTGTCGGCAAATCATTCAGTCGATTTTGAAGAGCGGACAGAATTGCTTGCCCGCGCTGCGAGGGTCGCCATCGCGGAGCTCAACCAGTACAAAATCGGTTTTGAGTATCTTCAGCAGGCGGTCTCAGAACGGCCCGACCGGGGTGATCTTGTCGACGAGTTGGTTGCAGCTGCAAGACTGAACGATGACAAGCCCATATGGCTTGGGTTGGCTGAGACACTTCGGTTTGTTGCTGAAAACAGCGAGGCGAGTAGAGCCGAACTGTTTTTGGAGGCGGGGTTAGCACTGGAACGCTGTGGGCGTGAAGATGAGGCGTATAATTTGCTATCGGATGCGGTGACCCAGAGTCAGGGTTTTGTCGGGGATGAGGCAATTTTTCAGTTTGCGCAGACCTATGGCTATTTGGATCGGGTTCCCGACCTATTTACCGCCGCCACAAAAGAACTCGAATCAAGCTTGCGAAAACCCAGACTAATTCGCTTCGCAACCCTTTTCGAGTCCATCACCGAGGGCATGGAGGCAGCACTTGAGTATTACCTCCAGGCCTATCAGATCGAACCCAATGATGAAGATGTCAGGCAGGCCATCTGGAGGTTGGCTGATGCCCTCGATGCGTGGCCTTTGGTGGTCCGCTTTTTCGAGTTAATGACCGACCTGACTCACGACCCCGTTGAGCGTTTCCACTTTCTGTCTCAGCGGGCCTACGTTGAAAATGAGAAGTTAGGCGACCGTAGCAAGGCGTATACAACCTTGAAACGAGCCGTGTCCCTCCGTCCGTCTGATGATGAAGCACGGACCACGTTAGAATTGTGGGCCAAGGATGAAGACATGGTGTCAGATGTCGCCCGGTTTTATGAAGATGAGGCAGCATGGGTGGAGCAGTCGGATGCGCGTATTGGGCTTTATCGACGAGCTGTTGAGCTATATCGAAGTCTTGAGCAAACAGATGATGCAGCCCGTGTCCTGAACTTGATTGGAGAACTCGCGCCAGACGATGAGCATGTTATCGATGAGCGAATCAAATTACTTGAGGAGGCTGCTAAAGTAGACGAACTGACCGAGGTACTTGAGCGTCAAGCGGGCCGAACTCGTGGCGAGCGACGTTTACATCTTCTAAGAAAGATTCTTCGATTGCATCGCGCTCGACCCGGTGATTCGCTCGTCGCAGAACGTGCAGGATTGAGTATTTTGGAAGAGCGACCCGATGACCAAGAGGCGTTCGAAACGGTCGGTCAAATTCAGCGTGCTCGACAGGATTGGAATGCGCTCGACGAATTACTTCGGCAATACCTGGAGCATTGCCCGGATACTGCGTCCATAGAGGTCATTGATGAGCGTATTCTGATCGCCCATGAACATTTGGAAAAACGTGACCAAGCCTTTGACCTTTCGGTCGAGCGGTATCGATTAGGAGGCGTTGGAGCCGATTATTTGCTTCGAATTGAGCCCTTGGTCACGACGCGCCATCAGGCAGGCCGCCTGCTGGGTCTTCTCGAAGCCGCTTTGGACCATACCAATGGCGACGCCCGAATGCCGATCTTATTGCTCATTGAGAGGTTAGCCCTGCTCCATCTTGACCGGCCGCAGACCGCTCTAAACGCGTTAAGCGAAGCATTGAGCCTATCCCGGGGTGACCTCGGTCTTGCACGGCGAGTCGCTGATTTACAGCGGCGGCAAAAAAAGCATGAAGACCTCGTCGCGCTTTTTCGAGAGTTTGGTCCGTCGCTCCTCATGGATACTGATGTTGATTCCGATGCGGCTTTTGTACGCTGGCACATGGACTTAGGTGAGTTATTAGAACTAAATATTCTCGACTTTAACGCGGCAGCCGAAACATACGATGCACTTCTCGCAGTACATCCCGACAACATCGATGCTTTGGAACGGCTCAAAAGAATTCTGATTCGACTGAGAGATGTGCCGAGATTGGCTGCCGTCGTTCAGCAGCTTGCGCAGTTAACCTCCGAACCTCATGACGTTCTTTTGCTTGTTGACGGTGCACGCGCGATTCAAGGGATGGGCGACCTGGGTGCAGCTGTGAAACTATGGCGCCAGGTTTTGGCAAGAGCACCGAGTACGGAAGAAGCGCAAAGCGTTGTGATGCGTCATGGTCGGAGGGAAAAAGACATCCCCATGATGCGATCCGTTTTTGGCGCACGCGTCAAGTCTGCCCGAAATCCAGTAGATAAGGCCGCCCGCTTTTGCGAGATGGCTGAATTTGAGCGGGAAACCGCTGAGGATGATGAACGCGCTATCGTCGCCTATCGGGATGCGCTGGCTGCGGATGGACAATCTGCGCAAGCCTTAATGGGCTTGGCAGAATTAATGTTGGTCCATCAAGACATCGAAACGATCGAAATGCTCGGGAAACTCATGATCCAGCGTTACGACAAGGGGCTTGATGAGGCGATCCGCGACCGGTTTTCAAACTGGCTGGCCCAACTTCAGGTCGTACGCGCCAGTCGCAGAGTTGAAGCGGGAAAAAATGATGATGTCCTCTCCTTGCTGGATGCAGCATACACCAGAGCGCCTCACGTACGAGAGTCTTCGCAACTTTATGCCGATCAGCTTTTTGCTGCCGGTGACTTGGTCTCGGCTGGCCGTATCTATGACAAAACACCGTTGCCGAGCTTTTTGCCGGGTGCTGACGGTGATGTTCTCAGAGCGCATGAACACTTGAGGCGCGCTCAGGCGCTGTCCGCCATCGACCTCGACGTGCAAGCCATTC
Organism: Myxococcota bacterium; assembly: GCA_036337435.1. Lineage (GTDB taxonomy): Bacteria > Myxococcota_A > Bradymonadia > UBA7976 > UBA1532 > UBA1532. The sequence goes on from JAYZEG010000089.1 coordinate 25,383, forward strand.
ACCATTTTGAAGCGGCTGCGCGCTATGATGTCACCAAGGCCGACTCGTATGAGGCACTGGCCGTCATCCAGGAGCGGTCCGAGCGTTGGGAAGCAGCCGCTCGATATTGGCAAAAATTATCTGAGGTGAAGGATGATGCCGATGAACGTGCCGTTGCGATGGCCCACGCTGGCCTTATTTTACAAGAGAATCTCGGCCGCCACCATCGCGCCATTAAACTCTATCGACGAGCCATTGCCGAAGGCCTGACCGAACCATTAATGTTGCTCAAGCTACTCGAGGCCATGGAATCTAAGGGCGAGAATAGAGACATACTGATTATCATCGAGCGGCTAGTGGATGCTGGCTTAAGGGGTGCAACTAAGGCTAAACTACACATCCGTCGAGCCGAACTTCTCTGCTTGGAGTCAGACTTCGCAGCGGCGCGAGATGCACTTATCTCAGCCAGTTCAGAGCATCCGGACGTTGAGCGTTTCACAGAGATTCTGCTCGACATGTTGGAGGTGTATCCAGACTTAGCTCTCTATGACGGCCAGCTGATACCGATTTTAGCGACTGATTCGCTGTCCAATTGGACACCCACACACCGACTGCGCTTGATTCGTTGGTACGCAGCCCATGGCTACATCGAAAATGCATTAGAGATCGCGGGCCGATTGAAGGCGACAGGGCAGCAGACCTTTCCGGTCTTAGATGCTCGAGCTTTTTTGTACGGAGAAATGTATTTTAAAACGGGCCGTGAGGAGGCTCTAAACCAAGCATTGGGTGACCGTCTTGCATCAATTCTATGCCGGCCGGGGGAGGTCGACTCTCTTCGTGACTTAGTCCGTTTACTGGAGACGTCGGACACGCCGCAACATGCTCTCACACCTCTCGGTTTGTTGAACCTTCTCGGACGGAGTACCGTGCCCGAACGGACACAGCTGACCAAATTGATCAGTCACGTTGAACTACAGGATCTGGACGTGGTCGATGTGCTGTCGTATCAGACGCCAGCAGCTGCAGCCATCGACGAGCTCTTGAATCACCTTGTTGACTTGGTCGGGCCGTCTTTGGATCAGGCTTTTCGATTAGCGAGGCAGGACCAGCCTGACCGATGGACCGCTGCGGATAATCCACTGTCGGAACTTGCGGCAGGCATCGTTTCCGCCGCCGGTTGGGTTGACTTTGAATATGGTCATTTGACCGAGACCAATCAGCTGATAAAGACCGTGGGCTTTGCTCCACCACGAGTGGCACTCAATCTTGACAGCGCGGAGTCCTACAATCGGTCCGAACAATTGTTCTTGCTGGCAAGGACTCTCTTTCTCGCGCGGCGGCAATTTGGCTTCCTGAGCTGCATACCGCCGGAAGAAAGTCTTGGCATATTAGCCGCGGCCATCGCGCTCTCAGAACCTGAGAATGGACCAGAGTACGCTCTGATGACCGGTGTTGGTGAAGACGCCATCGAGTACTGGGCTGTTTTCCTTCATGAAAATTTGAGTGGAACAGATCTGAGTGATATCCAGCCTCTCGCCCGCTCAGTTGTTGGTGCTGGCGTAGATGCATTTCTGGATTGGGCAGATTGGGCTTATGCATCTGCAAATCGGTTCGGTTTGTTTGTCTCACGAGATCTTGCAGCCGCCATCAAAGCTCTGAAAACCGAATCTGAGTCGACTCGAATGATGGCGATCACAGGTGCCGATGAGTTCAGAGAATTATTGAGTATGGAGCCGAGCATGGCGCGCCTCTATAGCTATGCGTTTAGCCCGGAATTTATTGGTCTGGAAAATGTTTCCCATTCCCCGGTTTTTGGCGATAGTTTCGGGGCCTTCTCTGACGAACCACAAGCACCACCCGTCGATCATCAGCACGAGGATGACTCAGCTCATCAGGATGTGTCCGAAGGCGGCACCGACGTGGGTCACTCACACTCTGCCGGCACCGAGCCCGACGCTGCAAAACCAGACATAGTCGACCGCAGCCAAGCTCTGGAAGAAAGAAACCTGGAGGGCTCAGAAGAGGCCGAAACAGACGCAGCGGCGATGGACTTAATGACGGACGCCACTCTTGACGCAGACAGAAGCGAGAGAGCAGCGAACAGACCGAGTGATGATGAGCCATCTGAAGACGATATTGACGGCGGTTATCGGTTTGATGAGGATTCCGACGGTCTCGACCCGGAACCGAACAATGATCCAGAAACGTCAAGCAAAGGCGCGTTGGACGACTCAGCGGAGGTGTCAGAGAGGGGGGGTGATAACGTCAACCCTCAGTCTAGCGAGTCCTTCACCGAGAAGACGCCGAAACATCATGAGTTTGACGAGAGCGAGTCAGAGGAAGGTTCAGAGCCACTCGAAGCCAATCCTCACGATGAAGCGGACAGTCGTACAGACCAGCCCCCGGCGGACACAAAGGACGCACCTGACTTCGTCGGCTCATCGTCAATGGCGTCTCCCGACAAAAAAGTCGCTGGACAGAACACGAGCTCAGATGCCGCGCCGGAGGATACGTCAGGGCCCCCGGGGTTGGTTTCTGGACGGATTCTGACTGACGCAGCTGACGGAAGTGAAGACGGAAAAAGACATGGGGAGGGCGCACCCGATATCTCTGTACTGGACGCTAAATTGGATGAAATGGGTGGAACCCACAGACCGGATGAGTCTGGTCCCGTCCTCATAGAGTCTGACGATGAACTCGGACACTTTAAGGAGCAACAACTCGAACGACATTTGATCGAGCCGGCGGCCGTATCGGTGGTCGAACATGATGATGCTTCAATCGATTTGGCCCCATCCGAGGACGTGTCGCCATCCATGATCCTTGAGTCGAGAAACGAGGAGTCCGTTAAGTATGGCGGTGAGTCAATGACCGAGCAGAAACCATCCGAACTGGAGACGCCGCAAACCACTCGGTTACAGAATGACTCTGACACAAAAATAGTCGAGTTCAATGACGCGTCTGCTCCGGAAGCACGCGCGGAGCAGAGTCGGGTTGCTGAACCGTCTCCAGCGGGTGCTCTACTGCCTATTGCGCCAGATGATTTGGCTTCCGAGAACGAAAAGCCCTGCCTAAACAGTGGTGCGCAGCCATCCAGCGAAGCCAGTGCTTTTCGATTTACAAGCCAGGACGTGGACTCGTCTGTGAACGGTCTAAGGGATATCGAACTGGATGGGTCTGACAGCCTCGATGATGTCATGAAGACATCTGTCTCAGCACTCTCGGTCGGCCCGGCGGCAGCACCGTCGATGCCCGTCGAAGAGACAGGCCTACCTGGGAGTCAAGAAGAATTAGATGACGGTCGCAGCCAAGATTACCTCGAGACTGCTGTTCATAAACTCGAGTCGAGGCCCGATGAGTTCGCCGACTCGGATGATGATAAGACTGAATACGAGTAGTGTGTTTACATGCCTGAGACAATCCGCCACTCACCCTCTTCTCGGATGAAGGCGAGGCGATTCTTATCGCTCTTTGTTTCCCAGCGATCTTGTTCACCCAAGGCGATGAGATACTGGGCTTCATATTCTACATCGACTCGCGCACGGTCGCCCATCACGGTAATGTCCTTCACCACTAATTTTAGTTTGACTGCACGAACCGAGTTCTTCAGTTCAGAGAACACCTTCTCCAAGCCGTTATAGTCATAATCGTCAGTGGCATCAGTGGTCGTGCTTGCGTTTTCATAATACCGCAGGCTCGTCAGTTTACGCAGCGCCTTCTCATCGCGCTGTTCGAGTGCTGTCTGGTAATTTTCGACAATTCGAAAGAGTTCCTGGCGTTCCTCACTGAATTTGATCTTGGTTCCCTTGATGTAGCGGGCACCACACCCTGCCATAAGAACCACCAAAGCGATGCTGAATGCCAATTTGAGCGTTCGATAGCTGCTCACGTTTTACTCCTTTAAATCGGGCAGACTGCCCATTTTAACCAGACGGACCCTAGACGTATTCCTCTGTAGCCCAGTTACTCATTCAAAATCCAGTGTCTCCGGCATATTCTGCGCCAAACAGGTCCATGTCAATCTTGATTGGACAGGTAACGATGGTATTTGGCATATGTTTCTCAAAAAAACGGCTCCGCCGTGCCCATTCTCTCAGTTCGGATTGTTCCGCGGCAAGGCTCGCTAATGTCCTATTTTGAGCGAGGCTGTCATAGGCCTGAGAGGCCAACTGATAGCAGCCCGATGAGAAGAGCAGCTGGGCGAGCTGAAGACGCGATTCATAGACCAAACCCACAGATTTCAAGGTTTGACTTGAGCGTACGAATAGTTCAGCACTGGCTTGTTTCTGACCAAGCGCAAGTCTAGCTCTGGCCATGAGATAGGTCAGTACAGGCCACTGTCCTGTTTGAACTTCGATGGCTTGTAATTGGGCCAACCTCTCTTTCGGTTTCATCTGACTCCGCAGATAGCGCATGAGTAAACCCGTCGAGTCGGGATGGGCGAGCGCAGCGGCCTTTACGCTCAATTCTCTCAATCGTGGCCTGGAAAAAACAGTCTCACTAAGCTGCTCGTATCGGCTCCTTGCATTGGTTAGGTCTCCCAGCGCCACATCCAAATCAACCAGGCGTTCGCTGGCTAGGTTTCTCGCTACGCCTCCAGCCTTATGATCGGTCGCGAGGGCCGCCGCCAGTGTCCGGGCCGTCTCTAGCTCATTTATCTGAGCTAGGGTATCGATTTGGGCAAGCCGAGCTGATGGATTATTGGGTAGGTGGCCCAAGATCGTATTGAGCGTTGACAGGGCCTTCCGAGGCTCAACTTGACTTCTCTCTCGCCGATAAATCCGCCAAAGGGATGCGATTTCTCTAGCACAGACACGCCCGAAGATGCTGGGCCTGTCGAATTTATTGCGTGCCTGTGCCAAGGCGGCTCGAGGGACTGTCATCTTTGCCAGTCGCGCCTTCCATTCATTGAGTAACGGACTGAGCTTCTCCAGGCTGCCCTCGGCAAATTCACCATCCCGATATGCATTCCATACGCGGTCTGGTCCGTGTGTTTCGTACACATGTCTAACAAATGAACCACAGAGCGTATAGGCAGTCCCACTGTTCAGCCCATAGAACTTCTGTGGTGACAAGAGGCGGGTGATTTCAGGAGCGATCTTTAATTCATGCATCGCGGCACTCCACTGATGCAGGTCAAGGCGTCTGATGGGCCAGGTAGCCGCTTCTGCAATACCTTCAATGATTCCCATATTGGGCAATATTTTATGAGTTAGGCTTAGCCGATGTGGAACGCGGCCATAGACAGCTGCAAATACATGAGCCATCTCGTGCTTGATCGTGGCCAGGCCAAGTCTTGGTTTATCCACGTGAAAAGACCATTGCCAAGGCTTTGCAATACGCGTTCGGCGTGCGCCCATGAGCCACTTTTTCTGTTTTGGGTCAGTGTAGAAATAGACGCTGATTTTCTCGGTAGGTTCACGCAAGAAAAAATGCGTCAATTCTGTGTAGTAGAATTCCAAATCATACTGGAGGGGGACAATTCGTTGGTCTGACCAGCGAGCCGGGTAGTAAATATTGAAGTTTCCTGTCTCGATATGACCACCCAGAGCAGACTGAATATAGGCTTTGTCTCGATGAACCCCTCGTTCTACCGCTGCCAGATGGGTGAACCCAAAAATGGCACACATCGTGAGTGAGGTTAGCCATCGTTTGCGACCGTGATGTGGCCTACTTGTCCAATGTCTGACCAAAGTTAGGGCGAGCAAAGCGATAGATAAATCTTCGAATCTGGAGACCCAGAGTCTCTGATCAATCAGGAATACATCGTCATAGAGGGCACCGGGCCAATACCCCAAAAGGGGCGAATAAATATCGACCGGTGGATGGACGACGAATTTGTAAAGCCCATGGAACACAAATAAGGTCCAGATGCCGATAAACAAACGCATCCCCTTACCCGAGTAAAGGGTTTCACTCGCGAGCCCCCAGAGGAAAGCGGCCACGCTGCCGAGGACTGGGAATATCAGAAAAAGAACAAGTCCCTCCAGCAGGTTACAGTTCTGCACCCGCAAGGCGTTTAGAAGGATTGGAGCGAGGGCTGCGAGCCAAATGAGTATTGAAAGGGAGCCTATTACGCGAAGACGACTTACCCAATCTGACGGCCATCTTTCGAAATAGACCCCCAACAAACCGCCTGCAATGGTCAATGGGATTGACATTGCAAATGCGAATTCGAACGCCAGTAAATTAAATAAAGGGACAAAACATAGGCCCACACTGGCGAGAAAACTCACCCCAGCCCAAATCAAAAAGGGCCGGATTTTTGCGTTCATGCGAAGACCCATGTCAAACCCGTCTGGAACTATGAGATCAGATATGAGACTCTAGCTGACATGGCGTCTCATTCAAAACGCAAAGCGTCGCGAGCGGATATGGAGGTGAAGGTAACCTATCGCCTTGCCGACCGTGAATATGTGGCGTTTAGTCATGATATATCGCGGACTGGTATCTTTGTTAAAACACAAGAAGTCCAGGCGGTCGGCACCAAGATGCCCATGGTTCTGAATTTTGCCAATTACCGTGAGGCTGTGAATTTGGTTGGCATTGTCAAACGGTGCGTTCAAATTGGCGAGCGGCAAGAAGCCGGCATGGGGATTCAGTTTCTATTCGGCGATGAAGAGCAGCGCGCCTCCGTCTACCGATTAATCGATCATATGATGGTGGAACACTTGGGGGCGCAGCTCTATGAGCGTTTGACAGACCTTCACACATCGGACACGACAGCCAGTCTCAAGGCCTATGAAGGTACGATGACAACACTGTCCATGGAAAGCATAGACCTAGACAACTAGGGCGGGGGACTGGTCTATTGTCGAACTTGCAGGCGGCCAGTTTGTGCGTTCATTTCACCACTGACCGCTGGAGGAATGATGCATTCGCCCAAGAAACACCGCTCGATTGGCCCACACATTGAATCGTTTGGTGACCATGTGCCTGTGCAGTCCCGATCCGTTTGACATGCACCATTTTCGGAATTTGCTAAATTTTGTGGCGGTATGAAATTGAGTTGAGATCCAGCTTTGAGACCGTAGGCGGCGGCTTGTCCAGCTTTCAATTCCAGGACATAACGCGACGGCGATGAGACAGACCTTGATGTGAGCGTCTCAGGTTGTGCGTTGGTGACGACCCCCACGACCTGCCAGTTGTCATCGATGAAAATCATGTCCAGAGCCAATAAAGTGTTCTTCATCCAAAAACTTTGAATTCGTGTTTGCGCCATGAAAAAGAGCATGCCCCAGTCGCCCTGCATTTCGGTCCGACACATAAGCCCACGGCTTATCTCAAAGCGGTCATCGACGACCTCGACATCAATCATTTTCTGCTGAGAATGACCAGCGTCTCGAACGGAGGGCCCGGTGCGAGACTGAGGGGTTGTACAAGACCATAAGCTGTGCAAGCTCAGCAGCACTAAAAAAGCGGTCGTCCGAGCCATCTGCTCACTGCTCATTCTGGATGCAAACCTTTGTTGAGCCGAGACTGCCGTCGCAGCTATAGCCCCCGCGGCAATCATCGTTTCCGCTGCAGATGGCCATGCAATAGCTCTCTTCATTCTCGAATTCAACGCACGCGGACCCTTCGGGACAGGATTCATCGGCGCATGGGGTCACTGTGCAGTAGCCCCCTCGGCTCGATAGGTCACAAATACGCCCTTGCCCACAGTCTGCATTACTTGAGCATTCGTCGCCGATTTCAGCACCACAGGCAGCCAAAGTGACTCCGAACAGAAGCACCAGAGCGATCTTGATGTTTTCTTTATACACAGTCGTGTTCAACCAAAACATGATCCGACGGGAGCGCTGAGTAGCAGACATGAACATATGTCGCAAGCTCAGTAGTCATCTATCGCACTGGCGATGGCTGGTTTAGTTGACTTGTTTGACTCCCATCGCACGCGCCCATCGACGGAGAGCCTGGTCGTCCCTTACGGTGCGGTGAGAGGGCAACACGTCGAACTGAGAGATGGGTGGGTCGGGCTCCAAGAGCTCCAGTTCATTTTTCTGCTGCTTGATTACCTCAAGAATTTGTTCGCTCACCGCCTCTTTTTTCCAAAACGCAATGTTGATTTGTCCCAATACGGCACCAGACTCGAGCCGGTCAAGCTGTCTCATCGCTCGCTTTGCAAAACTGATTTCCGCGTTCTGAAAAGCGGTCTTGCAAGCTAGAAGGTCTGCGTTCAAATCCGACAGCCGCTGCTCTTCTTTAGCGATGACTCGCTTTAGTGTGATTGAAAATCGTTTCCGATATTGCGTAATGAGGTCATCAAGACCAGGAAGTCGTGCCCGCAGCCGCTCCAAGCTGCGCTTTAACATCGCGACGGAAATTGTACGCTCACCTTCAGTATGACTCTGCTTTGGATCGAGTCTGTCAATGTGAACTGAGATATGCCGAATGCGTTTTCGAACACGGTCGAGAACTCTCTGACTTTGAGTCACCGCAGGTAACTGACTTGATTGAGCAATACGACTGAGCGTGCTCAATATCTCCTGAGCTTGCTCCAATTGCAATGCGAGGTGAGTTGTTTCCGGCCTAAGCTTTTGCCAGATGCGTTTGTCCGGTCCCAAACCAAGCTCTAGCTGTTTATCAGGCACTTGTTTCACCAGTCGACGTAGTGATGCGACATCAGTCTCGGCACGTTCAAACGCTTGCTTGGACTCTTCAAAAAGTTGCCCTTTGGCTAACAAACGTGCCCTTGCGAGGCTTAATTGCAGCCGGGTGATAGAGCCGGTTGTCGACCTTGCGTGTATTGAGCGAGCCGCCCACCTATATTCCTTCAGGTGTTCGAGTACTTGGATGTATTCCATTCGGGCTTTATCACTGTCGGTTGTGCCAGGTGGCACTCGACGGTAGAAATGGAGTGCCCTTTGATGATTACCGTTGTGCATGGCCAGTCTCGCTAACGTCAGATTAAGACTGGCCCCAACGGCGATGTTTTCTTGGGCTGCGTCGGATAAAATCTCTGGTTTTACTGTCGTGACTCTGCTGCTTTGGTCATGGTCCATTAGATAGGGTCGTCTCGCTTTAACCGCCAAGGCTTTCTGTATGCGGTCCCATTCTTTCGCCGCCTTGTAGAAGTGTTCTTCAGCGCCCTTGAAATTGCCCTTCCTTAGGGTAATAACGCCCAAAAAATAAAGAGATTTGATGTAGAATTGGTCCTGGGCCGTAACGGCTGAAAAGGTCGCTTCAGCCAGGTCTAGCTTGCCTGCTCTGTAGACAGCTCGGCCATAAAGATAATGCAATTGGCTGTACATCGTCGACGGTTTAGGATTGGAGGCCATGTAGCGTTGCCAAATGCCATCAAGCCTTGATTGTCGGATGTGCGTTCCATAGAGTCTCATGGCTTTCAGCAGACGATTCTCAAAAAGTGTCCGTCCGGTACGCGTTTCCTCAACGCTTGTCATAGATGCGTCCGCAGCCGCATGTTGAAACCCCAGCTTGACAAAGGTGTCAGCTAAGAGTTCCGCGATCTCGGCACGCAATAAGCGAGACTCAATGCGCTTGCGAGCTTTTAGATCGAGGAGCTGCTGCGCTGCCAAGTGATAGCGCTCGCCATAGAAATTCGCGCGGGCTGACGCCAGTTTCTGCTGGACAACAGCCGTTCGAACGGAAAAAAGACCTTCAAGTTGGCTCTTGGCAAACGTGAGTTGAGCTGCCGTAGAACGCATATCTTCAATGAGGGTCGAGACGGGGTTTTGTGTCTCTGAATGCGCGTGACAGACCGTGGCAAGTGTCATCGTACTCGATATCATTAGGCACAGACGTAACACCTTTGACAAAAACCCCTTCTGACCGACGACCCGGCTTACCAGACGTAGGCGCGACCAAAGCTTACGTGGACTCACCAATCAACAGGCGACCTCGTTATTCACGTGAGGCCGTCGCAGCGTTTCGACGAGTATATTCAGAAAGCGGCTGGCGCGCGAAATTCTGGCATCTTAAGACGCAGCAGTGAGGCATCAACGCTTGCTCTTCCGTAATTCATGCCCTGGGCCGGTGATTCTGGTGATGTATCGGTCGAAGTTAAATTTTGGCGAATGATGATGATTATGGCATGTCTCGCACAGTGCCTTTGGGACGCTGAGTTTGATAGCCGTCGGCTCACCGCCCAACTCGGCATGGATGTGGCCGGGTCCATGGCATACTTCACATTGCACTGATTCCAGGTTCTTCGTCTGTCCGAGAACAGACCCACCAGGTTGCTGCCATCCCGTTACATGACAACTGACGCATTCGGCATCGAAAGTTTTGTCTGCCTTAACCAGGGTCCCCCATGCTTGTGCATGTTTGGTTTTCTGCCAAAATTCGACAGCCTCTGGGTGGCAATCTTCGCATTCCGCTATGCCTGCGTATTTGCTCTGACCGTCTTGGACCGCCTTGACCTCGCCAGCACTCGCGAGGTTAAGTGCTTTCAGACTTGCCTTATACGCGTCGACCCGTCGAGCAATGGTCCGTAACCTAGGCGTCTTTTTCACGACGGGGATAAGCGTGTAATCAATATACCGCCCCGTTGGCTTTTCCAATTTGAGTTCACTCAAAGCGGTCCGCTGAGACTGAATTCGGTCCCGAATACTCGGCTCACCTGTCTGCATCAACGTGAATTGATTCATTCTGATTTGCCCTTCGATGAGCTGTCGTCGCCGGTTAAGGTCACTCTTTGGATCGGTCCAAGGCCCCCTGGCCTTTCTGTTTTGGAACACAAGTCGGGCGATGTTTCGGCCTCGATCGCCGTTTTCGACTAAATAGCCGCCTTTTATCGGTTGGGTATTCTGCTCTTCTTTTGCTTTGTGGCTCAGAAACCAAAAATCGATTCCAGTCACCTCCGCAGCGAGCCGTTTTAGGTCGGTTCGGGGCCGAGCGGCGAACGCGACGATCAAATCGGTGCCTTGACGCTGAAGCTGTGTGACCGCTGCTTTTAATGGCTCTTTTGGCTCGAGGGCCGCCCCGCTTGGTGTTTTAGTTCCACTTCCGACCAAACCAATAAGGCCTATCTTTAACCCAGCGAGTTCGACAATTTGAGGCTGTCCTCCTGGCACATTCACCGTTGGATCGGGATGCTTGGCTATGGCTAAATTGTCGAAAAAATCCTGGCCAAACAGCATTTCGTTCTTGGTGTTGATGAATGCGTCGACGCCGAGGGCAGCAAAGGTTTCGGAGAGAAGCTTGGCCTTGGCTTTTTCTTGAGAAACCCGATGTTCATCAACCTGCTTTTCGAAAAGGTATGGACCGACGATGACCACTGCAGTGGGCCCCTGTTTCCGTTCCTCTTCGACCAAGTGTGCGAGCCTTGCCAGCCCACCCAAATGGAGGTCCACCGTGCATCCACATGGTTCCACGTAACCGATGAGTGATGACACCACAAGCAGTCGCGGTGGCCCGTCGCTCGCCCTCGACTCGGACTGGGACCGACTCCCACATGCCGCGCATACACATGCCAGACAAAGCATGAACCAGCGAGGTATGATAGCCTTCATTGCACTTTGCCATCGGCCATTAGAATGGGGTCAACAGCCACGCCACGATGCCATATAACCCAGTGTAAGTGGGGGCCGCTTGCGCGTCCAGTAGACCCAACGCGACCGACTTCCATTCCTTTTTGAACTGCAGACAACATCTCCACATTGATACGGCTCAAATGACAATAGTCACTCACGAAATCATCCGCATGTAAAATACTCACAGCCAGGCCGCAGCCATCCGTACGGAATCCAGCCTGAATAATACGACCGTCCGCGCTGGCCAACACTGGCGTTCCCGGCTCAGCGACGAAATCAACGCCATTGTGAAAAACAACTTTGGCACTATCGAAGGGATCTTGGCGCATCCCAAAAGTTGATGAAATCCGACCTTGAACAATTGGCATGTGAAAGGAGGGAGGCCGGACATCCCTTTGTTGGGCTTTTGGTCTATGATTTGGTCCTAGGCGTTGCTGTGCGATGACAACCAGCTCCTCGATTTGTTGATTCAAATGAATCGAGCCTGCATCGCTCTGTGTGCGCTGTAGGTGTTTAAGCTCTGTGAATAGGTTGCGCAGAGTTTTATCATCTTGCGGACTCGAGTTAATTCGGGCTCTCAAGTTAACAAGGGTACGACGAAAAACACGCTGGGCTAAGGCACGACGCGATGTATCGAATGGATCCGTTTCTAAAACGTGTTCCGTCGATATTGTGCAGCCCAGAAGACCCCCAGTCGAACATAGACAGAGATGGAAAAGTATCGTCAGTGAAAAGGGCTGAATCTGGTGTTGGATGAACCGCATACACTCATCATAGCTGACCCGTCGCACAAGCTTAAATTATTTGACCCATTGGCGCATGTAACCCACCCATCAAACTCGGTTGGTATCAAGAGTTCAGGTCGAGGCTGGCGTTCAGCCTGGCTTTTCGTTATGAAGGTGCTGGTCCGTAAGGAGAAGGGTTCATGACAACCTGCGGCGTCTGTTCATTTGAGTTGGAACAAAGATCATCGTTTTGCCCACAATGTGGCGCACGTTTGGACGCGGAGGAGCTGTCTCCAGAGCTTTTGAGTACACAGCGAGGCTTGCCGCTTCCAAACCTCATCAAGCCGTCGGTCATTCGCACCGATGATCTGGCGAAAACCCAGAGATTGCCGGAACTGCCAGAGACCAACGAGTCATTGCGCTCGGAGCTTGAACCCGAAAATTCAGGCCTTGCCACGCTGATTGCCGTTCCGGCTGTGTTAGACGATTTCGACGAAGGGCCCAGCCCACCTGCGCCAAATGCCACCGAATTTGAGACCCCCTTGATGGAGTCAAAACCTGCCGGGGTTCGCCAAGACGATAGCCTTTCCGACCCCGAATGGTCCCAGGGAACGGGCGTTTCAGATGAGCCTGTGATGAGACAAATGGGTCAGCGTGAAGGCGTCCCGGCACACGGGCTTGGCGGCAGCCAATCGCCCCTTCAGAGGCTGGGTATCGCTCTGGTCTTCATCGGGGCTACAATTTGTTCCATGGTCTACATAGAAACTGAGACTCAGTTGTCTTTTGGTGAGACAAGTTTAAGTAATGTGGACGGTCTGCTTCGTCTATCGGTTCCTGTCACGACTCAAGGCCCCGTCGATATCACGTATCCTGGAGGCAGAAAAAGTATTGATGGCCAAGACCACTTATCTTTCGGATTTGATGGGGCACAGTTAAAATTGGGTCACCAGCCGATTCGTTTGGATGCGTTTGACGACGACGAGGAAATTCCCGTCAAAGCGGATTTGGCAATTCTGTATCGCTTGAGAGTCGTTTCTTTTTCTGAGCGTACTTTGGAGATGCAACTGGACCTGGCCCCCGATGTTTCGGTTCAAGTAGAGCGTGGTCAGTTACGCTCCATCGATAAGCAGACATTCCGATGGATCTTAGAACTCACAGACGAAGACATGAAGCAGCGCACTATCGGACCATCGCTCACTCTTAAAACCAAATATGCCGGAACGCACACGCTTCAAGAGACAATCGATATTCCCGCCCTCTACGTGCCCGTTTCCATTCTGAGTCCAACACCCGGATTCATACATACGAACAAGCGTATCGCGATTCTGGGTAACACACTGCCTGATGCTTTGATTGAGTACGGTTCCGATAAAACCGTGCGGGCCAGTAAAAAAGGAGAGTTTCGTTTCGAGATAGACTCTGATTCAACCCGCGGTGACGTGGTGTTAAGCATCTCTTCAGAGGGTCTGCGAACAGCACGGGTTAACGTATCCTACACAGCCTTGACCGGGGCTGATCGACGGGCGTCACTGAAGCGATTACAGGCTACTTTTAATCGTCTGAAACAAGGGGCGACCAGGGTGGACGGCCCCATCGTTTTAAAGGAGACCTTGCAAAAAAATACCGTGAGTTTTTCTGGTCTTTTGATCGCTCGACACCGGACCGGTAATGACTCTCAAGCACTGATCGTTAATCCTTGCTCAGGTAAGAAACGCTGCCCTGTTTGGGTTGATTATGATGGTCTTGATTTTTCTAAGCTCGGTCGGAAAGTAAGCCTGGTCGGGCGTATACTCGGCACGCGGACTTACGCAGCTCTGGATGGCCAATCAAGGAGAGTTCCTCGGGTCTTAGCCGAGGTGGTTGTGCCATGATCGACACAAATCCCGATGGCCGGCAATGCCGCGTTTGTAACGCCCAAGTACCAAAAAATAACAGTTTCTGCGGTGAGTGCGGTGCACGCATTACCGCCGATGGCGGCCGAGACCAAGACATTTTGGTGGGGCAAGTGGTTGATCAACGCTATCGCGTTGAGCAGTGCATTGCGACTGGTGGCATGGGGGCGGTTTATCGTGCCGAACATGTCGGTCTTGGCAAAGTCGTTGCGATTAAATTTCTTCGTGGAGATTTGCGCCATCACCCCCATTTGGCCAAACGCTTGCGGCGTGAAGCAATGGCTGTGTCGAAGCTCACCGACCAGCATACGATCAGCGTGTTCGATTTTGGCGTTTGGCGCGGACTGGCTTTTCTCGTCATGGAATATCTCGAGGGGAATGACCTGGCTAGTGTCTTGGCCAAACGGCCTCGATTACCCGAATCGACTGTTGTCATGATCGCGCGGCAAATCTGTCAGAGCCTTGCCGAGGCTCATCAAGCAGGGGTAGTGCATCGAGACCTGAAGCCAGAGAATATTTTTTTGGTAAAGACAAAAACGGGTGCAGAGGTCGTTAAGGTGCTCGACTTCGGGCTTGCTAAACTGGTGGATATCGATGGCACGGATGGGCGCTTTCATACGCAAGATGGAGCCATCTTAGGGACGCCCTACTACATGGCACCCGAGCAATCTAAAGGGGGGACAGTTGATGCACGCACTGACCTTTATGCCCTCGGCGCTGTCATGTTCCGAATGCTCTCGGGGGTCTTGCCTTACACGGGACGTTCACCAGCTGATATTTTCCGCAAACAACAGGACGGTGAACTTCCTCGATTCGCTGATTTAGATCCGGCTTTCATTTGCTCGCCTGAGCTGGAAATCCTTGTACGCCAGCTCATGGCGAACGAACCCAAAGACAGGCCAGCTTCGGCACTGGACATCTGTCACCAACTTACGGGTTTTAACGACCCATTACTGCCTTCGTCTGATTCATCAATCGGGTCGACTACAGAGCAGAACCTCGTGCAAAGCAGTCCTGCTGATGGGAACTCTGATACCGAGGCGTCTTTGTTCGAACTCGGAGAGCCGGCGAGGGCTGATTCTGGTCCCAATTGGGCTGCATCCGAAACTGGTTCTGAACCATCCAACGATGCTTGGTCGCTCGGGGCATGGGACGTGATGAAGAAGAATGATTCACGAGCCATCGAGACCGACTTTTTTGCACCCATCGACAGCGACAGTTTCTCATCCGATGATGATTTTTTATTCGGTGAAGAAAGCGACGCGTACGAGACTAAATTACGGCGGCGTCGGTTCCTGAAAGTAGTCTTTCTTTTTTCGGTTTTTTGCGTACTCGTCGCTGCCGGCACTTGGTATCGAACCGAGCTTGGTACTCGACCGTTGACCTATGAGCAAGAGCCAAATGATTCGTCCGCAACGGCCACACGAATCGCTTTGTCAACAGCCATAAAGGGGGTGCTTGGGTTTCGAGCGGATCGGACCAAGAGTGATCAGGATCTGTACCGTCTTGATGGCCCATTCGAGAATGCAATTTTTGAAGTGCAACTCAGCGGAATACCGAATATGGACGTTGTGGTAGACGTAATCAGCTTTGACGGGACACCACTTAAGAGCATCAACCGCAATGGCATTGGCGGAATGGAGACAGATACAGTCCGCGTAGATAAGGCTCGCGGCGTGCAGTTTCGTGTGCGCGAATTATGGACCCAAAGTGAGGCTCCTAAGGAGAATACGACGGACGAATACTCACTTCTTGTCACCCGGGTACTGAACACTCGACCATCGTCTCGGAGAGAATAACACGCCATGATTCGGATCTGGATCCATGGCGCATCGGTTGGCGACATGCGCTCTATCGAGCCGCTGTTCGCGCAAATTATCGAGACTGAGCCTGCCTGGAAGCCAATGGTGACCGCTTGGACAGACGGTGGACGACGCTTAGGACGAACACTGTATGGACAGGCGTTTATCGGTCGGCCACCGTTGCCGATTCGGTCTGCTGTCAAACGCTTCATCAAGAAATATCAAATTGAATTGGTGATTCTTGAGTACCTGGAGTTGTATCCAGCCTGGGTTGACGTTTGTCATGACCTCGGGATTCCCATTGCTATCCTGAATGGACGGGTTTCACAAAAATCCCTTCGAATAAGGCGCCTACTGAGTCGTTGTGCGCGAAAGGTATCCCTTTTTTGCGCTCGCACAACGGAAGATGCGAATGCCGCCATACAGTTGGGGGTGTGTGAATCCGTGGTCCATGTCACGGGAAACGGAAAGTACGATGGTTTAGCTGTGTTGCCTCAATTAAATAAACGTTTGTTGAGCGCTCAGTACGGCAGCCCTAACGTTGTGATAGGCAGCCTACATCCGGACGAGGAGTCTGCCGCTGTCGATGCACTGGCAAGAACTGATCTCAGAGCAATTGTTGCACCTCGCTATGTCTCACAGACAAAGCGCCTGAAACGGCGCCTGCAACGTCTGGGACTCATTGCGTCGCGTGAGAGTCGAAATGAACAACCAGCGCGTGTTCATCTATTGGATACATATGGGCAACTCGCAGCGGTTTACGGGACTTCGAACCGAACCATTGTCGGCGGTACTTTCGGTCGCCGAGGGGGGCAAAATTTATTCGAGGCAGCGTTGCACAACAACATTGTGATCCATGGTCCTTCAACGTCGAACGTTCAGGCGGAAGTCGATCTGTTTCGCTCGCATGGAGCCTATTTGGCCGAGGATTGGACGATGGCTTTTTCACTGGTACAGGCCGAGCTGCCCCCATCAAATCTCAGACAGGTTGCGCTCTCACTACGGGGGGCTACGATGATAAACATAGACTTAGTGCGGCAGCTCACTCATCGTTTCTCCACGCCGAATGCTTGATTCAGTTACCGCGTCATCGATTCACTCTAAATGCCCCCGTTAGGTCAGTCGTCATGACATTGAGCCCCAGATTCATTGCCCCGGACGTCGATGTCATTATAGAGCATATCGAAGGACAGTCTGCGCTCGGCGATGGCAGCGTCGAGTATCGAGCAGAGATGCCCGAAGGGGCACCGGACGCGGTTACATATTTAACACACAGTTGGCTTATGAGATGAATAAGGCACTATGGACGTTTGAATATGTCCTAAAGCATGAACTAAATTTACGGTGTTGTTTTGAATACAAAACATAATTTTCGTTTACTTAGGTTGCTTTTGACAACGACCGCACTCGTTTGGAGCGCGCTGACCGTGGTCTTGGTGTCTGGGCAATGCGTCCAGATGAAATCCGTCTTGATTCACTTGGATCCGGAACGCTGGTTCTCCCTGCTCTCCATGGGGCTCGTCGTGATGCTGGAAGCCTCGGTGCCGCTGGCTTTGCTGTTGGCATGCGCCTGGGTCTTTTCGCGGTTGAGGGAGCAGAACGTTAGCGTGGTTCTAGCCAGTTCGAATCTCGATCCGAGGCGCATACTTGCCATGCCATTACTCCTCGGATTTTGTAGTTCAATTTTACTGGTTCCCATCGTGACTGAGACGGCACCGAGACTGATTTCCCAGATTGCCGACCTGACAAAAGAGAGAGCCATTCTAGCGGCTTTGTTATCGCCCCAAAATGACGGCTCTATGCAGCGCACAAGTCGCAGATTAAAGACAGAGTCTGGAACCGTCGATTGGTTTGTTGGGCACACACCAGGCGAGGAACGCGCACGTGTCGGGCGAGTCGAATCACTGTCCAGTTTGTGGAACGACTCAGGACCGTCTGTGACTTTTGGACGCGCCGAATATTGGGGGAATGACGTCATCGTGAACGTTAAAGAGGGCGTTATCAGACTCGACCAGACTGCCTTCGCAGAGCATACAAAAGTACTGACCGGACCCAATTCGATTATTTCAACAGAGCTGAGCTTAAGTGACGTACACCACCACTTTGTCTACCACCGCCGGTTCGCGATGCTCGGTACGATACCTGCTTGGATGATTCTCGGCTCTCTTTTCGGTCTCACTTTGAGTCGATTGGTGGCCCTATCGTGCGCGACGGGCTTGATCGGGCTTTCTTATTGGATATTGAGAACGGGTGAACTGGCGTGTCGGGCGGGTCATTTTTCGCCCATACTGGCAGCATGGCTACCGACGGTCCTCACGGGTCTATTGGCGTTGGTTTTGGTTCTTCGTCGCGAGCGCTTTGCTCTCTAATTTTGACGAGCAAGAGGTCGCGTCGGGCGAGCGTTCTCGGCTGCTCTTCAGACGAAAGGGCGAGTGCGCGCTCGGTAGACTCCAGGGCGTCGTGATATCGGTTGAGCCTGTATTGGATTTCGGCAAGTGTGTCCCAAGCATGTGATGCTGTTGGTACCAGTGAAATGGATTGTTTCACCATACTGAGTGCATCGCTGAGTCGGTCTGGAGAATGTCTCAAGACCCATGCGTAGTCGTTGAGCACTTCAGCATGGTTTGGCTCGATCAGCAACACCTGCCGGAATGCATTTTCGGCCATTTTACTTTGGCCTGTCCGCATGGCAAATCGGCCAACAAAAAATTGGATTTCGGTATCGTTGACTTGATGCCTCGAGAGTTTCGTCGCAATGGCGAGGGCCTTTTCAATATCGCCGACAGCCTCATAGGCCTCGATCAACTGCATTGTAATGCCGGTGTGGTTGGGAAATCGGCGATGACCTTCTGCAAGAACCTCAGTGACCTCTCGCAGACGCCCCTGGTCCTTCAGTAAAAGGGCGAGGGCGACGTGCAAACGAGGTACCCCACGGTCCTTCTGTAATACTTTACGTAGAAAAAATTCAGCGTCCTTAAAGCCACCAACCTGGACATGGGCTGCAGCGAGCAAGGCCCAAACCATTGTGTTCTCAGTGCCTTGGGCATTGGCGCTTTGTAAGACCTGTAATGCTGCCCTGTATCGACCCTTAGAAATCAGGAGGCGCCCAAGATGAATCTGTGTTCGAGTGTCCGATGGTTGCTCCGCAGCGACTTTTCTTAGAAAAGAAATCGGGTCGAAATTTGGACCAGGAACCATCGACAGTTCGAGTGCTAGCTTTTCTCGAATTGTGTCGAGAGCCCTCTTGAGTTGGTGTGCCTCGTTCGCGTCAGTGGCTTCTTTGTTCAACGTCAACGAGATGCTGATACGGGTTTTTTTGCCCTGGCGACTTTCCGAGACATTGAGGCTGAGAATGTCATCATGACTCAGCTTGAGTGGAGTCCAATCGAAGCGATAGCCCTTCGGTGGAATGAGGTCGACGTGCCGGACGACTCGCCTTGGCTGGTCTATTGGAATCGAGCCACTCTGGCCCGAAAGCATTCCGCCCATCAAATTGTCCAAACTAGGCGAGAACACTAAAGCACCATTGAGGCGAACTGCCGTGAGATTTTTGTCGGCCAAACTCGCCTTAATGGTGACTGGCTCTCCTGGCGAATCGAGGTTCATCACCGACACTTTTTTAGGGACGAAGGTCCGTCCTAATAAGAAACCAGGTGACGAGAGAATCGCTGCTTGAGAGGCTTGGTCGGTTTCGAGCAACTCCTGCCGCAGCTTGCCCGCTACATCGCCGTTCAGCTTGACCAGGCTCCTGAGCATGCCACCGCCGGTCTCGTTGAGTTGATACACTTGCGTCTCGATGGCGGTGTTCTGGTCAGGACTCGCTATCGGGACGCGAAGCATTTGTCCGCCTTTCCCATCGACAATGAATGCCAATTGGCCACGGAGCACATTGGGGATAGCGGTAATGGTGCCAAGACCAGCGGTGGCGTCAAGCCAGAAGTCTCCCTGACGATGAGGTACGTAGAGGAGAACATGGCTGAATTGGCCAGGGGCAGGATGTTCAGGAATAAACACGCCCTGGTCGACGGGTCTGATCAAGGCTGGATATGATTTAATCCCCAGTTGCTTCAGCAGAGCAACCATGAGTGCCGTCATGTCTTTACAATCGCCCTGACCTTGAGCCAGCGTACTTTCCGCTGGGCGGGGCCTATACGCACCGATTCCAAACTCCACGCCTAGATACTTGGTGTTCTGTTCTACGAAGCGATAGACGGCAGCAATCCGGTCGACACGGCCACTCAAGCGGCGTCCAATTTCTTTTGCCTTTATGCTCACGGACGATGTGATTCGAGATTGGGGTTCAAAAAGCCCATTGTACCATCGGTCGACGTCTGCCCAATTTTGAAGGCTCGACATAAAAACAGCTGGTACATTGGATTCTTGCGCATCGCTCACTTTGTAACCGGGAAGATCGTACCGCTCCCACCTTCGTTCTGTGCGAGACCCAAACTGACGCACCAGCGGTTTGTCCAGTCCGGGTGCAAAGATGTGACTCAGCGTAGCCGTCGGTTCGTTCAGTACATATCTAATCCGAACGGTTGGATCGCCGTTTCCGAGAATGTAACTATCCCACCATGTTTGGCCCAGATCTGGTTGGGGTCGATAGGTTTCGATATCGTAGTCCAGAATTGCCCCAGGCTCGGCTTGGGGAAAGTCGATAACCAATTGGCGCGCATCACCAAACAGAGGCGTGTTCGCGTGTGGGTTCTCGTAGCGGATGTTTGTTTTCGGGACATCGAGAACCTCCCCATCCGGTGTCAACGTCCTGGCAAATCGAATCTTGGGTTTGGCTTGAGAGTGAAAAGCGATGGAGACCCGTTTATAGCGTTTCGTTCCGACCTCGGTATGAATCATGACGCTTCTGATATGCTTGACGACTTCAATGCCTCGTTTTGATGTCGTCACATATCTCTCATCTCGAAGAACAGTACCGCCGCGTTCATGCTGCCCTGACGGCATCCGAGCAATGAGTTCTGCAAGCCCTTTGTGTCCTTTGGCCACCCGCGTTCGGATTTGCTCCATTTCGTCGCTGGTCTCATTTCTTCCAATGAGTCGCCGTAGGCCGGCCAATGCGTCGGCATCGCTTGCGTTTCGAGCAAGCTGCTGTTTATACAGATTCGAGGCTTTTACACTCTTTCCAGCATCCTCAAGGAAACGCGCATATGTGAGTCGAGCGGGTCGATTCATCGGCTTTAAGCGGAGCGCAATTTGAAAGTGCTTCTCAGCGTCTTGTACTTGTCCGAGACCTCCGAGAGCGGCACCAAGCAAGGCATGGAATTGAGCGTTTTTGGGACTATTGATTGTACCCTGCTTGAGAACTCGCACTGCGTCCTTGGCGCGGGACAGTTTGATGTACAATTCAGCCAGCACTTGTCTGAGTTCATTGTCTCCGGGGTGTCTGGTCACCAACTGCTCGACAAGTTTGACGGCTTTGCCGTGAGCACCCATGGCACGATAGGCGGCCGAAAGGTTCCTCAGCGAACTGTCATCACCCCGTTTCGCTTTGATCAGCTGTTCCCAGCGCCTGATTGCGTCCAAGTACGCCCCCGACATAAACTCTAGGCGTGCCAACTGATTTGCATACTCAGCCTCCCTCGGGGCCAAGTCGAGTGCAGCACCGTATGCTTTTTTGGCGAGTGAAGAATAGCCTTGGGCTTCAAATGTCTTGGCCAGGCTTGCATGAAGGGAAGCGGCTTTTGGCAGGACGCTCAAGCCGCGCCTCAGTATGGCCTCGGCTCTGCCCAGCTTCCGTCGACTCACGAACCAGTCTGCATAGGAAATCCATGCCCGGGGCGCGCGCGGATGGTGTGCGATTGCGCCTGTAAATTCGACTTCCGCCTGGCCGTCTCGTCCCTTCATGGCGAGCGCTTCAGCGATTCGAATACGACGTGACAAGGCCAACAAGCTTGAATCGTAGACGAGGGGGCGCAATGACAAAGCATCACTGTAATGTCCCAGTAGGATTAATGCTCTCATTCTCAATTCAAGTGCCGGTATTGATGATTTTTCTTCTTTGAGGATCTGAGTGACCATGCCCAGAGCTCTCTCGGGCGAACCGGCATTAAGATGAGCCTCACCCAATGCTTGCAAGAACTGGGCTTTTCTTGGGTGTTTATCAACGAGCACAGTATATTGAGCAATGGCGGACTTCCATCGCTTGAGAATGGAAAGTTGTTTGGCGAGTCGAGCGCGCGTGGCCGTATTGTCCGGATTCCAAGACACGGCTGTTTGCAGTGCGAGGGCAGCTTTCTCTGGCTCCTGTGCGAGATTGTGGAGCTTTGCCTCGTAAAGGATTACGGCGGGGTCATCAGGTTCGAGGCTCTTCAACTTATCAATGGCGGTACGAGCCCTTTCGATGTCTCCGGTCCGTAAAAAGAACTCGATCTGGGCGCAGCGGACCGAGTATGGCCGTTTTGGTTCCGCAACAACGAGCCGCTTTAGCGCTACCTTCGCTCGATCTTTCTCGTTGAGTTTCAGCTGCAACCGAATTTCAGCCGTGGCCATCTCGACTTGGCTGTATCGGCCCGCGCGAGCAAGTTGAAGTAGTTCAAGAGCATCCTCGGTTCGCCCTTGCTCTTCGACTGCTAATGCTTCTCCGAAGTAGCACCAATATCGCTGCTGTACGTGGTCTCGACATTCCTGGAAGAAAAGCTCTGCAGCATTTGGATCCGTGACGAGGATAACATGCCCCTGATTGGACCAATGGTGAACATTTTCGAGATCCTTTTTTCTCCGTTTATCTTGGTCTGACAGAAGTTGGTCTAAGCGACCGGCCCGCATCATGGCAAATCGCAGACGACGGTTTGCATCACGGTCATTCGGTGCTAAATGGCTTTGTTTTTTTAGTCTGGTTATCCTGTCGAACAGTCCGTCGTGGGATTCTTGCGCGCCGGCTATGCTGATGATGACTCCACAGAGGAATCCAATCGTCAGAAGAAAATATCGGATTTTCGACAAGCTGCCCATATACAGATGATGCCCGGAAAACAGGGTGAGTCGCAAAAATCTAGCGATCTCTGCTGGTCTGATTCCGTTGTTTTTTTGAGCACATGAGAAATCGATGCAGCGCAAGTGTCGTTTATGATGGGTTTATTTGGTCTCTTGTGACTGTATCTTTCGCCGCCTACTCGCGGACGCGAGAGTCAGAACGCAGAGGGTCATTATCCAGTGAGAGGGGCTGCTCTTGTGAACGGTATCCGGGCTGTAAACCGAGCATCCTCCATCCGTCTTTCGTGTGGTTTCGGCGTTTCGAACAGGTTGTCCAGCGTCTTCGTCCTGGGCGTCCGGCAGTCTGACGCCGGCATCTGTCGAATCGCTTTCGCAGGTCATCGGATAATCATCACAATTTTCAGAACATGATGATTGCGTCTGACTGCCCAGTGGGCATCGAGTGGACATCTTGACATTGGCGAGTGACAAATTAATCTCATCCTGCCAAGTCATACCCTGATCTGTCGATGACACCAGAAGCCGAGTTGGATGGCGATTCACGCAGGCCCACAATTTGCCCATTCGCCCCTTGGTTAGGCAACCGAGCCAGCCTTCGGTGAGTGGAGATTCGATGGGGGCCCAGGTTATGCCGCCATCCGTTGAGCTCTTCAGCCCGCCAACAGGCATCGCCAGGATCAGGTGTTCAGAGTCCATGACCGCAATACTTTCAGGAATATCATCGAGTACACTTAATTCCCGCCAGCTCGCTCCGGCGTCCGTCGTCTGAACCAGAGTGGATGTTGGAAAACCAGATATCACAGCGTAAACAATATTGGGATTCTCGGGATGAATTTTGAGCAGGTCAAAGTCAACGCCTGTTGCGTTACTTTCTGGTGGTCCCATTGGAAAACCGTCAAAAGAGTATCCTCCATCAACGCTGCGATAACCCCCGCCCGCGTGCACCAAATAGATGTAAGCGGGATTACTCTGACTACGCAGTAGACGTCGGACTCGTCCTTCGATAATCAGATTTAGCGAACGCCAGCTTGCGCCGCCATCAAGTGAATGAAAGACTTCGTTGGGTACGCCGAGGGTTTGGGTGCTCACTAAAACATCCGACGGATTCTCTCGCGAAGCCTCAATTTGCCCGATATTATGCTCGCTAAAGGGCGGGCCATAAGGTTGAAAATTACACCCGGAATCGCCGCTACTGTAGAGACCTGCACCATCGCCTACCAGCATCTTTCGACCGTCGCGTGATACCAATGTAACCGCATTAAGACCACCGACAGGTGTCATCGCTTCATCACACAACCATTTGAATTCGTTACCGTCCCAGTTGAACAGACCAAAGTTCTGAATCACCACTTCGGGTCGTTCGTCGAGCTGCGGGTTAAATCCAATGCGCAGAACTTTCTTCGGACCGATATGGGCGTTTGCGACGCCGTTCAGACAAAGGAGTAAAATAACCCCATAACTCTTTCGCATTGATTGTTCCTAGGTCACACTGGCACTAAACTATAGCGCCTCGGAGACATTGATGGATCCTAATTATAGATTGAGTCGGCTAATGGCTTGGGTGTGTTTGTTCTTCGCTTTAGCGGGCTGCGCTGGACCCGCGCAAGTCACGTTTTTATCCGGTACATGTGAAGGGAATTTTGATCAATGTATGACCCGCTGCGACCTGCTAAATGACGGTCGAGATTGTCAACTGAGGTGTCGTTTTCGGGGGCGCCTTTGTGATAGGCAAACGCAGGTCGCAGGTCAAACTCGTTTGGCCGAAGCGTCGACCCTCACAGAAAACGCAGCCCTCGTCGATCTGTCGACCAATCCAATTCTGCACTCCACGAATGTATCCTACAAAGTATCCAAGGGCGTGTCGTACAAACGGATTGGGGAGGGTAAACACAATCAGGGCGCTCATGTGCTCAAACCCGGTGGAACTTTGCAGCTCACTTATCAACTTCCGGTTGAGACAACGTCTGCAGAACTGGTTATTGGGCACGGTCCCATGGGGCAATCGCCTACATGTTTCATAACGCTTTTGTTGGATGAGCAAACAATTGTTGGGCGGTACAGTCCGCCTCGATCAGAACCTGGTCGAGTCATTCGCTTCGAAAAATGGGACCTGAGCGCGCGCTTGACACGCACCAAACTCGTCGAGGGACGCAGAACATTTAAGATTTTCCTGATGAATAATGGTGTCGCTGGAAGTCGGGATGATTATGCGCTGAACACCATTGAATTGTATTATCAAACCGAGAATTAAGCCTGCCGGCATTATCGCTCTAGCGACTGCCCGCCAATTCTAGGTCACTGATGATCCACCCACCGTAAACCACCCACTCGGCATCTCGACTCACCGTCGTTTTCGTACCGCTGAGATCGATGACGACCAATTGACTCGTACTCTCATCATTTGGTCGGGCGACGAATAGCATCGTTGCGCTCTCACTTCCGGCATCGCCGATCTTGGGTTGCGGAAAAAGCTCGTTGATGAATCCGGATTCAGACGAACCAAGCATTTGCTCGACCTCATCGCCCAACAGTTGATTGCTCAAATTGACCTCTGTACCCGGTTGTTCGCAGCGAATGTCGTTATTGTCGAGAGCCGCCATGTTGAGGCCGATTCGGAAAACATCATGGTGTCCTGTGGACCCAGAGCCTTTACTATCGACATTTCGCGAGAAAATGATGCCTCGAAGCTGGTCTGTGAACACGGGATTGTGATCGCCAACCCGTGTGCGGGTCCCTCGGCTGGCACCAAGGAAATCGCGATCGGCATCTGTCACTTGGCATCGCTGCAGGGTTTCCGTATCGGCCAACCAAACTTGGGGTTTGCTGACGCATTGTTCATCAACGCAGCGTTCTTGATCGACGACATACACAACTCGAGAGGTGTACAGAGCAGCTGAAATATCCCTAACCGGAAACATATGGTCTCCGTAGAGAAGCATGTTGCTGACATCGCGTCTATCATCAGAGTAGCTGGCAAGATAGGCCTTCGGGGGCTGCTCATCACAGGTCATGGAGAATGTAATAAACGAGTCTCCGGTCCAGGCGACACCGCCGATACCCGCGTTGCAGTTTTCAGGCGTAACTGGATAGCTTGTCCCTGTGCGTACATCAATGATCCATACGACTCCGGGCAAGTCGAGCTGTTGGTCATGAGCGGTGACCGGTTCATTCGAACGAACAGCGGCAATATAGCGGCGATTCGGACTCACGGCGTGATATGACCAGGGAGCCGACTGCCGGGTGAGTCGAATCCGATCACGGCCATCGGCTGAAACTGCGTAGATATGGGTTTCTCCACCACTGCTTGCCGCATAGGTGATTTGACCGGGTACGACATCTAAGCTCACTTGGAATTCAGCATCTGGAATGACGCCGATGTCCGGCATCATTGTCGATGTTGCATCGGGCAGGCTGGCCCCCGAATCACCAGATGTGGAACTCTCTTGGCCTGAACACGCGATGGCCAATGTACCGAGTATGAAAATGGTCAATTTACCCATGATTTACTCTCCCAAAAATGTTTGAGCATGCACTTGGAGTACGTGTGCTGTGGCGTCTAAATACGGATTAATTCGAACACGCAGTATTTCGGTCAGATCGGTCAACGCATCTTTGAATTGGCGCTGACCATGATAGGTCCAGCCGTCAGCACGTTCTGGAAATAAATCGACCGCGTCGACGACACATCCTGGAATCGTCGTATTGGGGCTTGCGACCAAATCTTCGAAGGGGATCCGATAACGCGAAACGGCAATCCGTAGGAAAAAACCCATGGGCTTAGCCTGTCTCTTTAGCTGAATGACCTGAAAGCCTGCATCGATTCGCCTCACATATTCGACAAAATATTGGTCGGTAATGTGGGCGCGTCGGTCGTACTGAAAACCTGGTAGCGCGAGGCTGATCGCTTCGAACACGGGCTCAACAAAATGGTCGTCTGTAGGGCTTGGCCTGTTGATCATTGGCAGTCGTGCAATCCACGACGAGCTGGGTTTAGACGGGAGCGGGTCTGTCGTATCAAGAATGGTTTTGGCGGCTGTCATGAGGCTCTCATGCAATTTGCCGTATTGCTGTCCAAGGTGCGACGCTGGAGTCGGCCCCACATACTCCCATGCACTCTCACGACTGATTATCTCACCAAATCGTTCTGCCAATTGGCGGCGGGCCGAGCGAAAGAGCGGCGTACCAGGGTCTTCTAAGGCAAGACTGAGGAAGAGCCGGTCGATGCTTTTGGCTGAGTCACTGCGTACGGAATAAAAACTCTGCGGCGGCACTAACTTTGATGATTCGAGTCCATCTAAGTCGAGGTTCAATCCGCTCCAGCGCAAATCCCAATCGATAATTTGACCCATCAGCTTTCTGTTGGTCAAGAGTGCCTCGATACGGTCAGGGGTTGGACCCTGAGGCATCTCGATCGTACTCAGCCCGAATTGGTGGTTTTGCTTTCCGGGATGATACGCATAGAGCTCAAGTCGATCTAGGACGTCATTGATAGCCTGTCGCGTGCCCGTCGCCCGAATGAGCACAACGTCAACTTGTGGCAATTGATTAACCAACTGCGCCCAAAAAGCCTGACACCAATCATATCGTTCGCCGCCGGTGGTCACAACCAAGTCGACCGGCGTGTTTTCCAAGAACCCGACCTTCGTCCCGAGGTGGCTAAAATTCGGCAGTTGACTGCTTGTTTCAATGTTTAAATGCCGCCGATTAATCAATGGTTCTTGGTCAAATTCGATGGACAAATCTGTCTTCAAAACACGATGCTGTGCTTTGACCCAATCTTCGAAGAGCGGCTTATCGTCCGCCGTGAGATGACAGAGAGTCTCAAATCCAGACGCGACCCGCTGGATTGCAAATGCCTTCTGTTGCTTGCTCATATGCTTTGGGGAACTGAGAAAGCATGACTTGATCGTTGTCGAGTTGGCGTGAGACTTAAATCTAGCCTCGTATCGCTGATGATCAAATCGCTCGGGTGCTTGGCCTGGTAAAGTGATCCTAATTTCTGCTTCGTACCCCTCCTTTAAACACATAACTGCGATGTGTCCGCCCTCGAGAGAGGTCAACCAAGTCGGAATTTGCTGTAGGGTATCAAAGTCTGCGTGAGCAGCGATATCGACCCAAAAGTTGGCCCCATGGTCTCCGAGGATTTTCTCGGCAGACATGAATGCCTCTGGACCGGGCCAGCACGCCCTGATGTCCGTCCGGTCGTACTGTAGCCCCTCCAGGTGACTTTGACCGCGACGAAACGCATTTACGGGTTTTGCCACAGTTTTTTTATTGAGTCGTCCTTGATAGATGATTGGCATGTCTACCTAAAGTCCAAAGTCATGTCGCTCCCCATGTTGGTCTGGGACCACGCGAGTTTGCCGGCACGCGATTCGCCAATAAGCATTACGGGCATCTCACTGGGCAGGTCAAGCATAAGATTTATCATCCCGGAGAGATACAAAGGTGCGTGAACGGCTGCCGTGAATTTTCAGCTACTCAGCACCTCAGGTGGTTGCGACCAAACCCACGAGTTAAGGTTTTTCGCGTAACCGACTCTGTCTTATTGTTGGGGTGGGCCTGCAACTAATCTGACAATATCGGGACTGGTCTCTGCATTACTCTCGATGATGAGCACGCCCTGATGTTGATTGATGTCGTCCGCTGCACGATTAAAGGTTACGGATACAATATGATTTGAACCTGGTTGCAAGGTCACAGGATTGCCACCAGTGGCGATTGTAAATTGAGGATCACTGGGTCCAAAGTCATTATCAGCGGCTGTTGTTAGAGCGATTCGGTCAATGATGAGTGCCAGCCCGCCCGGATTTGAAATATTAATATCCAACGTGGTTTGTGAACCTCCATTGGTATTGGTGAAATCCAAGACCAGCGGCGTCATATCGATGGCGACAACATCATCAGCCGATGCGCGGAGGGGCAGCGTAAGCTGTCCGCCTGCCACGTTATCGGCATCGGTTGCAATCACCAGAGTCGCATCAGAACCGTCCACGGTCTCAGGCTGATACGTTACATCGAGCGTTCGCGTCTGGCCACCCCTCAACTGGAAGCTGGTTTGTTGATTACCCAGGCGGTAATCCTGTGCCGGTTGCTCGATAGTGATTTGATTGATGGCGAGGTCTTTTAGGCCGCTGTTGGTAAAGCTGATGCGTGCGATGGCCGGCTCATTTCCGTTCCTTGGCGGAAAAATGACCGGGTTGGGTTGAATGCGTAGCTCACTGACGAGCTCACCAGACGTCATCAAAACTGAGAATTCAGGGTTGTTAGGGTCATCACTGACAAACACCAGCTCAGCCGTATCGCCACCGTCATCAAGGGGCTCATATTCCACTCGAACAGGCTGTCCCTGGTTTTCGTCAATTTGCCAGGGGAGTGGTGGAGTGCCGGTGGCAGACAGCCTGAACTCAACCAGCGGGAGGCCTGTTCCGTCGACGGGAGCCGGGGTAATGCGTCTCACGAAAACGTCGCGTACGGTGAGTTGACCTGTTCCCGAGTTACGAACGTTCAGAAGGGTATCGCCGGCCATGCCAGATTCGAAACCAATGGTGTTTGGCGTGACTGCGATTTGTGGCTGACCCGTCAGTACTCTGAGTTCAACCTCCACGCGCTCTTTGCCGAGAACATTGCTCTCGATGACTAGAATTGCTGCGGCTGGAGGTGTGTCTTGGGTGGCTTTATATTTCACCGTGTAGGTAACGAAATTGTCGGGTCCTAAGACCAATGGATCTGATGCCGTGACGTAGTGTGGTGTCCCATCGGATTTAACTGGACCATCGGCGATGAGAAGTTGGCATGTTTCATCCAGTTCTCCGGGTAGTCTGTCACCTGCGCGAAGACCCTCTTTGATCAGGTCGCAATCTTCAGCACCTTCGATGTACACACGACTCACGATCAAGTCGGTTACGCCAGACTGCCTGATGGTCAGTGCCTTCGATGTTTGCCTCGGCCTGTTCAGTCTTTCGAATGTCATCTCTGCTCGTAATTGGCCGTCGTCACGTTCGATCAAAGGCGGCTCGAGTAGGATGTCGTTAGATTCTGTTTTACGAAACTTATCCGCATCGCTACCGCAGGCGGCGGCCAGTGCAACCATGGCCAACATCAACAGTTTAAAAATGGGATTCGGACGATTCATGAAAGCCTCCTATGGGAATCTCTGTTGGCCTTATACTACACAGTGCCTAATTTCGTCTTGGAAAACACTGCGCGTCGTATTCAACCCGAATACTTTCACGAGGTTGTGGGACCGACGCTTCATCAAAAATGACGGAGTTGCTGTCACGGTCGTAACTCCATCCGTTGGCTCTTGGTGCCCCGTTCACGCTCACTCTAATCGAAGCCTCTCGTGCTGGCCTTGAGAGAAAAAATTGAACGGGCAGCCCAAAAGCTTGGTTGCCGATCTCTCTTAATGCGCGGCCAAAATCGCCCTCGCAGATGCTGTAAATGCCCCCATTGGTCCGGTTAGCAACTTCAACATAGGCCCGACCTGGCGTCGCATCTCCGAGATTGCTGTTACAATTCGCCGGGCGTCCGTTATCAGCACCGACGATCGCATGCGCGTGGAAAAGGGACTCATTTCGGAAACCCTTAATGTTCTTGAAGAAATCGACATAGTAATTGAGCGTTGCTGACGAACTATCGTCTTCATCGGACACGAAGACAATCTCCAAAGCTGCATCCTCTCGCAAGAATCCACGGTTAAAACCGCCGCAACGGCCTTCGACGCAGCGGTCGGGCTCCACGCAGTCGGCATTGGCTTGGCAGGCGACGCCTGTGTCGAAGATGAGCGGGTCTTTCAACGCTTTTTCTGCGGCTTCAAGGCCCTTTTCCGTGCCCGAGCCTCGAGTTCCGACAGCGACGTTTCCGCTGAATTGATTCTCGACATCGGGTCCACGGCGAATAATACGCGGGTCGCCAACGAGCTTACCTGCGTTGTCCGCATCATCGACATCGGTCGTTACCACGCCAATTTGATAATCGTTTGCGAATTGCCGCGCGCCGTTGATGAAGCTCGCGAAGTTATCTTGGAGATTGTCTTGCTCCTCGCCCATCGACCCTGAATTGTCGATGACGAAGAGAACATCGACGCGCTGTCCACTGGTTTGTACAAAGTCATCGGTTTGCCGATTGGTCGCAACACCTTCACCCACCAGTGGGACTCGCAGCTCGGGCGCATTGTTTGCATCAGATACGAAGACGAGTTCACAATTATCCTCGGCGAGGTTCGTTGGCTCGTACTGTAACAGCACTTCCGCCGGTCGGTTTCGGGTCACGAGAATACACCCATCTTGATTTGCGACGGGTCGGTCTGTAATCAAGAACTCGGCGCAATCCGGGCCTTCGAGACGCATGTCTGTGATGCACAAGTTGACGAGTCCGGTATTGTAGACACTGACACGCTCTTCTCGTGATGCACACTCACCTGCGGTGACTGCACCAAAGTCCAGACGCGATGGAATCACAGAAATATTACTGTCGCCACCGAGTCCGCTCAGATCTGCTTCAACCGTTCGCGCTTCATTGGTAAACGGATCGTTGAATGAAATGCGCAGTTTAGCCAAGTCGGCTCCATAAATTTGAGGGCGATAGGTCACTTGCATCGGTACGGTTGCGCCAGGCCCTATTCGACCGTTTGGTGCTCGCTGCGTGATAGAAAATCGGACCATGTTGAAACCTGGAATCGGGATATCGATGAGCGGTACAATTTCTTGATTGGTGATGTCACAATGGCCTGTACCTCGGTTGAGAATGTCAAAATCCCGTGTTGTATTTGAACCGCGTGCAACCAGGCCAAAATCCATACGTCGCGGCAGAATTGTTAAGGTACAGTTCGGTTGGCCGCCACCTGTAGCGGTCAATGGCACCTCAACGGCCGGTCGGTCAGGCGTGTTGTTTCGCACGGTCAATGTTCCGGAGGCTGGTTGTCCTTCCGCCGTCGAATTATTTTGAAACCAAGTCTCGAACACCATGGTTTCGAGTGGTTCGAGCGTCACATTGGTGCGTGGACCATTGTTCGTAGGTGCCCAGTTGAAATCACCATTATCGATGGAGATGTCTTCGACGACCAAGGGCATGTCGCCGCAATTGAGCACGTTGGCGACTTGTCGTGCACTTTCAATGCCCCGGGCGACAAAGCCGAAATCGATGGCATCAGGAAGCACTTCAATACAAGGCTGACGGACGCGACCGGTCAAAGGAACGGTGAAAATCGATTCGTCGACATCGTTATTTTCGATGACAATTGAGGTGGCATGACGCCCTTCGACTTGCGGTAGATAGTTGACTGTAAACGATGCCGCTGCGTCAGGTTCGATTGTCAAAGGACCTTGCGCGAAATCGGGTAGCCCACTCAGATTAAATTGCTCATTGTTCGGCGGCGGCGTTGCCGGTGCGAGCAGGATATTACTGACGGTGAGTGGCTGAGTCCCTCGATTCTCAATAATAATCTCGACAGGCTCGCTTTCCGTATTGAGGTCAATGGCACCGAATTCCACAGATTCTGGTAGAACAACAATTTCAGGACTGGGTGTAGCACCCACCAGTTGAATGTTGAGTCTTGGCTGAATTTGCGAATCTGTTTCGAAGGTCAGCGTCCCGAAATCGTCTGCCGAATCCGATGGCTGGAAGGCGACCTCAACGCTCAGAACGTCATCTTGTCCCAAGAGGGCCTGCGCACTCGGTGTGACGATTTCAAAATCAGCGGATGAATCGTCGCTCAAGGCCCAAGAGTTGATCGTCACCGGGACCGTTCCGAGATTGATGATGTCGACGGTCTCAAATTGCCGACTACCGTCTTCGCTGAAGAAAGCGAGTCTGTCGGGATTGGCCGTGAGCCCTGTTGCAGACAATGTCGAGTTAATCGGCACTCTCAGTTGCCCATTCGTTCGATCGTTGCTTGTAAAAATGAGAAAACCTTGGTCGATCCCAACGTCCACCGGTGAATAGCGAAGGCGTAGGGAAAGCTCTTCTTGACCCTCTAAAGTGATCGGTAAAGGCGGATGTTCGATGGTAAATTCGTCCTGATTGATGAACTCAGAAAAAGAGATCTCGGTCACAATAAGCTGACTGCTACCTGAATTTCGCAGGGTCAGGGTGCGCGATGTTTCTTCACCCACTTCGACGGCTGTCAGCGTGACTGGGTTTGGAAGGACTTCAATTTCCGGATAGCTCGCTGAGAATTGGTCGTCATCGCAGGCTGCGAGAAAACTAGCGAATAGGAAAAAGCACAGGATGTGTGTGCGCGTGTGCTTGAGCATTTTTAGGTCTCCTGGGGGGCGAAAGACGCGCAAATATATCAGAAAGTGAGGACGTCCTACAAGCGTTGATACGAACTCGTTTTCTTTGCGGGACGGTGTGTGAGAGCTGGACACTTTTTTCTGGCTCAAAAGTGCCAATCGCCAACGCCTTACTCGATCGTAAGAAAACATTGGCCACAAAAATCGCACTCATCCATACTCGGAACACATTCTGTTTTAGGCGTTGGTTGTAGCAAAGGTTAATTCGAACATGCGATTGTTAGTCCTGATGGTGTCTTTGATGTTTTTTGCTTGTTCAAGTCAGAGCGAGTCAACCCGATGTTCAGGCCCCGATTGCGACGGTGCTGATGTTGGACCCGATAGGCTTATAGACGCGTCAGTACTCGACCAAGCCCTCGACATGGACCAAGCCGTCGTCCTCGATTCAGGCCAACAGCCCATTGAGAACTTTGCAAGTTTAGAACCTGAAACATTTCGGTTTGATTTTATCGCCGATGATGAGATGGGGGCTGCAACTGTGCAAGTCAGTCATGCTGGCGAGACCCCAATTCTCATCGAACAATTTGCTCCGGCCTTCGGCGATGCGTATACCCTATACTGGACGACGGACGAGGGTGATGTGCCGATCAGTGGTCAGGAGGTCGGCGTCCTGATGGGTCAGAATATGATGCCGTCTAGCATCGGTCTCGAAGCCGGCGAAACACTCCGCTTGACTCTTGTTTTCAAGGCAGTACCAGATGCTGTCCGAGGCGGACAATTGGTGTTCAACGCAGGTCGAGAAATTCGCATACCAATTGAGCATTCCGATGACCGTCCAGAATTCGTACTCGACCAGGAGGCGGTCGACTTGGGCAATGTTCCAGCTGGCGAACGACGCCTCGCGTTGGTGAGTGTTCGAAATGTTGGGTCTGCCGTTGGAACCCTGTCGTCGGTGGCGTTTACAGGCGATGATGTGTTCAGCTTACGCATCGAAGGTCGGGATCCAGAAGTGGACACCCGGGTCTTGCATAACCCAGATCGTGATTTGGAGCCGGGCGTCGGTATTGAGAAAAGTTTTGAAATCATGATTCGCTTCATGAGCGAACAACCTGGCGTCTACCAAGGCGAGATTTCAATTTTAAGTGACGCCATAAACGGGGATATCAGATTGCCTGTTCGCGCCACGGTCGGTGAGGTCACTGAATCAGGGGACATGCCGTAAGTCAAATTTCGACGAAAGCCCTTGGACCTATTGGCTGCGGTATTCGCCCTCAGAGAACAATTGGTCTCGAACAGTGATATTGGGACAACGCAGAACGTCGTCTGCATCTTCACACCAGTCAATGCTCGCGACGTGCCACAGTTGTCGAGGTTCATTCATTTCGCGCCCAACGAATTCATTAAGCAGTTCCCCTCGAGCAAAGATTCGAACGGTCACATAAGATGGATGCTGGGCTCGCGGATCGTTCATAGCATCGCCGAAGGTGCTTTCGTTCCGGAAGTAAATTGCAGCGACGTCATACGTGATCCCGACTTCAGGATTAGCCAAATTGACGTTTTCAGGACCAGCCCCATTTGTATCATCGATGTCCAATGATGGGTTGTCTGACACATCTCCTTCGGCGCCCCAATCTGGCGTTTTATTTCTGAAATACACGTCGTATTCATTGGCCGCCGCTCCCCAACCATCGCCGGCTAACTGGTGTCGAAAATGTAAATCAACGTCTGTTCCGAATTGGTCGCTCTCGTCTGGATCATCAGGGGTAGACCACACCAGTTGTACGTGGAGGTCTTTCTCGGGGATCGCCTCAACCGTTATAGTCGCTACGGGCGGCGTGCATGCAGGGCTGCTCGATTGCCCAAGGTTGTCGACAACCCGCAGTTCAATGGTATAGCGGCCTGCCAGGTCGACGAAAAATTGTGCTGTCGGCGTTGTGGCATCGTCGGCCTCACCACCGTCGGCTGGTCGGCGCGGATCTGTGAACAGTTCGACCGGTTGGCTCGTGCTGCCATCGGGCCTTTCTACAACGGTCCATTCCCAT
>JAYZEG010000090.1:0-32101 GCA_036337435.1 Myxococcota bacterium
AAGTGGCGCATCGCCATCAACTTTGATGACGGCATGATCCAATATCAATCTCCCAGAAATGGACAACGCGTCGGATTCTCCGTCGACTTAGCCAACGTTCGCTCTGAGCGCCGATGGCGAGTCATCTTTGACAGCACCCTAAACCAGACCTTCGTCGTCGCTGGCGATAAGTATCTGGGCGCGGTCCCTTTTCCTGCCGAGCGCGTCGACGACATGATGTGGACCAGCTACACCTCCGCCCAAGGTGGAGAGGCCCCCACATTGAGCCATTATACGGTGACCCGATTCGATACAGCTGAGTAGCCAGCTGCCGTGACATCGAATTCTTGCCCCGATTCGCCGTCCGGCTCCTGTCCCTCCTACGGTCGAACAATCGTAGGAGGGGCAGTTTGGACGCCCACCTTTGCTGGGGTGCTCCGCCGCCCTCTCTATTGCCCATCCCCCCCTTAAAGGCGGGCGAACACCCTCCTTGCAACTCTGACGACTTGTTCAGCGAGTCACCGAATAGGTCCAGCGATCAGTCAGCCCATTAAAGCCAATGTCATTGGACTGAGTCTGTGCCGAGAGGGTCACTGTTTGGCCAGGGGTCTGACCATTCAGGCTTATTTCGACCACCTGCGGATTGTTGTAATTCTCGGCTGTGAATACCAGCTCCGATGGATCAATGCTCACGGCGGCACCGCCTCCCGTCGTGAGGGTCACGGTCACTGGATGGCGCGGCTCTTTTGCAAATGAGATGGACAGGGCCGCTGGATTATCAGCACCGATAGAAATGCTGTCTGCGGACTCGGGCAGCACTCTGAAACACGGGGCTGTACCCCTCAGATGCATGAGTTGCCACGCGGTCTCATAGCCAACCTTGTGGGCTATCCAGGACCGCCACTCATTGGAGTCTTGGTCGGCTGGTTCGTCGGGTAGGGCGCAGTGACCCGTGAGCATCGTGTACATAAATGCGCCCGTGGCCTTGTCTAGGTCATGGTTCATGTGCCAGCCATCAGCGTAGGCGGATAGGTTGGGGAGAAACTCTTTCATGCGGACAAAGAGCGTTCTGATAGGCACCGCTCTGGCATGGGGCAATTCGCCGTCGCGAGCCATTTTTCGAGCAACGCCCAAGTCGGTTCCGTTCTCGTCGTTACTTCGGCGCTTATCCAGTCCGTAGAGCATGGATGTATTGCCGTGATTGGAGTTGTCCTGCATGGGAAACCCGATGGAGTAGTTGAACTCGTCTGGTGCAACCCGATACCGCTTATGTGCTTCGAATTCCGTGTTGGCGCGTCCGTAATTGAAGTCGATGGGGGCATCCCCTCCATTGTCTAAACGGACATTGGCTTGACCGAGCACCCAGCGTAAACCCCGGAGAATGCCTCGCTCGGAGCTTGTGCCGGTGTGATTAAAGTTCAGCACTCTGTCCGAGATCCCGCCAGCGTGAAAGGCTGAGACGAAGGCTCTTGATGTCCAGTCCGTTTGCCTTTGGCTCTCCTCCGTATAGGCGGTCATGGCAGCATCAGCCAGGGCATCGTCCATCGTGTACTCCGAGCTGGATGCGCTCCGTCCAAGAAGTTGGCTATAGATGGCGGCTGCGGCTAAGTAGGCCCCCTTGGGTGTCGGATGCATGGCGGCCACATCCTGTTGTTCAGCTCTTAGAGCCGACCAGGCAAT
The DNA here is from genome assembly GCA_036337435.1 of Myxococcota bacterium. Lineage (GTDB taxonomy): Bacteria > Myxococcota_A > Bradymonadia > UBA7976 > UBA1532 > UBA1532. The sequence continues at coordinate 1,660 of JAYZEG010000090.1, forward strand.
GCCCGCTGGAATCAAGGGTAGGTCGACTGTTGAAAAGTGACTGATTCGCCGCGTGAATTGAGCAAATTGGGCGATTGAATCGGAGGTATTATCACGAGGCCATGGCATGAGTAGATGTGGCTGTGCGCCGCCGTTTGTGACGGCCTGAGCGATTTGATTGACCCCCAGGGCATGGTAGCCCGGCAGGGTTGAGACGATGTGGGGATCGCCAGCGATGACAACGTGGTCCCAATCGTGCTCGCCATCACCCAATAGATTCGCGAATCGTGCCTCGCGCTGGTCTGGCCAGACAAAGTATTGAGCGAGGGAATGACAGTGATAGGGCCAGTCATAATTATCGCCCCGCTGGCCATAACCGGTTGTGATGACTTGGGTTCTGTAGATGTCTTCAGCGATGACGTTGATGGTGTAGTCCAATGCATTGTCACCGCTGAGAATGGCCTGGAGATCTCGGGCGATTTGGTCTGGCGAGAAAGCCTCACCTCGGTCTTCGATGGACCGATTGGTGCCGATGATCAAGATGTTGAGTTGGCCGTCTTCGTTTAGGTCTGGGTCGGCGAGGGGCAGTGCTGCATCGACGCCTTCATCCGCTTCTGGGTCAGTGCCGGCGTCTCTTGTCGGCGTAGTTTGCCCATCGGTGCCTTGGATTGTGGCATCCAATGGGATCTCGCTCCCATCCGGCAATGACTCTGCATCGGTGCTGGCTGCCTGCGCGCCATCGGTGGCCGGTGTTTGTCCCTGTGCGTCGCTCTGTCCACTGCCGCCAGCGTCCGTGAGGGGCTGCTGACCCGACCCGTCGTCGCATCCAATGCACAGACATGAAATTAAACAGAGGGTCCAGAGTGGTTGGCACCGTAAAGGCAGAAAGCAAAGCATGTTCATGGTCTCCGAGTGAGTCGTTCCACATGGAATCGACGCCAACCATAGCAGATTTGAAACAGGACCGCTGATGGTCTGGTGTGGTTCGAAACGGCCGATGGTGCTGGCTGGTTTAAGCTGATCGTTTGGCTGCACCGATATACATGACTGACTGAAATGGCAGCAGCCCGAAGGTGATATCAAATCGGCGATTGATGCCCTTGGGTCCGAGTCCTTTGAAGGGCTGCAGATGGAATCCCAGTTGGCTGAGTTCCTTGTGAATCTCCTTGGGCTTGATGAAGAGTTTGCCGTCATGGGTGCCAATCGGCAGGATTCTCAACAGGTATTCGCCGAGGCCGATGGCGACAAAGCGCGCAAATAATGACCGGTTGATGGTATCGAAAAGAAACACACCACCCGGCTTCAACACCCGGTGGACCTCGGCCAACACGTCTGGCCATTTGGGAATGTGTTCCAGCACATCAACGCAGACGACGACATCGAGGCTGGCCGACTCGACGGGGATGGCTTCGCCGATGCCAACCCGATAATCGATATCCATATTCATTTGGGCTGATCTTGCCTTGGCCACACCAATGGCCGAGTGAGCCGGATCGAGGCCAATGACATGTGCACCTCGCTCGCAGAGAGCCTCGGCCATGTAGCCACCACCGCAACCGAGATCCAAGACTGAGAGCGATTGCCAATCATCGACGATCGAATCGAAATAACGAAAGCGGGCTGGGACGAGATTCTGGAGAGTCCTAAGAAACCGGTAACGACCAGACCACCAGTCCGCGGCGTAGCGGTCGTATATGGTCAGGTCATTCATGCTTGCTCTCCAAAAATGAGTTGGCTTGTTGCACCAAACGACAAGCGGCGCAAGATAGGCTCGCGACTATGATTTGGCAAGTGCTCAAATGGTTTCAAGGTCATGTTTTGTCTGTGAGACAAAGAGTCAGGCTGACCTACGTTTTTACACATAGGCGAGTGTCTAAAGACTTTGTTCCGCATCGGGGTGAATCTTAAACCCCGGCTGCCAAGGATTTTTTGATCTTTGAAATCGCTCCCCCAGGTTGACTGGAAAACCAAGGACACGTTGGCAACCAGGGACCGATTGGTGGGCAAGGACCGTTCGGCGGTCAAGGCATCGAGGGACGTCAGGGCGTTCAGGGGCCAGTTGGATACCCGGGGGGATGTGGAGCCCACACATGGACCATATTGACCGATGTTTCTCGGACATTGGTTCTCAAAGCCCAAACGGTCGATGTCTATAGCACGCTCAAAGTGACCGGTGGTATTGAGTTGGGAACCACCGTGACCTGTCATTTGGCTGCTGCTGGGCCCATGAGATACACCACGGTGAGTTGTACTTGCGGTCAGAAACGTGTCGCTGCGCAAATGTGTATGGAGTCTGGTGCGAGTGCATTTACTTGGACTGAGTTTGCATCGCGATCATTCGCCGGTGCCAGGTGTCGCGGCTGTTAGACGACTGGGTCGTTGCACTGTTGCGGCCACCTATTTTAGGATTTTTTCGAATCTTTAGAATTTAATGTGAATTCGCGTCGTAACCAGTCAGGCGTGATGGTCCGCTTCGGTACGAAATAGATTCGGCTACGGCTACCATCGCCTCACCAAATAAGCTTGAGAGACTTTGATGTATAGACAGACCATACTCGTTATTGCCGCTGGCCTGCTGACATTGCTCACCGGTTCTTCGCTGGCTCAAAATCTCCATTTCAAGTCGTTTTCAGCAGCGACCATGCCCGCTGTGATAAAGACTCAGATCAAAGGTCAGCTCAACGCTGGTTTGAGATGGTCTGATCGTCTGGGCGAAAATTACGCTGTTTTCTCCACAGTGTCTGCCAGACGCCATGATGGGTTCAGCGACAATTCTGTTTTCCTCCAAGCGAAGCATTTCACCGTCGTTAAAGGAAAGGCAAAATTAGTTCGATTCATACGGGAACTGAAAGCCTGTCCCGACTTCGATAATGTGACACGATTTGTGAACTCATCTATCGGAGTCACCGACTTAGACGGTGACGGGTATGGCGAATTATCCTTTGTCTATTTTACAGACTGTGTGAGCGATATGAGTCCGTATGCAGCGAAGTTGATGCTGCTGGAAAATGGTAAGAAGTATCCTATTCGCGGTTTCGTAAAGTATGTATTCGGCGGGGATACAGCCCCGAGTGAATACAAATTAGGCCGTGAATTCAACAATGCACCGGCGGCCTTCAAGGCCTTTGCTCTCAAGCTGTGGGCGCGCAGGGCTGTTGTGGATGTAAATGCGGCTCTCCCACGCTAAGTCGCGACGCCACTTTCATTCCAGAGTCCTCGATGAGTTCCGAGACCGCCATCCTCCGGTCCGTTGACCCAGGTGTGGTCTCGAAAGCCTATTGCCCTGCGAAATCCTGACTCTGTCCGTGGTATCATCGGGGCTGATTTTTCTCGTGCGAGTGTTTAATGGACCAAGAGATCACACCGTGGCGCGGAGACATCGAATCGGCCAATCGCGTTTTTGACCTCGTTGAAGAGGCTTTGCCCGTCACTCAAAAAGCCGATCGAAGCCGGGCCGATGAAATCCTTAAATTACGGCAAAAAAACTTTCATGAAGGCACGTTTTTGGTCTGGATCGACAGCCAGGTACAGGGGTTTGTGATGCTGAGCAAAACCGGGTCACCAGACGTGATTGATGTGACAGGCATCGTCCGGGCAAATTACCATCGACGTGGTATTGGAACGGCGTTATTGGCCAAGGCAATCGCTGTGCTTAAAGACAGGTCAATCTCTGGCAAACTGAGGAGCGTCGCCTTTGATTCAAATCCAAGTGGCCATCATTTTTTAGAACACCACGGATTTAAAGCCGTCGATAAGCAGGTGTGGAGTGAACTGTCGACTCAATCGACCTATCCCTCCTGGGCAGGGCACAAGCTCCGTAAAATTGAATCTGGGTCGATTCAATTCTTAGGGGGCCATCAGCTGCGGACGATTCGTGATGATTGGCTGCATGCCTGGTGGCGGTTGGTGACGTCTACGGCTGCAGATATCCCGAGCCGGGTGACCGGCCCAAATGTTTCTTTCGACGATTGGAAAAAGTGGATGGAATCACCCAGTGTCGACCAATCCCATACAGTATTCGCTCTTGATGGAGCAGAGCCAATTGCGGTGTTGAGTCTTGGCCGATTGACCGATGGAAAAGTGAATATTCACTACACGGGTGTCCACACGTCTTATAGACGGCGCGGCCTATCGACGGCGTTGAAGTTCAAGGCACTCAGACTGGCTCGCAAGCTGGGTGCGCACACGTTGGTGACTCAGAATCATCAAGACAATCCGATGTTGGATTTGAACAGGCGTTTAGGTTTTACCGAAGTCAACTCGATGACCGAGTACGTTCGTCAATTGGACGCGAATAACCAAGAGCCGATGCGCTTTGGTGGCGTCTAACTTTACGTCTTTAATCGTTCGTGTCCTCAGCAATTATCATCAATCGTCTGAATGCTTCAGCCGGTGCCAAGGCCTTGCAATAGACGACATCTCGATCCTCTGCTGGAAAGCGTTCGGATTCAGGGATATCCCCTTGGCTATCCACTTTGAGAGAGGCGGAGCGAATTTGAATCATTGATTGCCCATCGGTCGAGTGTTCCTCGACTAAGAGATCCCCATCGCTCAGCCATTCTGGGCCGGTTTCGAATTCTTTATCAGCGAGATAGTCGATGTTGAACGCCATCGTGTCCAAACGAGCTCTCAATTGGTTTGGTAGCTGAGCTTTGGCCCAGTCGACGGCGGCTTTATTTACGTCCCGACAACTGGTTTCAGAATGAGTGCTTGTCATATCGAGTTCTGCGAGTACAAACTCTCGGCTCTTCAGTTTACACCAGACTTCCCGGGGAAGAATGGGTGGGGCATCGAGCCGGTTTGGATTGCCGTGTTCGCGAACGTAGGCACTCAGGACGAATGGTGACATCTCATTCTCTGTTGAACCCGGTTTACTCTCAGCGAATTGTTCAACTTGAGAATATGAATTGACACTGAAGTGTTGGCTTGTGCCATCTGGGTCTATCCCCGCGATGATGCTCTGTGCTTGATGACACCAAGCTGTACTCGGAGCGAGCTCAAAAATGGGGTTTTTTGGCATTGAATTGTTGGCCTGTATGGCCCCAATGAAGTGAAGTGATGCGCCGACAATTTGTTGATGTTGAACACGGGCTGGAATGTCTGCGTCGAGGTCGCCGTCTTGCGGTCCATACAAACCGAATTGGGCGTGATTACCACCTTTAATCTCTACGTACTGTGTGTCAGCTGGCAGAAGGGGCTTGCTCAATTCCACTTCTTCTATGGTGGCGACACCGTCCATATTGCCAAAGATGGACATCACGTGTTCATCAGTCTCACTGAGGTCATCTTCAGCACCCGGGTAAGCGGCCCAGAGAATCAGCCCTTTCATGACGCCGGGATACATCTTTGCAAAGTGTGCGGTCATCGCACCACCCATGGAATGTCCTGCCAGATACCAGGATTGTACCTCGGGATGGGCTTCAATGATTGAATTGGCTCGGTCCCACCCATTGAGAGCAAACATGTCCGGCATCGGTACGATGATGGCGATAATGCCTTGTTCTGCGACAGCGCGACCGATGGGCGCGTAGGCTCTTGGGTCAACCTGGGCTCCAGGATAGATGATCAAACCAACGGTTGGGTTCGAATCCACGGGTGTGAATTCGATGCCCCCTCGGTCTTCGATGAGCTCATCGAGACATGAAATCTCATTACAGCTCGGCGTGATACGTACGCTCGGCGTCGATTCAAGGAACTCAAGGGCCTCGTCCATGAGCATGTTTGTCGTCATTGGAGTCGTGTCGCCACCACCAAAATCTTCCCAGGATCCGTCGAGGAAATCCCCGCACAGCCGTCCGGTGATCTCCGGGTCTCCGCCATAGAACCAAATTTTGTAGAACAAGCCGGCTTCAGTCGGATTTGTTGCGCAAACTCCGATTGCGTCCGCTTCAAGACATGGATCGGAGCTCATGGTGCCAGAAACGCCTGTGAAGACCGCACCACATGCATCGTTTACTTGCTCGTTGGTCCAGCCACCGAAGTATTGCCGACATTCATTGACGCGAGAAAAGGGATTTACATAGCGACAGGTCATTGCTGTCGAATCTTCAGGTCCCATGGAGTCTGTTCTGTCAGAGTTCTTGCAACCATGTACTGAGACCACAAGCAAAGCTATGGCATAGACAATAAACGAACGAGTCATCACTAAGCCCTCGGGGATGAGTCTTAAACTACCTTTTGGTAGTTTAAGGGTGGCTTTGTGTCAATATTTATCTCGGCTGAGCCGTAATTAGGACGGTCTCAGACAGTGGAAATTGTATATTTCGTCCCGCGTCGCTCTCGGTGTTAATGGACTTTGTTTGTGGCGACATTGGCGGTGACAACGACGAACAAACCGACAAACGGTCGTTAAATCCATGTGGACTCTTCGATGACAGCTCTTGTGGAGACGCGAATGCAAAACCAATGCGCCATCCGTTTGCCTGCTCTATTTTCGCAATCAAGTGGTTTGCGAGTCAGGTCAATGCTTGCACCAACTCTTGGTGATTGAAGGATGCTGCTGCTTTAAAGACTCAGTGCCTTTATTTGTTACCAACGAAAAATAAACTGTAAATTTCGGTTTCGTTGAAACCCGTTCCGGTCTAAACAATCAGCGTATCAACATGATCTTAGGGAGCACAACAAATGGAACAGCAAACCGAATTCAAAGCCTTTGGCCTCACGATGACCGCCCTGACCATCGGGTATGGGTTACTCCTCGTTCTCTGGGGTGCTGGGTTCTCGATTGGCAGTAAGAGCTTTACGTCGTGGATTCCGTCGATGATTGGCCTCCCCATCCTCCTCTCAGGGCTCCTGGCGAAAGCGAAACCGGAGAAAAGAAAGCTCTGGATCCACGTTGCAGTCGTTTTTGGCCTGCTTGCTTTTCTGGGAGGCTTCAGAGTGTTCAAGGGGCTGAGCAGCGATGCAGGTATGTTCGCGAAACCTAAAGCTGCGTCGTCTCAATTGATGCTTCTTGTCACCGGAGGGATCTACACCCTGACCTGCGTTCGCTCCTTTATCTGGGCGCGGAAAAACAGAGAGGCAATGGAGGCCAGCTAAAGGACTTCGGGCACTCTCTCTAACAACGCTTGTCCCGATATTTGTGAGATGTTGTTGGCGAAAACGATGGTCGTCTTTGTGTTCTAGGCGTTTCAGGGTCTGAATTTAAGAGTCTAATTCCCTGTGGGCTTCTCGTGCTTGGCGTAGGTCCTTGGTTCTAGACTGCAAGTCGACAAGGGCCGCCGAGTCTTTGGTGCCTGCGTATCCGAGCACCGCAACAACCAACCCGTGGATGCTCTCCGCTACTTTTGAGAAAATATCCGAGGCAATGGCTGCCTGTGATTGCGCTGCGTTCGAGCCTTGATCGGCCTGGGTTTTTAAGGTGGATAGGGTGTGAGCGCGGTCCAGAAGATCTGCAAAACCGGCATCGTATTCTCGCTGAATTCCCACATGGTCGATGGCACCATCGCCGTCTAGACTATTGGCGATGACCTGTCTCAGATCCGAACGTTCTTTAGCTGCACGTTGCAGTATGGTCTCTACGTCGGGGTGCCGAGGTTCGTCGGTGAGCTCCTGTAATTCACGTATCAAAACGGCACTCAAACCCAAGGTCGCTGCGGCGTCCCTGTCTTGGCGCAATTGAATCCCAAACGCCACCAGAAACGCGATAATTAAGGCCGCGTAAAATAGGGCGATCGTCGTTGATTGAGCGAAGACGACGTATAAACCGATCCCGATCACCAAATGGGTGAGACTCAATGCGAGCACCAATCCCGTCCAGCCTTTCAAAATACTGCCAAACACGCCTTTGAGTATCTCGGCGACGATTGCAGAGGTCATGATGGCGATGAATGGCAGGAAGAGAACCGTCCACCCGGAATCCAGCTTCAGAGCCAGGGCGATCACCGGCAGCCCAATCAATTTTAAAAACCACGTCTTTTGAAACGCTTTGTCAGCAGTTTTCTCGAGTAGATGGACCGACTCCATTGTCTCAACAAGCGTGTCTAACGGTGTGCTCGAATCATGGTTTTTCTGGGGCTTGCTCCGGTGTGAAGCCTGTTCCGAATTCGACTCACGCGATCGGAGCGAATCTTGAGCTGCATCATCTGAACTATCCATAGGGGATCCCGCCTTATGCGTGTAGGACGATATCGTATTCGCTCCATGCTTATACGGATTATTATGGCCGGCGCAAGACATGATCTAGGCATTGTTGTCGTAGTTGCGCGTCCAACGAACGCCAATCGCGCTTGTTCCTATGGACTCAGGTCATCCCTCCGGTGGAATTTATGACCAAGACCAGTATCTTGGTTTTGCTTTCACCATCTGCTGCTGACAAAGGCAGCGTGGGCTGTTATGCAACCGTCATATCAATCTACTTTGGATGCCACTGATATGTTGGGCCATGGACACAGAGAAGACAGCGACGAGCGTCTTGAACTGATTTTGGCTTCGGCGGGCGATTTGCTGAATTCGACCAATGCGCTCATTGAGCTTCTACAGACTCACCGAGAGACCACCTGGGCGGCAAATTTCAGGCAATTCAGAGATCAGTTGCGTGGGGCTCGGTCAAAAAAAGACCTTAACGAAGCACTTCTGCTACTTCAGTCATTTTACGGCGGTATGGGCAGTTGGAACGATGTCTATTTGGTCGCGCTTGGTGATGCCGAGGCTGAACGTTGTCGACTCAGCGGGGCGATTTCCATGAGCTCAGCGAGCTTGCTCGAGCTGTTGGAGTCGGTTCCTGACACCCCTAAGAAGAGCATTTGGACGTCTCTGAAAAGATGGTTCGTGACCTAGGTCAACGTAGCCGAACTGTCCATCTTATCTTTTTTGATCAGCCTGACGGCGTTCATTATGCCATTGCATCTTGGCGCATTGACACCAATCGTTCATGCCAAGCAGCGATCTTCGGCCGGCTGAGAATCTCTTGATAAACGGGGAACTCATCGACACAGGTGATGCCACCCAGCATGGCAACGTCGGCCAGCGTCATTTCGTCACCACCGACAAATTTAGAGTCGCCTAACCAGGTCTCGAATTGATCCAGGCACTCTTTTATCCAGGCCCGACCGTCGGTTCGTCCGGCTTTCTTCAAGATCCGTCCCGCGACCAGTCTCATGATGGCAGGTCCCCCCAATTTGACGCCCATGCCCTGGAGAAAACCGAACTTGCTTGCCCGGCCTATGGTGCGCGCGGCACGCGCCGCATTGGACCAGCTGCCGTAAATCACCGTTGGCAGTGCTTTGATGAACTGATCGTCGACCCAGGCTTCGATCTTCTCGGCGCTCTCCTTCGCATTTGCCTCTGTTGGGAGCAGTCGCGGTGCGCTCGGAAAAAATGTATCGAGCTGCATCAGGATATCAGTCGAATCGTACAAAACATCGGTTCCGATGCGCAGTACGGGCACTTTACGGGGTGCTTCGTCGGGCAGTTCTGGTAATTCCACCTTTGTCCGAGGGCTGACCTCTACGGTTTCGTATTCGATCCCCTTTAAATCGAGGGCGGCGCGTACTTTGTTACAAAATGGACACAGGGTGAACTGATACAGGATGACAGGTGAATGCATGGAGTTGTCTCTACTGTTTGATGAGCTTCGTTGACGCTGACACTATGTCATCAGTTACATTTTTTCTATGGCCCATTGGCCCTGACGGTCAATTTCGTTTTTCGCCTTGCGGCCGGACAGACCGCCAGAAGACCCCCCGAGTGAGTCGTCTAAAATGTTTCCCAATGGATGACATCGTCTACTTTTTTTCGGGGCAACCGCGGTTTGGGGCTTGCTGACGTGGGATAACCGATGGCGATCAGCAGTGCGATCACACGATCGTCTGGAATCTTTAACTCTTGGACCATTTTCTTTTGAGCGAAACCCATCACAGGGCAGGTTGCATATCCCATGTTCTCAGCCGAATAGATGAGCGTCATACACGCAAGCATTGCATTGCGTAAAGCCATCTTTTGGAGTTGCTCAGGCTTCCGATTTTTAGCGATGGAGTTTCGAAAGACGGGAAGGTCTTCTTTTTGGCAATATCCGTATTTGAGCCAGTCAGCGAGAATTGCGTCGACATTGCGTCCAATGAAGCTATCGCCGAGGACAACGATGAGCGCGGATGCATCTGCAACATGTGGTTGAGAGAATGCGATTTCGCCCATTCGCTCGATGTTCTCTCGCTCTCGAATGATGATGAATTCCCATGGCTGTGCGTTGTAACCAGATGGCGTCAGATTTGTTTCTTCTACCATCCGACGTAAATCGGCCTCGGGAATCGAGCGTCCGGTCTCAAAGCTATGGCATGCACGCCGCTTCTGTATCAGTTCTGAAAAATCCATAAGGCCAACAGTGTGAAAAATTATTTGGAAGAACAAAAGCAATAAAAAAGGCTCGACCGAGTAAGCCGAGCCAAGTCGCGTTTTGTCTCGCGACGACAGTCTGATGGGCTGTCTGGATTAGCCCCTCAAAGGAGGACCTAAGTGAGGTGGTTTTTACTTGGTTTCCGTCTTTTTCTTTTTCTTTTTCTTTTTCTTCTTCCCACCGTCATCACTGTCATCGTCATCTGATGTCTCCCAGCACTTCCCATTGTCAAGTTTGGGTCGACAGACGCCACCGCCGCAGCATTCGGTGCTTAGATCACAGCAGTTCCCGGCTCCACAAACGATGTAATTGCCACCCTTCATGTCGCAATCGGACCCCTTGGAGCCTTTCTTAGCGCTGGCCTTTTGCCCGCGCTTTACTTTGCGGTCTTTACTGCTCAGCTTTCGCTTTGTCGGACCTTTTTTTACAGTTGCTGACTTTTTGTTTCCTGCCTTTGATTTCTTGGTGGGCTTGTTCTTTTTTGTGACCTTACCCTTTTTGGTCTTCTTGCTCTTCGTGACCGCTGGTTTGCCCTGATCAGCCGTTTTCTCTTTTGGACCTCGGGCGTTTGCAATGGACACGAACCCAACCAGTGAAAATAGAAGGATAAGCGCTTGGATTTGTGTTCGTTTCATTTTCGAATATCTCCCCTCATGTGACTGACGATCTTATCGTTCAATCGGATTGTCGTTGTCAAACAAACGCAGTTGCAGATGATTCATTCATTTGAGAGCGATTATGTCTCTACGTGTCTTCAAAGTTCGAAATAGATCGGTGCCTACTGCAACTTAGTTGACACTCAGGGCACGCCACTTTGTATCTATTGACTAAATACGATGAGTCGGCCTTGTTTGTTCTGGTTGAAAGCTTACTCAGTCACAAGTGTCGAAAAGGAGTCGATTTGATGCGTATCTTGAAAGCGTTTTTGGCCGTTTGCATAACCATGACGGTGGTTGATTTGGTGTGGCTTGGCTTGCTAGCAAACGACCTATATAACGACATGCTCGGACCCTTGAGAGCAAAAGAGACCGTCATTCTGGCGGCCGTACTCTTCTACATTCAGTATGTCATGGTCTTGGTCTTCTGGGCTGTTTTGCCAAGCCGAGATGTGCGAGCTGCTGCCTGGCGAGGTCTGGGTGTTGGCTGGGTTGCTTATGCGACGTACGAGTTGACCAATTGGGCTGTGATCGAAGGTTGGCCCGCGGCATTGGTTCCAATCGATATCGCCTGGGGTCTGGTCCTGACGACCATTGTCGCAGCCACGGGGCGGGCGGTTGCCGGTGATGATATGGCCGGCCGATCAGAGCCTGCATAGCAAGAGTCTAAACGGAGTAAAACTCAGTGCGCTTGCGCCACGGGTTGCACTTCATTTGCTCCATTGGCTAAGGTCTCTCTCGCAGAAGCCATCCGTGTCTGGGAGTACCAAAATTGACTCAACGTTTATTCTTTTTCTCGATTGTGCTGCCCGCCATTTTTTTAACGGGAAACCCCGTCGGCATCTCTCACGCCCAGTCAGACTCAGCAGAACCCGTGCCTGCTCGGCTTCAAAAACCCTATACGATTTCATATCACAGCCATTGGTTTCTCCTGGGTGGCTTACGGGTGGCGAGGCGAATCGTCGATTCTCAAACCGACGTGAACATTCTTGTTGGTCAATCCGTCGTGACCGGTTGCGGAATTCAAGCGCCAAAGTGCGAGCAGGGGTTTGCCATGAACGCTGGTCTAAGGCGGTATTTATTTGATTCGCCGTTTACGATTTACGCCGGTGCGAACATTCACTACATCCATGAGGGCATTCGCGGAACCGATGGCCCGACTGGACTGCTCGACATGAGTCTCGGCATCAATCATCAAACATCGGGTCGTTTCAATTGGGGTATAGGTTATTCGTTTTTCGCCCTAAATGATTCAAACGACGGATTTGAACCAGCGATCCGCGGATGGATCTTGAGCGAGCTGGGTTATTCATTCTGACGACTTCGGGGCGGTGTGTGGCAAACCGTCCCCGTAGTTCGGATGCGCCGACTGAGTCAGTTTCGTGACCGACCAGATGAGGCGAAGAAGAATGCAACCCAGCGCTTCGCTTTAATCACAAGTACTCTTTTCGCCCTATCAGGTCTCTGGCATCTTGGCCTCTGTCCCAGACCGGTCCAAACGGTCACTTCTCTACCCGAAGACACAAGTCATTCGTTTCGGTTGACGTGTACTTTGGCACTCACCAAAGATGGGTCTGAGATTTTGTACCAGCAACGATGACGTGCTCAGATGACCGACTCTGTGGCTTTGGATTGCATCCCATGGCCTACATCATCTGCGGTCTCAGCATCTTGACCGAGACGTCTACTGCAACGACAGCGGCGGGACGAGGCGATGTGCTAGACACAGAGCCTTGGCTAAGGGCGTTCTCCAAACGGGCCACTGACCCATGTTAACTCGGTGGCTTTTGCTGCAGCTCTTGCTGCTGGGCTGGGACGATATACTCATCAAAATACCACGATGAGAGGGCTTCTAAGCTGAGAAAGAAACCGACACCGAAAATTGCGATCAGCGCGGTGACCATAAGTAGGTTCTTCTTCTTGCGCCGTGGATCGATCGAACATTGATTCTGCTGCCTCCGATACAGCCAAAAACCGACGATGCCAATCAGGACAGCGACACCCCTCAGAACCCAGGCACCAGTCCCAGGTGATCCATCTTCCTGATAGAAAAAATTTGCAAAGGAGATTGCATAGGCACCGCCCATAAGCCCGACCATGAATAGAACCATCGGGGCCACACAGCAGATCATGCCGGCCAAGCCAGCGGACGCCGCAACCCGCATCGCCCATTTAAACAGGCTGGGTTCGTCTACTTGCTCTTCATTGGTTACTTCGGTCATGAAAGGGTCCCAGGCAGCACAACTCAGTACCCTTCAACTAAACCGGAACTGCTCTGATTAATCAACTGAGTATCGACTGGGCCACCGGCTGGGCAATGCGCTGAGCCTACGGCTCATTCTTGAAGTCAGAGTCACACAAAGGCCCTTTCTTGCCTCATGTTTGGGACAAGTCTCGCCGATGCGTGTGGGCTTGAGTTCGCCATGGGTGACAGACACTGTACTTGGCTGAAGAATCTGCCCACCAGGCGAATGCTTGTGCAGGCCTTCGACATCTTGGTTTTGTTGACCTATCGGAGCCAGGGGACCCCGATTTCGCTGACGAGCATGACAGATTGTCCGCGCTCTTGTCCTCAGCATAGTCCGACGAAAGCCAGCGTGTGCTGAGCTTTAGGCCGAGCCTTATTTCTCGATGCGCGTTGCGCCGGTCTCTGTTTCGTACATCAGGCCGTCCTTGAGTTTTGTTGAACCCAAAACTGCTTCCCGAGTGCCGTCGGCAAAGTCCATCACGGTGTGTTCCACAATGAGGTCTTGGTTTTCGTAAATGCAGCGCGTCGATAAGATTTCGACAGCGTCACTCGCCATGAAGCCACGCATCATTTCGACCATCTCGGTCTTGTTCATGGTTGTACCAGACTGGTGCCTGATAAATTTGTAATCCTCGTGCAGACATTCGGCGATTGAGTCCGCGTCTCCATTGTCCATTGCAGTAGACCATTTTTCATACAACGACATGTGATTCCTCCTGACTAATTTTAATGGTTTAGGCGTGCTCGAACAGCCTCTCTGGTTTCGCACGTTAGTGACCAGAAGACGCCTTTGGCAAGTCCCATTTTAAATGGCCCATCACATTCTCAATGTGATGGGTACTCTAGCCTGTTGGAGACCCCCGTTCTGTGGCCAGAGAACGGGCTCACTTTTTACTGAAACGACCGAATTCACAAGCCGTCATCGGGTGACAAATGGATATTACAAAAATGTTTTCTATTTCGATTGCTGGGTGACAGCATGTTGCGACCTTGCTTTGAAAGCTGCCCAAGGCCACAGCTGTCACCCCAGCAATTGGGCCTTAATTGCTGTGCTTTAGGTCGAATCGATCCAGCTGCATGACTTTAGTCCAAGCCGCTGCGAAATCCGTTGCAAACTTCTGCTTCGATTCGTCAAAGGCATAGACTTCAGCAACGGCACGGAGTTCGGAGTTGGAGCCGAAAATCAGGTCCACTGGTGTTGCCGTCCACTTCACCTTACCACTCTTTCGACAGGTTCCATTATAGACGGATTCATCGTCGTTTGATTTAGACCAGCGTGTACCCATGTCGAATAAGTTGACGAAAAAGTGATTGTTAAGCACGCCTGGGGTCTTGGTAAAAATCCCGTGCGTAATGCCATTTGCGTTTGCACCAAGGGCCCTCATCCCACCGATGAGCACGGTCATTTCTGGGACTGTAAGTGACAGTTGAGCCGCCTTGTCGACCATCATGTCCGCAGGTGATCGGGTATTTTTCGTTTTGTCATAATAATTTCTGAACGCATCCGCATGAGATTGGAGACGGTTGAATGTGTTGACATCGGTCATCTCTTGACTTGCATCACCACGGCCTGGGGTAAATGCCACTTTAACCGTTGTACCACCCGCTTTTGCTGCCTTCTCGATGGCGGCAGCACCACCGAGAACGATCACGTCTGCGAGGGAGACTTCGACGCCGTCTTTTGCACCCTTGTTGAAGTCTTTTTGGACTGCTTCCAGTGCTTTCAGTGTTTTTTCAAGGTCTGCAGGGCTGTTGACGGCCCATCCGTTCTGAGGTGCCAGGCGAACGCGGGCACCATTGGCACCGCCCCGCATGTCTGAGTTCCGAAAACTTGAGGCTGATGCCCAAGCTGTTCGGACCAAGTCGCTGACGGTGGCACCTGTTTTCAAGATTGACGCTTTGATTTCATTCGCCTGCGCCTCACTGATGAGTTTCTTGCTGGGTGCCGGTACGGCGTCTTGCCACTTAAGTATTTCACTCGGGACATCGCTGCCGAGGTATCGGGCGCGTGGACCCATATCGCGATGTGTCAGCTTAAACCAAGCACGCGCGAAGGCGTCTTCGAACTCTTTCGGGTTTTTCAGCCATCTTTTGGTGATCTTTCCGTAGGCTGGATCATATCGAAGTGCGAGGTCGGTTGTGAACATGATTGGTGCGTGAAATTTTCCCTTAATGTGAGCGTCCGGGACGTTTTTAATCGATTCATCTTTTGGAACCCACTGAATGGCCCCATTTGGGCTTTTCGTCTGTTTCCATTCGAAGCTGTATAGATTGGTCAAATACATGTGGGTCCATTTGGCAGGTGCCGATGTCCACGCACCTTCAAGGCCACTTGTTGTGGTATCTTCAGAATGTCCCTTACCACATTTATTCTTCCATCCTGTCCCTTGCTCTTCAAGTCCGGCACCACCCAGATCAGCACCGATACAATCGGATTTTTTGCGCGCTCCATGTGCCTTACCGAATGTATGTCCACCAGCGATCAATGCGACGGTCTCTGCATCGTCCATGGCCATTCGCCCAAAGGTCGTCCGAATCGCATCCGCAGCTTTACTGAAGTCCGGTTCACCGTTCGGCCCTTCTGGATTGACATAAATCAGACCCATTTGACTCGCGGCTAATCCCTTTCGCAGTTTGCCCTTCTTGCTGTGCCGTTTGTCGGCACCAAGCTTCATTTCTGGTCCCCAATACACCAAATCGGCCTCCCAGTCGTCTACACGTCCGCCGGCAAACCCAAGTGTTTTGAAACCCATATTTTCCATGGCGACATTGCCTGCGAGCACCATCAGGTCCGACCATGAAATGGCCTTGCCGTATTGCTTTTTGATTGGCCAGAGCAGGCGTCTTGCTTTGCCAAGGTTTGCATTATCGGGCCAACTGTTCAGGGGGTTGAAGCGAAGCTGACCGCCGCCTGCGCCACCCCGTCCATCGGACGATCGGTACGTGCCTGCACTGTGCCATGCCATTCGGATAAAGAATGGACCGTAATTCCCGTAATCGGCTGGCCACCAGTCTTGGGATGTGGTGAGCAGGGTATTGATGTCTGCTTTCAGAGCCTTGAGATCCAATTTTTTGAATTCTTCCGCATAGGAAAAGCCTTCTTCATAGGGGTTTGAGGCCTCGCCATGAGCCCTCAACGGTGCGAGATTGAGCTGATTTGGCCACCAAAATCGATTGGGCTTCGCTTCACCTTCCGCAAACCTCGGTGCGGCTTCTGCATGGGCGATCGCGGCCAGCGACAGCGATGAGACCAGCGTCACCACTAATGACGTTAAACGCATTGATTTCTCCTTTTTAATTTGTACGCAAGAGACTCAATCCCCGGTTCTTGCAACGCCACTATAGCCACTTTTTTAAGTTTGTTATAATCGTTTATTTTTTTAACGGTGGTCGGTGTTAACTATCGGGAATAATGTACGAATTTTAATAATTTAAATCGGTTTCTCGCGTGGCCTTGATGGTCATCTCTCGACGGGTTTTTTATGTGAGTTAGCCCACCGACTTTGAATGATTAGTTTAAAAAAAACTCGAGGGTGAATTTGACCCATCGTCATTGGAGCACTCTCATCTTTCGCTCTCGTCTACAGGGGCAAATCTTCAATCCACTGCTGAATCGAGCGGAAGTCAGAGATCAAGGCGCAGTAAACGATGCCAATTGCGCGGATTAGGCTGGTGTCTCCGTTTGAGGCGATGCAAACTCCCATGTAAGGATTTTCCGTACTATTTATCTTTTTCCGCTGCTGTGTCTGAGAGGAACCGTTTTGATGAGACGACTCGTTCTGCTGTTTGTTTTAATGACCAATACCGTGCAGGCCAAAGAACACATTGTCGAAATGTTAAACGAACACAATGGCCAAATGATGCGTTTCTCTGTCTCGACTTTGCACGTCGCGTCCGGCGATACAGTCATTTGGAAAGCCACTCACAAAACCCATAACGTTGAATTTGTCGACGGTGGGATTCCATCGACGGCAGACCTGTTCAAGTCCCCTTATAATCAAGACGGGCGGTATCTATTCAAGGTCCCTGGAGTCTATATGTTCAAATGTAATGCACATTTGGGCATGGGCATGCTCGGTCTCGTGATCGTCGATAATGATTTGAGTAATTTGGCGATACTCCGCGGTCTTCAGCTGCCCATATTGGCGCGGGACAGGCTCGATGAATTGATCAAGACTTTGACCGGTGGTGAAGCGAGTAGACGTGGGCATAAGGCGTTGGACAAACCGGCAGCCAACGCCCCCCCAACCGATCAGTGAACAGCCCAATGACGCGGATATCGGACTCAAAAAACGGATCGGATTTTTCTTCGGCCGCCTCAGCGGTCTCCGATGTCAGGGCAGAATAAATTATCTTCAAACGTAGGGGATTCAGCGGCGCCAACGGTCAGAAACGACGCGTCTTCGGTGCAGATGTCGGTAAAGAGATTCCTTCGGACCAGGACGTCTCGAACGTCATCAAAACTGAGTGCGAGAGACGCGATAGCGGCCTCTCCCAGTCGATTACGCTCGATCAGAACCTGCTGCGCACCGAATGAAACGATGACGTGCCCCGAGCTGTCGTTAATGATGTTTGAGCGGACAAAGACGTCATGGGTGTAGTCGGTCACTGAGACACCAGCAATATTAATGTCCTGCATGTGGTTGTCGATGACGTGGTGGCGGGGCCCATCATTACAATGAACTGTCCGGCCGCCACCGCCTACGATGACCCCAATGGACCCGCTCGATAGGCGGTTACCTCGAACCAACGTATCGCGGCTGGCCTCTCCGTGAATGTCGATTAAGGCTTGGTTCATATTCGAGAATACACCTCGCAACACCTGGCTATCAGAACTCCCGAAGTCGACCACGACACCATGTCGCGCAGAGTCAACAGTTTGTCCATGTACAACCGTGCGACTCGCACCGATCAAATGGACCCCATACCCTTGGCCTCCGCTCCCATATGCTGCTGGATAGGCCATTGAGCAGCCCAGGACGCGGCTCAAGAGTGCGTCGCGTATCTCGATGGTAAATTTACCGAAGCCTTGTCCATGAACTGCCTCGAGACGGACGCCATTGGTATACAGGGCGAGCACACCACCATCGTCAATGACGCCCGGGTTCTCGCAGTTGGCTTCGCGAAATCGGTGATTGAGCGCATCGGGGCAATTTGCTTTCAGCTCTAAATTCTCTATGGATACATCGTCGAGTAGGTTGACAACAGACACCTTTGGATTGGCCGATGCGGGGATTGAGATCTGTATCGGCCGGTCGAGGACAACCTCTGTGATGTTTTCTCGAATCCCAACCTCCAGCACTCGAAACAGTTGCCGTTGGTGTCGGTTAGCCCGTTCCACATCTCTGCCACCGATGCAGACCGGTGGCACATCACCAAAATCATCGGCGGTCAGTCGCATCCACTGAACATCTGCCGGTACTCTGCCATGTACGGTCAATCGTCTCTGACCGGCCTCGATGCCCTCGACCAGTTGGAACTGACCGTCTGCTGTTATGCCTTGACCCCTCAGTTCGAATGCCCACCTCTGTGCCAGCTCAGGATTCGGATCCCAATTC
This sequence comes from Myxococcota bacterium, assembly GCA_036337435.1. Lineage (GTDB taxonomy): Bacteria > Myxococcota_A > Bradymonadia > UBA7976 > UBA1532 > UBA1532. The sequence goes on from JAYZEG010000090.1 coordinate 20,434, forward strand.
CAAATGGGACGATTCGACTCGTCATCCAAACGCCCGATGAGGTGGACTCCATCGCGCTGTATTTGGACAGGGGTACGCCCCCTGTACGACTCAGATCTAAGTCTGATCGTTAGATTTTGCTCACCTGACTCAGCAATCAATGTAGTCAGCCGGGCACCGTCATCACAGTCGTTTTGCTCAGCGCAGGTGACAAAGTCGACGATGGGTGTTTCGTGAACCTCGGGCGGTCGGGCAATGACCGAATCTGCTTTTCGACTATCGACAAAATCGATCCCTTCTATGAGCAAGCCCCCTTCACGCGCCACGAGTGTAAAATTGATACCGGCTTCGATGTCGCTCCATTCTAAGCGCGGCGGCAATCGTTGGTCGATGGACGGAGGATCACGCCATAGAGAATAAGTCTCGGTGATAACTGTGGGTGTCGAAAGGCCGTCCCCTTGAATCAACGCTGGTTGCAAGGTATCGCCGAAGCCCACATCCACCAGGCCGTCTTCGAATCGCCAGATTTGGCCCCTGAATACCACCACCATTTTTGAGTGAAGTCGTCCTTCATAGTCGTCGATTGAGAACACAGCGCGGGCGCCCCGGTCCAGAAGGATTCGACCATCCGGTAGCCGGCTATGCGACCCTTCGATACGGGCGTCATCAATGGGTAATGAAAGCGGGTCGGCTATAGGGATTTGAGCATCCTCGGCGCTGAATGACTGGTCAGCTCTGCCTCCATCATAGACGGAGCTCGGTCCACGTGCATCATCCAGCCCGCGTTGGTCTAATTGGTTAACATGGCTATCGGATAGAGCGGCGTCTCGACTTGGGCTTGAGTGCTTCGAGTCTTGACAGCCAATGGCTGTAAGACAAAAGAGGCCGACGGTCAGACTCCACATCAGGGTGTTGCATTGGTCTCGTCGCCAGGCGAACGGGTCCGGCAATGGCCGCTCCGATCTACGCCAATGCCCATCGCTGCAATCCGTCATCGTTGTTTTTCCAAGCGGGCCTTCTCCATTTTTTCAACCATCCATCGTCCATGTGGTCGCGCTGATGCTTGTGAGCATGACCGACGCGGATGAAAATGACCATGCCCGGCTGTCTATTTTCTCGATGTTTCAATGCAACGGAGCCACTGCGATGGGGTTGAGCTAGATACATGGCGACACCAATGGATCCAGTTACTTGACGTAATCTATCGGCAGGATGTACTTGCATCATTCTGTCAAGTGCCGTCAATCGACCAGTATAGGTCGTTCCGACGATGGGCCATCAAGCGTGGTTTTTTATTCTTTTGGTTGTTCGGTCTTTGTCGGCCCATTGTTGGGTCTGAGTGGAACATCAGGATTCAAGGCAATGGACACAGAATGAGGGTTAGTATAGGGTCTGCCCGTTCGTGGGAATCCGCCGACGACATATTTTCGCTCTCTAGACAGTTAGGCAATTCCTGTGAACTCTTTCGATGCGCTCGACCTAATCGAGCCGATACGTCGTGCGATTGCGGCGCAGAACTATACGACGCCAACCCCGATTCAAGCGAAGGCCATTCCACCCTTGCTCGACGGACGTGATGTGCTCGGATGCGCACAGACGGGCACCGGTAAGACAGCCGCATTCCTTTTGCCGATTCTTCAGAAACTGTCTTTGGAAAAACCCAAAGGAAAGCGGAAAATTCGAGCCTTGGTTCTGAGTCCGACACGAGAACTCGCTTTGCAAATTGGGGAGTGCTGTGGGTCGTATTCGGAATTTCTTCCCCTGCGATACATGACGATGTTTGGTGGGGTCAGCCAGAGGCCACAGGTCGACGATCTGCGCCGGGGTGTCGACATTCTTGTTGCGACGCCTGGTCGGCTTTTGGACCTCCTTGGCCAAGGGCTTTTGGAACTCAAGCACGTAGAGCACTTTGTGCTCGATGAGGCGGACCGAATGCTCGACATGGGATTTATCCGTGATATTCGGCGGATTCTGACAAAACTTCCCAAGCAAAAACAGAATTTGCTGTTCTCTGCGACCATGCCCGATAGCATCGTTGACTTGGCCAGTTCATTTTTGTCGAATCCTGTTCGGGTAGAAGTTCATCCCCAGTCGTCTGCAGTCGACTTGATTACCCAAAAAGTCATGTTCGTTGACCGGCCCAACAAGAAACACCTTTTAGTCTCTTTGCTCCAAGACCCGAGTCTGTACAGTGTCGTGGTCTTCAGCCGGACAAAGCATGGTGCTGATCGATTAGCTCGCATCTTAAACAAAAAGGATTTATCTGCATCAGCCATTCATGGCAACAAATCGCAGGGGGCCAGGCAGCGCGCTTTGGCTGGATTCAAATCGGGCGATGTTCGCATTCTTGTGGCGACGGATATTGCGTCTAGGGGCATTGACGTGGATGGCGTAACCCATGTGATCAACCATGACTTGCCCAACTTGCCGGAAAGCTACGTACATCGGATTGGTCGAACAGGACGTGCCGGACACGATGGGGTCGCGATCTCTTTCTGTGATGAGTCCGAGACGTCTTATCTGACCGATATCGAAAAGCTGATTGGTCAATCGCTGATACGAGATGCGGACCATGAGTGGCACCATGAGGCTGCGATTCCAAAAGCAAGAGAACCGGGTGGTCAAGGTGCGCGGCGTACTCGCCGACGTTCTGGTCGAAATAGGCAACCCGAGAACAGAGACTCAGCGCAAGAGCAACGCGGTACGGAAACCGAGTCCGGGCCGTCGGACCGCGGTCAAGCCCGTCGCAGACGGCGACCACGACACGGCCAAAACCGGAGCAATTCTCCATCCGCTCGAGACAATCAGACCGACGATCGGGGTCAGAAAAAGCGGCCCGACCGAAACCAGAAAACCCAGAGCCAAGGGGACGGTTCTCACTCCAAAAACAAAGGTAACCGGAGCGAAGACCGGAGTGACAATAGGGCGTCAGCCGGCGATTCAAACCAACGACGACGGCGTAGGCGACGGGGGCCAAGACACCAATCGTCCCAGTCCTAGACCTGAGTTAGATAGGAGATTTGCTCAGCTGTCGGCAGCACATGTTGAAGGGAGGCATTACCTTGAATTTCATTCACTCAGTTCGAGTCACTCTGCCCAACGCCCTTCGTCGTAGACAGACGCCTGAAACTAAAATCATGGCTAACCAAAATGAATTGCCATTGCCATTGTTTGCATCACAGGCGCATCCGCTTTCCGATGACGATGCGTCACTGGCGTCTCGTCCATCAGCCATCCCATCCTGACCGCCAGATGTATCTCTTGAAACCTGAGCATCTTCCATGGACCTTGCTGCATCGTCGGTCGCAATACCTCCATCGTTGATTGAGACCATTGCATCGCCTGCTGGGATGCCCGCATCGGGTTGCTCAGGCACTGTGATAAACAAATACTCGGACGGAATTAACCTCGGTTCCGCCGCGTCCCTTGACCAAGCGATTGCAAGATGGTCACCGCCTCCACCTTCTTTCATGAGTGCTTCAATGTAATAGGCATCTCCGGCCAACAGTGAAACGGGCTCTGAGCGCTGTTGAGGTGTTGCTGTCCACGCCCGCGGAGCCGTGTAATTTTCGACCCGGGCTAACTGAACCAGACCGTCCCTGGTAGAATTGGGAGAGAGCCATAATTCACCTTGGTCATCGCTGGCGATCCAGAAAGTATAATCGCCGTCTTCTGGCGGGATGAGGTACGCACTCAGTCGTACTCCGTATTCATCCAGCTGATCGACTGGTGATGAAAATGTTTCGATGACACTGGTTTGGTCGGGTTGGTCTGGGTATTTCGGCGAGCGTCTCAAATCAGTCAGCTCGGACCCTGGAATCCCGGTCCAGAGATCCATTTGGACCCCGTGGTCACTCACTTTGATGTCAACGGTGGATGTATGAACGTGACCCGTGCTGGAGCGAATCCCGTAGGTGAATTGATCTTGTCCCGAAAAGTCTTGATTGGGTGTATAGACCCAAAGGTCATCGACCAGGCTCATGGTTCCATGCTCTGGATTTGTGACATCCACGAGCTCGGCGGTCCCGTCATGGGACAAACCGCGCCCAGCTAAATCGAAGCTCAAGGCTGTATTGGGTTGGGTCATGACGGATCCGGATAGACCACCGACGGCAGGCATCCAGTTTGGAAGACCGGCCACTCGGTCTTTGGCGTCTTGAGAGAATTGCATGCCCCACACGCCCTCAAAAAAATTGGTCAGGTTATGTTCAGTGATCTCAGACATCCAAATCAACCATTGATCGCGTTCGGCTGCATCACCTTGTGGTAGAGTTGCGCCCTCTTGGTTGTAGCGAGCGAAGATTCGGAGGAAGACATCCCACCCGAAGTGATCTCTCAATTGCAAGAACATGGCGAGCTTATAGTTGACGCTTAAAGACGCATAAGTGCCGTTGTCCAGGCCAGCAAGTGCCTGTTCCATGACAGTGTGCGCAGCTGAAGTCCAGCTCCAGCCACCTTGCTCTTTAATGCCAAGCCGGTCATAAGCATAAACGGTGAAAATATTCACCGTTGCTTCGACAGAGCCGTCGAAAGTATAGGCGTTATCCCAGCCCCAGCTTTTGTCAGGGCGCCGCTGTGCCTCATGTCCAAGTTCATGGAACCATCCCCAGGATCCTGTCCGATGTAGGTGTTCCAAATCGACGATTTCCGCCGCAGACACCACGGGGCCCTGTGTTGGATATCCAGCGTGCAGATAACCCGCACTAACTTGCACATCGATATTGATTCTCTCAGCCATATATCGACGCGCAGCATGGCCGCCGATTTCATCTTGTAGCCGAACCACGTCATTCCAAAATGTCATCACATCGGTCGGGTTATCTAAAGTCCGGATCAAGTTTGACGGAAGGCTGATGATCAGCCGCTCACTGACAAGCTCGGCGTAGGGCGCGGGCGCGTTTCTGATGTCATTATTCCAGTCATCGTCTTGGGTTATACCAAGCTTGAAATAGGGCGCGTTTACTGCGCCCACGATGGTGACATCAAATGGCGCCAGACCTCGGTTTTCAGTCCCTACATCGATGTATAAGGCACCGCCGAATGGACTTGCTGCGTCAATCATCTGCTCGTCTATTGAAAAGGACCAGTGTACTTGAGGCGGCCTTTTCCATGCGTCCCTCGGCGAAATATCATCAGTATGCCCACCAATGCGAAGCGTAAACCCCGCATCGACAATGTCGTTGTCCGCTGTCAGTATGATGAGTTCGCCTGGCGCAGCATACAGGCCGGTGGAATGCCAACGGGTCTGGGCTGGATCGATGGTGATGGTTTTCTCGACTCGAGGGGCGTCATCGGGTACGCGCCCGAAAATAGCATCAGCCGTTCGGTGCGCGCGGATCTGCTCTGGTTCCAGTCGGCGGAGTTGGCTTATTTCTCTCCTCAGCAGCGCTTTAGCGAAGGCTGATCGCGTCGGATTTTCTGGGCTAGGCCTGATGCTGTCGACAGCTTGGCCAAACGCTGCATCAAGTCTTGAGACCAGTGGGTCGGTCGGGGAAAGTGCATCGTAAATCCGACCGAGGAGGACACCGGCGCGCTGCAGTCGGTCGTCTTCGACACCGTTCGGCATAGCCAGTATGACTGTGAGATCATCGGCGCTAAGTTGACCCCTGGCTGGCAGGATGTTCACTACGCCGTCTTCCCAAAGATGACCGCCGACAAAACCGATACCAGCGTCTCGTAACAGCCGGTTACCCGGCGCCTGATAAATGGGTAGGCCCCACCACCAATTGTAGCCGATGCCGTAATCACAGATAAAGAGGCCTCCGCCACCGCGCACAAACTGTCCAATTGAACCGAGAACGTCATCATCGACTTGATCACCAAGCCAAGGTGGAATGAATAAAGCCGCATTCTCCAGCGCGAGAGAGAGGCCCGCCAAATTGGTTACGGTAACCCGTGTAAACCCCTGATCGCTCAGCCATTGGCCGACGTCAGCAGACAGCGTGACAATCTTTGCGTTCAATTGGTCATCGGTAAACCAATTGAGTGTGTTTCTGAAAAATTGTCCTGATTCATTGCTATACAGGTGCATATTGAGGATCTGATGATCGGGCAGAGCGACCACCCGACCAGCCCCCCAACCTGCTGCAACAATGACGGCGCCAGCAGTCACCCCATCGCCATACAGGGCAATTTCATGTGCATCCTCACCAAAGGCTACCATATGACCAGGGCCGCCACCGCCATGAATGGACTGGACATTGTTCAAGAGAGCATTACGCGCCGCCTGGGCGTCGATTGGGGCATTGACGGTCACAAACCAGCGAGCACTGGTATTGCCCACTGAAATTGTGACTTCTGCACGTCCGGAAAAACCCATTGGTGGGGCGTATACGAGGCCATCGAAAGCTTCGTTTACTCGAGCTTCTAAACCACGGAACGCCATAGCTGAATCTGCGTTTCCATCGCCGGTTGTGAACTCTAATCCATCGACGCTGGCCAATGTAATGGTCCCTTGGTCAACGCTGATGCGTACGGCGTCATTTCTTAAGTTGAGTAGGGTAGGAGCGTCGAATCCAGCGTTGGAGAATGAAATGGGGTGGTCAACTCGTGTCACAGCGATGTTTGGCACTGTAATGGACACGGCTTGCGCCAAAGTCATGCTGGGTAATGACGTTAAAAAAATCAGCCAAACACGCATGAACTCTCCAGGGCCGCGTAAATCGCCTTCAACTCTACCGTTGCCCAGGATTTATTGACAGGTCGAAATCCAGTAACACCGGTCTATGAGTCCGGCGTTTGTGTATCGACCACAGGCCTTTACTTGCTAAACACTCCGTATCGTTCATATGCTCGTTTTGGCACGTGAGTTCCAGCGTATTCATCGAACGATTAAGAGGTTAAGACATGAAGCAATCTATCATCTTACTGGTGTTTTTGATGCTGGCTGTGGGATGCGACGAAAGCTCCCCCTCTCGGTCATTGGACAGTACCAGAGACGATGTCGATGCCCAAGTGGCGATGGTGGATGGGGCGGTGCAAGTCGCGCAATTGGTTATCAATGAAGTCGTTTACACACCGGCTGAGGGCGAGGTTGATTGGATAGAGTTCATGGCCATCGGCGATGGGGAAGTGAACCTCTCTGAGTATCGTTTTGTCGATGACAAGGATGACCGAGAGGCGGTTCAATTGCCGGATTTAGTTTTGGAGTCTGGCGGATTTTATGTCATGACCCGAGGCGAGGGACCCCTACGGTTTAACTTCGGTCTCGGACAGTCAGATGGTGTTCGCCTATCCCGAATGGACACAGTGGTCGATCGGATTGATTGGGGGCGGAACGATGCTCAAGAGGGACAAGGCTATGGCCGTTTGCCCGACGGAGTCGGCGAATGGACAACCACCGTTCCAACACCGGGTGCTGCTAACGTAGCCGCTGAGGTGATGGGTCCGACTGAATTAAGTCTCTTTTCTCAGGATCAGGTGATTTCGGTTGAGTTGTTGCTCAGTGATGCAGCGTGGCAAGCGATTCGTTCAGACCCTTTAGCAGAAGAATATCAAACGGGGTCCATCGTTATAGACGGTCAGCAGACCGACGATGTTGCGATTCGGGTGAAAGGCAATTCTACGCTTAACTCTGTGGCTCGTTCCCCCAGCGATCGGTACAGTTTCAAAGTCGATATTAACCGCAATGTGTCCGGCCAAACTATCGATGGCATCAAGAAGTTAAACTTCAATAACGGTTTTAAAGACCCCACCTTAATGCGCGAACACCTGGGGTATGACCTCATCGAACGGGCCGGTATGTATGCATCGAAGACATCCTTTGTTGACTTGAGCGTGGCGGGACAACACATGGGCGTGTACACCATGGTGGAACAGGTCGATGACGACTACTTACAACGCCACTTCGGCGAGGACGGCGGAGATCTTTACAAACCCGAAATGCCAGCAGGACGACTGACATACCTCGGTGATTCCATTGAGGATTATCGCGCTATTGGCGTCAAAAATAATGAAGACTCAACAGACCACGAAGCCTTTTTGAGATTCATTGCCGTTTTGAATGGCGAGCAAGACGGTCAGCTCGACGACGTGCTCAATGTTGATGCGGTGTTGAGGAACCTGGCTCTAAACACCGTCATGGTTAACTTGGACAGTTACCTTGGTATGGGCCATAACTTTTATCTGTACGAGCAAGACGGGCGTTTTCTGGATCTCCCCTGGGACTTAAATGAGACCTATGGAAATTTCACCTGCTCCTGTAATCGAGACGGGCTCATTAATCTCAAGATCGATGAGCCCACATGCGGTCCAATCGCGGATCGGCCATTGGTGGCGACACTGCTGAACAATCCGTCGTATCTAGAGCGTTACCATGACATCATAGAAGAGTTGATCGAGGGGCCCGCGTCCGCAGACGCGATGAGCACCATCATTGATGAAACGGCGCAACTCATTCGGCCGTTTGTCGAACAAGACACCACCAAGTTTTTCTCAACGGCGGACTTTGAACGCGGCCTGACAGACGATGTGTCCAGTGGTCGTGGCGGCGGAGCATGGGGGCTTAAATCCTTCATTCGAGACCGAAACAATGCGATTCGTCGACAGCTCGGTGGAATGGACCCCAGTACAAACGGCGGAAATGGCAATTGTGCCAGCAGAAATGGGGGCATGATGGGTCAGTCTGACGGCGCACAGTGTCCGCCGTGTGGCGATGGTATTTGCGATAATTTTGAGACGCGAAATCCAGAAGTTTGCCCCAGGGATTGTCGCGAGCCACCGGCCAACGGCGATTGGTGTGGTGATGGGATTTGTGATGCGCTCGAAAACTGTGAGCAAAACTGTCCCATAGATTGTCAGAATTAAACCCGGGTCTCCCATTTTCGGGTCTGTCGAGGTGCCATATCCCCGCAGACCCTCAAAAACTGTGGTCAAGTAAAGGCTCTTTTTTGATGACGGAAACAAAACAAAAAGCAGCTGTCCGACCGGTTTTCTGGTGGTGTCTCGGTCTTGTGATTGCGGGCCTCATACTCTCGATTACGGTAATTCAATTCGTCGGTGCCAAACAGGGCGACCCCTGTGTTGACTCCTACAGTTGCAGTGGTTTTCTGATTGCAGGCTCTGAGTGTGTTGAAACGGATACCGAACGATATTGCTCCCAATATTGTCAGAGCGATCGGGATTGTCCCGACCTTTGGCACTGTGGGGATGCCAATCCAACCGTACTGACGTTTGAGACAGAGTTCGTCGATACCGTCTGTATCAAGCCGACATCGCCATAATTGACGACAATTCGAATCGGCGATTGACAGCGTTTCACGATCAACTGCGCGTCCTCTTGGCGGTGAGGTCTACCGTTTTCGTACGTTAGCGTTTGAACTGTCGGAAAAATGACCAGATGACCTGGTGAGTCGAAAGTCCGTTTATTTCATCAGGCCAGTCATGGCCTGTCCCATCAATACGATGATGTTCAACGCGAGCGTTCTGTTTACAATCGCCGTAGACATAATGGGTAGACCCACTTGACTCGTTTGTGTTTTCAGACCGGCATTGATGCTTATTTCGCCAGTATTGTACGAGGCTTGGAATGTCCATCATTCGGCCGACTTCATCCCAAGCTTTCCAACCCCACCGATTTGAATAGCTGATGATTGGGTCATTTCGTCCATGGATATGCATGATCGGTCGACTTTGCTGGGGTGTGCATTGCGCGGGTTTGACGGGCATCGTTCCCGCGAATGATGCAAAGGCCGCAAAGTGGTCGCTCATGTTGCAGGCAACCTCGTACGTGAACATGGAACCCAGTGAATACCCTGTTGCATAAACTCGATTTCGGTCAATGGCATGTCGGGATGCGATCTCATCGATCATGGCTTTAATGAAGTTAATATCATGGGCTGCATCGGGCCGCGTGTTAAGCTGCCATTCACCCTCGTTGCCGGGGTATTCATACCCCTGCGGAAAGGCCAGAATGATCCCCTCGGATTCGGCCAATTCTTCGAAGCGAGCTTGTTGGGGAAACTTCACTCCAATCCCACCGCCCCCATGAAATGCAACAATCAGGGTTCGCGGCCCACTGTGTTGAGCATGCGGAACATATAGATAATAGCCACGCTGCAGTTCGCCGACCGAAATATTTTGTTGCGGCAACGTCTGCATGCCAGTGCATCCTGAAATGCTGATTGATGCAACGATTAAAAATCCAAGGGATAGTGCGGATTTGAAAAGGCGGTTCACTGTACGAAACACCTCAGCTGATAAAGCCAGTCTACTCAAATCACTTACCGCTGGACAGCGGACAAACGACGCAGATGAGTGTCTTACTGAGATTTTAGTTTGTCCACTATGGTTTTTAATTCCAAGAGTCTTTTTGCTGAAAACCCTTGGTCCCAGAACCAGACGATTCGACCGGTCGCATCCAGTAACATGATGCGTCCGTTTCGGCCATTCTGATTACCTGTCATTTCAACAATAGGCTTTGCCGATTCACCGTAGAGGGTAATGACACTGGCCCAATCTTCCTTCGGAATCCCACTGCGCATACCATCATCAATGGTTTGGCTGATCATGGACGGAACCAGACCGGAAATCGTTGGGACTTCGACGATTTTACAGGTGAATTTGGCTTGGAGGAGCCCAAGGGTCCACCGATCGAGGTCAAATTGGCTGTCTTGAAGATAGCCGACCAACAAAACCACGGGTTCTCCAGCCCAAGCTGCAGGAAGTGTAACCTCGACATCGCTCAGTGTTTTTCCAGTTACATTTGGAAATACACGGTCGATTGGATTTCTATTCTCAATGGTCGATGAACATCCACTGAGACCGAACACCATGACCAAAAAGGTCAGGCGAATTCGAAGCGGCAATGCCTGGTTTAGATAACAAATTACACACGCTTTCATGTCGGCTCTATCCTGTGTGTCTCTTTTTGCGCGTCTTGTCGTTGAGTCGGCACCAGGGTGCCTTATCATGTCGAGAGGGTCCACTCCACCGAGATTGTACGCCTGATTCTTTGATTCACTCTTTGAGAGCAGCATAGTCGCTTTACCCTCCGCAGAAATGTCTCCGACGTTTTGGTATTTCACAAGGCCATCTTTGCTTCGTATTGGTGCAATCTGAACGAAAAGTGCTTCCCTAGATTGGCTGACTCATCTGAAATTATGAATTGACCTCAGCGGTTTGCCACGGCCCGGTGCAGCCGGTGAGGTCTTTGATTTGCTCTCCGTTTAAGCGTCGCTCAGCGCTCTTGACAGAATTGCAGCCGACACACATTGAGCAGCTGCGGAAGCAGTCGCTCGCAGTCGGGTTGTCCAGCCACTCTACACGCGGCGAGAATGTTCTCTGCCGTGCATTGTGCGCAGTTGTCGTTCTGGTCTTCATCAGCACCGCAATCACATCGCGGTTGTGGGCATTCGGCTGGTATGCCGATGGGTTGTCCCGAACATTGAATACGGCAGATGAGGTCTTCAGGTGGGCACATGGGTTCTTGGCAGTCGCACTGTGGCCGCTCACAGCCCTCGGGCAGTTGCGGCTGCTCGCCGTTGCAGGTTCTCGCACAAACAGCCTGATCCGGTGGACAGACGGGCGCTTGACAGTCGCACTGTGGCCGCTCACAGCCCTCGGGCAGTTGTGGCTGCTCGCCGTTGCAGGTTCTCGCACACACAGCTTGATCAGGTGGGCACATGGGTTCTTGGCAGTCGCACTGTGGCCGCTCACAGCCCTCGGGCAGTTGCGGCTGCTCGCCGTTGCA
>JAYZEG010000091.1:0-3314 GCA_036337435.1 Myxococcota bacterium
ATGAAATAAGCTCCGTTGGAGTGATGTTGGCTGACAAAAAAGCTGGCGTTTTCTCGTTGCGCATTTTGAGTTTGTCGGGCGTGCCCTACGAAGGCGCTAAGCCTCCTGAGCGGTAGTCCGTCACGGGGAGCGGTATGCTCACGAGACGTCTCAGACGCGGCGAAGGACGAGTCCGGCAACAGAGGAACTGTGGTCATTCGTCAAACTGGCTAGCAATCGGATCAACGCCCGTTGAAAACGTTCAGAAGCACACTGTGGTCGCAGTTCAGCGATTGGAAATCCAAACGCATTGGTATGGCGCCAAGTCGATAACCGACCTTTGATGGTCGATGGCCTCATTGGTGAGGAGATCGCGCCAAGAATCCGTCCCGATGAGGTTGAGCTCAGCGAGTCCGATTTGCTGTGCCCGATCCGTGATGTTGTGAAGTGCAAAAATGTTCTGATCCCTGTCGAGGCTCTCACGCCAAAACGCGAATACCGCATCACCAAAATGGAGTGTGTACTGCGTTGCATTGGGATGAAAAGCCGGTTGGGCTTTTCTCACTCGAATGAGGTGCAACAGCGCATCGAGGACGACGCGGTGCGGCAGTTCGGGATCGGCAAGAGCCGCCTCTAGATCCGCTTCGTCCCATTGTCGGCGATTGATGGATCGAGCCCGACCAGTTTCGGCGACGAGGTCGTGAGCATTTGGCGTCGCGAGCAGCGAATGCAGGTAGATGGCTGGTACGCCCTCAAGGGCAAGCATGATGGTATGCGCACAGAGAAAGCGAGCGACACGATGCTGGTCCTTACCCCCTTCAATGGTTCCTGCCATCGCATCGAACAAAGAAATGTTCACTTCATAAGGCGTGTCTCGTCCGTCGGCATTCCGTCGAGTCGATACATGACCGCCGAAACTGCAAAGCGTGTCCAACATGGCCGTCAGTTCGGCTTCATCAAGGAGGCCCTCGGTGGGGCGCACACCGATCCCATCGTGACTCGCAATAAAATTGAGATACGCTCGCCCGCGCAATGCCGGCGGCATGTACATGGCCCAGCGGGTCAAGTGCTGGCAAGAGCCCGTGAGCATTGTATTCACCAGAAGTGGTGGCAAACTGAAATTGTAGACCAGATGGGCTTCATTCCCATTGCCAAAATATGAGAGATTTTCCCGAACAGGCACGTTGGTTTCGGTGATCACAACATTTTTGTGGTGCATCTCGTCAAGAAGCAAACGGATGAGCTTAATGGCTTCATGAGTTTGTGGCAGATGAATGCAAGTTGTGCCTGACTGTTTCCAAAGAAAGGCCACCGCATCCAACCGAAAATATCGAATCCCGTAATTGACGTAGTCGCGCAATAACCCAACGAAAGCCAGTAAGACCTCTGGGTTGGAGAAATCGAGGTCCACCTGATCCGCACTGAAGGTGCACCAGACTTGTTTCTCACCATTGATCGTCTCCACCGAGGTCGTCACGGGACTCGAGCGCGGCCGCACAACTTGAGACAAATCGGCATCATCGGACACTTCGATGAACCAGCCAGCTCCGGGGGAAATCCCCTTCCGGTAATTGTCAAACCAAACCGACTCACTGGAACAGTGATTCAAAACCACATCGGCCATCAATGTATAGGTACTCGAGATGCGCTTAATGTCTGTCCATGTGCCCAACTCTGGATTTACAGTCTCGTAATCGATCACCGAAAACCCATCGTCAGAGCTGTATGGAAAAAACGGTAAGATGTGTACTCCGGTCACTACATCATCGAGCTCGCGCTTCAAAAATCGATACAGTGTACTCAGTGGGGTCTCACCTGCCGTTCGAATGGAATCGCCGTAGGTAATGACGAAAACCGACTCACTATCCCAGCGTTCAACCTGGCGCGCTCGCATCGGAGCATGGCCGTGTAAACCAGATGCATCGAGCACCTTGTCGGCCAAATGTTTCGCCTGCTCAGCACCATAGAGTTCCGTTAAATGTAGGTCCACCCGTTGGCGTAAATGTTGTGTCTTGGGCGGCCGGCTTACTGCTGAGCTTCCACCATCGCCCAGCTCACGCCGATCCGTCGCGACAGCATCTATCAATTGTTCGTAGATGTCGGGAATCGCCGATTGGACCCGACGCCAAGACGGCAGAAATGGCGGCTCCATCGAGAGGTCTAAAAATTCGCGTCCCGCGGACAGAATATTTTCGGCAAAAAGCTCAACGGCCTGCACTTCGCGATGGCGGTCATAGCGCATACCGTTAATCACAGCGAGGTCATCAAAGCGATTTACTTGGTCCAAGGCCAATCGATAATACGTTGCCTTGATGGTTCGAATGCGAGCCTTACCAAATACCTGGCCATTGGTTGCCATCTTCCGAAAAAGCGACAGCACGATATCTCTCGCCATGCGATTCAAACTGGCAAGACGCTCGTCCGAGGACATCTCCTGATGCATCTGGTTGTATGTATCAGCGATATCCACCTGACAGATCTGGCTTGTCGCCTGATTACGATGCATTTCTGACAGAATGCTCATCTCGAGCCCCCAATCAGAGGGCATATGTACGTTTTCGATTACCTCGCGCGTGACCGAAACCTCGCCGGCCAGCGGGTACCGAAAACCGTCAAGAAAATCGAGATAATCATCAGCTCCACAGACCTTCTTCAGTGCACGGAGGAGCGGCGTCACCAAAAGCCGACAGATGCGCCCGTTAATCCGGTCGTTGGCAACGCGTGCATAGTAGCCCTTGCAAAAGGAGTAGCCCAAACCGGGGTGAGCGACCGGATAGAGGAGACGCGCCAGCATGCCGCGTTCATAGGTTAAAATATTGCAATCGTGGAGCGCCACGACCTTTGCTCGACCCGTGGCGAGCAGGTAACCAAACATATACCAAACATTGCGTCCCTTACCGGGCGCCGACGGCGCCAAGTCATGAGCCTCTAGAAGTCGATGGATTCTTTGCAATCTCGGACCGTCATGCCAAAGGACATCGGGACGCTGAGGTAATCGTTCGAAAAAAGAAAGTGCGTGTTGGTACTGTGCTTCATCAGCCCGGTCCAACCCGACAATAATCTGCTCCAGATAGGGCACATGGACGAGCTCGTCCACAATACGTGCCAACGCAGGCCCTTGAAGCTCTGAGTACAGAGACGGCAAGACCAAGGCCATCGGCTGGGTGTCGCGAAACAAAGACAGCTCAGCTTCCAGGCTGCCAACGCTTCTGTTTCCCAGGCGATGAAATGTCGTCACCTCGGCGTGTTGGTAGAAATCTGCCATGACGCTCTCCTTCGACGTGCCTTAGCAGTACAGCCAGAACGGCGTTTGACCGACTGGTACAACTACTGGC
>JAYZEG010000092.1:0-26214 GCA_036337435.1 Myxococcota bacterium
GTTTTTGAGTTACGCACCTCGCATGCCCAAAGAGTTTCTGAGCATTTATAAACGACGCCGACAGCATGCATTCGATGACATTCCTCAGGAGCTTGCGCAGCACTACCCGAAATACTATCAACGGACGTTTCACTGGCAAACTGATGGCTGGCTCAGCAAACGGTCTGCGGAGCTCTACGATCCGGGTGTCGAGTTCTTGTTCGGCGGCACCGCTGCGATCATGCGACGCATGCTGCTACCAGAGATCCTCGATACACTGGCAAAAGAGACCGAGCCAACCCTATTAGATGTCGCGTGTGGGACGGGCCGCTTTATCAAACAAGTCAGTCAATTGCGACCGCAGGTCACAATCACAGGCGTCGACCTATCCCCTTTCTATGTCGACTATGCGGCCACTCATTGCCGGTCTCCAAACGTCAGGTGCACTACGGCCAATGCAGAGTCGCTGCCGTTCCCGGACAATTCATTTAGCGTTGTCACTTGTATCTACCTGTTTCACGAGCTACCAAAAGACGTTCGACGCCAAGTTATGTCTGAACTGGTCCGTGTGGCAAAGCCAGGCGGGCTGATCGCTGTTCTTGATTCTGAACAACTCAAGACGGGGGCTGATATCGGGTCGTTCTTAACCCAGTTCCCGAAAGTGTATCATGAGCCGTATTACCTGAGCTATCTCCGCGATGACCTGGGTGCCGTAATGCGTGACGCCGGCCTCCTGGACATCAACCACCATGGGCACTTCGTGTCACGGAGTTTCTTTGGCCGAAAGCCTTCGGGAACAGGGGGTGACAGTGTTTAGTAAAGCATTAGGTAAATAAGAACGCCCGTGGTCGACACATAGAGCCATATTGGAAAGGCGTATCGGACGACCTTGAGGTGCTTGGCAACCTGCATGTGCCAACCGCGGTACAGGGCAAAGAGCGACAATGGCAGGACGGCGACGGCGAGTACGATGTGGCTGAGCAAGATGAATAAGTAGGTGCCTCGGTAGTCACCCACGTACTTTTTCGGACCCTCTTTGAAATAGTGATAGATGACGTAGCTGACTAAAAAAGCAGCTGAGAGACCAAAAGCAGCGAGCATGGCCTGTTTATGGCGTTCGACGTTACCCCGCTTGATGTGCCAGAGCGCGACAACCAACAAAACGGTCACACACGCGTTTAACGACGCATTGAGCGTCGGCAAGACACCCACGTCCAATCGGCCTGCCAAGCCGTCTGGCCTCGGGCCTAAGATCAAAAATGCGACAGCTGCGCAAATCACCGCTGACAAAATATAAATGATGCGACCCGCAAAACCATCCCGCCGTTTTAAGTCGTCTTCACTCGCGCCGGGTGTGGTCAGTAATCTCGTTTGTTTACGGCGCGCATCGTCTACTTTTTTTATGGCTGCGGCGTCCAACTCGGTACGAATCTCTGTCTCCAGCGCATCCCAGAGTTCAGCTCGGGTGTCCAGTGCGCTAAACGCGGCATCGGCAGCCCGTTGCCAATTAGCCCTGTCGTCACCACAGAGATAACAGAGCATTTTCTTTGCAAGCTCCCCATGGCTATCGCCATCCAGCTCAACATGTCTGTCGAAATAGTAGCGTAGTTTGGGAGATCGAGCGCCGTCAGCGGTGTCAACCCGCCTGATGAGCGGGCGGAACATCGCTGGAATAATGGCTTCGCGTGCAAAGCAGAAGGCGGCAGCGATTTCGATAGGGTCGCCGCGTTTAACCGTATCCATAGTCGCTGATGTGAAGGCTTTCGCAGCGTCTGGTGCACCACAGGCGTCCAGTGCTGTCTCGACGGGTACACCATCGCCCAATGAGCGGAGAAAGCTGCGAATCGGTCCAATATCAGCCCCCGTTTCCTCCATTGCTTCAATGTAAAGTTCGAGATGACTGAGGTGACGTCCGTCCGCAGTTTGGTCTGACTCTTCTCCAGCGACAACTTCATTGATGAATGCGCGCACATCCGCATCGCCAACCGGGATCCAGGGGGTTGTGGTGCAGGTCAACTCGACTTGCAGTGCCTTGACCAAACTCATGAAGTCCCAAACGGCAAAAACATGGCTCTCCATGAACGTGCACATGGCCTTCCGAGTCCCGACGGCTGTGTACACAGGGTGCGCAGTCAGAACGCTCTTTTTAGACCGCACCATGACATTAAGCGCGTCATACTGGTCGGCCGCTTGAGCTGTCTCAAATGTTAGTTTGGTCGCCTTCATCGAATCACTACACCCGCAACAGCGTACTCATACCTAGAACGGAAACGGCTGGACCAAACGGCCGTGGTCTGCGCACCAATGTGCCAGACCAAACTGGTTTCGCGCTCTCAGGCGAGCAAGTGCTGATGCATCTCATTGTTTGCGCGCCTCTTTTGAGCCGGTTTACCCCTGCTTAAGGACAGGCACAAATAAGCCAGCTCGCTTCATATTACAACAAAAGTTCACGAACTCCTGTTGGTTGAGGATACCTCAAATCTAAAAAAGTCACGCAATAAACAACCGCTGCGGTTGCCCCGACTCACCCAGGCGAGCTAATCTGGCGATATCTCGAATGGGGAGACAGTCAACAACATGCGAGCCATTTATTTTTTCGGACTCCTACTTCTGGTGTCGTGCGGCGAAGAGACCAGCAGCGATCCGCAGCGAGCGCTCGATCGCGGCGTTCCGGATCAATCCATCGCCGATGCCAATACGACCCCCGACGCGCAAGCGGCCCCCGTATGCGGTGATGGCCGATTACAACGCGGTGAATCATGCGATGACGGTAACCTCATTAATGAGGACGGTTGCGACAGAAATTGTACGATTACGGGGTGCGGGAATGGCGTAGTCACCGGAAACGAAGGCTGTGATGACGGCAATCAAATCGATGGAGACGGATGTGATTCAAATTGCCGACCAACCGCGTGCGGCAATGGCATACAGACCGAGCGGGAACAATGTGACGATGGCAATCGATCCAATGGAGATGGTTGCGATGAAAACTGCACGCTCAGCGCCTGCGGCAATGGAATCCTGTCGGGAGATGAGGCCTGCGATGATGGTAATTTAGATGATGCCGACGGCTGCGACAGCAATTGCACTACGACCGCGTGTGGCAATGGGGTCCTGACGCGAGGCGAAGCATGCGACGACGGTAATCTGGTCGACGGAGACGGTTGCGATAGTAATTGCCGACCAACCGGCTGTGGCAACGGCGCAATTTCTGACGGCGAAAGCTGCGATGACGGAAACCAGGTCGATGGAGACGGCTGCGACAGCAACTGCCAACCCACCGGCTGCGGCAATGATCTCATATCGGTTGGCGAAGCATGCGATGATGGTAACGAAATCGATGGCGATGGCTGTGACAGTAACTGTACACCGACGGGTTGCGGAAATGGCATCCTGACGGAGGGCGAACTCTGTGATGACGGCGATCTGATCGACGGCGATGGCTGCGATAGCAATTGTACGCACACAGGATGCCAGAACGGCGTCATAACCAATGGCGAAGACTGTGATGACGGTAACGCTGATAACGGCGACGGTTGCGATGAAAACTGCACACTCACCGGATGTGGTAACGGGGTTACGACCGACGATGAAATCTGCGACGATGGCAACCTTTTAAGTGGCGATGGCTGCGATAACAACTGCACCCAAACGGCCTGCGGCAATGCCGTGGTGACCGATCCTGAGGAATGTGATGACGGGAATCAAATCGATGGCGATGGCTGCGACAACGACTGCAGCGTAACGGGCTGTGGAAATGGAATCCAGACGGCGGACGAAGTGTGCGACGACGGTAATGACGTCGACGGAGATGGTTGTGATACCAACTGTACGCTCAGTGCCTGCTCAAACGGCATCATCGCTCCAGAAGAAGAATGCGACGACGGCAATCTCGTACCGGGAGATGGTTGCGAGCCGGACTGCACCAGAACACCGACCTGCGACGATTCAAGACAAAATGGGGCCGAGACAGATGTCGATTGCGGCGGCCCGGACTGTCTGCCTTGTTCTGCCGGACGCCTTTGTCGTGGCGGAAATGACTGCGCCAGCCAGATTTGCAGTCGCGGACTCTGTGGAAATGCATCGTGCTATGACGGAATTCTCAACGGCTCAGAGGGCGATGTGGATTGTGGCGGCGAGTCTGGCTTAGCTCAGCGTGTCGAACTGGGCGGTGCGACCACCTGCATTGGTTTGGTGGGAGGCAACCTCCGGTGTCTCGGTGCGAATGATGTGGGGCAACTTGGACTTGGCGACACTGAGTCCCGAGGGATGATCCCTCAGCATCTTGGGGATGCCCTCCAGTCAGGCGTACCCGATGATTTTGGGCCTGTCTCAGACTATACGCTGAGCAACAGCGTGCGGTGCGTTCTGTCCATAGACGGACAAATTCTTTGCTCGGGTGCCCACCGAGCCTTCGCACCCGAACTCGACTTTGAAGCTGATGCGTTCACTGGTGACCAGGCCAATGAGGTCGGTCGTGCTGGAACGCGTTTCGAATCGCCCGATGACCCAGTTGTACAGGTTGATGCAGGCCTCGATTTCATCTGTGCTCGAACCCGGGGTGGTGCGATTTTTTGTTGGGGACAAAACGAATTCGGTCAGCTGGGTCGAGCCACCGATGAGGCGGCAGCTTCATTTCAGTTGGACACGCCTGTGGATTTAGGTCCAGGCCAAGTCGCCACAGATTTGGCGGTCGGAGGCCATACTGCGTGCGCCATTATGAGTGATGACCGACTCAAATGCTGGGGTCGAAACGACAAAGGACAGTTGGGCTTACGTCAGCGGGATAATGTCGGTCTCGAGCCGAATTCAATGGGTGAAAATCTCGCGGCGGTTGATCTGGGGACAGGTCGATATGCCCGTCAGATCAGCGTCGGCTCCAAATTCACGTGCGCCGTCCTCGACGATGCCAGCGCAAAATGCTGGGGGGCAAATGATCGAGGCCAACTGGGGCAAGGTGCTGCTTGGTTCTCCCACGGAACGGGCCGAGCGCATATGGGGGATAATCTACCGCCCATCAGCCTCATCAACGATGCCTCCATCGCCTCTATTTCCGCCGGACATCAACACGCTTGCGCTGTGACAGGCAACGGACGAGGCATCTGCTGGGGCGGAAACGACAACGGACAACTTGGAATGGGTGACCAATTTGACCGAGGTCGAGCCGAAATTGAGCTCGCGGAATTGACGGGTATCGATATGCCCTCTGACTTGGGCGTACTCCATATGTCTGCTGGCGGTGAACATAGCTGCGCAGTTCTTTTCGATAAACAGGTTTTATGCTGGGGGGCCAACGGCAGCGGACAGCTGGGCCAAGGACATCGAGAAAGCGTTGGTTCAGATCCGGATCAACCTGTCGTCGCAGCAAGCTCAGTCCCATTGGGCAGGAATTGTCCAAAGTGCGCGACTGGGGCCGTTTGTACGGAACGGGACCAATGCGAGTCACAGATCTGCCGAGGCGGCACGTGTCGAGAGCCTGGCTGTTTTGACGGGATTCAAAACGCTTTGGAAACGGATTCGGATTGTGGTGGTTCAGACTGCCCAGCTTGTCCCCTTGGCTTCAGCTGCCTGGCGCACAGCGATTGCATGAGTGGAAATTGTGAACCTGTCGTCGGAGACAATGGCGCAGGCCGATGTGGTGCGGCGAGATGCGATGATGGCCTGCAGAATGCTGCTGAAACCGATATTGATTGTGGCGGCCCAGCTTGCGATCCCTGTGCTGACCGACAGAGCTGTCAGGAGCAGAGTGACTGTGCGAGCGAACGCTGTGTCGATGGCCTGTGTATTTCCTGCGCCGACGGCGTTCTAAACGGCTCTGAAGTCGCGTTGGACTGCGGCGGTCCTGAATGCGCTGGCTGCCAAGATGGTCTTCCATGCCAAGAGGCCTCAGACTGTGAGTCTCAACTTTGCGCCGATGGCCTTTGCATTAGCTGTCGAGACGGCCAAATAAACGGTGCTGAGACCGCGACAGACTGTGGCGGACCGAGCTGCTTGGGCTGCCCCGATGGACAACCATGCCAACTGAATTCGGATTGCGCCTCAAACCAGTGCGCCAACGGGCAATGCATATCTTGCACAGACGGGCTCCTGAATGGAGATGAAGCACAGATCGATTGTGGCGGGGCAACCTGTCCTGGTTGCCGGCCCGGTGCAGGCTGTCAACGTGCCATAGATTGTTCGAGTTTGCGTTGTGAAAACACCGTGTGTGCCCCATCGACCTGCTTTGATGGCATTCAGAACGGGACCGAAGGGGATCTCGATTGTGGAGCGAGCTTAGCGGTCGTCACGGATGTTGCCTTAGGACTCGACCACAGTTGCGTCTTGCTCGCAGGGGGGCGAGTTAAATGTTTCGGAGCCAATGACCGCGGTCAACTCGGCTATGACGACCGTTTGACTCGTTCAGCCCGAGAGCAACTCGGAGACAGTCTTTTCCCCGTGCCCCTTCCCGAATCTGCGCGCGCTCTCGCCGCTGGTCACGGCAGTTCTTGTGCCGTGACTCGCAGCGGACGCGTGTATTGCTGGGGTGACAATCGCAACGGACAACTCGGTCGTGGAGACAATCGACCCGATGTGGGTGGCACAGCCGGCGATATGGCAAACGTTCTCCAGCCCGTTCAATTGCCGGCTGAGACTTCAATTAGCAGCCTGTGTATGGGCCAAGCACACGTGTGCGCATTGTCAGAACGTGGCGACGTCTTTTGTTGGGGACAAAATAGTCGTGGTCAGCTTGGCTACGACGATCGAACCACCCGTGGACTCACATCTGAGACCATGGCCTCCGTGGGCCCGCTGATGCTGGGTCAACCTGTAGAACAAATCGCTTGCGGCGACTTGTTTTCGTGTGGGCGTTTGAGCGATGGTTCGGTGAAATGCTGGGGCGATTCTGCCAGTGGTCAGATCGGCCAAGGTCGTTCATTTCCCTTGGGGGACGATCCTGGTGAAATGGCCACCCTTCCGGTAGTTGAATTGGGCGACGGGCGACACGTCCTCGGGCTGACTGCCGGAGCCAAACACGCGTGTGCACTTCTGGATGATCAAAGTGTTAAGTGTTGGGGCCAAGCTGCCTTTGGTGCTCTTGGCATTCCCGGCGATGCAAATGTCGGAGATAATCCTGGAGAAATGGGGAACGCCCTACCGAGTATCGCCTTCCGGCCAGGGTTTATTCCGAGGACGATCCACGCTGGAGATGGAACAAGCTGTGTTCTCGGTGAAGATGCTCAGGCCGTTTATTGTTGGGGCCAGAGTGGCCGCTACGGGACGGTGGGCATCGAAAACCCAACCCCGATTATCCGATTCTCACTGGATTCGCCTCCAGTTCAACTCGCCGCCCCAGGTCCTCTCTACAAGTTGGTCCTAGGCGAACACCATGCCTGCGTCATCACCGAGGAAAGAACTCTCCA
This sequence comes from Myxococcota bacterium, assembly GCA_036337435.1. Taxonomy (GTDB): domain Bacteria; phylum Myxococcota_A; class Bradymonadia; order UBA7976; family UBA1532; genus UBA1532. The sequence continues at coordinate 7,380 of JAYZEG010000092.1, forward strand.
CTGTTGGGGCTGGAACGAGGCTGGGCAGTTGGGCCGAGGTGATCGTATCACCATCGGACGGAGTCTCGGTGACATGGACGCGACTGCGATCCCTTCATCACTTGGCCGCGGCTGTTTAGCGTGTGCAGATGGTCTCAGTTGTACGGAGAGTAGCCAATGCGAATCGAACGTCTGCCAGAATGGGCAGTGCGCCGCTATTGGTTGCGGTGACGGTGTCATCAATGGCAGCGAGACGGATACCGACTGCGGCGGAGACACCTGTGGCCCCTGTGGACCGAGTGCAGCCTGCTTGATAGACCAAGACTGCCAGCAAGGACGATGCCGCGCAGGCGTCTGTTCAACGTGCGGAGATGATGCTCGAAATGGGTTTGAGACCGGTGTCGATTGCGGTGGTCGTGATTGTGGCCCGTGTCCGAACGGAGCAACCTGTGTTGAGTCAATGGATTGTTTGAGTTTTGCCTGTATCGATGGGAGCTGCCGCCCTCGCAGCTGCGATGATGGCATTGCGAACGGACCCGAAACCGATGTCGACTGTGGTGGAGACGAATGCGATGGTTGTCGAGACGGCTTACTGTGCCAAATGGATGCGGACTGCGGCTCAAATCAATGTCGGGCGAATGTGTGTACCTCGTGCGACGATGGGATTCAAAATGCCGGTGAGACCGGTGTAGATTGCGGTGGTCCAGACTGTTCACCGTGCGATGCTGATGGAGCCTGCCTCGTAGATTCCGACTGCAACAGCCGTATCTGTCAGGCTGGTTTCTGCCGTCTTGAAAGCTGTAATGATGGAATCAAGAATGGGGAAGAGGGCGACGTTGATTGCGGCGGAACCACACCGATCCGCGGACTGGGTCTCGGCGCGGAGCACTCATGCGTCGTTTTCGCCAACGGCCGTGTTAAATGCGTTGGCTCGAATGCTCGGGGTAAACTTGGACTCGGCGATGACGTAATGCGCGGCGATGACCCGCTTTTCATGGGCCAGGCCCTACCCTCAGTCGCCCTGGCCGAAAACACGTCGATCATGGACGTGGGCGCCGGCTGGAACCATAGCTGCGCACTGACGTCCACCGGTCGGATCGCCTGCTGGGGTGGCAATACTTTTGGACAGCTCGGATTGGGTGATAATCGAGATCGAGGTGCCCTTGCCGAGGATATCATACAGCCCTTTTCGTTTGTTGATCTCAACGAAAGGCACGTGGTCCAACTCGCTGTCGGCGGAAATCACAACTGCGTGTTGTTCGACGATGGTCAAGTCAGCTGCTGGGGTGCCAATAGCCGTGGTCAACTGGGCCTTGGCGATCAGGAAAACCGGGGAGACAGCATGGACGAGACCGGCCCAAATTTGAGAACTGTTTCCCTTGGCTTGGGGGTCACGGCAATCGCTATTAGTGCCGGTGCCGAACACTCATGTGCTCATCTAGACGACAATACTGTCAAATGCTGGGGTCGGGGCGATTCTGGACAACTCGGCCTGGGAACAGACGACGATCGAGGCGATAACCCAAATGAAATGGGTGACAATCTTCCTGTCGTCCGACATAGCCTAGCCTCGGAGATTGTGCTGTTGGGGACCGGTGCAGCACACACATGCATTCTCAATGATGAAGGCATGGCAATGTGCTGGGGGCTTAATACGTCGGGCCAACTCGGTATCGACCATAGTCGAAATATTGGTGATGACCCCATTGAATTGGGCCCAGCCTTGGACCCTGTACTGATCGACGAACCGATGGATAGCCTTGCGCTCGGGTCCGCTCATACTTGCGCGCTCCTCAGGCGCGGGCGGATCCAATGTTGGGGCGCAAATTTTGACGGACAACTGGGCCTCGGACAAGACCTATCCCATGTGGGACGAGCGGTCGATGACATGTCCAATCTCAGTCGAGTCGTCAATCTAGGGCAAGGTACCAAGGTGATCGACATCGCCGTCGGTGACAATCATACGTGCGCACTCATAAGCGACAGGACGTTGCGCTGTTTTGGACACAATCAATTCGGTCAGCTGGGTTTGGGAGACCAAGCCAATCGCGGTCGTGCCGAGGATGAGATGGGACTCGGGCTTGGCATGCCAGACTTTGGACGACAATGCGACCAGTGCGATGTTGGGCGATCCTGCGACCGAGATGTGCAGTGTCGAACTCTAACCTGTAGTGACAACGGCCGCTGCGCCTTCCTCGGCTGTGATCAACCCGACTGTCCGACCTGTTGGGATGGACGAGTAAACGGACTCGAGACCGATGTGGACTGCGGGGGTGACGTATGCCAAGCCTGCGCGGTCGGCCAGCGTTGCGAGTTCAATCTAGATTGCGATTCGAGACTCTGTGACGGGGGGCGCTGTGTGAGTTGTACCGATGGTGTCCAGAATGGTCGAGAGACCGATGTTGATTGCGGTGGAGTCGACTGCCAACCGTGTGGGCAAGATCGGCGATGCGAAAACAATCGAGACTGTGCCTTCGGTCGTTGTTCGATGAACATGTGCACCGCTAACTAGCCCAAATCAGAATCATGAGTGCCGTTTTACGACCGTCTAGTCATCGTCAGACTTGCCGTCCGCTGCTAAGTGCAAGAGCCCTTGGCCTGGCTCGATAACCAACCGTCCAAGCTCGTGGGGGGCCGCGACAAATTCTCCCGGGACAGGTTGATGCGTAATGCCGAGTAGTTGCTCTATCCGGCACGCGATATAACTCGCCAATCGTGCATCCCGGAGGCCTTTAAAAAGACACACTGTGTGCCCAACGGACTCCTGGATATAGAGATCGAACTGGCCTGCCTCACGCTCGTGCACATAAAGCTGTTTCACCGCACTTCGGTACACCCGCTTTTCTCTCAATAGGGGGAGTGGTCCGTACTGACTGCGCACTGAATCGCCGTCGAGGACAATCGCATAGCGATTAAACAGAAAAGCAGCCCCAACGTACGCACAAGCAGCGGTCAAAGCAGCCATGGTCGTCACGAAGCCCATACTGCCCAACCCACGGCTCACTGCCCAGATGAGCGAATACAAATTAAGCCCGCCCAAGGCAAATAACAGCCCTCCTGCGGGTCTCATCCAACGCCGTCGAAAACTGATTTTCTGTCCATCGTCCACCAAGTTAATCGCCGCAGACGGTTTCAGAACATAGCTTGACTCGGTGGACGATGAGGCCAATTCGATTGCAAAGATATCGTCACACGAACGGCAAAGCCCGACCATGGATTGAAGATTGATATCTGTGCTTTTGATTTGCTGAGAACAGCTTGGACACCGAATTTTCATGGTTGGATCCTAGCATAACTTAAGTATCCAACAAATTTGGATCAGTTCGACCAAAAAGCCAGTTCGTACACTCTCAATTTTCGGCCGAATCCGATTCTAAACATCGGTGTCTTCTGACAATTGGCCGACAAATTGATGTATGCGGTTCAAAACCCTCTTGACTCCCAATTACAAACAGCTAAAACAGTGGGCGTTTTTGTCGGATGAGATGAAATAAGTTTCCGATCCGAAATGTTCGTATGATGACTTTTTGATGGCTGGAGGACTGCGATGGAGCAGGCACATTCAGGGGATATTTGGATTAAGGCCGACGGGCTTTCGAAATATTATGGTTCATTTACAGCGATTCAGGATGTCAGCTTCGAAGTGGCCCGTGGCTCGATCACAGCCTTCTTGGGTCCAAATGGTGCTGGGAAATCCACAACCCTCCGGTGCTTGACGGGCTATCTCGCTCCGTCCACGGGTCGATCGACCATCTTAGGACATGATATGGCTACGGATAGGCTCGCCGGTAGCAAACAGATTGGGTATCTCGGCGAGAGCGGTGCGCTGTATCCCGATATGACACCGGCCTCCTATTTAAGATTCTCGGCCCAGACCCGTGACTTGAAGGGCAGCGAGCTGACAAGGGCTCTCGATCGAGTGGCCGAGTTGTGTCAACTCGGCGAAGTTTGGAGTAAACCGATTCGAAAGCTATCACGAGGCTTTCGGCAACGAGTTGGATTGGCCCAAGCACTCATTCACGACCCGAAGGTTCTTATCTTGGACGAACCGACTCTCGGCCTCGACCCGAATCAGATTTCAGTCGTTCGCGATTTAATTCGTAGTATTGCAAAGGATAAAGCGATTTTACTCTCGACCCACATCCTCCAAGAGGTTGCAGCCATGGCTGACAAAGTCATTCTCATCGATGAGGGCCGCCTCAAGTTCAATGGATCCTTCGACACACTCGCCGACGGAGGAGACCTGGAGACCCGATTCAAGGAAATGACAGGAGGTGCATCCGCATGAGTATTCTCAGAACACATGCCGTAAAAGCGGTTTGGCGTCGACAATTATGGAGTCTCCTGGGTAACCCGCTGGGTTACGTGTTCGTTTTAGCCTTCGTGCTGATTTACGGCGGACTGCTCTTTATCCCAGCGGAATTCTTCGTCCGCAATATCAATGACCTTGGCCCAATTCAAGAGTACATCCCGTGGCTAATGGCGGTCCTCATTCCCGCGATCGCGATGGGCTCTTGGGCGTCGGAAAAAGAGCTTGGTACAGAAGAGCAACTATTGACTCTACCAATGACCGAAACAGATATCTTGGTTGGGAAATGGCTTGCTGTCTTCTCCTATTTTACTCTGGCGTTGGTCTGCAGTTTGTCCAACGTTGCTGTGCTTGTCTGGTTAGGTGACCCGGACTTCGGGTTGGTCGCTGCCCAGTATCTTGGCTGGTGGTTAGCGGGTTCGGTTTTTTCCGCAGCCGGTGTTTTGGCCAGTTGTTGGGTTGGTCTGCCAGCGGTCGCATTCGTCGTCGGCGTTCTCTTGTGCGGAGCAATGGCGACTCTTATCGGCTCTTTCGATTCGCTCGACTCGTTCAATCGAGGCGTTATTTCGATTGGGCAGATTGGCATTGCGGTCGCGCTGACCATTGTTTTTGTCGGCTTAGCGATTCTCAGTCTGAATTCTAGGCGTTGGCAACCTGCATACAAATCGCTCATCGTAGGCACTGTCGTCACCTTTTTTGGCCTGACACTCACGCTCTTAAATCTGTCTGTTCAGTTAGACCGGGCGGCCATCGATTTGGACGTCACCGATGAGGGTCTATCTAGTCTGAGTGAGATGAGTTCAACACTGCTGTCGGCGCAAGAGACGCCCGTGCGAATCACGGCATTCGTCAGTAAGAATTTGCCACCTGAGTTAGCGTTGAAGGGCAAAGAGGTCCTGAACTTACTCAAACTCGTTGAACGCAGTTCCCCATCCAGCGTCGACTTAACAATTCACCGCCCAGAAGATTCACTGGATGATGCAGCCTCATTGGCAAGCGAGCACTATGGACTCGAACCTCATTCGATGGTCGTGGATACAGTCACCGGACAAGAACAGCGTGAAGTCTATCTGTCCGCGGTGATCAGCAGCGGAACACGTACGGAGAAGATCGAATATTTCTCCCCAGGCTTATCTGTCGAATACGAGCTCGTGAGGGCCGTTCGAACTGCGGCACTCGCCAAAAAAAGCGTGGTCGGCATTGCCAAGACAGACTTGGACATGCTCGGAGGCTTTGACTATGGGTCACGACAAATGCGTCAACCGTGGCAGGCTGTCGCCGAGCTGAAAAAGCAATACGACGTGCGCTTGGTCAATTTAGATGTAGCAGTGGGTGACGACGTGACAGTCCTCATCGTCCCGCAACCATCGAGTTTGTCCGACAAAGGGGTGCAAAATCTCCATGATTATATCTGGGCAGGCCGTCCAGCCATGATTATGGAAGATCCCATGCCTATGTTTGCAGGCCCTCAACTGGCCTCATCACAACCAAAGGCACCCAAACAACAGATGATGCCTGGACAACGCCCACCGGCACCTGAGCCAAAACCTGACCTGACTCCCCTCTTCGAAAGTCTTGGGATTGAGATGGCTCTCGATAAAATCGCCTGGTCTGATTTCAATCCGTCTAACCAATTCCGCAATGTTTGGCCGAAAAATCTCGTCTGGGCTTTTAGGGCCAACAATGGCATCAGCAACGTCTCATTCCTCAACGGGATCGACACGCTTCTTTTCCCATGGCCTGGTATGGTCAAACGTCGGGATGATTCATCTGCGAAGCTGACTATCCAGGAACTCACCCTCGCAGCGACTGGCTCCGCATGGGGTGCCCATGTTTATGACGATTTCATATCACGGGGTCTATTTGGTCCGCAATTAAAGCAGCCCGAACGCCACACACCAATCTCCGGTAAGCCACCCACTGTGGCCGTTGAAATCACGGGCCAAATGGCACACGCCTATGGTCCCACCGCGTCGTCGCCCGACGCCAAAGATGAAGATAAAGACAAACCGGCTAAAGGAGACCTCAGCCCAAAACCAATCCGCGTCATTTTTATCGCCGACACAGACTTTGCACACGATGAATTTTTCGCCTTTTACCGAAACGCAGACAACCGGTTTTCAGATGATGCGATCAAGTTCTTGAGAGATTTAAGGAACGTCCAGTTCATCTCGAATGCGGTGGATGCACTCTCTGGAGAGAAGGGATATCTCGATTTAAGAACACGACGACCAAAACCTCGGCCGTTGACCGCCCTGGTAAAGGTACTCGACACAGCACAAATGGCATTTCGTGAGGCGGAACAAAAAGCTCAGACCGCTGCAGATAATCAAATCACAACATTGAAAAATGAGTTCCAAGCAAAGCTACGTGATGTCGACCAGAAAAGCGGACTGGATGAAAACGCTAAAAACCAATTGCGTGCTCAAATTCAACGTGCATCCCAGAGGCGTCTTGATGGCGACATACGGTCGACAGAGCGAGAACGTGACCTTGCGATTCGGGCTGCGAGTGTGGTTCGAAAGCGTGAAGTCGAAGCCGTGAGAGGGCAGGTTAGAACCATGGCTCTGGGCTTGCCAAGTGCCATCCTCGCAGTCATCGCACTTCTTGTCTGGATGCGTCGACGAAAAGACGAAGCTCTTACAATCCCAAGCTCAAGAAAGAGAGGATCCGCATGAATAAGACTGCAATCATCGCGCTCATCTGTGGTCTTGGTACGAGCGTCTGGACTTGGTGGCCAGACGCCAAGCCTGTGGCCGAGGCCCAGCAAGAAGACGCCCAGGTTCTCACTGCCACAGGTGCGGCAGTAGACGCTAATGCCGTCGCCCAAATCCGTGTTGTCAAGCTTGATTCGACCAGTAAAACGCCGATTCCATTCGAGGTTCGACGCAAGGATGGCCAGTGGCTCATCCCAAGTCACTTCGACTACCCCGCCGATGGTGGAACGCGGGTTGGTGCCACAGCCGGTGCTGTGCTCAATGTGCCGCTTGGACCACGCGCATCGAATGATAAATCATCTCATGGACTCTACGGTGTCCTCGACCCGATGACACCTGGCACGTCGAGTGATGTTGGGATTCGAGTGACTTTGAGCGACGAAGGTGGATCGGTTCTCGTCGATGTCATCATCGGCAAGCAAAAAGACGGCACCGAGGTGTACTTCGTAAGACGCGCCAATGAGGACGCGGTATACACTGCCGCCATCAAACCGGATGACATGAAGACGACGTTTGCCGATTGGGTCGAGACGGATTTGCTCAAGATTTGCAAAGATGAGCTCAGGGCGGCAACCATCAAAGACTATAGCGTTGATGAATCCACGGGGATGGTGAAACCACGCGCAACGGTTCAGTTGAGTAAGTCCAAAAGTGGGTCGGGCTGGGAGATTTTGCCGCCGACACCTGGACGGGAACTCAACGACACGACGCTCGATGGTTTCAAGAGTGAGATAGAAGGCCTTAAACTTGTCGGTGTCAGGCCGTATTCGAATGCTTGGCTCCAAGACCGGGGCTTTTACGTGTCCCAAGGCGGTCGTCAGCTCTTCGGTAATGAAGGCGAAGTCCAATTGGTCGCCCAGAACGGTCTCATCTACAGACTATTCTTCGGCGAGATCGCCCTCGGTGATGCGGATGACAAGTCAGCCCAGCGGTCAACTAAAGTGGCCGACCAAGGCGCCGAACATAACCGCTATATGGCGGTCTTCGTTCAATATGCCAAGGAATTCGATGAAACGATACCTCAGCCTGCATTTGCCAAGACTCCGCCCGCGGAAATCGCAGGGTCAACTGCCGAGAATCCAGGAAGCCCAGGCACCACAGCGGAGAACCAGGCCGACATCGATAAGGCTGTCGCCGACGGCGCGAAGAGGGCCGCTGATGCTCAAGCGCGCTTCCAGAAATTCTTTTACGTAATCAGTGCGGACAGTTTCAAAAAACTGCGACCTAACGTCGCGTCCTTCTACAAAGCGGCGAAAGCGCAGAAAACGACAGAGTAGACCGTGCCACTAGACACGCCCAGCCCTTGTTGAGTGATCGCCAAGCCAAATCAACACCTATGCTGACCGCCAATCTGAGGCAATAGCATCCAAGGTTTTTCCCTCCACCTCGGTCATTTTGTTCATCGGACTTTGATAGGGCTTTCAGTGGATGTTGAGCACAGTAGACGCTGCCCGCCATGAAAAGGCCTGGCAACTTCGACCCAATGGATGTTTTAGTTTAGCTGTGGGAAACGGTCTCGCCCCAGGGGTCAATGGTATTGGCGTAGGGGTGGGCCCGGATGGTGAGCGTCAGAGAAAGCGCGGATGAATTGCAGCAAGCCGTTTTCAACAACCGCAAGCTTGATGAAACAGACTCTCCTTGGAGCGATGGGAGCATGCCAGCGTCGATGTTAAAGAGAGGAATGACCTGCCAGTGGCTCAGCCTATCCTTGGTTATTCTCGGCTGTGGTTCGCAGCAGAGTGGTACCAAGCCGAAAATGAGTACATCGTTGTCTTGTTCTAGTTCGACAAGCCTGCGGGTGGACATCCGTCAAGGACAGGAGCATCGCTGGTGCGAAGATGGGGACGGCCTCATAGACGGACCCGTTACGGTTTTCTATTCAGGCGGACGTAAAAAACTCAAATTCCATATGAATCGCGGTGAGCCCGCTGGCGATTACATGGCCTGGCATGAGTCTGGTCGTTGGGCAGTGAAGGCGAACTACACGGACGGTCAGCTCACGGGACCGTCAGATTATCGTCCGCCCCATGGACCACCGAGCACCTGCGAAGGGCAAGCGTGTTCCGGTATGCAGGCCGTGTTGGACCGGCCGTTTTGCTTGCTCGAAGAAATTGAAAGAGTCTTTAACGAGTCTAATGCAATTCTCAACGACTGTTTAGGTTCGTCATCTCAGTCAGCCCCAGTCGAATTCACCGCGCGCTGGACCATTACGCTCGCGGGTCGAACGGAGAGAGTTGAGGTTTCAACTTTGGACCAAACAAACGCTTTGGTCATCGAATGTTTGAACGAAAAAATAGGATCGTTCGCCTTTCCTGCACCGATTGGACAGCCGTGCAACGTGTCCCTCAACTTTGCATTGGGGTTCAAAGCAATTACAGGGCCCAGCCGCCCAGCCAGTCATGAAAAGTCAATAACACCAGCGTCTTACTGAGTTAGGAGCAGTTTGGGGTGTTGACAATCATGAAAAAAAAGTCAAGATGCCGCCATACCCAAGCCGTTGGAACCCGTGCCGTGTGAAGGGGCCGTTGATGTCGCCGTCAATTCAAAACCAAATCACAAGCTTCATGTTGGAATTTCGGTCTCTGGTCATACACGTTGAATCCAGTGCACTCACCCTGGAACATGCCGTCGTGATTAACGAACGGATGGTCGCCCTCGCCGAAAAGGCAGACGTCCTCAGACTCGCCGTCAAATCACACAGAGAAAAGGGCATGGAACGGGTTTTAGATGCCCTTCATCGATTTCAAAGCCTCCGGTTGAGCGACCTGAATGCACGGCAGTTGGTGAATGAATTTAGTCGTCTCTCTCAAACATTGGCCGAACGCTACGAACACATATTGGACGCACTCCGTCAGACGCCCATGTTCGAGACCATTGCTCGTTCCATCGGTACGTTGAGGCCGACGAATTACTGGAGAAACCTGTTCCATGCAGCCATGGGCATCACAGGGGCCTTCGTTTACGAATACCTCACCATAACGCGTTCGGCGACGCTGATTGCCTTGGGTGTTCTGCTGGTCATCTATGTTTTCCTAGATCAGATCCGGCGGCTCGACCCCCGGCTTAACGAAATCGTCTACAGGAAGCTTTTCGGACTCATTTCACGACCCCGCGAGCAGTATCAAACCCCAGCCGGCATCTGGTACGTCGTGGGTCTAATGAGTGCCGTTGCAATCGCTGAACAGACCCATGCTCAAATTGCGGCCATTGTTCTTGGCTTAGCCGACCCTGCGGCGTCCCTTGTGGGCAAAAAGTGGGGTGTCCGAAAGATTTTCCGCGATCGAAGTTGGCTAGGCACCGTAACCTTCGTCTTGGTCGGTTGTCTCGCCAGTGCGCTATTTTTACTTCACTATCGGGCATGGAGTCTATCGCTGGTTTGCATCACGGCCCTGGTCGCAGCGGTCTCAGGTGCGCTGGCAGAGATGGTCAGCGGCGACCGTATCGACGATAATTTGTCCATCCCACTTGCCATTTCCACCAGCTTGACAATGTTGGCTTGGCTCACAATGTAGCGCGAGATGAGAGCAAGACTAACATCCATCGCCGTGGGATACTTGGCACTTGCTTTCGTCGGGTGTCTCAACGACCCCCCCACATTCGTCGCATCATTTGAAACAGTGTCGGACATGGCTGCTGAACAGATAGGCAATCGCATGCCACAATCCAATGAGAGGGCGGATACGGCGGACGATGTCGATCAGGGTGCTCAACGAAGCCCAAATGCGTTTAGCGATAGCTTTACGCGCTTTGGTTCGTGTCAAGTCAGCGTCGCTGCTCAAGATGGGCTCCTGCTCAATGACCGCTGGTCTGACGGAGCGATTATCGACCTTGAGAACATCGGTGAACGGCTCGAAATCGAATTGGTTCAGCCCCCTCTCGGTGGTATTCTCCAGCTCGGTACAGATGGCAGTTTTACCTACAGTTCAACGGACCCTCGATTGGAGGTGGACCATTTTAGCTACAGAATTCGCTATGAGGGTAGAGCGGGCGAACAAGCGAAGGTTTTCATTCGACAGCCGAACAACCGGATCATCATCGATTCTCTCGAAGACGCTGTCGCAGGCACTGAACAATGCACTTTAAGGCAAGCCATCGCACGCACCAATGGACAGGCCGATGTGGGACGCTGTCTAGAGATTGATGATGGTCCGGTGCACCTTGTATTTGCGAACTTAGGCGCAGTTGTTTTTCAGCCGGCATACCATGCAGATAGACTGTCCGATGACCCGTCCAATCAAACCATATTCGGTGAAACAGATGCACATGACTTATTTATCTCAAAACAGGTGCACATACACGGGTGCGGTCCCGAGTTGACAATTCTAGACGGTGCTGGTTCGCAGAGGCACTTTCATATTGGACAGAATGCAACCTTGACTCTCGAAAATTTAGCTCTCATCAACGGACGCGCGGAGTTGGGCGGCTCAATCCTCAATGAAGGCATATTGAATACCCGTGGTGTTCGTTTCGCGAACAACAGAGCACTCGGCAAAGATGGTGCATCTGCCATCGGTGCTGAGACCCCGACAGATGTCCTGGCCTGCAATGTCCTTGGCTCCGGTGGCGGCGGCGGTGGTGGTGCTGGAATTGGTGGTGCGATCGCTGGTCTGCGAGGCAGTCAAACTGTGTTACAAAGCTCAGCCGATCATCCATGCCGCTTTACCGGAAACATGGCAATTGGTGGGAAAGGCGGTGCGATTTCCCGCGTGGATGTCCCCTCGGACAGCCTGGCTTGCGGCGGCCACGGAGGCGGTCTGGGCGCAGGGACTGGCGGCTTTAGTCATCTTCAACACGATGGTGTCTCAGCCGCGCTGATGGGGGGTGGAGGCGGTGGGTCTCCGAACGGTTTTTATACCTACAGCGGGTATGGTGGCGATGGTGGCTTCGGCGGCGGCGGTGGGTCTGGTGCCAACCTTTATTTGCTCACAGATGGCACCAATGGAATGGGGGGATTTGGGGCAGGAGATGGGGCTGAGCCTCCTTACGGCGAGAACGGAGGTGGTGGGGGTGGCGGCGCAGGCCTAGGTGGGGCTGTTGGCATTCTCGCCGGCCAACTCGTCGTAGACGACTGCTCTTTTTCAGATAATGTCACGCGACCGGGACTGGGTGGTCGACCAGCAAACCAGGATGGACTCGGGCGCGGTGCCGACGGCACCGGGTTGGGCGATGACATATTCACGTTGAGAGCAAGTCATGCCATCGACACAAATCTAATCGATTGGATCATCTGCGAGGAGGTCAGCGACGAAGGCAGTGCCGAGTGCGCCTTCGATGCACCCTGACCGAGTTTAGAGACACCCGACCGGGACCTCGACAACGAGGTCAACCAGATTCACCCGAACTCAAAATGAAATAAAAAGTACCCGAGGAGGGACTCGAACCCCCACGCATAAAGCGGGTGATTTTAAGTCACCTGTGTCTACCGATTCCACCACTCGGGCACTGCAGCGACTATGTCCTTCTATGAACCTTTCGTCAAGTAAGCATTGCACTCTTATCTAAACCGGTCTATCCAGATTCAATCGGCCAGGGCCAATTGGCGCAATCAGATGACGCCTCAAAGGAGTAGGTTATGAGACACCTAATGCGAATTTTCCTCATGGGGGGCACTCTTGTTTGCTTATGGGGCTGTGGTTCAGGCGGTGGGTCAACACAACCTCCGGGTACAGTCACAGACATCTGGTCAGGCTTCTGCACGGCGACATTTACGGTAGACTATGCAATTATCGACACATTTGACGACCCTCTGTTTACAGCCCGGGCCGGAGAAACCTATCTCGTCAATGACTTCAGGCGTTTCGGTCTTGAGTATCGGGCCAGCTTGCTCTACCTCACTCAGAGTTCACCAATTACATTCGACGTCACAGCGAGCGATGAAACCAGCTTCCCGTTCGAGACGAACTGCGCCAGTGACTCAGTTTCGTCCCTCTTGGGCGTATTCACCGATTCAATCTTCTATCGAGATGAGGCTCTGACAGACCCGATATGCGAATTGAGCGAAGGCAGCATTGCCGAGGGGCTTCTCAATATCCGATTGGTTTCCGGCTTTGGTTTTGGTGCTGGCAGTGCACCCGCAGTTTACAAAGTGACTCTGGGTGAATTTTCAAACGATTGCGATGGCGCTGAGGATGGATATGTTCAAGTCCGAGCTGTTAACCGGTTCGGTGCCAGCTATTTTGAAGCCCCCATCGCACGAGTACTTCGCCCCAGAACGACCCCATAGACCATCGAGATTATGCCCGACAGCTGATGGACCTCGGAACTCAACGGAGTCGTTCTCTAAGCGTTTCAATGGCCGCCCTTGATTTCGCCTTGAGTTCATCTAGGCTGCCGAGTTCGTATTCTTGAGTCGAAATTGGCTGACCAACGATAACAGCCGCGTCAGAACGGCCGAACCGCCAATCAGATTTTGGCAGTGCTGACCGGGTACCGTGGACGGCAATGGGCAAAATCGGTACGCCCGCCTGGATGGCTAAGCGAAACGCCCCATCTTTGAAAGCCAAAAGGTCATCGGTCCTCGAACGAGTCCCCTCCGGAAACATCATAATCGGAACCCCTTTGGCCAGATACCCCAGGCATTTATCCATGGCCTCATTGACCGAGGACGAATCACCTCGCTTCACGGCAATATCCCCACTTAAATACATGGACCATCCAACGACGGGAATCTTGAATAAGCTTCGCTTACCCAGCCACTTCATCTCCCAGGGCAAACGGGAGATGAGAAATGAATCACTATGGGAACAATGGTTTGAGATAACCACTGCAGGCCCCTTCAGATCGTAATCATAATTGGGCCCGGTAAATCGCTTAAAGCGCCAGAACGGGTTGAGTGTTGTGGCCATCACGGCCGAGGCGCGAAAAATACGCCCTGCCAGAATCCTGTTCCGGTCGAAAGGATACACGACGAGAGTCACCACAACCTGAAGGCAAAAGCCAGCGATGGCGCAAAGCGAGACCATCAACCAGCCCCAAATCGACAAAAGTGTGATCACTCCTTTGCTCATGTTTAACGGTCCCACGAAACGAGACCTAAGTCAGGTTGTTTTTGTATTCAAAAGAGAGGTGCGGCGTCTGCGACGGTTATGGTGATGCCTCATTCCCCGAAAAATTGAGTAGCCAGCACAAAGTCTCAGCCTGCTCAATCGCGTCGGACAATGCATTATGCTTGTGTAAATTCTCGGGCTTTTGGTAGCCCGCCTCTTTCATGACGTGATGGAGTCTTCGACGGTCTGTACAGCCCAGTGCTCCCATTGCGAAGCTGGGAATGTCGATTGTGCTGTGGCCGAGAATATTTTCACCAAGGTATTTTTCAGACATCCAACTGATAAAGGGCGAATCAAAACTACTCGGCCAGGCGGCGGGCCGTACGCGTCCATATCTGGATTTGAGGGTCTCCAAATACGTTCTAAGAGCTGTCATCGCCTCTACAGGACTGGCCCCGTTATCACGCAAATAGCGGTCGTCTAAGCCGTGAATCTCGACAGAGTCCTCTGATGTCAAAAGACCGGGCTGGGGCTGTATTTCCGCGTAAAACGTGCGTTTCAAATTCACACTCCACGCACCGCGGCGTCTTACGACCGGCACGGCACCGATGCTGACAACCGAATAGAGGCCAGGAGTGAGTCCGGATGTTTCAATGTCAAGACTAAGGAAGATCATTGACGGTTCCCATCAGAAGGTCTTTTGTCAGCAGACACCGACACAGTTTTAACAAAACCGGTGTTTTTAGTACCGTCTACATCAACATATCGCCATATTTTTCGGTAAATTAACGGTGTGGAATATTTCATGTCGGCTAGCCGTTGACGCTGAATTGTGTGGATGTTAGACCCTCAACGCAAATAACCAATGGGGATGCTCACCGTTCACTGTGAGCGACGCTGCTTGATTTAATTGTGTAAACTACTCCCATTCCTAACCCTGACCGTTCTCGCTACATCCGCGAACGCCACCACACCTGCCTGCAACGCATCCAGCGACATAAGTTTTGCCGGACTGGTCGGTGGTGATGTGTCCGAGCTCTGTGACGGAACAGAATGTGAGTCTGTGTCTCGACCTGAAATCCACGTGAGTGGACCCTCGACCGGGTTAAAACCTCAGGTGCCAACACAGCCGGGACCACGATGCCTGTATGCGGGCCCCCATTGTGAATCAGTCCCCTTGCCACCGGGCGAATCAACGGGGATAGGACTGCTCGGCTGGTCGTGTGACTCAGGTCACTCACTTCAGTGTCACCGAGGTTATTTGCCCATGAACGTTAGGTTTGATTACCGGGCTCTTTGCTCACAATGGGCGCCGAAAAAAGCAAATCCGCCCCCACGGTCCCGGTAACCACTTTTAGAAAACATGGCTCTGAGCTAACTGGCAAGCACCAGATGAGCGAGGGCACGTCTACACAAAGATTTTGATAGTCACTAATCGTGCGGCGAAAAGATGAAGCCGTACATAGAAATGAGGAAAAAATGACAACGATCAAGAAATTGGGCCTGGGTCTCCTGAGCCTGTTTATTCTATTTGGATGTGAGCCCGTTGAGAAGACGGACAGTAAAGAGCTCGCAAAACCCGGAACCGCGAAGAAGGCCGCCACCGGCGGTGACAGCACACTTATCCCAGTCGGTTCAAGCTATACGAAGGGGCCCAACACGGCCCTTGTCACAATTGTCGAATTCAGCGAATTCCAATGTCCCTTCTGTTCACGGGTCTTGCCGACGCTCGACAAGATTACTGAGACCTACAAGGACAAAGTCCGTATTGTGTTCAAGCACAACCCACTGCCCTTTCATAAAGATGCTCCACTCGCGGCGCAGGCTGCTAATGCAGCAGGTAAGCAGGGTAAGTTCTGGGAAATGCACGACGTTCTATTCAAGAATATGAAGAAGCTCAAGGCGGCAGACCTCAATGGGTACGCAAAAGGCCTTGGTCTGGATATGACCAAGTTTGCGGCCGACTTGAACTCCAAAGAAAACAAGGATGCAGTCGCTGCAGACATGGCACTTGCCAAGAAAGTCGGTGCTCGCGGTACACCAAACTTCTTCGTCAATGGTGAGCAAGTGACGGGCGCACGACCTTTCCCGGCGTTCAAGACTGTGATCGATAAGCAATTAAAAGCTGCCGAGGCTGCTCTCAAAGCCGGTACCAAAGCAAGCGACGTTTATGCTGCAATGGTCAAGAAAAACTACAAAGAGCCGACCAAACGACCCGGTAACAAGCGTCCAGGGCGAGACACCAAGACTGTCTACAAGATCCCAGCGACTCAAACCTATACGAACGTGTCGAAAGGCCCTGAAGACGCTCTCGTGACGATTCTCGAATTCAGCGAGTTTCAATGCCCATTCTGCTCGCGAGTGAACCCGACCATCAAAAAGATCAACGAAACTTACAAAGATAAGGTTCGTGTCATCTTCAAGCATAACCCACTCCCATTTCACAAAGATGCGCCGCTCGCGGCACAGGCAGCTAATGCAGCGGGTAAGCAGGGTAAATTCTGGGAAATGCATGACGTTTTGTTCAAGAACATGAAGAAGCTCAAGCCAGAGAACATCGATGAGTATGCGAAAGAAATCGGCCTGGACATGACCAAGTTTGCAGCGGATCTAAACAGCCCCGAGAACAAAAAAGCTGTCGCAGCGGACCAAGCTTTGGCGCGCCAATTTGGTGCTCGTGGGACACCAAACTTCTTCATCAATGGTCGAAATCTCGTTGGTGCGCAGCCGTTCTCGGCGTTCAAAACCATCATCGATGAGGAAATTAAGAAGGCCGAGAAGCTCGTGGCCGCTGGCACAGCCAAGAAAGATGTTTACGCGAAGCTGACAGCCAATGGCAAAACCAAGGCTGCGGCACCAAAGCGCCAGCCAAGAAAAGAAGACACGACCGTGTATAAGCTCCCCGTGAGCGATGCCGATTTCTTTAAGGGACCCGCTGACGCATTGGTTACCATCGTCGAATTCAGTGAATTTCAATGCCCCTTCTGCAGCCGAGTCAACCCAACGATTGAGAAGGTCATCAAGAAGTACGGTAAGGATGTTCGCGTCGTCTTCAAGCACAACCCATTGTCTTTTCACAAAGACGCGCCCCTCGCAGCCCAAGCAGCAATCGCAGCGGGTAAGCAAGATAAGTTTTGGCAAATGCACGACATTCTTTTCAAGAACATGAAGAAGCTCAAGCCAGACGACCTAAATGGGTATGCAAAAGAGATTGGCTTGGATATGACAAAGTTCGCCGCAGACCTGAACGCGCCTGCTGTCGTGAAACAAGTCAAGGACGACCAGGCACTTGCGCAAACATTTGCAGCTCGTGGTACACCGCATTTCTTCATCAATGGCCGACGCCTTCGAGGTGCCCAACCCTTCGCAAACTTTGAGAAGCTCATTGACGAGCAACTCAAAATCGCCAAGGGCTTAGTCGCCAAAGGAACCGCCCGGAAAGATGTGTACGCCGCGGTCACAGCGAAAGGTGCGACTAAAGGAAATTCACCTGCTCGAAAGCAACGTCCTGTCGACACAAAGGTTTACGACGTGAAGGTAAGCCCAAATGACTTTTTTAAGGGCAACAAGAACGCCAAGATCACCATTGTTGAGTTCAGTGAATTCCAATGTCCCTTCTGTTCGCGGGTCAATCCGACCATCACCAAGATTTTGAAGGAATATGGCGACAAGGTGAAGGTCGTCTTCAAGCACAACCCACTGTCTTTCCACAAGGATGCGCCTCTCGCTGCTCAAGCGTCTATCGCTGCTGGAAAGCAGGGTAAATTTTGGGAAATGCACGACATCCTTTTCAAGAATCAGCGCAAACTGAAGCCTGAAGATATCAACGGTTATGCAAAAGAAATTCAGCTCGATATGACAAAATTCGCTGCTGACTTGAACAGTGACGCGACTAAGAAGCAAGTTGCAGCCGACATGGCTCAAGCGCGTGAGCTGAAGGCCCGAGGTACCCCTCACTTCTTCGTTAATGGCCGACGTCTAGCAGGAGCCCAGCCTTTCCCTGCGTTCAAGGCTCTCATCGACGAGATGCTTAAAAAATAAGTGCCAGACACAAGGCAAGCGGTGCTGGTCTGATCGGCACCGCTTGCGAATTCACCTTCCTTACGTGACACCTATCCGTTGATCTGATACTCCCCTACTGTATCGTACCAAACTAGCCGGGGAGGCAGCCTGATGACGACTGAGAGCGAAACTAAACAAGGGCCAACACGTCTATTCAGATGGGCGTTGGTCGTTGGGTGTATCGCTGTGTTCTGTATCGTGACCCAATTGCACATGACGGACGGTGAGAGCCGCCGAGAGGTAGCTCTTGCCGCCGCCATCGACTTAAATGCTCAAGTCCGAACGGGAATTGCACCGGATTTCGAGGTCATCCGCGCGGATGGTAGCCGGATACGGCTCAGTTCACTTCGGGGCAAAGTTGTCTTCATAAACTTTTGGGCAACCTGGTGCCCACCATGTCGTGCTGAGATTCCTGACCTAGAAAAACTCGCCGACAAAATGAAGCACGTCCCGTTTGAAATTCTTGCAGTGAGTTCAGACGAGAGTTGGGCCGATGTTCAACGTTTCTTTGCTGGTAAGCGAACAAAAATGCTCGTCGGTCTCGATCCAAATAAGCAGTCCATCGCAACCAGCTATGGAACCGAGAAGCTGCCTGAAACCTATGTTGTCGACCGAGACGGGAATTTGCGACTCCGATTCGTCAATGTCCAACCTTGGACCGATTCGCGTATCCATCGGTATCTTGAATGGCTGGCGACCAAGAGTTGATCAGCGGCACATTGTCATCTCGGCCGAGTGCGGTCTAAACTAAGGGCTCCGGAATCCACCTGGACCAAGGCACG
>JAYZEG010000093.1:0-7851 GCA_036337435.1 Myxococcota bacterium
TAAGGTCCATCAACTGGATACTCGAAAATCCAACCAAAAAGACAATGAGGGACGCACGATAAAGAAAACCGATGCAGACGAAAAAAGCGGCTATCCCAACGATGGCGAAGTGTGTATAGAGCCCGGCCGGCCCCCAAACAGGCATCCATTGAAAGCCCGCATACTTAAAGAAGTAGTCGGGGCGAATGAACAATTCTTCAATCCACCCCGATGCCATAAAGCGAATGAGACCAAAGGTCATCACCGCGCCAAGCAGTATCCTGAATGCAGCCAGAGAATGAGGTGCGACGGGTGCACTAAGTCTAGCTTGGAGAGTCACCGCAGGATGCCTTTTTGTTCAGTCGTTATCTCCAGCACCTTCCTGAGGTACCGAAAGATTGAGCACGGTGACAAATTCCGTCTTAAAGTCGTCATTAAAGCTCTAGACAGCATCATACGCAGCCGTCACTTGTCCGAGATTTTGGCGTATTGCATCGGCTAAGGATCCTTCGATTGAGTTCAACGCATCGATGGCCGTCTGCAACTTAGTCATCATGGTGCTAGCTAGCTCACCGGCCCCCTCGGCAACCAAAAGGTCATCGAAGCCAACGAAAGACTCATCGTTTCCACCAAGCATGACCAACCGTATCCCGAGAAGATTATTTATCAGGTTTTCTTTAGAAACATCTGCAAATTTTGATTCGACGGCATCCGGACACGACTCAGCTTCGCAATCGGGTGTAATCCCCGCCGGCTTGCCCAGTTTCAAATCCTTGACGAACTTGTCTAGGTAAAACAAACCCGCGTAAACTTCATCGAGGGATTGCTTTGCGTCCTCAAACGGCTCTGTGCCCGAAACAAACGCATCGGAAAAATCCTTATCAGTCGCCCAGGCCGCAGCCAAGGCATCTGCCGACCCTTGTAACGACGTCGCCAAAGTCGCTGCCAAGGCCGCCCTTCGAGATTGAACCTCTTCAATTCCCATCTCGACCAATCGATCCCAACGTCCCTGACGATTCAAGCTGATTGAATCGGGACATTGGTTGCCCGTATCCGTCCAGAATAACAAATACTCTATCGCGTCGAGTCCTCGCACATTGTACTGCGCCCTATCAGCCCATCCAGCACCCGTAAAACGCTGCGCTTCGACCTCTTGATCCACTCGGCAGGGATTGCTCACCGGGTAGGAATAGATGGCATCTCGGAGGTCCTGACCTCCGACACGACGACCCGCAATACCAGCTGGTCCGACTTGCATTACCTCCAGGTGTTGCCAGAGAGCGTTGGCTTCTATCCACGCAGCTTTCGCTGCCTCGTGTTTGTCATCGGAAAGGTCGACTTGCCAAGCGTTAATGGCTGTGCTCAGGGATGCCGACTTTTCGGCAAACTGGGTGTAGGTCACCTTGAAAACATGGTCTGAGAGACTCCTCAATAAGCTTTCGCGACTCACCTCAACGACGGTTTCTGAATCGCCGCCACCAGCTGGACCAAAACCGTCTGACTCTGATGCCGTGCCCGCGTCTAGATTTTGAGACCCGCTGCCATTGGTCGTCGTCATGTCCGAGGATTCACAACCCAATGCCAACAGCATCGCAGCCGCCAAAGTGACGAACTGACCGCACCGGAGCAAACAATTTGAAGGATGAATGGTCATCAACTTCTACCTTTCGCAACCAATATTCGAAGCGATATACGACAACGAGCGCTCCGCCAGAGTCTGGCGAAACGCTCGTGTCGAATCAATTAAATGGTAGGCTGCACTCGAAAAATTTTTCACGTGCAGCACACACCGACTACCAGTCAGCGACGTCCGCTTCGTCGAAACCATACGCCTGTCCAAGGATTGCACGAGCCTCCAGGAGGCCACCCTTGTAGGCCTCGAAGTTCTCAGCGTTCAATTCTGGCGCGGTTCCCATAACTTGGTGGATGCGGGCAAATGCGTCCGGAGTTACAGGTGACCGACGATTGAATTGGAATGACAGTGCGAAGCCCTTCATCTCACCCCAGTATTTGGCGTGATTGTAGAAGTCGTACTCAGCTGCTTCCATGGCACCGATGGTGTCATTGATGTAGTGAATGACGGTAGCAGCAATGGCTTGTTCCCAAGCGAGAAGTGCAACATCACGGTGAGTCTTAAGTTCTTCCATTTGCTCAGGAGTCAAGGCACCACCGGCAGTGGTAATCAGGTCACGACCTGCATAGAAAGCATGGAATGCATCACGAGTCATATCTGTGCTCGCCCCGCGATCGCGCTTTGCAGCATTAACAGAATGTCCAAAATTGTATTCGGTTTTGAGGTCGATGAAGCCATCACCGTTTGTGTCATGGTATTTCTGCCAATCGTCACGGCCGCCCTTACCGGCAATTTCGTCATCCGTGTAATCAGCATAATCTCGGGCAGCACCGAAATAACCGAAGCCCTCATCCCAGTTGTGCTCAAGAGCCGTGTATGTCTTTCCGTCAACAACAGCGTCGTTGGAAGCCAGGATGCCCTTACCCTCGACATCATCATCAAGATAGTCGTCTGCACCCTGCGAGAACGCGAGAGAGCCCAATAGGAATTTTTGAATGAGCTGCTGGAGATCATGACCCTCTGCGCTGACGAATACCTTCGTGATGGCGTTACCTTGAGGATCGGTCCCTGCTTCACCGTTCGCGTAGGCGACCGACTGAGCATCGAGCATGTCAGTCCAAGCGCGAACGAGAGCCTCAGGGCTTATCGGTGCGCCTTCTGCGCCAGTCCAACCGACAATACCGTCCGTGATCCAATCTTTGTGCTGCCCGGTGGCATCGTTCCCTGCAATCTTGCCGACAAGGTTCTTGCCGCCAGAAATCTCACCGAATGTCGATTGCTTTGCAGGCGGGTCTGTCGAAATCAGGGTGTCTTCACCTTCGCAGGCATTCTCTGCGCAGTCGAAGTAGTTGTTGATTTCAGCTCTGACATCACCCGCGGCCGGTGCAAAAGAGCCATCGTCCAGACGCGCGGTCAGACCTCCGATGTGTGCTTTCACCGCAGAGATAAGTGCGTGCCGTGCCATCTGGCCACTATTGGACACACTGCTCTCGCCTTCGACATAGCGTGACTCGAATTCGTACGCTGCTTGATCATCGCCGCCGCCAGCACCACCGGCACCACCTTCAGCTCCAGCACCGCCAGCACCACCTTCGGCACCAGCACCACCAGCACCACCTTCTGCACCAGCACCACCAGCACCACCTTCGGCACCAGCACCGCCAGCGCCACCTTCGGCACCAGCACCACCCGCACCACCAGCTGCGCCAGCACCCCCAGCACCACCAGCTGCATCGCTGCTGCTGTCGTCGTCACCACATCCGTGAAACATAAAAGCGGCTGCAACGAGAGCGACCGCGTGAACTAACTTTTTAAATTTCATTCTTTTCAACCTTTATTGAGAACGATTTTCAAAATCGAGTTCGGGTTCTACCGGAGGCAATTTACAAAATCAAGCATTTATTGATCTTGATTTTTATTCTCAATATCGAACGAAGGTAAACCGATTGTGGATTGCTCTGTTTAGACGGCACGGTCAGTTGGTTAAGGTAGAGTCATTGCTTGTGCGAGAGTCGCTCGACATGACCCGTTCAAATGGAAAGCCGGTAACGATTTTCATACCGCTGTACGTCGGTGGACAGCGGAAAAGCTTTCTTGACGGCGTCTGCCATAAATCCGTAGCGCCGGTAAAATCGTATCGCGCGTTCGTTACCCTCTAAAACCCATAGGATAACGGACGAATAGGTCTTTTTTAGTCGAATTTCACTTATCAGCTCGCTCATCAAAAGCCGGCCTATTCCCTGCCCAAAAAATAAGGGTTCGACGTATAGAGTTCTAATTTCAGCGACGTCGCATCGGTCAACATCGTCATCTTGACATGCTGCCCAAGAGCCCCAAGCGATTCCGCGACCTTCGTACATGCAAATCAGATCGGCTCGGTCAGAGTCATTGGGCATCTTCAAAGCGTCTCGAAACTTTTGGCGATTCGTTTCAAAGTCCAAATCATCCAGGAACTGCTGGTCCACTAAACCACGATAGGCTGCACGCCATGAATTGATTCTAATGGATGCCAGGTCAGCGGCATCCTGAGCCGTAGCAGTTCGGACAATACATCGGTCTCTCACCATGAACGGCATTTCCTAAAGAGCGTATTCATAAACGCGCAGCGCATGTCCCGCGACGCGCCGAGTGTTCTTGGGCCAAATCTGGGACACGCTAGTTGAACCCGTAGTTATACGTGGGTGTACGACCCATTCGATCAACGATGGCCCATTGAATATGATCGGAAAGTGATTCCGCCTGCAGGACGAAAATCCAATTTTGTTCCACTCTCTCACCATTTTCTGGCGCAAAGCCAATTGATCCGTACAAGGTGAATATGGTTCTCGGGTCATTCATGAAGCACCGAACTCGTTCCGTCATATCCGCCAGACCACAGTTCCCATGGACAGCATCCACCACCAGCCTTAGCGGACTCTCCTCATCTCGTCCGTCAGTTAAAAAATTGTTAAGCGCAGCGACCAGCGCAGACTCAAAGTCGACCTGCCCGCCGTACAATTCCACCTGTTCAGCCACGTCTGCGAGTTCGATTCGAGTCGTCATATTCATGAGCCCGAATCGTTGCTTCACCGCGATGATCCGTGCCTCCAAAGTCATGGGCTGTCCTGCGTCCATCGGACCCCCTGCCCCAGAGTCGACCTCCATTGCATCAGACAAGCCACTGTCGCCGTTTGACTGACCGAGGTCGACCACAGACCCATCGAGCAAAGCGTGATCGACGACCCTTGAATCATCGAGGCTCGGTGGCTGCTGCCCATCCGGCATGCCATCAAGCAGCCGCATCGCGTCGACCATTGGCTCTGCATCGTAGGACACTTGATTTCCTGCATCGATTTCGATGTCGCCGAACGTGCCAGAGTCACCGCCAGTTGACACAACATTTTTTGGCTCGGAATCACACCCTAACGACGACATCAACAACAAAGTCAGAAGCCAGACACCCCGAGTTAGTCCTGCGTTGCTATACACCTTACACCCGCTCATTAAACCAGTCGCCTCACTGAGTTAACCCATCGCCCGGAAACGCTCAACAAAATCACGAACTGAATTCGGTGTTCTAATCATCCGGCTGCCATCGTAGCTGTCGTTGAATAGACACATCGGCTGGTGTCAAGTGGTCCCAGCATTCGCCACCAAAACCTGCGTTGTTGAGGTCTAAAGACCGTAACGTTGCCTGATAAATCGTTCTCAGTCCCTAAAACTGAAGGGTTGGGTGTCGGTCTAGATTGGCATAATCCGTGCAGCTATCGTGTGGCAGCAGGTTAATGAGGAGGGGTCCAATGACTCGGCAGATTACAACTTTAGTGTGCGTGCTAGGATATCTTTTGGGTTGCTCGACCTTGGATGAGATAGACCACACAACTGATGCGAAGAATGCGAGTGCTCTGGCCGAGTTTTACGATTTTACTTGGAAAGGCATCGTAGAGACAGATTATTGCTTCCGAGCGATGAGCGCGATTGACCAACAGCTTTTGTACACTGTCGGCCAGTTGAACGGTCACAACTCTGTCGGCCGGCTAGACCAGGTGCAAGTGCTCGACCATGTCGCGACGGAGACGACCGACGGCTGTCGAATCGAATATCACGCAACAATGCCTGTGGCCTGGGCCGACAAACAGGACAAAAACCCAGAGTCATTTACCTTTATCTTGCCGCGCAATGTGGGCTGGCGCGCTCTCGACGCCTTCGTCGAAAAATACACAAGTACGTGTCTCAAGCCCGGGGCAACCGATGTCGATTCTGGTGTTTTCTGGTATTATTACAGGCCTGCTCGATCCAGCTGCAAGCCAAATCCTGAAGACGTAATCGAACTCACTGCGACCCTAGGACCAAACGCCAACGCCACGGAAGGTATGTATCCCGAGTATCACAAAGTCTGGGAAGACGACACGCTCAATGTGGTCGCAATATTCGGTAAAGCTGTCGAGGACAGCGTTGGCTACGATTCGGGGATCAACGCCTTTTGGACCTTTGTCGATAAGGTTGAGGTGGCATTGGGTGATGCGGTGACCTCCAGCGACGTTTTCGGTGAAGATGCCGCTTCATCTGTCATCATTGAAGCGACACTGGACGATGGCCGGAAGGTGAACGTGAACGTCTTCATGATCAAGAGTGTCTCAGCGGCCAGTGCTGAGTTTTGGGATCAATATGAAGCCCTGACGCCAAGCGCAGACTACATCGTTTACAACGGTCACTCTGGATTGGGTCAGAACGTTAAAAAACTCGCACGACGTGGGTCGTGGCAAACGGGGCAATACGTCATTGTTTTTATGAATGGTTGCGATACCTATGCCTATATCGACTCGGCACTCGCCGACGCTCACGCGGCTGTCAACGAGGACGACCCCGAAGGAACCAAGTATCTCGATATCGTCGCCAACGCCATGCCCTCATACGTGTCGTCGACTGCCGCAGCCACCATGGCCATTTTAAACGGACTACTGAGTTACGATGCGCCGCTGACGTACGAAGACATCCTAAAAGACATCGACTCGTATGAAGTCGCCTTGGTCACAGGGGAACACGACAACGAATACCGACCTGAGGGACCGAGAGCCACCAACGGTCGGTAGTACGCGGGTCCCCGAATCTCGCTTCATCCATCAAGACAGCGGCCAAACCAAGCCCGAATGAGTTCAACCTCCGGACCACACACTTCATGGCCCATCGGGTAATCTTGCCAAGTCGCGGAACGCTCGCCCTGGTCGTATGCATCGAATGCCCGCCGTCCTCGATCAATTGGGACGACGGGATCCATAGACCCATGGCAGAAAAGCATCGGCGTTGCCTCATTCTTGGAGTGAGCCTCGCTCGCTCTGGACTCAACGCGCAGCTCGTAAGCGCTCAACACCATAATGCCGGCCAAAGTCTCTGGATAGCGGATGCCTGCGTGCAGAGCGATGGCACCTCCCTGGCTAAAACCGCCCAAAATGATCTGATCGGCGCGTATCCCCCGCTCCCGTTCGGCATCGATCAAGTCATGCACCCGGTTTGTTGATTCAATGACCTGTGCATCCGGCTCTCGATTGGGACCGTCTCCCATATGTAAAATGTCGTACCAAGCTGGCATGACATAGCCCATGTTGATTGTCACAGGCATCCGGGGCGCGTGTGGAAAGACAAAACGGGTCGTCGAGCGCTGCAGCATGGGTACAATGGGAACGAAGTCGTGACCGCTGGCCCCCAGTCCATGCAGCCAGATCACAACCTGGGTCGCATCATTTGGTCCCAAAACCTCACAGGGAAGTAAATTTTTCTGCGCGTCATTCATGTAGACAACCAATTCTTCTTTCGATTTTTACCAATTTGGCTCTAGAAACACTCAAAAGGTAGACCGTGCCGGCTGCTGAATCAATACGCTGTCGACCTCGAGACTCATCACAACCCATGGGTTGATGTATCGTCCCTCGGACCTAGGTACTCCCAGTACCCAGGTCTGGCGTCCGGCGTTCTAAATTGGCGGCAATCCAGTCGAATTGAGCCGCCAAAAAGGGCTCAATCATAATAAACGTGCACTCACTTTAAAGACACGAATCATTGTTTCCTGACTCGCCTTCTTATCGCCAACTGTGATAAAGCGCGCAAAATACGTCAACCAAATCAACACGCTGGAGGTCGCTCGTCGTGTCTGAAAGTCGTCAAGGATTAATGGAGTTTATCGGTATTTACGAGGCCGATGCAGGGCTGCTCGGCGAAGCTGCTTACTTTTGGGGAAAACTTTTCCACGGACATAAGTGCGCTCTTTGCGACATCAGTCATCACCTGATCAGACAGAAAGTACGATTCAAGACACTCTCCGC
>JAYZEG010000094.1:0-9562 GCA_036337435.1 Myxococcota bacterium
ATGCGTAAATGCACAGGTCACATCAGCCGTGGCGAGGTTCTCAGAGCCCGCATTTAATGGAATCTGCCGAACCACGGGGTGCCATTGAACCTCATCCCGGAGCTGAATGGGGGTTGCCCCTGGGGCGTAGCAGCCATCGAGCGACGCATAGGGTGGGTGGTTCCCCAAGAAATGGTTGGTGTCGACGTTAATCGCATGGATGGTGCCTGGGATGCCAAGCTTGACGATGCACCAGTCGTGCCCCGGACTCCGTCTCCGTCGAGGTTCCCAGCCGTCCATCCACTTTCCCTGATCTGTGTACTCGTCGGGAAGGAATACCCCTCGCCCTGGTTTGAGAAGGGCTTCTTTGCCTGCGAAAAATTCGTCGCTCGCAAGCAGTGGGATGCCGCCGACCCCATCAGCGGCAAGGTCGATTAACCCAGCGAGTTCCGTTCCGAGTCCGTCCGCTTTATCCATTGGCATGCTCTCCTTAAGTCCGTCAGTTTCCTTTTAGCGTGTAGGATGGCGATCTGTCACCAAGATTGACCAAACAGGTTGGCTGGACTTAAGATCAGTCGTGCGGTACCTGTAGTACACGCGCTCGGTTGCGGGGAAAATTAAACGTGTTAGCGCATTTACAGCAATGGCTTGAGCTCGTGGCTCGGTGGTTTCATGTCATCGTTGGGGCCGCTTGGATCGGAACCTCTTTTTACTTCAATTGGCTCAACAATAACCTCCGGCCGCCGGAGAAAGGTGCACCTGATGAGGGTGTGGGGAGTGAACTCTGGGCCGTCCATGGAGGGGGCTTCTATCGAATCCTGAAATACAAGACTGCACCCGGCGAGCTTCCAGGGACGCTTCACTGGTTTAAATGGGAAGCTTACCTGACCTGGATCAGTGGCATTTCACTGCTTTGCTTGGTCTACTATTTTGGGAATTCCGGCATGTTGCTGCCGGCAGGATCGACTCTGTCTCAAGGTGCAGTGGCCGGTATTGGGTTTGGCGCCATAATCGGGGGCTGGGTCGCCTATGATCTCCTCTGTAAGTCGCCTCTCCAGAAGGCCCCCGCTTTGGTAACAGGGATCTGCGCTGTCGCAATTGTCGCGGTATCGTACGGTTTGTGCCAGGTGATGGGCTCTCGAGCAGCCTACATACACGTGGGCGCGATGCTTGGCACCTGCATGGCGGCTAACGTTTTCTTTGTGATCATTCCGGGTCAGCGGGCGATGGTGGATGCGATGGAACGTCGCGAACAGCCGGACGCAAGCCGAGGCAAGGCAGGGGCTCTTCGTTCTCTGCACAATAATTATTTCACCCTACCTGTCCTCTTCATCATGGTCAGCTCTCATTATCCAATGACCTATGGGCACACCTTGAACTGGATCATCTTGTCGTGCATTGCGGTCGCCGGTGCGGCCACTCGGCATTGGTTTAATTTACGGGGCCAGGGACATCGCAACGGCTTGCTTCTCCCAATCGCCGCCGTGTTCATGGTCGCGGGCGCATTTATTTCTCGACCGGTTGTGGTCGAGGCTCAGGCCGTTAATCATGATTTTGTGAAGGTCGTACTGCCCATTGTTCAAAAGAGATGTACGCCTTGCCACGCGGAAAAACCAAGTTACGAAGGGTTCAGTGTTGCCCAGGCAGGCATCCACCTTGAGACGCCAGAGCAGATCAGAGACCAGGCGGCCAATATCATGAAAAATGTTGTTCAAACCAACTACATGCCCCTGGGCAACTTGACGCAAATCACGGACGCCGAACGTAAAATACTCGGAGAGTGGGTTCGTAGCGGTGGACAGATTCACTAAAAGAGGGGGGTAGACCTTTGGCTTACCAACGCGACTTGATGGGTTATGGCACCCAAACGCCCTCGATGCCATGGCCAAATGGGGCTCGGATCGCCGTGAACTTTGTGATCAATTACGAAGAAGGTGGTGAGAATTGTATTCTGCACGGTGATGAGGCCAGTGAGGCATTCCTTTCAGAGATTGTTGGGGCTCAGGCCTATCGAGGCGTTCGCCATTTGAGCATGGAATCGATCTACGAATATGGGTCTCGTGCTGGTGTGTGGCGATTGATTAGGACTTTCGACGAGTTTAACGTAAAGCCAACTGTTTTCTGTGTTGGTATGGCTTTGGAGAGGAACCCTGAGCCCGTACTCGCCATGCAGGAGCGGGGCTATGAAATTGCCTCGCATGGCTATCGTTGGATAGATTACCAGTTTATCGAGGAGGCGGTTGAACGCCAGCATATTCAGAAAGCAGTTGAGGCTCATTTGGCGATTTTGGGGCAGCGGCCTAAGGGCTTTTATCAAGGTCGTACGAGTCCGCAATCGAGGCGCCTATGTATCGAGGCTGGCTTTCAATACGATTCTGACAGCTATGCGGATGACCTGCCTTATTGGGACCGTTCATTTAATCCGCCGCATTTGGTTGTTCCTTACACCCTCGATACCAATGATATGCGGTTTGCAACTCCACAGGGATTTAACTCCGGGCCCCAGTTTTTAAGCTATTTGACGGATGCGTTTGACGTTCTTTACAGGGAAGGGGAGACGGCACCTAAAATGCTGTCCATCGGACTACATTGCAGGCTCGCAGGGCGGCCTGGCAGAGTGGCTGCCCTGCGGCGCTTCCTTGAATATATCACAACGCAGGAGGACGTTTGGATCACGACGCGTGCCACGATCGCGGATCATTGGCGAGCCCATTTCCCAGCCTAGCTGTGATTAGTTCAGCCAGTATTTCTCTGGTGACAGTTTTTTTACGGCAGCCCAGGGGTCTGCTTGATCCCGAATGAACGAAAAAGTGAATGGTAGAAGGAGCTCGCTGGCGAACTCTACAGGCGATTCGTCAAGAACAAGTTGCTTAAGTATCTTCTCTGCAAGTGGATACCAGCGAGCTGCCTCACCTGACCACTTAACTTGGACGCGCTTGATCGGTGTGGCCTTGTCTTCCTTGATAAAGGCCAGCTCTTCCGCCAGGATTTGATTAAACGTGTCGCGCGATACGCGTCCATGTTGAATCTCTGCCCAGAGTTCCCAGCGAGAGCGTTCGGTGGTCGCAAGATCGTCCATAATGCGCACGAAGACATCTTCGCCGTGGGCGTTCTTTGCAATTGCTGGGAGTGCAACACAGCCATTGCCACTCAGCCAGTCTGCGAAGTACTGAAGCGCCTGGAATACATTGTAACGAACCTCGTCGGGGTCATGATTTGCGATCACATCTGAGGTTTGAAGATCCGCTGCGAGGACGCCGCGTTGATAGAGCGGGTGGTCCCGACTCAGCCCATGGACATCTGGTCCAAAAACGAATGAGACAAGGTCGTCTGCATCTTCCTTGTCCAAGATGAGGGCATTGATGAGCTCTTCAATAGGGGCCCGATTGCCTTGTGACTGCCACTCTCGCCAAGCTTGCGTCATTGCGATACCAATCCGTACAAAACTCGGATGCGCAACCCAGAAGCCATCGAGACCCCTTTTCAATTGTGTAAAGACGTCTCGTATATAGCCAACCATGCTGACTTTGAAAGAATCAAAATTGCCCTCTTCGTAGAGAACGCCATACATACCACCGATTTTGATGCCGCCGATCGGGTCCAGGCCTTCGGCAAGAATTTGGTGTGATTCTCGGATGTGGTTTATGACGATATTGGGGTCAGCTTTTACTGGAATCCGGTAATTGGGGTCATTTTTGAACAGCCGTGCTGTCGAGGCGAGATAATCATGCCAGCCTAGGCTGCCTCCGACAAAATAGGGCCATAGCGCTTCAGCGATTTCCGGAATGCGAAAAATTGCTCTTGGGTTCTCAAAGACAATAAACAGCTTGATATGACCTGGACGATACGTTGGGTCAATTTCCGTTAACAGGGCTTCCGCAGTGGCGAGCAGCGATTTTAGATAAGCTGCCTCTTCTTCGTTTTCCAGCTTGGGCACGTAAAAGACAAGTGCCTCTGGGTGGTGCCGGTTGTGGAAAAGATGAAATGCGAGGTCGACGAGATGAAGGGGGAGTGGGTTGCCTTCGAATAGATGGTTGCCGTCAGGCAGCGCGATGCCTGGTATCCGTTTGATAGGGATGGCCAAGCCGCTGTCTCTCAGTTTATAATCACGCTGCTTTACCTCATCAAAGTAATGCAATGTACCATTGTAGCAACCGGTCAGATTCTGATTTGCCTTAAGCAGATTTTCCATTATCGGCGTCTTTGAATCTTCGTTATCTGCACCCCAGCGAGGGACTTGTCCTGACCGTTTGACCAGGTCGGAAACGACGTTTGACTCTCCTGGCATTCGTCTGTGTAGAGTATTCATCGCATTTATGGACATTTTGGCTGTGTCAGGTGGGCCAAATAGGGTGATTTGATCTCCCTTCAGAAAGTCGGGGATCTGAACTTTGCGTGGCTTGTTGAGAGCGTTTTCATTCGGACCAACGACGATTCGTCCGGTGCTGTCCTTTAACCCGATAACTGTTTGATAGCCGTCAGACTCAAATTCTTCATCTTGGTTCTTATGTTGGCATCGCATTGTCTCGGCATCGATAAATTCACGATCGACCGTGCGCTGCTTCAGAACGCCGGCCAGCTGTGGCAAGACTTTCTGGTAAAGATCAACGATAAAATTATGGGCAGCCGCTGTTTCAATGTCGGGAAAGCGATTCAGAAGCAGAGGGTCAATGCGCAGACTCGGCGCACTGCTCGAGGGGGTGTAGCGGGTCCAGAGTGACTCGATCAACCGCTGATTGAGAAAAGACTCGTATGAGGCAATATGCACGTTATCCATCGTTGGCCCAGTGGTTATCCAAGGATGAAAAATATGCGGCGCGCAACCGCGAGAAGTCAAGCTGCTTTAATTCTCAGGCAGGGCTCCAACGACCTGTCTGGCTGGGGTCAGTGCCGTTAAGGGGCGCAGCCGTCTGCCCAGCCAAGCACTTGGTCTGCGAACACAAGGGGTCCATTATTGCAATCTACGACCTTGATTCGATTTTCGATGTCGCCACACCCTTCTGTTGATTCAACGGTCTCCCACTGACCCCGGGTGTACTTGTAGGCAAAGCGTGTGAAATTCGTGGCAGTGATGGTCAGGGTGGCTTCAAGGTCATCCCTTGTCATCCTGAACTCCGGCGATGCGGGGGTCCACTCCGGCCCTTCAAAGCCTTCTCCCGCGATGTAGATATCGCCGTCGGGCGTGGTGTTCGGTAGTCCTACAGAAAAGGTGACCTCGCACGTTTCTCCAGGGATCGCCATGTCTTCGGTGATGCCGCCGTCCACAATCGTACTGTCGGGCCCCGTTGCATCGTCCATGGCACTGTCGTTTTGCCCCATATCTGCAGCGCCCAGGTCGGCCGAGCTCGAGGCATCATTTTGCGGGGCAAGCTCAGCGTCTTGAATCGGTGCAATCGCGGTGTCGGACGGAATCTGACCCATATCGAGGATGGGTTCATCTTCCGCGAATTTGTCGATATCCGGACACCCAGTGAGCAGCAAGAGCGTCAGAGCGTGGAGAGGAAAGAGTCTTTTCATTAAACTTACCATGATGCTTGCACCTGTATTTTAAATACATTGTCCGTTGGCGTGGTTTCCCCAAGATTGGCGTTGCCGCTCCGGGTGGCCTTTTCCGCGAGTTCACTGAAATAGGCAGCAGTTACATTGTCGCCGTAGCTGTATTTACTGTATTGGACAAATGCTGTGACACCGTCATTGAGCATCCACCCAAGGCGTGGGCTGATGGCTCGAAAGCTCAGCGAGTCTTGGTCGGCATGGGTGACGACTCGATCATAACGACAGGCAAAGAGGGCGCGCCCTTTGGCAAGCCAAAGCGGCTTATACCTAAGATCCGTCCCCCACTTGTAGTAAAGTCGATCATTTTTTCCGGGGTCGCCGACATCGGCCTGTTCATGAGGCGTCGCAACCCATGAAAGCATTCCGGAAAGGCCGAGCTCGAGCCCCTTGAGCCAGGCAGGAGAGCCGGAACCAAAGGCGTCCAGAGTGTCCGATAAAACCCAGGTTGCATCGAGCCCCTGGTTCTGGATTTCACCAGTCCCATTTTGTTCCGAACCCAAGAAGTTTAGTTTTAGATTTTTCCCATCAAGACTATGCAGTAGCTCGACGCCACGCCCAATAAATTCGGCGTTGTTCGCCTTGATAAAAGAGAAAATATATTCGAGACGACCGAAGTGCTTGAGTACCAAATTGGCGTCAAAGCCAATCACGGCTAGATCCCCTGTTTTTGTATAGCTCTTACTCGGATCATTGTCCTCGTTTGTGGTCTTCAAAAAGTAGCCATTGACGTTTGAGCCAAGATGAGTGATGCCCGCACGAAACCAGTTGGTTGGACCAAAGCCAAAGGCCTCTCGGGGGTTTCTATCGTGGGCGCCGAGCCCGGCCTCGATGTCGATGAGGTCGAACGCTTTTAATTGAAGCATGGCCCCAGCGAGATGAGTCCGACCGATGAGATACGTGTCGTAAGCGTCCAGATAACCCAACCGACGCCAGAACATTCCAACCCGCGTTGTAAGCTCGATATCTTTTGTCAGCTGGCTATCGTGCTCGACAAAGGCGAAGGCGGGCGTCGAGCTTGAACCACTTCTATCAGACCAATCCGATAGGTTGTTCGCCATCACACCTGAGACGACCCGTGTATTGCCTTTGACTGCACTGAGCGTCATTTCGACCCATTCGGTTTCGTTGATTCTGAGGTAGGCGAAGCCGGATTGACCGTAATTGTCGTCGACAAGGTCCGGTCCCTGGTCGCCTCCAGGTTTATCCATAAACCGGACCGGCAGGCGGGCATATCCATGAAATTGAAAGGTCCAAGCCCCTGGGGTCTTTCGATCTTCGACAAACTCAGCCTGTTCAACAGGTGCCCCGTAAACCATTGAATGACAGACCAATAGGGCAAATAGAATGAGTGTTGCTGGTCGATATAGCTTACCCATGGCGACGCACTCCTAGCGGCAAGAGAATCGCGAGCAAGATGAGCCAAGATGGCAGTGACCCGTTGCCGCTTGCCGAGGCGCAAAATGTGGCTGCCGTATCGTCAGCAAATGGGTCTGATTCAGCGTTCGGGCCTGCCGGGGAATTTGGCAGTCCGGGTCCATTCGTCATTGTGTCGGGCGTTGTATTGTCACCGGGTGCGGGGGCGGCTATGCCGCCGTCAGTGGAGGCATTCATGCCCGCGTCGTCCGTGGGTTCAGTGGGGGTTGGCTGGGCACTATCACAGTGGGCCCATCCTGCATCGATAGCAGGTGCACCTCGGCCACGTTTCTCTAAAAGTGCCATTTGCCAAGCTCCAGCACCGTAGCCCACCATCGGCACCTCACCTGCGTAGATGCCGAGCTGGTCAGGTTCATAAAGCTCCGGGATAAGATTGTTGTTCACAGTGGCTGCAACGGTCACTCGATTGAGTAGGTCGTCAGATCGCGTTTGGTCACCCGAGCGTCTAAAAATCTCTCCAATGCGGAGGTCGAGCAGAATCCATTCACTCAAATCGTATGTGCCGGCTTGCGCTTCGCCATTGAGGCTCAGTTGCTCTTCTAGGCGTCGATAGCCGCCGGTACGGGTGCGCAGGCGTTCGTAGTATTGCAGCGTGGCACGGTAAATTGGATCATCCTCGGGGATGAGACCCCAATGGAGCATCTCGACCGTTGAGCCATCCACGAAAATATCAGAAGAGGCAGCCCCTTGGTAGCTGGCGAGACTTTGAGTTCTGGTGTTAACGAGGAAGCTCCGTGTTGCTTCTAGGATATCGTCGGCTCGACCTTGGTAATAGTCAGCTAGGTCATCGCGCTCGGCCAATCGAGCAATGGCGGCATAGTCGTAGAGGCCACGGATCATCGTGGCGGCCGTATACGTGAAGACCTTCTTGTGGCCCCAGTGCACTTCCCAAATGGAGCATTCTGGAATGGGTAGGTTATTCTCCGTGGTCGCGTCTATGTCAGCTGCAACCTGTGTCAGTGCTTCGAAGACCGTATCACCATGAAGGGTCGTGGTCTCGAGCCAATCCTTGTCGCAGCTGTAATGCATGTAAGCACGGGCACCCCATAACGTAAGGCCGAAACCATCGGTCTCGACATTGGGGCCAAAGAAATTAAAGTCTCCCTCTTCTTTACCATTGCCATAGTAACGAACCGATGAGATGCGGTAATCACGGCCTAGGTACTCGGCACTGCTAAAGAATCCAGCCCATGCGCTCAAGAGAAAATCGACGCCCAGACGAGCTTCTTCTGTGTGACCGTTCATCGCCTGTGAGACGATCGCATAAGCGCCATCTCGCACCCAGCCGATGTGCCATTTGCCGATGGGCAGTGCCGCTAGGAACATGCCTCTGTTACGCCTGTTTGCCTGGATAGGCTCCATGACCTGACCCATTCGAAGTACGGCTTCCGATTGTCGCCAGATGGCTTTTTCAGCATCGGTCAAACCGGTCGCACCGACAGCTTCCGGTGCCACACGCCACTCTTCAAACTCGGCCATAGCCTCCTGGTAAATGTCCGACGCGCCCTTATCGCCAGCAAAGGCCTGCCATTGTTCGATGACGTCCTCGGGCGTTCTATAGTCTCGAAAGTCATCAGCTTGGGGCTCGTTCGGGTTGTTGTTAATGAAAAGAACGGCCTGGCCCCACCAGAAGGATTCACCCGCGGGCAACGTTGTCTGTGTCGATGTGACGAGAACTTGGTCTTCGCCGGAACATCGAACGGCGGGCGCAACGACGTCACCAGCACCGATTTGCCTGTAAAGCTGACTGTCAGAACCACACCCCGCTGTCGATTCCTGACCAAGCGGAAAATAGAGAACAGTGCCGCCGCCAGGCCCAGTCTCGGTGCCATAACCTAGCTCCGAGTCCCAGGTAATCACCTCTCCATTTGCAGCCGGCTGCGGTCGTCCGCTTCCGAGTTTCATGTTCGCTTTCGCGAACGGGCTGATTGTGACGTCCGAGGACCCTGTGTTTCGAACTTTAATCAACATGATCATCGCATTCGCA
Organism: Myxococcota bacterium; assembly: GCA_036337435.1. Taxonomy (GTDB): domain Bacteria; phylum Myxococcota_A; class Bradymonadia; order UBA7976; family UBA1532; genus UBA1532. The sequence goes on from JAYZEG010000094.1 coordinate 8,957, forward strand.
TCGAGGCCAAAAGGCGCGAAATATCTTACTTCCGCTTGTATTCCAGGCAGTGTTTTCGTGCCTACGATGACATGGCTTTCGGCTTCATAGCCGACATTGTCGAGTCGAGTAAACCACGTGTGTTGTTCGTTGACGGTCAACCCGAAGTAGGCATCGTATGCGAGATCCCGTCGGCCTATTCCGCCTTCCCGTCGCTCGTCGGGTGGCGCGACATAGGCGTACGGATGCTCGAGGAAGTCCGTGAGTTTACCTTCATTCAGGTCAAAGATCTGAAAACCGTGACCGTTGCCAGTGGTCAAGTGATACCAAGACCGGTCGATTTGTTGAGCGTAACTCATTGAAGAGACACTAAGGGCGAGAGCCAAAAAAAACAGCGGGGAAACGCTAGACAGGATTTTGCTATGCATGTGTTATTGCCTTAGAGAGACCTGGGTTTACGAAACGTGTGCTTCGATAAATCAAAACCCGCCCTTGGGTCAAGAAGAAATGTCAGCAATGGTAAGTTAATGTGGGTTGTCCGCCTGGAATCCCGGGCTTCGAGTTAGGACGCTTTCCCGTCCAGTAAGCTTTCGATAGGTGCAAGCCTTGCTGTCAAACCACCAACCG
>JAYZEG010000095.1:0-97605 GCA_036337435.1 Myxococcota bacterium
CGCCTGTCTGCGTCAACGATGGTGACGGTGTTCGCTGTGTTGGCTGCCAGGTCGATGGGGATTGTAACGGGGGTCAGCAATGTGTCGCAGAGCAATGTCAGCTCTGTGATGTGGCCGATAATGCAGGCTGCGGTGGGGATAAACCCATTTGCTTAGGTGGCACTGAGTGTGTGGCCTGTCTAGGTGACCAAGATTGTAATGGCACTCAATGCGTCAATAACGGCTGTGTGATCTGTGATGTGGCCGATAATGGCGGTTGCGGTGGTGACACGCCCATTTGTGTGGGCGGGACGGAGTGTGTTGGCTGTGTGGCCGATGCCGATTGTAATGAGGCTGGCTTAGGTGAGTGTGTTGCTGGCAGTTGTCAGGTCTGTGATGTGGCCGATGGGGCTGGCTGCGGCGGTGAGACCCCTGTGTGTGCCAATGTCGGCGGTGCTGCCGCCTGCGTTGAATGTACAGACAACGGCCAATGTAACCGACCGGGCCTAGGCGAGTGTGTGGCCAATCAATGCCAACTCTGTGCCCTTGGCTCCAACGCCGGTTGCGGCGGGGATACCCCCATTTGCATAAACGACGGCGACGGTGTTCGCTGTGTCGGCTGTCAGGGCGATGGTGATTGTAACGGTGGCCAATGTGTCGCCGAGCAATGCCAAGTCTGTGATCCGGCCGACGATGCGGGTTGTGGTGGAGAGACACCGGTGTGTACAGCCGATGGCTCGCGCTGTGTGGGCTGCCTCGGTGATGGCGATTGCGCCGGTCAGCAATGTGTCGGTGAGCAATGTCAGCTCTGTGATGTGGCCGACAATGCAGGCTGCGGTGGCGATGCCCCCGTCTGTGTCGGTGGCACGGAGTGTGTTGGTTGTGTCAATGATGGTGACTGTAACCAAGCTGGTCTAAGCGAGTGCGTTGCCGGCAGCTGCGCTGTCTGTGATGTGGCGGACAACGCCGGCTGCGGTGGCGATACGCCATTTTGTGCAATTCAGGACGGCTTGCCCGTGTGCCAAGCGTGCCGTGATAGCGATGATTGTGACGGTGGTGATCTCGGCGAATGCGTCGCAGGTTCGTGTGCCGTTTGTAATCCTGAAGACAACGCTGGTTGTGGGGGGAATACACCCGTTTGCGTGGAGACCGATAATGGCTTTGCTTGCGCAGGCTGTGTCGACAATAACGATTGTGGGGACGACGCGCCAGAATGCGTAAATGGAGTGTGTTCGGAATGTGATCCCAACCAGGCGGACACCTGTGCTGAGCCAACACCGTTCTGTGTTGATGTTGATGGACGCTTTGTTTGTGGCAGCTGTGGTGCTGATGCTGATTGTCCTGATGCCTGGAGCCCAGAATGTGTCAATGGCCAATGTTCTGCCTGTGATCCCGTGGACCATGCAGGTTGTAACGAATTCCAACCCTTGTGCCAGGCGGGTGAATTTGGAAATTGGTGTGTTGACTGTGTCATCGATGAACACTGCGCTGACCAAGGTGGTGGATTTTGCGATAGTGGCCAATGTCAAGTCTGTCAGGTAGGCACCAATGCCGGGTGTGACGACCCTGACCGTCCCTTCTGTGTAGACGGTGCCATGGGACGAACATGCGTTGAATGCAGTGGAAATGCCGACTGCGGAGATCCGGATAAACCTGTCTGTCAGGATGGTTCATGCGGCGCATGTGCCCTCTTCACCAATCAAGGCTGTGACGCCGCAAATCCAGTTTGTTCTCAAGGCCAAAATGGAGAGACGGCATGTGGACCATGCGAACAGGATTGGCAATGTCCTTGGGGTCGTAATGAATGCGTCGATGGGGGCTGTGAAGTCTGTGATTTGGCCGATAATGCAGGCTGCGTGAACCAAGACCAACCCTTCTGCGTTGTGGGGCCGGACGGAAACGAATGTGCTGGTTGCCGAGATGATGGCGACTGCGGACCGGAGGCACCGTCGTGTGTCGAAGGCACCTGCGTTTCCTGCGACCCTCAGACCAATGAAGGCTGTGGAGGCGGGACACCATTCTGTGTGATCGGAGAGTTGGCTGGCGAATGTGTCGAATGTGTCAACGACGGTCATTGCATGGGTCTAGAAGGGGAGTGTGTCACCGGCCAATGCGAAGTCTGTGATCTAGCTGATAATGCCGGCTGTGGTGGCGACCAGCCATTCTGTCGTGACTTGGGCCAAGGGCCAGAGTGCGCGGGCTGCCGTGATAATGCTGATTGTCTCAATCCAGATTTGCCGCTCTGTTCTGCAGGGCAATGTACTCAATGCGATGCCGAAGCTAACCAAGGCTGCGCAGGGAATACGCCAAACTGTCAGGCTAATCCGAATGGTAATGTTTGCGTAGATTGCCGCGATGATGATGATTGTGGGGAAGAGAACGCCGGACAATGTGTTGATACAGCCTGTGGACTTTGCGATCCAGCGGACCATGCTGGTTGCGGTGGTCAAACTCCATTCTGCGAGAATCGAGACGGCGTGTTGACGTGCGTTGGTTGTCGTGCAGATGGGGATTGTGACCCCGGAGTGCCCGTTTGTGTCGCTGACGTGTGTCAAGTTTGTAACCCCGATACCAATGACGGGTGTGGGGCAGACCAATTGTGTACAGCTGATGGTTCGTCTTGTGTTGAGTGTCTGGGTGATCAGGATTGTGATGGGGCTGAAGGTCAATGTGTTGGGGGAGTGTGCGAAACCTGCGATCTCGCCGACAATGCAGGCTGTCAGGTCGATGCGCCATTCTGTGTGACCAATAACGGTGTTCTTACCTGTATTGGGTGTCGGGAAAATCAAGATTGCCAAGATCCACAAGCACCTATTTGCACAGACACCAATTGTGAATTCTGTGACCTGGATACCAATGAAGGTTGCGCTGGAGAAACGCCGGTCTGTGTCCTTGGTGATGGTGGTGTTCGAAGCTGCGTGCAATGCAATGGAGACGCCGATTGTGGCAATGGGGCTGCGGGTACATGCGTTGATCAGGTCTGCCAGGTTTGCGACCCGAGTAACGACAGGGGCTGTGGCGGAGATACGCCCTTGTGCAGTGATGTAGGCGGTCAAGCACGTTGTGTCGGCTGTCGTAATGATGGTGATTGTGGTGGAAATACTGGTGAGTGCGTCAATGACACCTGTGAACGCTGTGATACCGCTGACAACAGTGGCTGTAACCCGGGTGACCAATGTGTCCAGCGCGAACAGGGGAATGTATGCTTGGAGTGCGTTATCGATGCTGATTGTGCGGATCCAAACGCATCACAATGCGTCGCGGGCGTATGCAGCACCTGCGATGAGGCTGATGATGCGGGTTGTCCTGGAGACAGCTTCTGCGTTTCAACCGACGGCGTCCTCAGCTGTGAGCAATGTCGTGACAACAATGACTGTGCCGATCCGGCAGCTCCTGCCTGTTCCAATGGTACGTGCCAGCGCTGCGACCTCGCGACCAGCGATGGGTGCGATGCTGCCGAGCCTTTCTGTCTAATCGATGAAGGCGAACGTCGGTGTGCGGCCTGTTCGAACGATGGCGACTGCCAGGTGCCCGGTCAGGGTCAATGTCTCATCGACCAATGCGCTGTTTGCGACCCGGTGGACCACGCTGGGTGCGCAGGAGACACAGAATTCTGCGTTCAGCGGGGAGATGGCTTTACGTGCATCGGATGTCGTGACGACGGTGATTGTGCTGGCGTCGCTGGGCAATGCGTTGCCGACAACTGTGCGGTTTGTGATCCGGTGGACCATGCCGGCTGTGGCGGAGATACACCATTCTGTCAGCCGGGCGATAATGGTCAGAACACCTGTGTTGGGTGTCGGGACAACCAGGATTGTCCGGGCGACCGAAGCCAGTGTCTTGCCGGTGTGTGTGAAGTTTGCGAACCGGGTACGAATATAGGTTGCGCGGCAAATGCGCCATTCTGTGTCGCTGACGGCGCTGCCCGAGCGTGTAATGAATGTCGTGATGATGGCGACTGTATTGGCGGAGAGCCAGAGTGCGTTGACGGCAGCTGCGCACTCTGTGATCCCAACGATAATGCCGGGTGTGGTCGAGGCACTGAATGTGTGGCGGCAGCGTGTCAGCCCATTGCGAGCTGCATTAATGGTGTCCAAGACCAAACGGAGAGCGACACCGATTGTGGCGGGCTTTGTGCACCCTGCCTACTTGGGCAAACCTGTGTACAGGCATCGGATTGTGAGAGCGAACTTTGTTTGCAGGGGGTCTGTACAGCGGAGCCGACCTGTGACGATCAAATCGCCAATGGAAATGAAACCGACGTTGACTGTGGTGGACCGGATTGTGACCCATGTGCCGATGGGGCCAGCTGCCAGCAAGCATCGGATTGTCTAGGGGGCGAGTGCGATCAAAACGGTCAATGTGTCGAAGGCAATCCGCGACCGGTTATCGAGCAAGCCAATGTCTATTATGATCCAGAGTCTGATGGACTCGGCATTGTCGTCAGCGGCCGAGACTTGGATATGAACGTGACTGATTTTGAGCTGGAATTACTCGATATAAACGGCAGTAATGTCCTCAATCCGCAAGGCCCAGTCAGGCTCAATTTTGTCAGTTTGGCGCAGGCCGACGGGGTCTTCAATGGCTCGTATTCAATTCCGTACGCGGATCTCATGTTTGAGCAAAATCGATTCCTCGATCCAATGCCGACCTTTGTTGCTGCGCGCCTGAGGGTTTTTGATGGAGCAAACCAGGCGAGCGAAGTCAGCACGCCAGCCATTGACTTACCGCCATTTCAAGTACGAAATGCTGCCTGCGACCGCTTTGGCGGGCTCAATCGATGTGCCCCAGAAGATTTTTGCATGACCGCCAATGGGCAAGGTAATAATTTCCGCTGCTTCGATTCGACCATAGGTTGTCCCGATCCGAGGGTGAACTTGAATGACCGCCAAGTCGGCAGTGTCTGGACTGTGGAGGGCGATACCAGTCGAAATGCGCCGACGAATATGACGGGCAGTTGTGACGGTGGTGAAGGATATAATGTCTACGAATTTACGGCGCCGGCCGCATCGACATACATCTTTACTGTCGTCAGTGCCGGCGACTTACCGCTGGCACCTGCCGCAGTCTATGTCCGAAGCATGTGTGGCATCGAGACGTCTGAGTTGGCCTGCAACACCGGTCAGTTCAATCGCGATGCCAGCGTCACAGTCGATTTGGAGGCAAATCAGCTGGTCTATGTATTCGTAGACGGTCAATCAAATCCCAATTTTGAGACAACGGGTACCTATCGACTCGACGTGGCTGAGCTGGTGCGTCCTGAGGTTCAGTCGGCTGAGGCTTGGTTTAACCGCAATACGGGTTCGACGTCTGTCGACCTCACTGGTGTTCGCGGACTCATTGGTCTAGATGGGCTCGAATTCTATTACTTTGATGCAGGCGGTCAACCGGTCAGCCTTTTGGGTTGGCCAGGTCCTTTTCGGACTGGGCTTGAGATCACAGAACAAGCGCGCGATGACGGCCGCTTTGATTTCTCGGGAACCACCAGCGTCAATCGCGACCCAGACGCGGCTCAAAGACAAATTATAGAGCAAATCAGCGTGGGTGTATTCGACCTTCAAAACATGGTCTCTAACCATCTTGTGGTCCCCTTACAAGAGCCTGTGCCGGTCGGGATTGATGAAGAATGTGATTCGCAAAGTGCGCGTACCGTCTGTCCCGATGGTGCGGAATGCTTTATCACCAATCCTCTCATCGAGCAGGTGCCCCATTGTCATATGACCGGGACAGCGTGTCCGCCTGAGTGGACTGCGGTCGACATGAACGGTCAGCAAGCAGGTCAAAATGTGTGGGAATATATGGGTGACCAAACCAGGCAAGATAATCACTACGGCGAACATGGGCGTGGCACATGCGAACCATGGGGTCACACAGGCTGGAATGACCTGTATGAGTTTACCATCCCATCAGACGGCAATTATACGGTCTTCACCTATGCATTCGGCGCGACGGACACATTCATGTTCGTAAGAAGCGAATGCGGGGTTGAATCAGATGAGGCTGAACTTGCATGTAACGATGATGAGCCTGGTATGCCTGACAGCGGGGCCTGGCTCTGGAACCAGAACCAGGGTGACAAAGTTTATATTTTCGTGGACTCGGCTGGGTTTGGCGGCCAAGGGCAATACGAGCTAGAAATTCGCAGAACAGGTCCATAGGGGCCATGCTTTCGTAGGCTGAAGACCGACTTTCAACCTGGCGTTGACCACATCCAGTTGCGACCTACCATCGGCCTTCGTCTGTGAGGGTCGCTTGCGCCCAGACCCTGCGTCCAACACATTGAATTGCCCTTGGTCAATAAGCGCGTTAGATTTGTGGGTATGGATATTAATCCCATAGGCGTGGCCGTCCCTTTCTTTCTTTTGCTGATAGGCATCGAATGGCTGGTTTTACGTAAGCAGAAAAAAGACGTCCGCATAAACGATGCCATCACGGACATGAGTTGCGGTCTGGGCGATCAGACCATCTCACTCCTCGCCAAATCGACCGTCCTGATTCCCTACGTTGCGCTCCAAACTCACTATGGGGCCGCCCGCTGGGCAATGGACTCGGTGTGGACATGGGTCATTGGCTTCATCGTCACAGATTTCTGTTTTTACTGGTATCATCGTTTCAGCCACAGGGTGAATCTCGGATGGGCAACTCACGCCGTTCACCACCAATCTGAAGAGTATAATTTAAGCGTCGCGCTTAGGCAGCCTTGGTTTAGCGTCTTCTACAATTGGATTTTCTATCTGCCACTTGCATTTTTAGGCCTACCGGTCGAGGTCTACGCCACTTCATTGGCCTTTAACTTACTCTATCAATTCTGGATTCACACGGAGACCATTCGACGGCTTGGTGCTTTCGAATGGGTGTTTAACTCTCCGTCCCATCATCGCGTCCATCACGGCACCAATCCGGATTACATAGACAAAAACTACGCAGGTGTGTTGATCATTTGGGACCGCCTTTTCGGGACCTTCCAAGATGAACATGAGCAAGTGCTCTACGGAACCCTCAAACCGTTGCGAAGCTGGAACCCCATTTGGGCGAATGTGGGGCCGTGGGTCTACCTGTCAAAGTTATCTGCGTCGCAAGCGTCTTTCGTTGACGGGCTAAAAGTGTGGTTCATGCCACCGGAATGGACGCCAGACGGACCCATCGATCCAAAAACATTATTCGCAGGAGACGATCGCGGTTACAACGTGGACAAAGCATCCAAACTGCATGGCTACATTCTATTAAACTTGATCCTGACGGGCACCATCCTCGGGGTCTTGCTGACTTTTGAAAAGAGCATCGGTGTTCAGCATCAAATCGTCGGTGCTGTCTTTGTCGTCTTATCATTGAGTGTGTGGGCAGGTCTCTTTGAGGGCCGAAAGTGGGCTTGGCCACTGGAAGTGGTTCGCTTGATATACGGTGTGTGTGCTGCGAGCACACTCTTTTTGATATAGGTGCTTCTCTTGTTTGACGGGCACTCTTTTTTTACTGGGTCTAAGGCGAGGTTACTCCGCTTATCAAAGGCCAAACTGGGGCTATGCTTCGGCGCACTGGTCCTGGCTGGTTGCGCGGCATCGTCTCAGCATGTTGTTTTATCACTGCAGGACATCAGTTGCTCGAGTTGCGGTGTACACAGCGTTGACGTACTTCGTGGTGCGAAGGGCGTTCGACGCGTCCAGTTCCATAAGGTCAAAGCTGAACTCTCGATTCATTACGAGACGGGAAAACAGACACCCGATGCTCTACAGAGGTTGGTCAGTAGTCTAGGTTATGGCGTCACAGTGGGTGCTGGCCAGGGTCGGTACAAAAAGCCCGGGCTAGAGAAGACCGATAAAGATGTCAGAACCATTCGTAATCCAGGTAGAGAACTGGATGTCGCGCGCTTGGCTGTGTCTGGTAAAGCAACGATCGTCGACTTCTTTGCCATTTGGTGTGGCCCCTGTCGACAAGTAGACGAATACGTCATGGGCATTCTCCAAAATGAGCCGGACCTTGCCTATCGTCGAATCGATATTGGCGATTGGGATTCTGTGATTGCAAAGCGGTATTTGGGCCGTGTTCCAGAACTGCCATTTGTCATTGTCTACGACCGAAATCGAGTTGAAGTCGGCCGACTATCCGGACTCCAGTTTGGGGCGCTAGACGAACTCATCGATAAGGCACTGACACAATGAGCCGACTGTTCGTTAGCATGGTGATCGCCGGTAGTGTTATCGCCTTTTCGTTTCCTGGGGTTGCCCTCGGCGGTGCCTGAAGTGGCTGAACAAACCCAAATCTCGCCGGTGGCGGGGATCACGGTGGTTATGGATTGCATCTTGGCAAGCTCAGACTCACCATATCGACAATGGGGGCCAGGGTACGGGTGAGTCACACTGTACCATCGAATCAGTATGAGCCAGGTGTTGCCCAAGAACAGCAAGCGATGACCCATGCTCAAACCCTTGATTTATTGAACACAGACCTCACCGTTTCGTATGTTTTTACTCAGAGGGTCGAGCTGTCTTTAGCGATCCCGTTAAGGCTGGTCAGAAGTTCCGTGGATTTTCTCGACCAGGCAGGGCGTAAACTCAACGGATTTGAAAGTATCCATCATCGAAACGAGACCATCACAGGCGTCGATGATTTGCGTCTCGAGGTCCGTCATCGGCTGTTGACGCCGGCGTCGTTAGATACGCTTCGTTTGGATGTGAAATACGGCATCAGTTTTCCGGTTGCCGCCATAGAACCGGACCCATTTGAGTTAGGCCGACGAGGTCGGAGACATCAACATGTGTTCTTTGGCACCGGGACGTTTGACCCGCTGGCGGCGGTCCAAATCGAATACGGGTTCGGAGAATTCGTGCTTGGCGGTGAGACGGAATGGACGGGTTCACTCTACGCCAATCGATATGGATACCGTGGTCCTATCTCATTGACCCAACGCGTTGCGATTGGTTCGTCCTTCGGCACGACCACGTGGTTCCCTAGCTTGGGGACAGAACTCTTCAAAGAGTTTCCTGCCAGGTGGTCCAATGAGGTTGCCGAGAACAGTGGGCGTTTGGAAGTCAGCCCAATGGTGGCGTTGCGCGCCGCTGCGACACGTTGGGTGAGTGTGATGGCGTCAGTGAAAAAGCCGTTCATTCTGTCGGCTCAGTCGACGACACTCCATGTGCCCTTGATCGTTATGCTGAGTGTGCAGACAGCAGTGGACACGCACCGCTAGGCCAACACGGCCAAAAGACGCCCAGGGCACCAGCGGACTGCTCGGTGGGCATCCTTGGCCCCGTGCGGGCAAGATGGCGTGTTATTGGGCCGGTGTTGCCAGGGACGGCCGACGATGGGACTGACCGTCGAAGCGGCCGAACCCCTTCAAGTAGCGCAAGAAATCGTGATCGTCAGCTGAGAGAACGAGCCGCATTTTGCTGGAAAATGTCTTTGGAAAAAGGTCGAGACTTCGACTGAATGAGTAGAACTCTGAATCTTTACCGTATGCATCAGCATAAATCTTAAGCACTTCGGCATCAGCGGAGCCTCGAATCGTGGCGGCCGATGCGTATCCCTCTGACTCAATCTTTTCGAGGTCTTTTGCCATTTTACCTAAGATTTTCGCCTCTCGCTCGCGACCTTCCGATTCGTAGCGATTGGCGATACGGATTCGTTCGGACCGCATTCGTTCATAAATTTTTGGAATGACCGATTTGACATAGTTAAACGTCTTAATTTGTAGCCCGTTGATGGTGAATCCGTACTCGTCGACAGCCCCTGTACCCGCTCGAGTGAGAATCTCATTGGCGACCTTCTCACGGCCAACGGCGATTTTGACGTTTCGCGCCGCTTCGGCTTCTTCGAGTTCCTCTGACTCATACTGCAGACGTCTTTGCGTATTTCTCAGCGCTTCATAGAGCCGATTTGCGGATATAACATTCTTAACCGAGGCTTCAACGACACCGTCCAAAACGCTTTGGCCGGCACTTTCGGTCCTCACAGCCTCATAGAAACGCCTCGGTTCTGTGACCTTCCAGCGGGCCCAGGTATTGACCTCGATGTTTTCCTTATCGATGGTCAAAAGGTCACTCGGCTCGCCATCCCAATTCCGAAGGCGGCTGTCGATCATCGTCACTTCTTGAATGAATGGAATTTTAAACTTGAGGCCCGGCTCTTTGACTTCTTCGACCACCCGACCAAATTGAGTCACAATGGCAAACTCGTAGACGGGAACAACGTACATCGATGCTGCACCGACGGCTGTCGTCGCCAGTATTGCAGCGGTCAGGGCAATCCATGCTTTGTTCTTCATTTTGCTCCTCCCTTCTTGAGGTCCAGGAGTTTCAACACGCCGTTATCTTTGTCGTCGATGAGCATGATGTCACCGACCTTGGGAAGCGATGCTTCCATCGCTTCTAGGTAGAGCCTGCGACGGGTGATGTCTTCCGCTTTCCGGTATTCAGCCAAGACGGCTAGGAATGCATCGGTCTCGCCCTTCGCGCGATTGACTCGGCCGATTTTGTAGCCCTCCGCTTCTTTGACGACACGTTCAGCTGCACCGCGTGCGGCAGGGATCTTTTTGTTCCGCTCGCCCTCGGCTTCATTGACGATTCGAGCTCTCACTTGCATCGCTCTATTGACCCCACTGAAGGCGTCTCGAACTGCATCCGGTGGCGATGCACGGCCCAGGTTGATCTTAACGATTTGGATCCCACATTTCAGGGCGTCTAAGCCCTCTTGCATTTTCTGTTTCACGGCACTTTCGATAGCTGGGCGGTCCAAAGTGAGCGCCTCATCGACTGAGCGGTCTCCGATTTCAATGCGCATGACGGCTTCCGACACATCCCTCAGGGTTTGCTCAGGGTCTCGAACTTCAAACAGATAGTCCTTTAACTTGTTAATTTTGTAGCGGACCTCCCAGGTAATCATCACCAGGTTGAGGTCGCCGGTAAGCATCGATGCCTCGGCAACGACGCCTGGGCTGTTGTAGTCGAATTGACTCTTTACACCCGCACTGAGTGTCCGGTAGCCGAACTCGGCAGAGTGCACTGTTTTGACCGCGCGCTTGTGCACTTGGTCAATGCCGAACGGCAGTTTCCCGTGAAAACCAGGCCCATAGACATCATGGATTTTTCCTAAACGGAGGACGACAGCTTCTTCGTTTGCTTCGACCGTATAATAGGCAGACGATCCGCCCCAGAGTAGGACGAGGACCAGCACAACCAACCAAAACAGCTTAAACATGCGTTCTGGATCGATGTTGATATGGAAATCATCCGGTGTGCGCTGGCCGCCACCGCCTTGCATATTCTTTACCCAGTCAAACTCACTCATCGAGAGCCTCCAAATAACTCATTACAACTCATCTACTGTGGATCGCCCTTAAGTACAATGGACAATTAAAAGAAGTCACAGCCCAGGTGCATTTAATTCTGCCTCACAGGCGCACTCTCGCCAAGACAGCTCCTCACGAGCGCGGCTTTCGCCAGCGCCAGACAAACCACAAGACGGCCGCAATTATGATAGCCGCACTCACTTTTGGGTTACGGACAAAACGAACAAGGATCGGGGTCCCGATCACGATCAGGGCCCAATTGAGGAATCGTTGAATTCGCAGGGTCGTTGACTGCGCGGTTGGTTGCGTGCCCGCTGTCGAGAAAACACGTGTCGGATCACGGTCGTAGCGCGCTCTTTGTTGCGGATTTGACAGGATCTCATAGGCTTCATTCAGCTCTTGGAGTTTTTCTTCTGCGAGCTCACGAAGCGCATTATCCTGGTGTTTATCCGGGTGATAGCGACTCACCAGGTCACGATACGCAGCCTGAATCTCTTTATCCGATGCCGTCGGTTTTACGCCGAGGATTCCATAATAATCTTTACCCAACCCAGACATCTTTGCCCTACCAAACCTACGGCCGACGGATCGCCAAAAGCCGAATCTCGCTCATGTCATCCATGGAGTAACGAATCCCTTCGCGGCCTAAGCCGCTGTCTTTAACACCACCATACGGCATATGATCGACTCGCCAGCTCGGAATATCTCCGATGATAACACCACCGACATCAAGGGCATCCCATGCCTGCTGCGCTTTGTATAAATCCCTGGTAAATACCCCCGCTTGCAGGCCAAACCGGCTGTCGTTGACTTCGTTGATTGCATCTTCAAAATCGGAAAATGGGGTCAGTAAAGCAACGGGTCCGAAGACCTCCTCTCGATATAAACGCACATGCCGAGGTACATTCTCCATGAAGGTTGCATTGACGAATGCGCCGTCTCTTTGTCCACCACAGAGCAGTCTGGCCCCCGCGTCTTGTGCCTCTGTAATCCAGCGTTCGACCCGAATGGCTTCATTCTCGGTGATCAAGGGGCCGATACTGGTTGATTCATGACGTGGATCTCCTACCAGAAGTTGGTTTGCGCCATCGACCAATTTCGTTTTCAGTTCATGATAGATTTGTTCGTGAATCAAAACCCGCTGCACACCGATGCAGCTTTGCCCTGATTGATAAAATGCACCGCGTAGAATACGCGTGGCCGCGTCGTCCAGATCCCAGTCTCTGTCGACGATGCATGCGGCGTTGCCCCCGAGTTCGAGGATGACGCGTTTTTTTCCTGATTGACTTTTCAGCTGCCAACCGACGTCTGCCGAGCCTGTGAAGCTGAGCAGTTTGAGTCGGGGGTCTGTCGTGAATGCACCAGCGGACTCCCGGTCGCATGGCATGATTGAAAATGCGCCATCAGGGAGGCCTGTTTCTGCGAGGATTTCGCCGATCAACAATGCGCCGATAGGTGTTAAACTTGCTGGTTTCAACACGAAAGGGCAGCCCATAGCGATGGCTGGCGCAATTTTGTGTGCCACCAGATTAAGAGGGAAATTGAATGGCGTAATAAACGATACGGGCCCGATTGGGACACGCTTCCACAGACCGCTGTAGCCTGCTGTACGGGCTGAAATTTCCATATCCATGACCTGGCCTGTGGTCCGCACGGATTCAGCCGCAGCAAAGCGAAAGGTATCGATTAAGCGAGCCACTTCCCCTCGCGCATCGCGGATTGGTTTGCCGGCTTCCAAACACAGCGCATTAGCGAATTCTTCGGTTCGGTTTTCGAAGGCAGAGACACACTGATTGAGGATGTCTTGTCGCGCATAGCTGGGCAGCGCCTTCATGGCGTTCGCGGCATTTACAGACTCGGCAATGCCCCTTTGGATGTCGTCTGTCGATGCTTTTGAGACCGAGGTGATTCGTTGGCCGGTGTATTTGTCGAACACGTCGATCCGAGCGTCGGTCTCAATGGCTTTCCCGCCAATGTAGAGGGGGTAGTGTGACTTTAGCATCTTATCTATCCTGCATTGGTCTACTCTCGGCGCGAAGACTTTGACGTGTTCCAGCTAACCGGTCCATTCATGCTTTAAAATAGAATAGCAGGCTGTTTCCCGCCGTGAGCCATCGACTGGGTTATATTGGTGCCGAAGTGTGCCCTCCCGGACCATCGAGTTCGATTCGGCGCAGCGAATGCTTGCAATGTTTTCTGCATTGCAACGCCAAGCTAGACGCACCCATGGCCAGTCGGTAAATCCCCAGTTGATGATGGCTCTTAGGGCTTTTCGGCCCAGACCGCGCCCTGCATGAACCTTATTTATCCACAAACCGATTTCCGCGCTCTGGGTTTTAAGCGGACCTTCCCTTAGATGAAAACCGCTGCCGCCGAGTAAGTTCGTCTCATCCTGATCCCAGATACTGAAGACGAAGTCGTCGTTGGCCTCGTAGGCGTCGATGAAATTCGCGATTAAATCTCGCGTCTCATCGACGGATTGTGATGCGGTAGCCCATGGCATGAACCGCTTTAAGTGGTGGTACGATTCGTAGGTCGCATCCATCAGCGGTTGAGCATCCTCGATCCGATAGCAGCGGATAATCAAACCGTCTTCCATGGTTCGTTTGGGTGCCAAAAACGTGTTCATGCCTCGGCCTTCGCGTTCTCTAACGGGCTTGATTATCGCACACAGTCGGTGGATGTCACGCACATTAACCCCGAATGATTTGACTCACAAGGTCTAACCCGTCGGTGAGGGCCGCTGGCCCTGGCTGTAAAATGATACATGGATCGATTTCGTAGATGCGCTGTTTTTGCACGGCGGGAATGCCATGAAACCCAGCGCGGCTTTTGATCTGATCAATATCCACAGGCTTTCCGCACCAAGACGCCAGTATGATATCTGGTTGAGCGGCGATGATTTGTTCAGACGTGACAACACGCTCCATCGCGCCTTTACATTCTGCCAGATCGGAGAATACGTCTGTTCCACCGGCGACCTCGATGAGCTCGCTGACCCATTGAATTCCGCTGATCATCGGGTCATCCCACTCCTCGAAGTAAACTCGTGGGCGATAGCTGAGTTTGCGTCCGGCTGTCGCGATTTGGTCAAGACGTCGTCGGTATTGGTCCACCAGAGCATTGGCTTTGGCAGATGCATCGACAATGCGGCCGAGGGTGCCGATCACCTCGAGGATTTCAGCGATGGTGCGCTGATTAAAAATCAAGACGGGCAGGTGGGCTTTGATCAACTTGGCAGCGAGTTCGCTTTGAATATCTGAGAAACCGACCACCAAATCCGGTTTCAGAGCCTTAATTTTTTGAACACTGCCATTGATGAAGGCGGATACGATAGGCTTTGTTTTCCTGATCTCCGGTGGGCGCACGGTATAGGCACTGATGCCGACAATCCGGTCTGCTTCTCCGAGCGCCCACAAGATTTCTGTCGGCTCTTCTGTTAGACAGACAATCTTGGTGGGGCCTCGTTTCATCGTGGGCTTACTGTCGGGCGGGGACGCAAGCCAATCCACCCGCGCCTGGAGGTGTTCGGCAAACGCCATCAATTTGGCGTCCATCAATCTCAAATGAACACGCGTCCATGTCAGCTAGGCCCACACATGCGGCCACGGCTTCAGCCGGAGGCTCCATGCCGCCAGCCCCCATGCCACCAGGCTCTTGACCACCTGGTGCTTGTCCGTCGCCTGGCTGCATCGTATCTCCCGCCTCGACGACGCCGTGGTAGCACCCAAGCAGGTAGGGGAATGTGTTGGTCGCATGGTAGCGATATGTTCCATCCGGCCCGATACGCCCATTACATTCATCGAGCCAACCCTCGCCGGCTTGTTGTTGATAGGCATGGTTATCCCACGCATAGTCTTTGAAAACGCAAGCCGTGGTAACCACGCCATCGATGACCGCATTTGCGCACACATAACTGTTTTGATCGCTGCACGCTTGGCCGAGCGTGCACCCGACTGAATCCGCTTCGTAATTCGTTGATTCCCAACTGCTCTTGAACGTGATGACCTCTTGGCAGTCTGCGTCTGTGCACCCTCGCGGTCCGTACACGGGAAAGCCGTCGAGGGCAAAACCAAGAATCGGTGATGGCCCCTCGAGTGCCTCCATGGGCTCATCATCATACAGATTAGGGATGCCGTCACCATCTGCATCAAGAAACGTTTGTTCAACAAACATGTGATAGTGATAATCAGCATTACCGCCCGTATGCCCCTGGGACTCGTCCATGACGTCATTGGCCACAGGATCTCCGAATGGATCTGGCATGGGGCCTTCATTCGGTCCGTAGATTGGGATCCCGTTGATGGCGAAACCAACGGTCCCAAGAAGAGGAATTGTTGTTGTCTCCTCGCTGTACTCAGGCGATAGAGGAATCGTCCAAGAGTGGTTTTGTGCACTGAGTCCATTGGGCGTGGTCGACATGTAGGTATAATGTGGAATCCCGTTTGTCGTCACGGTCATATCAGACTGTGTGCAGGTCACTTGGAGGGTTGGTGCTGGATAATTCGCGCCAGGTCCCTGGAATGCGGCCACGTCCAAAAAAACGTCATCAGGGCAATTGTCAGCGATGCCACCAGCACCGCCGGCACCCCCTTCGGCACCAGCACCGCCGGCACCCCCTTCGGCACCAGCACCGCCAGCACCTCCTTCGGCACCAGCACCGCCAGCACCGCCTTCGGCACCAGCACCGCCACTACCGCCAGCACTGCCAGTGGACTCGTTATCATCCCCACATCCGCTCAGCACAAGTGCGAAAGATGCAAGTACCGTAATCAATGCGTATCTCATATCCTCTCCTGATTTGGATCGTGTCGACCAGGCGCATACACCCAATATGGCCTCCGTCTCGCCCGCGACGGTAGCCTATTCATTGACCCAACTGCAAGCCTACAAACACGGTTGAATCATCACGCTCATGGTGAGCATACAATGGCCAACAAGTCGTTTTAAGATTAGACTGATAGACGCCGGCTGCGGCCGGACAAATTGAGGATGAAAAGCGGAGGTTTCTTGAGCGAATCTTTAGCCAAATTAGTCGATCTACTTTCAACTCAAACCAATGGGGAGAATCGGTTTTCTGGGGCGAGTCAAGACCTTGGTTGGGGGACAGTTTTTGGTGGCCAAGTTCTCGGGCAAGGTTTGATGTCAGCCGCTCTGACTGTGGTCGATGATCGACCTATCCACTCTCTTCATGCTTATTTTCTCAGAACGGGCTCTGTTGAGCATCCCGTCTCGTATGAGGTTGAGCGCACTCGAGACGGTCGGAGCTTTTCGACTCGCCGGGTCCAGGCATTCCAACGGCAAAAGGCCATTATGACCATGTCACTCTCCTTTCACCAAAACGAGGCAACTTTAGACAGACAATCTGAAATGCCGTCCGTCCCAGGGCCGCAGACCCTTCGTTCGTCCCAAGATTATGTCAACGAACTGGTTGATTCTGTGCCGCAAAAATATCGCATCTTGCTCTCGGCCGAACGACCCTTCGAAACTCGGCCTGTTGAGCCCGTCAATCCATTCGATCCAACCCCGGGACCAGCTCATCAAATGTTCTGGTATCGAACGAGAGGGTCCTTGCCCGACCGGCACAGCTTGCACCGGGCTTTGCTCGCTTATGTATCCGACTTCAATTTTTTGACGACGGCCCTCAGGCCATTTGGGATGTCTTGGCCGACACCTGGGATCCGAATGACAAGTTTGGACCATGCCATCTGGTTTCACAGGCCTTTTCGTTGCGACCAATGGCTGCTCCATACCATCGATTCACCGACCTGTTGCGGAGGGCGTGCACTCGTCCGAGGCCAATTTTTCGATCTCGATGGTCATTTGGTGGCATCGACGACGCAAGAAGGCATGGTTAGATATCGACCACCCGAGGGGGCGCAGGCCAAATCAGTGAAATAATCGACAGGTCGTAGACCGCCAGTCCAAGGCCGCTTCCAATTGTGCGCTTAAGGCGAGAACCAGATGGTCAGCACCAGGATGACCAGCCACTTGAACACCGATGGGTAGACCGGACTGAGTCAGACCAGCTGGGAGACTAGCAGCGGGTCCATGGGTTAAGTTGAAGGGGGCCGTAAACGCGCCGAGTGGTGCAGATTTTTTGAACCACTGTTCAGGATCCGAATGGTCATCGAACTCTCCGATCAACGGAGCAGGAATCGGCACCGTCGGGCTGAGACATAGGTCGAATCCATCGAGCTGGTTATGGATTTTTTGTGCCATTGTTTGACGTCGTTGTTCCACCTGTTCGAAAGGCAGCTTTTTGCCTGATTCACGGAGCCATCTGGTCACTGGCATGAGCAGTCTTTCTGAGAGGGCAGGCACGCCGCTGACGGCAAATTGCCAAACG
Organism: Myxococcota bacterium; assembly: GCA_036337435.1. Classification (GTDB taxonomy): domain Bacteria; phylum Myxococcota_A; class Bradymonadia; order UBA7976; family UBA1532; genus UBA1532. The sequence continues at coordinate 17,610 of JAYZEG010000095.1, forward strand.
GGTAAAAACTCATCTAGGTTTGCATCAGCCGGACGGACCGGTTCGATTATGTGGCCCATTTCTTCCAGTAATCGGGCTGTATTTTGAACGGCGTCCAAGATCTCTTCGTCGACGTCCCCGATGGTTGATTCTGTAAGCAGAGCGATCCTCAATGGGCCAACAGCTTGATCGCAAGCAGCCAAACACGAGTCGCCAGCCGATCGCCTGTTCGGACGGCGCGCCATCACATCGAGCATGCCAGCAGCATCGGCGACGTTATGGGCCAATGGACCCATAACGGAGAGGCCGAGTTGGTTGTATTTGCCGTGTAGATTGCCGAGTAATGATAGGGACGGCTTGAAACCAAATAAATGGCACAAAGCTGACGGGATCCGCACGGAGCCGCCCCCATCAGACCCGTGGGCAATAGGGAGTAATCCAGCTGCGACTGCGGACCCTGAACCCCCGCTTGACCCCCCTGGTGTTCGAGCCTGATTCCATGGGTTTCGTGTGGGCGGATGGATCTCCGGCTCCGTGGTTGGCAAGACACCGAATTCCGAGGTTGTGAGCTTGCCCAGCGAGACAAAACCACCGTCATAGATAAAGCGTGCGACGGCCCCATCGGAGGGGCCAATCATATATCGGTAGGCTCTCGACCCCAGCCGGGTTGGTTGCCCGCGTGTTGGGACCAAGTCTTTTATGCCGGTCGGCACCCCTAGGAAGAGCGGACCTTCATTGGCCTCGAGTTTGCGAAGGGCTTTATCGGCGTTTCGAGCTTGCTTGAGTGCAGACCGCTTCGCGACATGCGAGAATGCATGAAGTTGTGGGTTATAACGGTCGATTCGGTCAAAGTAGTGGCGGACCAATTCTTCGGAACTAAATTGGCCACCTCGCAGGGCTTGGGCTTGCTCTAACGCTGTGAGCTCATGCAGTCTCATACCGGTCCATTATCTTCGTTTCTCTGCGTGCTCTATCGGCAGGCATAATCCCGCCGAACACATTGCTTGGGAATATAGAATAGTTCAGGGTCGTCAACCAGCCGCGCGCAACGATATCCGTTGCCACACGCCGTATCATGTGTACACGCCACCCCACACATGCCGCCACCCCCGTAGCCCAGGCATAGATTTCCGCCAGCCCCACAATCGGCATCCTGAGTGCACGGGGTACATGCGACATCGGTACTGCCGTTCGGATTGAGTTGAGGATTGTTTGCAATTCCGTGGACACCATAATGGACGCTTTTGAATGCGGGTCGATTGACGCCTCTCAAAATCGCTTTCCAACTCAACGGTAGATGACGTCCTTCATCATTGGTGAGAGTCATCCAATAAATAAATTCCCAAATGAGCTGAAAGCCTGCCGAAAACGGGGTTGTGTTGATGGTCGTGACAATATCGACATTCTCAAAGGTTTTCGTTGGATTGGCCATGATATCCCGGATGTATGTTCTGTAGGTCCGACATCCATCCATCAGATAGATTTGATATTTGTTCGCCATTGGAATCGACGCGAATTCCGATGCGCGAATCTCGTGTCGCGGTTGGTAATCCATAATAAAACCAGAGTTTTCCCCGGCATGTCCAGAATAGAGGACGATATCGCGTGTTGCCAAACTGGTCTTTATGGCATCGCTCAACAGGGCTTCATCGGCAGGTTCGACCATATCGGAATGAGAGATGTGCAGCTCCACTATGACCTGGCCGCCGTCAATGTTGAGCGTCCTTTTGAACGGACCCGAGTCGATCTTCAAATCATCGAACTCTTTGACTGTGGGATGGGTCCAGTCCCCATCGACCAAAACACCCACCAGCCACTTCGCGGTCTCCAAGTCGAATCGCTCTTCATTGTAATCGCCGCCGAAGTGAATTCCGATATCGAGAACACCGTCCTCGAATAATTCTGCGTATCGTGGAAACGCATCTTTTGCTTCACTGCCTTTGACGTTTACGCCGATGGTCTCCGATACCCGTCCATTGTAATCGACGATATCGACCTCGAAGCGCCGTGTCTGTGCTCTGCCCGGCGCAAGCTTACTCATCAGGTAAACACTGCCGACAAAATCCAGCCGAAAGTCATATGCGATGCGGCCATCCGACCCGATTTCGAGGTTCTGGGATGACTGTGATTCACCGCGTCTAAAGTACGTAAAATAAGTTGCTTTCTCACCGGTCACACCGTTGTTGAACTCACTGAGGACAGCGTCGATGTGTTTTCGGACTGATCGCGACACGGTCATCAGGTGCCGATCGACACTTTTCTGGAGTGCTTGACCACGCGCTTCCCCGACCAGGTCATCAAAATTCTCCGGCAATTGGGCGTGTGCACGCCCCGTAATGGCATATTCGCGGGCGTTTGTGCTCACATAGTTATCGCCTCGTGCCTTCAGATCCGTCAGATCATGACCGTTGCTCTGATTCGTGTCTGGGAGTTGGTGACACCCAATCGTGAGCAACATGATGACCGTTATGAGTTTATGCATTCTCGTCTCCACTGAATACCCGTCGGCGTGGTTGTCCGGGGCTCGCGCGGGATGATATCACAGGTTCCACTTCGAAGGTGAAGTTTCCCTGGTCCGTGATGTGTAGAGCGCAGGCCAACCACGCTGTATCGCCGGCTGACCACACGCAGCTCTACATCACGTCAGGTCTCTCGTCGACCGCTTTGCGACCACCAACATGACTCGGGGTATGGTCTCAAGGCTGACTCAGTGACTCTGGTTAAAGGCCAGAGCGTTTGTGGATCTCGGAATGGAAGTGTGCCAAAGGTGGGGCCAATGATGCTTCCAGGGCAAATTCCCAAGCCCAATGCCAGTGCTCAGTCAAATTGGGTTCCGCAAGCAAAGCCGTCAATTCGCCATCGGCATCGGAATAGGACTTACTCAATGAGAAAACATAGGCACGCGCGGCACAGCTCACCGCGACTGGAACCTTAAATGGCCCCGAGGTCAGCCGATTGATTTCAGACAGGTCGCCGTGCTCGACGGCGTGTCGAAACAATTGGCCCCACACAAAGTCGAGTGTTGGGTATACATCGAGATGCGCCCTGTAGAGCGCATGTATTTCCGCTTCGCTGTCTGCTGACGCAGCGTCTATCTGCAGTCGATAGAGTGCAAGCTCTGCGTCGTCATCGAGGTGCGAGAAAAGTGCTGATGCAGATTCGAAGTCTCCTTTTTCCATGTGCAGCCGGCACTCGATCTTCATGAGGTCATAGCGTTCTGGCCACGCTTCGCGGGCCTGCGCGACCATGCTCATCGCCTCATCTTGATGACCGTGTCTCGACATTAAGTCTGCCATTGCGATTTGCAGACTCAGAGAATCTGGCCACTGTTCTCTGTACTCTGCGAGCAGCTCGTATGTCATTTGAGGCCCCTCAGCGATCTCGACAAGCTGGCTCACGAAGTTTGCATGCAAACTGGTGCCTGCGACCAACCCATGGAGGGCATCCAACTGCTCTCGCGCCTGCGCTTGCTCTCCGCGCTGATGCGCGATGTGGAATAGCGCAAAGCGCCCATAGAAGGAGCCTGGGTACAACGCCAGTGCCTGTTTAGCCGCGCTCTCCGCTGCCACCAAATCCGACGCAAAGACCGCATACATGGCCTCAACACCATGTAAGGTGTGACCTTGGGCGTTGAGGGCAATTTGTTCTCGGATTTTTGCACGTGCGGACGCGTAGTCGCCTGTATTTGCTATGGCTAAGGCCAAGTTGACAGAGCACGACCGTCGAGCCGGAAAGCGGTCGACCAATTCTTTCAACCGATGAACCTGCTCGGATGGACTCAATCGAGGATCCATGGCCGCTTCAGCGAGTAAATCCGGATGCTCTGGGCTTAAATTGAGCCCGTCGTCTATCGCCTCGGTGGCTTTTGCCTCTTCACCTGCCAGTCCGAAGGCTGTGCTCAGAGCGAACCAAGCATAGCCACAACCGATGTCTGATTCGATTGCACTCTGGGCATATCGAATGGCATCGACGGCTTGATACCGGGCCTGTGCGATGTGAGAACGGACCGCCCAAAGCTCTGAATAATCACCATGGCTGAGCCCTTGTTGTGCCAGTTCATCGGCACCTGCATAATCACTCGTTTCCAAAAGCAATCTGGCGAGGGGACCATAGGCGGCCAGGAGACTGGGGTGCTCATCCACAATGGCAGAGTAAAGCACGACCGCTTGTCTAACCGCGTGTCTCTCATCGGCGGCATGCGCCGCTATCAGGCGTTCATCCATAGGGGCTCGTCTGCTTTGTCGCTGGCGATGGAGGTGAGGATCAATCGTCTATGGCGTGAGCACACCCAATCGCTTTCACAGGGTGCTTTGACAATCACAACTAGAGGTCGCAGAAGAAGGTCGAACCGGTTTCAATGGACACCGTGACCGATTCGTCGATGGGATTTCGAGGCGCTCCTTGTAGGTCTGTTTGAATGAGGTTTGAACAGGCGACATCGACGTTGAGTCGCGGTTCGTCATACGTGGTCGTTAGCGTGCATGTGCCGGTGTAATTGAACGGTTTCTCGCTATCGACCTCTCGGTGCATTGCATAGCGATTCACTGAGGTTTCAGGGTCGGCTAGGGAAAGGGATACGCTGCATGAATCAAACTTATTTCCCACGGCGTCTTCAGCATTATCCGTGGCTTGTGTGCACGTGTAGGTGTTTGGCGTTGTTGAAAAGCCTTTCACTTTGATGTCGAGGGCGACACCGTTCGAACCGGTGAATCGGCCAGAAAAGAAGCCTGTATCAGAGTCGTTTTCGCATTCAGCCGCGGTCATAATGATCTCGCCGCCTTCACAGGGTGGGTTTTCTGCGTCACCGCATCCGGCTTCGTCTAGAGAAGACGCCACTTGCAACTTGACATATTCCACGACCGTTTCTGAGTTGCCCTCATCACCCAGTCCACATGCTGTGAAGCTGATCGCAGTTGTGCATAGAACAAGGAGGGGAATGCGTGTATTGATCATTGTTTTGTTCCTTTGATTCTGTTCTCAGTATTTCGACCACGTGAGGATAGAAAGTTCCCGGAGCCTGATGCAAGTGTATTTCGCGCCATGTCGCTAAATGTGTCATCCCTTCGCGAGTCAATTCCATTCGGTTTGCGGTGGGGCACGGGTCGATTTGGAGCTGACGCTAAGATTTCTGGACCAATATGGGTATTACGACCACCCGTGGTCACATCACGCGTATAGGTCTGATCGAACACGAGTCTGATTATTTTTCTTCGATAGATGCATCCCGTCGTTGGTTTCGCTAATCTATGAATGCCTGCCCATGTGGCCTGGTCAATTTGATGAACGAATGTGTGGAGTAACGCTCGATGGCAACCGCGAGTCGACTGATCGAAATCCTAAAAGAAACCGCAAAACGGCTTGAATCCGGCGCGACCTACCGCTGGACGCACCAGGGCAGATGTAACTGTGGGCATTTGGCGCAGACCATCACCGGTATGAGCCCCGATGATATCCATCAAATCGCCCTCACTGGAGAGGGAGAGTGGCGCGATCATGCGCAGACATTCTGTGAAAACAGCGGTCTGGCCGTCGATGACCTGATCACCCAACTCTTAAACGCGGGTTTGACCATCGAGGAGTTGGGTCACCTCGAGTGGCTATCCGACCCTGAGGTGCTCAGGTGGGTTCCAAGCGCACAGCTACCCCTCGACTACAAACGCCGATCTGACGTCGTGGCGTACTTCAAGACCTGGGCCAAAGTGCTTGCCGCCGAGGAAGAACTACGTCGAAATCCGGCAGCCAATGTGGAACTCAATGGCCGTCCCTATGTCCGCCGCTTCAGAGCGGAAACCGCGCTGGATGAAAATCCCGTCTCCGGCCGAGCCGCCTAGCAGTTGCGTCACCCCGCCAGTCAACGAGCCGAGAGCTGACTTCGCAGTCCGAGTGACCGACACCAATAAGGTGCATTTGGGTTGAGCTTTCGTGGGTTTGTTGGACGAAGAGGTCTCGTTAAGGGTACTGTGTAGTCTCTTGGGGGTCCACGATGGGGATGGTGCGCGTGTTGACGACGAATGACTTGATTCGCTTACTGGGTTTGTGTGCGCTCCTGTTTTTTTGTGGCGCGTGCTCCCAGACATCCCGACATCAGACGGTCACCACACAGGATACCAAGACAATTGTCGAGGGCACCAAGGAAGACAATTATCCAACGATTGGTGCATTGACGCTGTTGATGCCCGAAGACGACTACACCGGGAGCTTCTGCACCGGAACCTTGATCGATCCACAGTGGGTGCTCACCGCTGCCCACTGCATCGAGGGGGGGTATGGCCGAATGGGCAATCGGCCTGGTGCCCCAGATGATACATGGTTCCATTTCTTTGTGGGGACGAGGGCAAACCGTCGAGCGACGGGTCGACTCCATCGGGTGGATGAGGTGTTCATCCACCCAGCCTATGGTCAGCGAGGCGGAAAACGTTTTTATGACATCGCTTTGATGAGGCTGGAAGAGCCCATCGACGATGTTCCAAGTTTTCCGATATTCCGCGACTCTCTTGTCGAGCACCAAGGTGCCGAGCTCTTTTATGCAGGCTTTGGCATGACCAATCCTGAAGACCCCGGTTCCAGCGAAGTGAAGTATTCTAAAACGCTCGTATTAGACGCGGTCTACACAAGAACATACGTGACCCGACAGCAAAATGGTGGGGTGTGTTTCGGGGACTCGGGTGGCCCAGGCTTGCTGACCATCGACGGTGTTCAATACGTTGTAGGGGTCAATAGTGCGGCCATCGGTCAAGCTGTATGCCGAGGTTGGAGTAGCCAGATCCGTGTTGATGCCTTCAGAAGTTGGATCGACAGCGTCATGGAACGCGGCGAGTCATGCCTAGACCGGCCAGGCTTGTGTGAGTGCCAGGCTGCCTGTGGCAATGATGGTATCTGTGATAACGGCGTTTGCCTTGATACCACGTGTGGAGAGACTTTCGGCTGTTTACAAAATTGTGACTCGCCAGCATGCCAATTTGGGTGTTTTGCGCAATTGGACCGACTGGAATATTTCCTGTTTGAGCACTTCTATGCATGCATCGATGCAAACTGTCCTGGAGGGAATGATCAATGTGTTCGTTCGGCCTGTCGACGCGAATTGTTCGCTTGCCAAGTCGGCGTTGATAATGCTGTCGGAGATGGTGCATGCGATGATGTATACCGCTGTGTGAGTGGCTGTGATCGTCTGTCTTGTGTTGATGGCTGCTATCGAACTGGGACATTAAATGCCCAGGCGGCCTACGATCCCGTTGAAGATTGTTTACAGCAGGAGTGTGGAGATGCCGAGGGAGAAGACCTGCTCAGTCAATGTATCTCGCGGAACTGCCGCAATGAGCTGTTGTCCTGCATGCCAAATGATCGGTGTCGTCTGGTCGGTGGTGATTGCGATTCGGAGTCGGCCTGCGTACCCGATGTGTGGGGGGCGACCTATTGCCGTCCAACCGAAGGCCGAGCCGTTGGTGCGCCCTGTGAAATTGGTTCGACGGTGTGCGCTGATGGCACCCTGTGTTTGGGCGGTCCTGATGGCAGTTTTTGCCATGAAATTTGTGTGACGCGAGGCGATTGTACCGACTCGCCGGGGCCATGCATGCGTTCGGTCAAACCCGGCGCCCCATTTCCCCTCGGCGTGTGTGAGGGAAGCTGTCTTGATACCGATGGTGACACGGCCTGTGATCCAGACGATTGCGACCCCTTAGACCCAGCCCGACATCCGGGTCATATGGAGGTTTGTGATAATGAAACCGACGACGATTGCGACGGCACCGTCGATGAAAACTGTGCTGTATGCGTCGATGGTGACGAGGACGGCGTATGTGCAGATGAAGACTGCGATGACAATAATGCGGAGTTAGGGCAAGCCAGTGATGAGGTCTGTGGGGACGACATCGACAATGATTGCAATGGCTTTGTAGACGAAACATGCCCGGGCCCAATCGTGCCCGACATGGCTGCGCCTGACATGGATATTAGACCTGATTCCGAGCCGGACGCGACGCCCGTGACCGTTGATCAAGCTGAAACCAAGAATTCAGGTGCGGGCTGTGCATGTAACGCATCGTCCGATGGTGGCCATACACCAGCCACCTTGGTCGGCCTACTGGTGATTCTCGCCGGATTTCGGCGACCGCATCGACTGCGCTCTAAACAATTGGTTATCGGTGCGATCGTGGCCCTCTCATTCCTGAGTGGATGTATTCGAGAAGAGAACATTGATCGTTGGTTTGATTCAGGCGTTGAGGCTGACCTTACCGTTGACTCTGCGGCCGTTGATGCGTTTATAAGTCTCGATGGTGAGCCGACAGACGAAGACGTGATGCAGCCGGTGCCCTCCCTCGACATGACGGTCATGACGGACACCTCCCTGGACATGGAGCTCGATGCCGTTCCGCCTGCCGTTATAGATGCAGCCGGTATGGCCGATATGACCACTGCGCCGCCGACCATTAAGAGAATTCAGCAAGGTCAAGTCCAGGTCCTCCAACAGATTTCTTTGACCGATGTCATTGTCGCGTCACCGATTTGGCGGGGCGGTTTTTTTATCAGTGACCAGACCGCTGAGGCATACAGTGGGTTATGGGTCCAGAATGATTCTCGGGTGAGCACAGGCACGTTAGCACCCGGACAGATGATTACCCTGACGGGTTACGCCGAAGAATTTGCCGTCAACAACGGGGGCGAGATGGCCGACCCTGAGGCACAGCGGACCATCGACACCAGAACCCAATTTCAAATCGAATCGTTCGAAGTGCAAGACCCAGATGACCTCAATCCATTACCTGAACCCATCGAACTCACCTTAGGCGAGGTGTCTATTCCAGATATCGCAGAACTGTATGAAGGGGTTCTGATCGCTCTCAACGATGTCTCCGTCACAGGCTTATCTAGGCCGATATTTGAACTCAACGGTGCCATCGATGTTGATCCACGACATATTGAAGGCACCGATGGATGGCTTGTTGATGGCGTCGAGTTTGACCGGATCGTGGGTATCCTTGACTTCGCGGCCAATTCTTATCGACTGGTGCCCCGGGCCGCCGATGATATGCCGCGACCACCCGTTGATCTCGATGGCTGCATCCCCATGGGTGAATTTTATGCCTTTTGCGCTGAGGGATTTGGGTGGAGACGATGTATCGATGAGTGTCTGCGTCGGGGTGGCCGCTTGGTGGTCCTTGAAACTCCGGAAGAGAACACGCGCGTCGGCGAGTTAGTGAGCCAATGGCACGGTGGATCCTTTTGGATTGGCTTGGGCGACCAAATGACCGAAGGGGAATTCGTTTGGATCGATGGTCAACCGTTGGACTATTCCGGCTGGGCGGACAACGAACCCAATGATTATGGCAACGGTGAAGATTGCGCCGAAAGCAATTGGCGAGGCATCGGCGTATGGAATGATGGCCGTTGCGGTGGTCGCAGGCCGTTTGTTTGTGAGTTCGTCGATGGCGTTCCGCCTTGTCGGAACAATGAAGATTGCGGCGGCGCGCAATGCGACGATGGTCGATGCATACCCACTCCCTGACGCACTCGTTTGAGTCGTGCGCATGAGATGCGGACGTCGTTTGCAGGGCAACGGCTTTGACCGGCTTGATGGGGTCACTGTCCGCAGGCATAGCCAGGATACCCATTGCGGTCTGTTACTCGGGTCGATGGATTCTTGACTGCATTCGAACAGCACTGGCTTGAATTCATCTGTTCTTCATTGTCCTCAGTGGGCCCGGCGGGTGCGTCTCTGCATGAGACGTCGTCCCTTTTTTGTCGACGTGGCTTTTCTGAGATCCGGTCAGTGAGACACCTGTCCATTGGAAAACGACCATTCAGGCGGCATCGGAAGAGTCTGGACTAGGTGTGGTTTTAGCCCCGTGCTTTCAATGCCCGACTTTAGCTCACCGACCGACAGTGTCTTGTATGGTCTTGCCGCGACCAGTGGCTGTGCTGTCGTTGAAAGTGTCATCTTTTTCATCAACGCGTTCCAGAGCGAGGGCAGGCTGATTTGGTGAGAGACAGTCCGTCTGCGTCTGGGGCCTCCATTGTTATCCATGGCAGATGCACTGCCGGTGTGGGCTTGTACCTGGGTGTCAGTCATTGGGTGTCTGATCGGTGGTTGACCTTGGTTTTTTTCACAATCGGCTGGACCGTCGCAAAAGCGGCACAGTCGACTTGGACTGCTATACTGGAGACGAGCAGCATCGCCGTTCAGACAGGCTACACAGACTTGGCTTATCTGTTCTTAGTTTGTTTTTTGTCACCGGCATGACCCTGCTGATGCTGGCTGTTCAGTTCGCAGCGTCGTTCTTGAAACGAGAGCGTCTGGTGGACGTTAAAAGGGGATCACATCGGTACAGTGGAACGTCTTTACAGGTCCCACCTCAAGACGGTCGCACCAATGGCTGCCAAAGAATGGGTCGAGAACCCGGATGGTAAGGCGTACCCGCCATTTGGCCCAGGCAAGACGACGAACCCGCCGGACAGATGGTGGTGCCGATGAGTCCATTGAGATGCAGAGGGCGCAACTCTGAGCCACGAAAGAGCATCAAGGTGCGAACAAACCGGAGTTTGTCTCGAGAACGGAGTCACCGTGCCTGTCGATAGAGTTGTATTGGTTAATGTAGTATAAGCCCCGTATGGCGAACACAAAGCATAAGATTCACGCTGCAAAAAGCGACTTTTACGCCCGTTGGGCTCGGTTGATTCTACGATATCGGTTCGCCGTCTTAGTTGTCCTGACTTGCTCCACACTGGGGCTCGCCTACTATGCGGCGACGCACTTGCGCGTTGACAACAGCGTCGAGTCTTTTGCGCCGCCCAACTCAATCGAAATTAAGGCACTTAAAGATTATCGGGCCACATTTGGTCGAGCAGACCCGTTTCTGATTCTGATCGAAGGCGCCGTGTTTGACTTAGATTTTCTCAAGCGACTCGACGCCTTACACGGTGAGCTGCGAGCCCTCAAAGTCGATGTGAGACCGCCGACATCAGCACCCAAGATAGAGGAAGCACCGCCAACGGAGAACACCGAGTTTGGTTTTGAAGATGACGGCGATGACGGCTGGGGCGAAGAAGACGGTGGCGGCATATTTAGCCGGGTCACTTCGCTCATTAACGTCCGGCAAACGAGAGCGGTTGGCGATGGTATTCAGGTCGATAAGCTGATGACGCCGCTTCCAACCGAGGAACAAATAGCGGACAAAAAAAAGATGATCTTGGCCGATTCGTTTCTCGTTGGCCAAGTCGTCGATGAAGCCGGTCGTTTCGCCTTAGTCACCGCCTATCCCATCAATATGTATGACGGCGACCTCGAAAAAGTCACAACGGAGGTTTTAAAAATTGTCGAGTCTTATTCGCGCGATGGATTTCGAATTTACGTGACGGGGCCTCCAGCAATTGCATCTCTCATCAATCAAATGGTTATCTCCGACCTAACGCGTCTCGGCGGGTACTCATTGATCCTTGTCGTTTTGGTGCTTGCGGCTTTGTTTCGACATTGGATCGGGATTTTGGGTCCAGTTTTGGTGATCCTGGTGTCGGTCTTTTGGACCCTGGGCGCGATGGCACTCTTCGACTTGCCCGTCACAATTCTATCGGGGATTTTGCCGGCATTTTTGTTTTGTGTGGGTGTTTGTGATTCCATCCACATGCTGTCGATATACCGGTCGCTCAGGGTCGAAGGTGTCGAAAATAAACAGGCGATTATCGATGCGGTCGCGATTACCGGTCCACCTGTTTTCTTCACGTCTTTGACGACAATATGCGGGCTTTTTAGTCTCAATTTTGCCTCCGTCACGGTCATTGCTGAAATGGGGATTGCTGGTGGTGTCGGCGTTGCGTTTGCCTGGTTTTTCTCACTGACTTTGCTGCCGATCATTCTCACGTTTAATGAAGCCTCAGTCCTGGGCGCGAGGGAGGAGAGCAAAGGCCTGACCATACGCTTTTTAGAATGGGCTGTCGGCTATCGCGACACTCAGCCACGACGGAGAGATGTGCGTGTGCTCATTTTGACAGCAGTCGTGGCCCTACTCTGTACCTGGGGGGTATCGCAGATTCGAGTCTATCATGATGACTTGGAAATTTTACCAGATGGCTCGATGGTCAAGGTTGCTGTTCGCGTGCTCGATGAAAATGTTGGTGGCGCGGCTCTAGCTGAACTGGTTTTGACACCGCAACAGGGCAGCTTGAAGGATATCGAGGTGCTTCGGGGCTTGTCCAAGGTCATTGATGACGTCCTCGCTTATCGAGACCCAGTGACCAATGAACCCGTCGTGACGCATGCGCTTAGTTTGGTCGACGTGTTTAAGGAAACGAGGCGCGCCTTTAATGGCGGAGGCCAAGATGAATACCGGCTTCCGACCAGCCAGAATGAGGTTAACGATTATGCATTCGTTTTCGAAAATCAAAGTCCAGGAGAGTTGGGTAAATTGACCACTGTAGATTGGTCTAAGACCCATGTCTCCATGCGCGTTAAATGGCGGGAAGCGACCGATTACGGACCCCTACTGAGGTACATCGAAACGAGCCTGACCACGCATCTGGGTGACAAAGCCAAATGGGTTGGCACAGGACCGGTATATGTCGTGAATCGCCTTGTCAAAGTCATGCTGATGGATTTAGCCGTCAGTTTCGGGACCGCGTTTGCCTTCGTCACCTGCTTCATGCTCGTCATGCTCGGCAATGTGCGCATGGGCTTAATCGCGATTCTTCCGAACTTGTTTCCCATCATGTTGGTGCTTGGAATGATGGGTCTCTTGGGCTTACCGTTGGATTTGAACTCCCTTCTCATCGCGTCTATCGCCCTTGGCATTGCCGTTGATGATACGGTGCATTTTCTCCATCATTTCAAGACGGCCTATCGGGATTCTGACGATTGTCAATCGGCCCTGGAATCGGCCAGTTATCATGCAGGCCAGGCGATGATCACCACGTCCATCGTTTTGGTCGCGGGCTTCAGTGTCTTGTGTCTGGCGACCAATGCAGCTGTCTTTCGATTTGGGTTTCTTACGGCGTTGACTGTCTTGGCAGCCCTACTCACCGATTTGATCGCCTTGCCCTCAATTTTGCGAGTGATTTATAAGAAGCGAGCCTAGTGATTCGATAACATGTCGTACACGTTTGAGCGGCTTTGTGGTACAACACGCTGTCTTTAGCGGGGTGTATAGTGCCCGACAACGGGAGACTTAAATGAGAAATGCGATTCTTTTAATGGCTTTTTTGCTCTGTATGGGCTGTTCATCTGATGAGATCAGAGCACCAAGCAATACGACCGGATCAAATCAGTCGAGTGGCAAAACCGACAATGCTGTCGAAGGAGACGCCGGGCTTTACGATGATGCATATGTTTTCGATACAGCAGGCGATGGGGGTACATTTGAATCGGATGGTGACCTGATACCGACACCGGACGCGGAACCAGAGCCTGTCGTAGACCCCTTTGAGCAGGCATGGGATGTAACCATCCACCGCGTGGAATTTCCCGAAGGCACAGGGGCACCGGATTACAGACGCGCTGCGGGTGTATCAAGGTTTAGTCTAGGCGGCACCGAGTTTTGGCAGAAGTGGCCTACCGGTCACAACCCAACCTACAGTTATTCGGAAGGGACTGAATTAGGACGCCGGTGCATGTTTGCCAGTGCACGTCGTTTCGAAGCGATTATGACAGACCCGCCCCAGGCCATCATTGATCTCGTTGAAAACAGTGACTGGAGAGGCAGTTTCTTTAACTGGAACGATGATTTCTCGGAATCTGAATGGGGTGATGGACGATCCGCGCGCCTTTGGGCCTGGCGGACGACTCTGGTCAAATGGATCAGTCAAACAAACGTCGATGGCAGTTGCTATTTGCCGACCTACGAAATGGTTGAAGAACTCGCCGAGAGTTGTGCGATTCAAGCGGCGCGGCGGGAGGGTGAAATTCAGGGCTGCCGCGCTCCTTAGTCGAGAATTTTAACCGGGTCGCCCACGCGAATCGTTCCACGATTGACTGGAATTAAGTTCACTCCGAAAACAACACCACTCGAGGTGCGTTGATAATCTGAAAGGGTCTTGAGCGGCTCGCCATCAGTGCGCCTCTGGCCCGTCTGCGGATCCAGTACCGTCATCGCGCATCGGACGCACGCCCCACCTGACTTAAATTCGACTGCACCGATCCTCAAGGTATTCCATCCTAGTTCAGCAAAGGCCTTAGCGTCCTCAATGACGACATTTGGACGAAATGCACCCATTGAAACGGGGGTACTCAGTTTTTCATTCAGATGAGCGAGGCTCTCCCCATTGGTCAAAAGCAGGGGATAGCCATCCGCGTAGCTCACCTCATCACCCGGACTAGACTTTATTGGGCGCACGACATCCGTCGACATATACACAAGACGGCAGCCGATCCCGGTGAGATTTGACAGCCACTCATCGATTGAACTATCGAATGTCAGCCCGCTTGTCTGACAACCCCAGATCTCGACATTCATGGTTTCTGTGCGTCCGGTGAGCTCGGCCTTAATTCGCCGGCCACTGTCGTCGCTGAGCTCCAATGTGCCATTGTCCCCAGGGGTCGCTCTGATGCGAAGTAACTGAGGGTGAGTTCGTGCTGTTAAAAAAACGCCATGGGTGTCAACCAGCATCCAGCGGCGGTCATTTTGTAGACCGCGGCGGACAACACGTGCGCTCTGTGCATTTATCCCACGGCCCGACTTAAGTGGGTAATAGACAAGCTCTGTGACAGAAATCTCCGTCCTCATTGGCCTGAGTTTACAACGAAACTGGCTTGAAGATAGGCGACTAAATCAGCCAATTCCTGATCTGTGAGTCCATCCCAAGCCGGCATGTTACCAACCCCGGTCAAAAGCAACCTAATCAAGTCTTGCTTAGTCCGGATTACGTTTCGTGTCGCCAGGTCGGGCCCATCGGTGGTGCCACTGCCATCTGAGCCGTGGCATGCGGTGCAGTAGGTCTCAAAAACCGTTGTTCCGGATTCGACCTCGTTCGACAGGTCATTGATGTCGAGAATCCGTTGGTTATATTTTTGCCGCTCCAGGTCATCGAAGTGACGAACCTCCGTAAGCATCAGTTGGCGTAAATTATCGACCCGCTGGGTTGTCCATAGGTAATCGGTCGGAAAGATTGTGCGCTGTTTCGTGCGCCCGTTGAGTGGATAGAGGGTCTCGTCTGAAATGATTCGATCGAGGTCGAGGGCATCGAGGCGCCCATCATTGTTCAAATCGAATGCAACCGTCGACCCTCCATGCTGATGACACCCAATACAATTGGTTCGTGCGTTACCTCGCCCATGTTCGATGTATGGGTTGCTTGCCCACGTCAGAGCACTCGATTGAACAGCCAATGCATCTTGCAAGCTCGGAAACGCCTCCAAACCGCTCGTAACATCCGGATCCCGTTCCTCGTAGTCCACGACGACGGTCATTTTGTAGTTGTTCCACACGGAGTCGGCATTGCGAGTCAAGGACGCCGGTCGATCAGCGCCGAAATCTGACTCCGGCGTGTCGCTCCACCAGAGAGTGACCCAAACCCAATGCCTCAATTCTTTCGTCATGATGTGGAGACCGACGAGTCGGTATAGGTCTCCTGTACGGGTTCGGATCGTGTAAATCTCGTCAGCAGATGGTGTAGCACGCCGTGACGGTGTTGCCCAATGCGCACTTTTGTCGGGCCCAATGACACCTTGTAAACTCTCCGCATCTGTATCGAAGACATCGACAGCTCGACCGAAGTTCGCACGGGCCCACTGTGCTTTGATCAGAACTGACGAGATGGGGAATTCATCGCCCAGGCATGCTGTAAAGTTTAAGTCACTTGTCATCGATTGAGCATCGAGCGTCAACTCAGCCAACTCGGGCAAGCAATCCAGATTATTTTGGTAATTTTTGATCAAGTGTTTCAGTGTTGCGGGACTGTATGTGATGCGGGCGTTGCCGGTGGCAGCACCGCTGAAGTTGGATTGCAGGCTGCGCGCACAATCTGCGTCGCTCAAATCGGACTCACATTGAGCCAATTCAGAGACGTGTTTGAAGAAACGCTCCAATGGCCAGCGCGCGGAACGCTCCCGTGCCTTAACGTTCCAGTCTAATGCATCTTCGATGCTCGACTCGCTAAACGGGGCTCGACGTCTGCGTTCAGCATCGGTCAACCCGTTGAAGAGCCGTCTAAATATCCGTCTGAAATCATCGACGCCATACCAGGTCTGCCATCGAGGGACTTCTGGTATACCGCCCTCAATTTCTAATGGTCGGCCCGGTTCGACCATTTCCAGTCCGAAGAGCGGAACATTTTCAAGAACACGCTCTGCAACGGCCCAGCCCAATTCCCGTCTCAGCTTCATGTCTCTCTGGAGTTCCGATTCGAACGAACTGACGTTTGGGTCAGCGGGGTAGGGGTCTGCGAGGCCGACTAGAGCTCGACCAAAGACATCAACTTTGCCATTTTCAGGGCCGGGGAAGGCGAGTTCATCAAGCGTCCGGCCATCGTCCGCCACAATTGGCGCATCACTGCATGCGATGGCCATCAGCATCAGAAGCCAAAGAACACGTCGTCGGTATGGGTGAGGCACCCGCTTCATTCAGCTTGTCCACCTGCTTCGGCCAATTGAATGGCCAAATCACTGGCGACAACGTACTCGTCCTGTCCGTCACGCAACAGAAAATACAACCAATTGTCGGAGCGAAAATGTGGAAACAAGGCTTTGGTGCCTTCCGGTACATCGGCGACAAGATGCTGTTCACCTGTCTTTAGGTCAACCATAATAATGACGCTCCTGTCTCCGGTGTATTGGTGGGTGGCGACGAAGCGCTCATCAAATGAAATGTTGGCTTTGGCACCAGGAATACATAAGCGTGCGACCACCTGACCGATGTCGATGTCGTAGCTGTCTGCCGTTCGAGTCGTGACCACCTTTCGGATCACATACCCTAGGCTGTCACCGTCTTCACCCCCAGCCAGTCGACTTACGACCAACTTACCCGACGGAGAGAGCACAGAGTCCCCCTCGAACGGAGAATCGACAATGACGCTTCTCAACTGTTCATACTGGCTGCCATTGAAGATCATGGGCGAGAACTTCATCGTTGCGTTGGCACCGAAATGCGCAACCGGATTGTTTGTGGTTCGATTACGCCCAGAATCGCTGGTAAACTGAGAATTGATTACAAAATAATCGCCGCCGTTACTGCCGCGCGCAACATGTTGGTACAGGTTGATGTTGGTGCCGCGAATACAGCCCTCTTCTTCAAATGTGATTTCTTCTGCCGTCTCTAAAATCGGCTGGGGGCAAATCCCTGTGCCTCCGCCCTGAAAGATGAAGCCGCTGTTGTCTGGGAAAAAGCTGGGGTCGTAACTGGCTTTTACTTTGATATCACGATTTCGAAGAAGGTCTGTCACCGTTGCGCCACCCTGAACACCGCCACCATTGGCAACGAAACGACCATCGGCAGAGCTCCTCGTCCAAAAACTAGTTTTGAATTGCAACTTGAGCACCTCTCTGAGCTGACCCTTGGCACTGCCCCAGTCAGACGAGCGGTCTAAATAGCCCGTTTGGAAACAATTGCGCGCACGCCCACCTTCGCACCCAAACATCCGAATGCCATTTTCCTGATTTACTGCCCCCCAACCTTCGAAGGCCATCTCGGAAATATGAGCATTCACTGCTGCACCATCGATAAAGGGCTCACACGTCGTCGGGGCAGGTGGATCCTGGATGACCGAATCCAGGTCGGGCAGCTTTTGTTCGAACCACTTCAAAACCACTGCATACTCGCGCTCATTGAGTGCCGAATAGGTTCCTTTTGGCATTCCAACTCGTCCTTTGAAAGAGACAAATTGCCTGAGCCACTCAGTCTCGCCATACGCTTTTTGAAAGAGCTTTCGAAAATAGCCATAGCGGGCGCCGGTGGTCAAAATGCCAATCTTGTCCGCTGCAAAAACCGATGCAGGGTCAGTACTGCGAGCGCGCATGCAGTGAACGCTTTCGAGTGCTTGTTGTTGGCTCATGTCCTCGGGGTCAACTTTCAACTCGCAGCGGTCGAGTGCTGTCTGCGTGAGCTCGAGCCAGTGCCTCAGGCCGCCTTTCGACACAGAGTGACATTCTGCGCAGCGTCTGGTTGCGCAATCACCGTTCTCTCCATCGCATCGTTCATCACTTGTATCACTGACATTGGCGCCGAGAATCTTGAGAGCTTCTAGTGCCAGTTGGGGCCCTTCGAGCTCAACTTCTGGCAGCTCGCCGACGTCGATGACCTGCTCTGTTGGTAGTTCTTCGAACTTACAGTCGTAGATAGGCCCGCTATCACCCGTTGGGTTACTCGGACGCGCGCAGGCTTGGATGAAGTCGAGGGCTTTGCCATATTCAGACTCAGCCCAGGTGCTTTCATCGAGATGATGCATCTCGGGCGGCATCCAAAAGCGCTTTTCAAATTTCATCCCCTCGTCGGTTAATAGATTGTTCCAAAAAGTATCCGTCCCTTCTAGACGTCTGAGCCACGATTTTGCCCACCGGCCATCGGCCACGCGATGGCACTTGGTACATGCAGCAGTCTCGCTGCTGACCAAGTTCTTCGGCATTGTCCAGCCTTGTCCTTCGGCATCGACAATGCTGTAGGGGGCCTCATTAAATCCTAGAGTATATCCATCGTGCACGCCCATCATCGGAATGACGGTATCCCCGTTTTCATCTTTTGCACCGTCGATCCACGGGGTATGGATGAAGGGGTCCGTCGAATGGCATTCGGCACATTGAATGCCGCTGCCTAAACCGCCGTGAATCCCGTTCCATAACGAATTGGATGTCTGAGGCGATGCGGTCGATTCGAGGTCATCTGCCGGGTGTGGAATGTGAACGCCATCGGTTTTCGAATAGAGCGCGTTTTGGAAATAACAGGTTTTCCCCGTGTAGGGGTTATGTCCGATCATTGCCACATCATTGTATTGACCCTCTTCCGTCAATGCTTTGCGACACAAAAGCACCCAGTATGTCCCCTGGTCATTGACGCGTCGTGCGACTCGCGGTCCATTGGTGCGGCCGTTGACTGCATTTGGTTCGCATGAATTGTAGATAAACTGGGGGTCGTCACATTTAGACTGGGTCGTCTCAGGAAATGTTTTTGTGCCGTCTTCCAGGGTGACTGTCATGGGGATAGGCACGGAATCGAGGCAGTTGTAGGTCGCGTAATCGTTCTCTGCAATTTTTTCGAAAAATGGGATTTCACCCAAGTTGTTGACACACGCTTGACCGTACGCAACCGTACTTCGGATGGCCTCATTCGCATCACCATACCCGTCGAATTTGCCGCTGCCCCTCTTGTCCAAAGCGCGCCTGATATCGAGCTCCGCCTTGCGGACGACTTGATCGCCGTTCATCAAGCAAAGGTCGATTGTATAGATGCCAGCCAACGCGATATTGATCATGTCCAGGGTCGGCTCTTCGGCTTCGACGAAAGCTGTGTTGTATTGGTCCAGAAACATGTCTGCTCTGGCAAATGGACCCAGGAAGGTATCCCCCGACTCGGAGGCGGTCGGTTGTTCATCGATGCGGGGAATCTCAGGGAGCATCTGCCCACATTCGAGAACGCCGCTGGCACCGTTACGAATCCGAGCGTGCAGGGTTTGCCCGGCCTTCAACGCTGGATAGACTGAGACTTTGAGTTGGTTCGTCATCTCGTCTAATTGTACTTCGAACAGCGGTGGCCCCTTATATTCGTCCATCGGTGCATCAGAACAGCCGACGAAAAGCAGCGTAAGAATGGCTATAGATCGCCCAAGTGGGCCAAATAAACGCATGACTCATCCCCCCAATGTGAAGGTAACCCCGGTAATACGACCAGCATGTCTCGAGACACGTACCCCCGACCGCGCGCGAATGATACGGCAAAAGGTCTTTGAAATCAAGCCTTAGGAGACCGCCGGTTCTTCCATTAACTAGGGTTCTGAGCAGGTCAAAGTCGTTCCGGGGTGGGCGGTTTGACTGCCTTCGCAGACAGCGTCCCCAGAACATCCGCAGAAGCCGTCGATACACACATCGACAGGCCCGGTGGTGCATTCGCCATCGTTGCGGCAGCGGCAAAAGCCATCATCGCCACAGAGCGTGCCGTTGGTTTGGCATGAGTCAGCCGTACATTTACAGCGGCCCGACTCAACATCACAGCTCGGATAATCCCCGAGGCAGTGACTGTCGTTGCCGCATGGAACAGCACAGTTGCCTGCGCCATCGCATGCCGCTCGGTCTTGCACGCATACGCGAATGGCCCCAGTGCCGTCAGCGCGATTCAATTCCAATTCTGCCATTGTGAGGGTGTCACAACCGATAAAATCGTTCGGTATGATGGCGCAGGCGTTGAGTCCGTCGTAGTTGATGCACGCTTGGGTCCCATTCGTACCGCCAGGACAGTCGCTGTCTGTCTCACAGCTGTCTATCCAGGCCGAGAAAATGGCGATGCAATCTCGATCCGTTCCGCAATTTTGCGTACAGACGCCGTCATTACAGGTGTGGCCGTCCAAACAATCATCATCGGCCTCGCATCGCTCCTGGCACAATTGGTAGTCATCGGGCAACACGAGACCGCCCCCGCCGCCAGTGCCGCCGGTCCCAGCAGAACCACCGGACCCGCCCGTGGTACCCATGTCGCCATTTTCAGCGGTCGTGTCACCTGCATCAGACGATGCGTCGCCACCACCAGAGCCTCCGGTTCCACCAGAGCCTCCTTGCCCGGCATTACCGCCGGTTGCCATCATCGCTGGCCGATCGTCTGAACTGGAGTCACAGCCCCACACGGTGAGGGAGAGAGCACAAAAAAGCGCGAGATAGGTTTCGGAACGTTTAATCCCCATAACAAGCTCCTAGAATGCGGGTTGAGTTGATCCGCCGACTAGCTAACACGGGTTTTGGCGATTTGCTAGGTTCATCATGGTGGTTTCCTGACTGTTGGAAAGGTTATTCTTGCTCTCGAAACAGTGCTACAGTCGGGGCCAGAGATCGGAGGTATGCAATGAAACGCTTTGTTTGGATGAGTCTCTTTCTATTTTTTGGAGCGTGTGGTTCCGATGAAGCTGACCAAGTATCGGATGGGGTTGACGAACCTGCCGTTATACCCCTCGCTCCACCGCCAGAAGGGGCCGGTTATCAATTGAACTTTGAGGCCGTCGCCCCGCCATTCTCAGAAGTGTGGCTCTGCAAAGTCGGACCTATGCCAAATCTTGAGCTGGCCAATGTGAATCGAGTTCAGGCTCAGCAGAACCCAGGCACTCACCACCTGACCTTGTCTACATTGGGCTTAGCCCCATCAACACCCGTTGAGCATGGCGTTTACAATTGCGACGACCTCTACGGTGATTCAAGTCTCATGCAGGATCAAATTATGTTCTATGGAAACCAAGGTGAGGCTGAACACGAATTGATCATGCCCGATGGCGTGGCTGCGGGCATTCCCCCTATGCTGGATGTCATTCATGAGGTCCATTACGTCAATACGACAGATCAACCGGTGAATCTCTACTCAAGAATCAACGCTTGGACGATGCCTGCCGCGGATGTCGTCGAAGGCATTTGGGGGAGCCAAGTACGCGATGAAACCATCGAGATTCCCCCGCGTTCGACAAAAACGGAATGGAGCCGCTGCGTTTTCAACGAGGACGTAGAGATTATTTTTATGGCGTCTCATACCCATAAACTCGGGAAAGAATTCACAATTGCGCCTTTTGATGGCCAGGAGACCGGAGAGATCATCTATCGAAATGATGATTGGCACACGCCCAAGATCGTGCCCTACGATCCACCACTTGTGGTCAAGGCAGGCGAGGGTTTTGAATGGGCATGCACCTTCGATAATCCGACTGATGAGGCCGTAGGTTACGGGTCCAGTGCCGATGATGAGATGTGTAATCCGACCTTTGTACACACGCCATTTAGCCTGTCGGCACGGTGTGAGGTTGTAGAGACCAGCGACGGTGTCCTGTGGTCGCCAGACCAGTAAGGGCAGCGTCTTTCTTACCTCGCGAATCGCTGCAATGAGCTGAACGCAGCTGCTGTGAACAGACGCTCTGAGTTGGAGGCAAAATGGCCATTAACTGGTTTCCAGGTCACATGCACAAAGCGCGTAAAGAAATCGCGCAAATCATGCCAAAGGTCGATTTATTGATCGAGGTCGTCGATGCCCGGATTCCGTACTCAAGTGCGAACCCCTTGGTGGATGAATGGCGTCGGGACAAGCCGATGCTTAAGATTCTCAATAAGATCGACCTCGCTGACCCATCGATGACTCAAGATTGGATCGATGATTTCGAGCAAGATTCTGATATCCGGGCACTGACCCTCGATGCGCGCAACGCGCAGCACTGTCGCGAGTTGCTCAATCGCGGCCGTAAGCTCGTCCACGCGCCGAGGTCGCCTGGTAAGCCGCTCACAGCTATGATTCTCGGCATCCCCAATGTGGGGAAGTCCACCTTGATCAACGGCATGGCGGGGCGCTTGATCGCGAAGACCGGAAATGTGCCCGCCGTCACAAAAAAACAACAACGGATCCCGCTTGCACAGGATTTTGTGCTCTTGGATACACCGGGTTTTCTTTGGCCCAAGTTGTGGCCTGACGGCTGTGGCTACCGGTTGGCGATAACGGGCGCCATCAAAGATGCGGTTATCGATTACGACGACATCGCTTATTTCGCCACCGACTTCTTCAGGCAACACTATCCGGATGCTCTTCTAGCCCGCTACCGTTTGGATTCGATCCCCGATACGACCATCGAACTGATGGAGGCCATTGCAGCCCGGCGTGGCTGCATCGGAAAAGGAGGTCTCATCCGCTTATCTCAAGTCTCGGAGCTTTTGATCCGTGAATACCGACAAGGCAAACTCGGCCGTGTCAGCCTTGAAACGCCACAGTTGATCCGAGCTGAGTTACGGGTGGCCGAGCGTGAAAAAGCCGAAAAAGACGCGGCCAAGCAGGCACGCCTAGAGATGCGGCAGCAGAACAAAAAGAAGACCAAGAGGCGATAGTGGTATGGTGACGTACAATCTACGAGTCTGTCTCTTTTTGGCTGCTCTTTTTGGGTATGATTTAGGGCGTGCCCACGGTGAAACAAAGACGCTTGGCTTGGGTGTGCTACTTGGAGAACCGACGGGTCTAAGCGGCAAGCTATTCATGGATGATGACCATGCAATCGCAGCGGGTCTTAGTTTCAGTTTTGTCGACGACAACTTGCACTTACATGCTGACTATTTGTTGCACTTCCGCGGTCGACTCAGTCAGCTAGAGGGGGGTAAATGGATTCCATACGTTGGAATCGGAGGTAAGTTTAGGGTCTGGGAAGACCAGGGAAGGGGCGATGATGGCCTCTCTGTTCGCGTTCCGGTCGGACTTGTTGTTCACCTCCATTCTACGCCACTCGATGTGTTTTTGGAATTCGTGCCCGGGATGAGAATTCTGCCTGCAACAGATGCTGATTTGGGGGCAGCTCTGGGCGTGAGATGGTATTTTTAAACGCACCGTGCTCCAAATTCGCACCTTTCTTGGAACGGAGCTGTATCGCCTGACGGTTCTCGCGCATCTTGCAGGGCTCGCAGCGGTTTGTGCTGCGGTGCGGTTTTATGACAGACGGACAAGGAGTCAAGTGACCATGAGTACCAAAACAGACGCCGAGTGGTTAGCTCTGCTGGGACCCGAAGCATTTAGAGTCGCGCGACAAGCCGGCACGGAACGCCCGTTCTCAGGACGATATAACGCCCATTACGATGTCGGCACTTACACGTGTATCTGTTGTGGTCTGCCTCTGTTTAAGAGTGACTCAAAATTTAATTCAGGCTGTGGTTGGCCCAGCTTTTTTGAACCATTGGATGCCGCTCATTTAGTTGAAGTCCGCGACACCAGTCACGGCATGGTTCGAACGGAAATCCGGTGCACGGGCTGCGACGCCCATCTCGGGCATGTTTTCAACGATGGTCCGCCCCCCACCGGCATCCGTTATTGCATCAACTCAGTCTGCTTAGATTTCGATGAACAGGTCGCCAGCTGAACTCACCTGGCACCGGCCCTTCACCATGTCCATTGAAGTCGGCAACACGTCGCGCGCATTCCCGCCTTTGCACCACCCCACATCCGTGTCATAACGGCAGCGATTTATTTGATCTGAGATGATGATGGCGTCGCGTGTTTTGATCGTAGGTTGCGGAGGGATTGGCGGTGTGTTGACTGCGTCAGCAGCGCGGGCCCCCTTTGACTCTTGGACCGTGTCCAGAAACGATGCGGTCCGTGACCGGATTGCCAAAAACGGCCTCATATGCATTCGAGGACGCACTCGCCAGCGGTCTAAGCCACGGGTCGTCGACACCGTTGAGTCCATGACTTTTGATTTGGTGGTCTTGGCGACTCAGCCGACCGATGTCGAATCCGCAGCTAGACAATACGGGCCGCATCTGTCCGATGATGGTGAGATGCTAGTGTTACAAAATGGCCTGTGTGAAGAGCGGGTCGCGCGGGTATTGGAATCACCTGAAAGGGTGGTCGGGGGCGTTGTTGCATGGGGGGCGAGAACCCATGGTGTGGGTGTGGTCGAGCAGACATCGGAAGGACACGTTATCATTGGAACGCTCACCGGCCGCCGCCCACGCCAAATGTCGCTCATAAACGAGCTCTTCAACCCGATAGCGACAGTTAAGTGGACAGACAATCTTTTGGGCAGTCGTTGGAGCAAGCTCATTTTAAATTGTATCGTGTCGTCACTCGGCACGCTGAATGGAACCCACTTGGGGGCGGTCGTTCGCGCACTCAACGGGCGTCGTTTGGGCCTCAAAATCTTAGCAGAGGGGGTTGCTGCGGCCGATGCTCTCGGCATTGTCTTGGAACCTGTATCAGGCACCATTGACCTGCGCCAGCTCAGTCTTGCTGGCTCTACACCGAGGGGCAGTCGATGGCGCGTCATTTACGCGCATGGGATTCTGCTGGTGGTTGGTTTTAAGTATCGGAAATTGTATAGCTCGTTGCTCCGGGCCATCGAAGCTGGTCGACCGCCGGCTGTCGATTTCTTAAATGGTGAGTTGGTTCGGGCTGGTCGATCCGTTGGTCTACCTATGGTCGTCAACGCGGCGATTTGTGACAAAGTCCATGGGTTTGCCCGCGGGCAAATCGAACCCGGGCCACAGACCATCGACAGGTTGTTGGAGACTGTCAGCTCCGTCGATAACGAGGTGCCATGAGTCCGCAGAGATAGGCTCGAATTTGCCAAAATAAGGATGTAGAACCGATGGGAAAACTTGCCTGGTTGACCGACCCGCATTTTGACATGTTGAGTGACCACGAATTTACCGCATTGCTCGATACGTGGTCAAAAATCGAGGTTGACGGTCTAGTCATCACCGGTGACATTGCCGATGGTGATACTTTATTCGCTGTTTTGACCGCTCTCGATGCCACTCTCCCATTCCCAATTTGGTTTGTTCTGGGCAACCACGACTATTATGGCACAAGCATTGACGAACAACGTCTTGCTGTACGGCAATGGTGCCTCCAGGCGAAACGGACAACTTGGCTTGCTGATGTGAGGCATATCCATCTATCCAACGAAACGGCATTACTTGGACACGGTGGCTGGGCGGATGGTGGCTATGGTGATTTTCATGCATCGAATATCGTGCTGAACGATTACCGCCTCATCTCAGAACTTACAGGTCACCCAAAGCGTGAACTCGCTCGGCGTTTGGCTCATCTCGGTCGGGACGCGGCTGCTGTCATCGAGCGCCAACTTGTCGACGCCTTTCGGACTCATAAGCATGTTATCCTCGCAACCCATGTTCCGCCCTTTGTCGAAGCGTGTTGGTATCAAGGGCAGGCGACTGTCAATGAATGGACACCCCACTTTAGTTGTAAGGCGGTTGGAGATTGCCTACGAGACGTAGCAGCGACCTATCCTGAGCATACCATTCGAGTCTATTGCGGCCACACCCATTCGGGCGGCGTAGCGCAAATTGCCCCGAACCTACACGTCACAACCGGTGGGGCGACTTACGGGCAGCCAGGTCTTCAGGCCGGTATTCTCTGGAAAGACGAGGCCTAGTCGTCCAGTTTTTCTACGACCGTTTGAAAGTTTTCCCCGTTACTTTCGATGAAGACCTCGCCATCAGTGCGGACAATAGACCATTCATTCGTCCTCTTAATCGATGCGCCAAGCCGACTTAAAACGTCCGGATCCAACGTGAAACATTGGACATATTCTTTTCGGTCGTAATCGAGTTTTTGAACGGTATCCAAAAGTCGGTTGACGGCGCGATAGGCGTAAATCGTCACGTGTTTGGCTATTTTTGTCGCTTTGTTGAGCCGATCAAGACTCGGGCAACCGATGTCAAACCAGTGGACAAAATCACCATTTATTTTACGCACGAACAGCGGCGGTTCACTTGGGTCGCCAAGGCCTGCACGCGAGAAATTTAAATGATCTTGCTGGTGCAACGCGTAAATGAGTATCCGAGTGGCCAAGAATGACTCGGTTTCCGATGGATGCTGTGCCAGTCTCAGCTCGACAGTATCGAAGTAATTTCGGTCGACGTCTGAGATGGATATATCGAACCGGCGCATGATTGATGGTCTGGCCATAATGTCTGAGTCCTCATATTTGTCTGGCAACGCGCGCACCATCTGAGCTTGGCGAGAAAGGGTGGTCAAGTCCGAAATCAGCCCGCTATGAAAAATGGTCTTCTTCGGGACCGGAACACCTCATTTGCCATGCGTAATGGCCGAACAAACGAAACATAATCGGGCGTCGGTCTGGCTGTTGCCACCGATTTCTCAAGCAATAGTCTTGCGTTTAATTCAATGCTGGCACCTAATTAGACTGCTAGGACCAGATGGGACGCGTGTGTATTAATGTCAGCAACCCCAAACGAGTTAATCAAATTTATCGACTCGAGCCCGAGTCCGTATCATTGCGTTCAATCGGTCGTCGAAAGACTCTCGAACGCCGGTTTTACGGAACTCAATTCCGAATTGATTTGGCCCAAATTGAGTGTCGGTGACGGCCATTTTATTCGTCGGAATGGCACATTGATCGCTTGGAGAAACGGCACGGGTGCACCTGCTGGGTCAGGATTTCGTATCATTGGTGCACACACTGACAGTCCTAATCTCAGATTAAAGCCGACTCCGGAATATCTGAGTCATGGACTCACCCAGTGGGGCGTTCAAGTCTACGGGGGCGTTCTTCTCTACACGTGGTTTGACCGAGACCTCGGTCTCAGTGGTAGGGTCTTTACCAAAAGTGGGGATGGGCTCATTGAACACTTGGTCAATGTCAGTCGACCCATCGCACGAATTCCAAGCCTCGCAATTCATTTCAACCGGAGTGTTTCGGAGTCTGGATTCAAACCCAATAAGCAAGACCATCTGCCTCCGCTCGTTGCCTTGGACTGGGCTCATGAGCAGGGCGTGCTCGACCATCTGGTGTCCGAGTCAATCGGGCTCGAACCAGACCAGATCGTTGGCCATGACCTCATGCTTCATCCGCTCGCCCCCAGCGCCTTGGGTGGGGTGGACGAGGAATTTATTTTTGCACCACGCATAGACAATCAAGCCTCGTGTTACACGGCGTTAGAAGGCTTGCTCGGCGCACCGCTTGGTGACCCCACCGCGCTGATTGCGCTTTTCGACCATGAAGAATGTGGCAGTGGCTCTGCCCATGGAGGCGATGGGGCCCTCATTGAGCATGTGCTTCGTCGTATTGTTGGTCGGCACGAAGTGCAAGCGGAAGGCGGCTTTGAAAGAGCTGCAGCCAATAGTTATATGATCAGTGCTGATATGGCCCATGGTGTTCACCCCAACTATTCTGCATACCATGACGGACATCACAAGCCGCTCCTCGGCGGGGGGCCGGTCATCAAGACTCATACAAATCAGCGCTATGCGACCGATGGCGAGACCGCTGCGCGTTTTAGATCGGCGTGTGCGGCCTTGGATATCCCAGTGCAGGAATTTGTGATTCGCACCGATTTGCGTTGCGGGTCGACGATCGGACCGATCACCTCATCCAACTTAGGGATAAGAACGGTCGATGTCGGTTGTTCGATGCTGTCTATGCACAGCATTCGCGAGCAAGCTGCATCGGCGGATGTGTCGATGATGGCAGCTGTCAAAGCCCACGTACTTGGCGGTGCCAATTCGTGAGCAAGACAACGGACATCATCTGCAGACTGACGGGCATCGGTCTCAGGTTGTGATGGGCATTTGGGGCTGGCTGAGATCCATTTGAGCTGCCTGTTAATGGGACCGTCTCTAGAATTTCACGCCAGAACTTGCGCTCTTCGCATCGGCCTCCGTATCCTGCGTCTAGATTGGTCATCAGCACTGAGCACTCAGCATGGTTCGTAAAATTAAAAAACGCCGTAAACCTGGTCGAAAGGGGCAACGAAACGCAGTTGATACGCGGGCAAGTAACCGGCCGATCAAAACACCTCCCGTCATGTCTTCTTCGCCGTCCAAGCCTCAACTCCCTGATCGGCGTGACCAATTCTCAATTTCGCTTTGTATGATCGTCAAGAATGAATCTCGTCTGATCGCCGAATGCCTGCGCCGAGCGCGGTCCATTTGTCGCCAGATGGTCGTCGTTGATACAGGGTCTGAGGACAATACGGCCGACCTAGCTGAAGCGGAGGGTGCTGAGGTTTATCATCATCCATGGCCGGGTCACTTCTCTGCGGCGCGTAATCTTTCATTAGAGTATGCAAAAGAAGAGTGGATTCTGATCTTGGATGGGGACGAGTTACTCGAGCCGGAATCCCTCGCTGCACTTACGCAAGCTGACCTGACAGGCTTGGCACAGGCGGCAGTTGAATTTGAAATCGTCAATTTCCTATCCGATGAAGCCCAGCCGTCCAATGCCCATTTCCAGAAGCAGATCCGACTGTTCAGACGGAGAGCAAATCACCGGTACGAGGGGTTGATCCACAACCAGCTTATCGATACGGAGACAGGCGGTCCATTGAGCTCCGTTTTCAGGCGAATCCAAGTCCTTCACTATGGTTATACGCCCACAGTCTGGGACGCTCAGAACAAAGCCCAGCGACTCGGCATGCTGGAAAAGGCTCTGGTTGAGAATCCAGACTCACTCTTTTGTCATTACAACTTGGCCAACCATCTGAAAATTCTGGAACAGTTTGAGCGGGCAGTGTTTCACTATGAAAAGTGCTTTGAGGGAGATCTTGGACAAGAGTGGGTCAAAATAGCACACTTCAGTGCCGCCTTTTGTGCAAACCAGCTTGGGCGATTTGAGCGGTCCATCGAAATCTGTGAGCGTCTATTGGCTCGAGAACCCTACGTGGCTGACGCACTGTTGAGGTGGGCTGAAGCGCAATTGGGTTTGGGATTACCTGAAAATGTAGTGGCGACCATCGCCCCCGTGATTAGCCATCCCTCTCTCATGGCCTACAAGCAACAGGCGCTCGAATTTGCGCTTCCCTACAGACTGGGTCGAGCTCATTTTGAATTGAATCAGCATCGGGACGCGTTACCTATTTTCGAGGGACTAGCCGAGTTTAGCCGCGACCCGACAGTATTTACTCATCTTTGTCTGTGCGCGCTGCATTGCGGCCAAGTTCAATTGGCAAGAAAGGCTTATTTGCGAGGGGTAGAGCTCGCACCCGATGACCCGGATTGGCCCGGGCTTAAATCTGTTTTCGATGCCAACAATATTCCCATTTAGCGACCCATCTGACGAGGCGTCTTAAAGGTCGACGATATCGATTTCAGCAATCGCAGCGTCGACCAGTGCGTCTATCTTGAGCGGGCTCTCCGCAGACTCTAGCACGGGCTGCTGACCGCGGGTTGCTGGGTGTTTTGGAACGAAGAGTGAGCAACAGTCATCATAGGGGAGGGTTGAGGTCTCTAAGGTATCGATTTTTCGGGCCAGTTTAACGATCTCTGCTTTGTCGTACGTCACCAGTGGCCTCAAGGTCATCATGTTCGTGGCCGAGTCGACCATGTGTAGATTTTCTAATGTTTGACTGGCGACTTGAGCAAGGCTCTCGCCTGTACACAGTGCATAACAATCAGCCTGCTTGGCCACTTTTGCTGCGATTCGGTACATGAACCGTCGGTAAAGGAGCACCGTCAGTTTTGGGTCGCATTCGTCTCGGATTGCCTTTTGGATCTGTGTAAACGGGACCACATGGAGACGCATGCCGCCCTGTCGCATGGCAAGACGGCGCGCGAGTTCTTCTACTTTCTCGCGGCTGGCCTCGCTGATGAATGGCGGTGAGTGAAAGTAAATTGCGTTTAGCCTACAGCCTCGTTTCTGCGCGAGAAAACCTGCGACAGGCGAATCGATTCCTCCGCTCAACAGCAGCATGACTTCGCCCGTTGCACCGATTGGCATCCCGCCCACGCCTTCAATGGACTCGATCCAGAGATGGGCGATATCCCGTTTGTAGGAGATATTCATCACCACTTGGGGGGCTTTCAAGTCAACTTTTAAGTCGAGCGCGTCTAGAATTCCTGCAGCGACGTGTTGATTCATCTCCGGTGATGTCATTATGCAGCGTTTATCGGCCCGTTTCGATTTCACAGCAAAGGTCAGTTGCTGCCCCTGCCAGGCTCTGACAGCGAGCTGGGTGGCTGTATCTCGAATCAGGTCGGGATCAGTGTTGACTCTGACCACTGGACTACAGCTGGTCAGCCCCGGCGTGCTGGCACAGATATCGAGCGCGGTCTCCAGTTGGTGACTTGATTCCAGATGAATGAAGAGTTGTCCTCGCGTTTCTGTGATTTTGCACGGGCCAACGGCGTCGTGTAGGTTTGCTTTAAGATTGCTTCGAAGCTTTTTGACGAACCAACTCTGATTTTGCCCCTTGAGGAAGAGTTCTCCCATTCGTGCGAGAATCAGCTTACTTTCGAGAGCCATCATGCCGACAATTTTATCCTCTGGTTCATAGGTAGACAGAACGCAGCTCTTGGACTACGGCCGCTAATTTGTCAACGACGATGGGAATTTCCTCCCTTCGGTTGAAGCGTCCAAGGGTCAACCGCAAATACGCTCCGTCTTCGGGTCGTCGCCCAAGAGCGTGGAGTACGGCACTAAAGCGCCCAGAACTGCATGCGCTACCGCCACTCACGAAAACGCCAGCGGAACTCAACGCATTGATGACTGGCTCCGTGGGTAGGCCGGGAATGCAGATGTGAATATTGTTGTAGATTCGTGTTGGTCCGAAGGGGCATCCAGTCAAGGTGATGTCCGGGAGCGTCGCACTCAGTGACCGCCAGAGTTCATCTCGGAGGGCTTCGATCTTTGCAGCATCGTGCTTTTGACGTTCATGGGCCTCGGCCAGTGCCCACGCATGCGCGAGGGATGGCGTGCCCCCTCGACGTCCAAACTCTTGCCCACCGCCCTTTGCAATGGGTTGGAGCTCATGCCGGGACCAAAGTGCGCCACATCCCTTTGGCCCATGCAGCTTGTGCGCTGCGATGGCGACGCAATCGGCACCAAGCTGCGCTGTTTTAAATGGAATTTTTCCAAAGCCTTGGACAGCATCAACCACCAATCTGGCCCTCGGCGCACAGCTCCGGACGACTCGGCTGATCGAGCTAATGTCATTGATGCTGCCGATCTCGTTGTTTACCATCATGGTTGCAACGATTCGTGTTTCCTCGTTTAAAGTGGCTCGCAAGGTGCTCTCGGTCACGAGTCCGTGACCGTCAACTGGTATTTCGTCAATGACCCAATTGAATTTTTCCTTTAGCCAGCGCGCTGACTCCTTGACCGCTGAATGCTCGATCTGTGAATAGGCGATTCGACCCGGTCGGTCGCCAGCACTCCCGATAATGGCCAGTGTGATCGCCTCCGTCCCCCCGCCAGTGAATGTGACCTCGCGTGCTTTCGCGCCAAATGCTTGCGCCAATTTTTGTCGAGAACTCTCGAGCTTCTTACGGGCGTCTATGCCCAATTGATGAGCTGAGCTGGTGTTGCCATAGTACGCTGTCTGGAGAGCGACCATTCCACTCAATATCTCTGGGTCAGGTGGGGTCGTTGCGCCGTTATCGAGGTATATAGAATCAAGCATTGTGTACTAAAATCACCGTCATTGGTCGTTTTTCATCCAAATCGATTCTGTAATCCTACTATGTTATCGCCAGAAGGTCATCGCTTGTTGAGGCCCGTCAATCGATGGAGACCATTTCGCCGTGTCATTTGGCATTTACGTCCATTATCCCTACTGCGCAAGGGTTTGTCCGTATTGTGACTTTAATGTGGTCGCCCGCCACAGCATCCCACACCAGCGTTACGCCGATGCGATATTGACGGAGCTCGATTCGAGAGCCCTCGAATTCACCGATCGAGGTGACGTGGTGTCCATCTATTTTGGCGGTGGAACACCCGGGTTATGGCCAGCGGATCAAATCGGACGAGTACTCGATGGCATACGCGTCCATTTCTCTCTCGCATCAGATGCTGAAATCACGATCGAGCTCAACCCAGAAGATGCAACCGAAGACGGTTTTCGAGACCTGTCTGAAATAGGTGTGAACCGAATGAGTCTAGGTGCCCAATCATTTCAGCCGGCGTTATTGCAAAAACTGGGTCGGCAACATACTCAAGACGACATTGTAAATGCCATTCGATGGGCTCGACTCGCGTCGATCAACAACATCAGTGTTGACCTTCTTTATGGCCATATAGGCCATGGGCTGGAGAGCTCTCTGGAGGATGTCAAACGTGCCGTCGGGCTGGGAGCGAAACACATCAGCACCTACCAGCTCACCATCGAAGACAAAACGCTCTTTGGTCGGGAATTTGAGATGGGGATCAATCGTCTTGAACCTGAATCTCATCTCCTCGACATGTTTCGCTCGATTCGTCGTTTCCTCGTCGATGCGGGTTATTCGACCTATGAAATTAGCTCTGCCGCTCGGCCGGGTTATCGGTCTCAGCATAATCTCGTCTACTGGACGGGCCGTGATTATTTGGCACTGGGTGCTGGGGCACATGGGTTCTACCGAACGGATTCTGGTGAGGGGATTCGTTGGGGCAATATTTGTTCGCCTGAGCGATACATGGATGCGGTTGAAGCCGGTCGTCCGACGGAGCAATTCAAGCAGACGTCGACTGGGCAAGACCTGCAAGAAGAACTGCTCATGATGGGATTGAGAATGGAGGAAGGGCTCTTGGTCACCGAGCCCATGAAAGCCTATTTCGCCGACAACGCTGATCGTTGCGCGCGACTCGGACTCATCGTGATAGAAGGGGGTCGGTGGCGCGTGAGCGCGCGGGGCCAAGAAATTCTTGACGCTGTTACATTGGAGATGATCAGCTGATGCCCTCCGCTGTTTATGGGGAATTCGGCACCTTTCCAGGAACGGCTGAACCATGGCGGGACCGATGGGCTTATGGATTGGTCAATGGATGGGTCTCAATCTGGTCGCCGAGACAGATTAAAAAAATCCTCGTTCGGGTTGTCATAGTCAAAACCGTGTACATTATTGCCGAGCAAGGTCAGCGCGGGCGTTTTTTTCGTTCAGAAGCCATCGGATCGGTGACTATCGGTTGACCGCAGCGTCGATTTGTAGAAGAGAAGTACAAAACAACGACAGCAGAGAACGACTATGTCAGAGAACGAAGTATCAAATGTCGAGGATGAGGTGTCCACTGAGGAGGCCAATGAAGACGCCGATGCAGCCGTAGACGCGACTGCAGCCGATGAGATTAATCTAAACGAAGTGACGACCGATGATCCGAAAACCGAACGGATCAACGAACTCGAACTGGCTGTCGAAGACTGGCGGACTCGTGCCTATCGGTCTGCAGCCGACTTAGAGAATCTTCGCAAACGCTTCAACAGAGAGCGCGATGAACTCAAAAAATTCGGCGTTGAAGGCTTACTTAAGGACATTTTAGGTGCCATCGACAATCTTGAACGAGCGCTTGGACATGCCGAGCCAGACAACAGCCTCGCCGAGGGCGTTCAGATGGTTCTGCGTCAGTTTGTCCAAATGGCAGCCAAATATGGCGCCGAGCCATTTGAAGCGGCTGGACAGCCATTCGACCCACAAATTCACGAAGCGATGACCCAGATCCCCACCAACGAAGCGGAGCCTGGAACGGTGATGGATGTTTTCCAACGAGGGTGGACGTTGCATGGGCGATTGGTCCGACCTGCAATGGTTACCGTCGCAGCCGCAATGCCGCAATCAGCCGTTCAAGAATCGGACGCTGCTGGAAATCCTGAGCAAGAAGCGTCGAATGATGTAGACGCGGAGGGCTAGGCTGGAGACAATAGGAACAGTAACGTCTAACATACGGGCTCTGTCGTCGTTTGAATACGTTCAGAATGCCCTTAGAACGGCGCTTTGGGGGACAATAGGCAATGATCAT
This sequence comes from Myxococcota bacterium, assembly GCA_036337435.1. Classification (GTDB taxonomy): domain Bacteria; phylum Myxococcota_A; class Bradymonadia; order UBA7976; family UBA1532; genus UBA1532. The sequence goes on from JAYZEG010000095.1 coordinate 51,900, forward strand.
TGGTATCGATTTAGGCACAACCAACTCCTGCGTATCATACATCGAGGGGGGGGATCCGGTTGTTATTCCGAATGCGGAAGGCAGTAGAACGACGCCCTCTATGGTTGCGATCACTGAAAGTGGCGAACGTCTCGTAGGACAGATCGCGAAGCGCCAAGCCATCACGAATCCCGAACACACAGTCTTTGCGTCCAAACGCTTGATCGGCCGTAAGGTAGAGAGTCCGGAACTCGCCGACCAAATCGACCGTTTCCCCTATGAAATCGTCAAGGCAGACAACGGCGATGCGTGGGTCAAATTGCGAGACCAGGGGTATAGCCCCGCAGAGATCGCGAGTTTCATACTCACCAAAATGAAGCAAACGGCAGAAGACTATCTTGGGCAAGAGGTGACTGAGGCGGTCGTGACCGTCCCAGCATACTTCAATGATGCACAGCGGCAGGCCACCAAAGATGCCGGTAAAATCGCCGGCTTAGAGGTGAGACGGATCATCAACGAGCCGACTGCGGCCGCTCTCGCCTATGGACTCGAGCGTGAGGCGGGTCAGCGAGTGGCTGTCTACGACCTCGGCGGGGGCACCTTCGATATCTCTGTACTCGAATTATCCGATGGTGTCTTTGAGGTCTGTTCGACCAGTGGTGACACCTATTTGGGCGGTGAAGACTTCGACTTTCGCCTGGTAGAGTACTTGCTCGAGGAGTTCGAGAAATCCGATGGCATTGATCTCAAAGGCGACAAAATGGCGTTGCAGCGTCTGAAGGAAGCCGCCGAAAAGGCAAAGCATGAGCTGAGTTCAGCACTTGAGACGGATGTGAATTTACCATTTATCACTGCAGACGCCAGTGGACCCAAACATCTCAACTTAAAAATTACTCGGACTCGGTTTGAATCGATGGTAAGCGATCTGATCGAGCGAACCTTGGAACCATGCCGGATCGCGTTGGAAGATGCATCTGTTACCAACGACGAAATTGACACGGTTCTTCTCGTTGGCGGAATGACTCGGATGCCGCTCATTCAGCAACGGGTTGGAGAATTCTTTGGCAAGACGCCGAGTAAGGGCTTAAATCCAGACGAGGTTGTCGCGGTCGGTGCCGCCATCCAAGGCGGCGTCCTGACCGGTGAGGTTGAGGACGTCATTCTCCTTGATGTTACGCCACTGTCTCTGGGTGTTGAAACACAGGGCGGCGTTTTTACGCGCATCATAGAGAAGAACACAACAATTCCGTATAGCCGAGCTCAAGTCTTTAGCACGGCAGTCGATAATCAGCCCATGGTATCGGTCCACGTACTTCAAGGTGAACGTGAACTGGCAAAAGACAATCGGTCCTTAGCCCGATTTGACTTGGTGGGTTTGCCACCGGCACCCCGTGGTGTGCCCCAGATCGAAGTATCTTTCGAGATTGATGCTGATGGCATCTTGCATGTCAATGCAAAGGACCTTGGAACGGGTCGGGGCCAGCAGGTTGAAGTTCGTCCATCCAGTGGGCTCTCCGAAAACGAGATCGATCGGATGGTCACCGAGGCTGAGAGGCATAGGGAAGTTGATGAAGAACGCCGAATGCTCATCGAGTTGCGAAATTCAGCTGAGGGCTTAGTCCTCACCACCGAACGTTCTCTGCATGAGTACGGAGACCTGTTGACCCCGCTGGATATTGAAGACATTCGCACTGATATCCAGACACTGAACGACACACTCGACACCGTTGACCCTGAGGAGTTGCGCCTCGCGATTCAAAATCTCGAGCAGTCTGCTTATCGGATCGCGGACGCCATGTACGATGATGCAACCGGCGATGAACCGGATGAGGATGAGGTTGACCCGGAGGAATAAGTGGCGCGTGCGCCGATGTTGAGCGCGTGTTGGACGGCACACTGGCCCGTCCGCTGATATGATGTGAGCTAGACCGTGTCCACCAAAAGAGATTATTACGAGATCCTCTCCGTTCCACGTGATATCGATGCTGCGGGTCTAAAGCAGGCCTTTCGTAAGCTGGCCCTCAAATACCATCCAGACCGCAATTCGGACCCAGATGCAGATCGTCTCTTCAAGGAAGTCAATGAGGCGTATGCCGTTCTCTCTGATACCGAACGGCGAGCCAATTACGATCGATTTGGGCATGCGGCCGAAAATGGAATGGGCGACCCATTTTCTGGTGGTTTTCGCCAGGATGATTTTCGGGATATTTTCGGAGGTGATGTCTTCGAGCAGCTCTTTGGGCAATTCTTTCGGCGTAGTGGGACTCAACACGGGCGCGATCTGCAAATCACCCTTGGCATTTCACTCGAGACGGTGGCCTTTGGCGATGATTATCAGCTGTCCTATCGACGAAATGCACCCTGTGAGACCTGCAATGGGTCTGGATGTCGTCCTGGAACACAACCCGTTCGCTGTGAAACCTGTAACGGGATGGGTCAGGTTCGCGTTTCACGTGGTTTTTTCGCATTAGCCCAATCGTGCCAAGCATGTTCGGGGACAGGCTTGACGATTCCGAATCCATGTCCGGCATGTTCGGGTCAAGGCGTGGCATCGCAAGAAGTGACTATTGAAGTCCCGGTGCCCAGCGGTATCTCGACCGGTCAAAAATTAAGACTCGATGGTGAGGGCCATCACGGCATGCAAGGCGGTGAACCCGGAGACCTTTACGTCCTCATCAACGTAGAAGACCATCCATTTTTTCATCGTGATGGTGACAATTTGATTTGTGAGGTGCCCATTTCATTTGCCCAAGCGGCATTGGGAACCACAATCGATGTTCCAACCCTAAAAGGACGCGCTAAGGTAAAGGTGCCGGCGGGGACGCAGTCAGGTAAAGCGCTTCGTTTGAGGGGAAAGGGCTTGCCCAACATTGGTCGGGCGGGTTTTGGCGACCAGCACATTCGACTCCAAGTTGAAACACCCACAAAATTGAATCATGAGCAGCGCGCCTATCTTGACCAATTTGAGTCAATTTTTGGTACGGCCACGGGCAGTGCTGAACCCAGGCGCAGTTCATTTTTGCAAAAGTTGAAAGAGTTCTTTGATTGAGTCGTTTGATTTTACCCCAGGCCGTTAGGGGGTTTATTGCTTGCGTGGGTGGGCGAGGGTTTGATGAAAAAAAAAACGTGGCCGATCCCGTTCTTCGTTGTTTTCAAGCCGCTTATCCTGATGCGCTGACATACTTCGCGGCGACACGCGTCGATGGAGACCAGACTGAAGAGCCAAGTCTGGTCATTGATGATGGGCTTGTGAAGTCCAGGGAACAGCTTTTTGAGACGCCAGATTTACAAGACACCTTGCATTGGGCATACCCGATTAAAAAAAGCATTGCACCGCCTCCGGATGGGGCCGATCCTGGACGCATTCGCCATATGGGTTTACTGAAATTTTTGTATGGTGCCGACAGGAAGGCCGTTCGTAAACATCTCGTCGACGTGCGGTGGCTGCCCGGCTTGTCTCAGCGGGTCATCAAATTTAACGGACGCCATGGGGCGGCTGCTGCCCTGCAGAGCGTCAGTGACGAACTTGCACAGTTACCGCGCAAATTCCATAAGTACATATTGAAAACCAACGGCACATTTAACTGGAGATATATCAAGGGAACCACGCGTCTGAGTGCCCATGCCTTTGCAATCGCTATCGATCTCGATATCCGTCATACGGATTATTGGCGTTGGGCCAGGGACAAGCAGGGGCGATTTAAGTTTAGGAATCGGATCCCAATTGAAATCGTCGAGGTTTTCGAAAAAAACGGTTTCATATGGGGCGGACGCTGGTGGCATTTCGATACGATGCATTTTGAGTATCGTCCCGAATTTTTCGAATCTGAATGCATGGCAAAGCGTTGACCTAGGAAGGTGACTTCGCCGCGCCATTTGCGTCTCCGCTCAGTCCGGTCATGTTCCAACGATTGAGATAATACAAAAGAATCATACCGGGACCAGCGACCAGCGTTGTCGCTCCGAAATAAAATGCCCATCCAATGGCTGTTGGAGTGCCGATGGACTCGAGTGGTAACGCTGCGGCCAGCGCTTTGAAGTATTCGACCGCGTGACCCGCAAATGCCGCTAAACCAACCTTAACGAGACCTGAAGCGGACATCAGCATAGCGTAGTGCGTGGCTCCGTAGGACCTCGAACACAGCGCACTGAGATAGGCAACGAAGGCAGCAGCGGCGATACCAACCGTAAATTTTTCAAGGAAGATTGTCACGATCAGGGCCCATATATTATCGCCGATCAGTGCTTGAGCGGAGAACGCCAGATTGAGAAACATTTGCCCCAATCCACCAAGCCATAGCGCCCGAATAACGCCTAGGCTCTTGACCATAGAGCCACCGACAAAAATGCCCGCAATGGTCGCTGCGATCCCAAAACTTTTGACGACATTCGCGATCTCAAGTTTGCTAAACCCAATCTCGCGCATGAACGGATTTGTCATGGTGCTCAGTAGGGCTTCGCCGAGTGTAAAAAGCATAATAAATGTGATGAAAAGAAATGAGCCATGGCGACGGAGCATTTCAACGTAGGGTAGAATTGCGCCTTCGACGAAGCTGCGCCACAGAAAACCTGGAATGGCCTCGTCTGCTCTCTTTCGCAGGTGTTCACCGGACCCTTCAGGCTCTTCGGCGTATAAACTAGCCGCGAGGCTTGGCAGTAGAAATACACCCATAACAAGATAAGCGGCATTCCAACCAAATGGACTCGTATAGTCCGCTGCTTGAGTACAAAAGCCGCCAACGGAGCCGAAATAATGCGCAAAGTAGAGCGCACCAGCCCCTGAGACGATCATCCCCATTCGATAACCAAGGACGGCCACAGCTGAGCCTGCACCCTGTTCATTTGGGTCTAAGAGTTCGACACGATAGCCATCTACGATGATGTCGTGGGTCGCTGAGACGACGGCGAGAGCGGTGGCCCAAGCGATGCATTGCCATAAGTCATTTTGGGGGTCTGTCATGCCCAGAGCGAGGATGGTTCCGAGCAAGGCCAATTGTGTGAGAATGAGCCAGCCCCGACGAAGACCAAAGACGGGTATGGGTAACCGGTCGACAAGCGGTGCCCAGAGAAATTTGAGCTTGTAGGGTAATAGAACTGTTGATGCAACGCCTATGGTTTTCAGGCTAATACCCAGCTCGAGCATCCACAGTGATAGTGTGGAGAAGACAAGCATAATCGGTAGACCGCTGGAGAAGCCCAAACCCAGTAGGATGAGCATACGGCGATCCTTGTAGACGGCTAGGGACCTCTGCATGTATTGGATAAGTGGGGTCACATTTTTCTCTTACACTATGCGACTTAAACCTACACATTAATGGGGGCTTGCGACACTGAAATCGAAACTATTTTAGGGACTGCTGTACCTGGCGGTCGGTCGAAGAAGGAGGGAAACAAAGGCGTGCGGGCCGTCTCGCAATCCTCAAATTTGAGTGGTTTAGGGTGGGTTTAAAGCGGTGTTTCCACCATGTTAACCACATCACGAATAATCCGCTCACTTTCATCGGTGCTGCCCAGGGCACCTGTGACCTGATTGCATTTGATCCGGTGTGCCAGAGTTGGGACTGCGAGTTGTTTGACATCATCAGGAATCACATAATCACGCCCTTGAACCAAAGCATACGCTCTGGCCGCTCGTTGAAATGCCACGGCAGCGCGGGTGCTGATGCCAAGTCGTAATTCGGGATGATGCCGAGTCGCGGTTACGAGCTTGACGATATAATGGCGCAGCGGGTCGCTCACCTTGACTTGGTCAACCAACTGGCAAGCGCTCAATACGAAAGTGTCATCGGACACGGGGCGCAAGTCTGTAATTTGGTCAGCCTGGCCGTCAGATTTGAGAATGGCGTATTCGGTTTCCGGGTCTGGGTACCCCACTTTCAATCGAAACATGAAGCGGTCCAACTGGCTCTCAGGCAGTGGGTAGGTTCCTTGAAAATCAGTCGGATTTTGAGTTGCAATCACCGTAAAGGGATTCGGCAACTCATGGGTTTCCCGATAAACCGAGACCGTTTTCTCGTTCATCGCTTCGAGTAAGCTTGACTGAGTTTTCGGTGTCGTCCGATTGATCTCATCGGCGAGAACGAGTTGCGCAAAAATTGGGCCTTGCTCAAAGGAGAAGGCCTCCGATGAACGGCGGTATACTTGCACGCCAACAATGTCGCTGGGTAGCAGGTCACTGGTAAATTGAATCCGGCTGAAACTCAGATTGAGAACCCGGGCTAATGTTTTTGCCAACGTGGTTTTTCCCACCCCCGGTACGTCTTCGAGCAGTACATGCCCGCCAGCGAAGATAGCCGTCAGAATTTTTTTGATAACCGAGTCTTTTCCCTGAATGACTTGGCTAACCTGTGCCGAAATTTGTGTGATGTTAGCCTGGACTTCGGCGAATTTTTCGTGAGTTGGGTCTTTTTCTAGGTCGGATTTCATATCAATTTTCCGAGTGATATTGAGTCAAACGTTGTTTCGTTTGTAACCAAGTTTAAGCGTCTTTCGTCTGACCGATACAAACCAGAATGGCCGCGCCCCTACAAATAAAAATGACTAGGGGGCTTGATCCCGTGGCATTTAGTGTTAAGTCTTCAGGCGCGAAAAGCCAGCAATTTGATTGGAGCGACAAATGACAGAGAGTTCTGCGGCCGCCACGAACGCACTTGTCATTGTGGAATCACCCACAAAGGCCAAGACCATCCGACGATACCTAGGCGATGGGTTTACCGTTGAAGCTTCCATGGGGCACGTCCGTGATTTACCGTCATCTGCAGCAGACTTGCCTGCCGCAGCGCGAGGCCAACCTTGGGCCCGCTTGGCTGTCGATGTCGCCAACGGCTTTCAGCCACTGTACGTGGTACCAAGTGATAAGAAAAAAATCGTGTCCGAGCTCAGAAAAGCTCTCAAAGGCAAGGATGTTCTCTACCTCGCAACCGATGAAGACCGCGAAGGCGAAGCCATTGGCTGGCATCTTGTTCAGTTGCTTAAGCCCAAAGTTCCCACCCATCGACTCGTTTTCCATGAGATCACCAAAGACGCCATCAAAAGAGCCATCGACACACCGCGTGAGCTCAACGAGCATGTTGTGCAAGCCCAGGAAGCACGCCGTGTCCTCGACCGACTGGTCGGTTATGAAATTTCACCACTTCTGTGGAAAAAAGTCGCACCGGGCTTGTCAGCAGGACGTGTCCAAAGCGTAGCGGTCCGTCTCCTGGTGCTCCGAGAACGTGAACGTCAGCGGTTCGTGACCAGCACGTGGTGGGATCTTCGAGCGAAGTTTGCCGCCGATAACAAGGTCTTTGATAGCAACCTGGTCGCGGTCAACGACCTTCCGATCGCCACCGGTCGGTCCTTCGATGAGACGACAGGCGAACTGAAGACTGGTCTCAATGTGCGGTTGTTGGCAGAGTCCGACGCGCAAGCACTCAAGGCGCGCATCTTGAAGCAACCCTTCGCCGTGAGCGATATTGAGCGCAAAGTACAGGCGCGACGCCCGTATCCACCGTTTACAACGTCGACGCTACAGCAAGAGGCCAATCGGAAGCTTGGATTTGGTGCAAAACGAACGATGCAAGTTGCACAGCGCCTTTATGAAAATGGACATATCACGTACATGCGAACCGACTCCGTGAACTTGTCGGAAGAGGCGATTAGCGCCGTGAGAAGCATGGTGAGTCGCCGCTACGGTGATGAACTCCTTTCGCCAAAGCCAAGACGCTTCACGACCAAAGCGAAGGGAGCCCAAGAAGCGCATGAGGCTATCCGGCCGGCGGGTACATCGATGGCGACCTCGAAAGAGCTTCAGCTGGCCAGCGATGAGGGCAAGCTGTACGACCTGATTTGGAAGCGCACTGTATCGACGCAAATGGCCGATGCGAAGATCGCATTGACCACCGCAAAAATCAGCGTGACTGACCCCGAAACCAAGCAGCAATTGACGTTCAGGGCATCAGGCCGTGAGGTTGTCTTCCCGGGTTTCTTCAGAGCCTACGTTGAAGGGTCGGACGATCCAGATGCAGTGTTGGAAGATAAAGACCAGCCACTGCCAACACTGACTGTCGGACAGGGGTTAGATTGCCGCGACCTCGATGCCCATGGGCATGAAACCCGTCCTCCGTCGCGATACTCTGTCGCATCTCTTGTCAAGGCACTGGAGACCCAAGGGATCGGGCGTCCGAGCACCTACGCCAGTATCATTGAGACCATTCAAAAACGTGGATATGTTCGGGATGAACGAAAGCAATTAATCCCCACGTTCACGGCGATTGCCGTCACCCAATTACTCGAGGAAACACTCGGCCAGGTCATTGATGTCGAATTCACAGCGTCAATGGAGGCGTGGCTTGATGAGGTAGCCATTGGCAAAGACGCGCAGGAGTATTTAGGGGCCTTCTACCATGAACAGCTGCTCAATTGCATTGAACAGGGCAAAGAGATTGACCCGCGTTCTGTATGCACACTTCGAAATGAGCGGATACAGCCCTATCGAATTCGGGTTGGTAAGTTTGGCCCATTCATCGAGTACGATGTTGAGGGAGAAGAGAAGGCGCGCATTGTCAATCTACCTGATGACGCGGCCCCAGCCGATGTGAATTTGGAGTTCATCGAACAACTTCGAGCGGATGCTTTGAAGGCTGAGCAGCCCATCGGTATCGATCCCGAAACCGGACTCAATGTGTATGTTCGCAAAGGTCGCTTTGGGCCCTATGTGCAACTGGGTGAACAGGGCGAAGGCAAGGAAAAGCCGCGTCGAGCCAGTTTATTGCCCGGGCTGACACCTGCCGATATCGACCTGGAATTGGGTCTGAAGCTGCTTACGCTCCCGCGCGAGGTTGGGCGCCATCCCGATGATAACGAGCCCATTATGGCCAACGTCGGCCGATATGGACCCTACGTGCAACACTTGCGGACATTTGCGTCTGTCAAAGCGCCGGAGTCGATTCTCGAGATTGGCTTGGATAGGGCACTGGTGCTTTTAGCCGAACGGGCCAAACAGACCAAAAAAGCAGAGCCCCTGCGCACCCTAGGCGTCCATCCCGATGATGAAACACCAGTTGTGGTGATGGATGGTCGATATGGACCTTACGTCAAACACAAACGAACCAATGCTACACTGCCCGACGGGGTTGGTATCGATGCGGTGACCTTAGAACAGGCCCTTGAGCTTCTTGCCGCGAAGGCTAAAAAAGGCCGCTCAAAGGGCGGCCGTCGTCGCGCAAAAAAATCGTAGGCTCACTGACTCCGAGGTCCCGCTCACTTGAACTCGGCTGTCTTGGAGCGGACAGAGAACGCTGAGCAGTCGAAAGGGCAGCGTGATGAAGTGGGACCCATCGTCACTCTGCACGTCGTCTTGCCAATAAGTCCTGACAGAGGCCAGCGCGTCTTTGTCTACAGTTGGGCCCGATATGGTCAGACGAATTTCAGTTTCATCCGGTTCATCAATCACCTTGATCTGCACTGTTCCGCCCGTGAGACAGTCTCTGAGTACACCCATGCATAACGCGAGTGCTCTCGCGGTTTGCGTAGCGTCGATGGTGAGCCGATTTGCATCCGGGTCACCCGTTGCATCCTGGGTGTTAATCACGACGCTGATTCGACCGAGGGGATCGTCTCTATATTGCTCCTTAAGCATGCTGAGGACAGCATTGACAGAGCACGCTCTGATCCGTAGAGCAGCCACATCTGAATGAACGGCCAAATCCTTACGAGTTCCGTCCAATTTAGATAGGTCAAGAAGGGCCAGTATAAACCTGAGAAGCGTGTCGCCCCGATGCCAAATTTCAAGAATTTCTTTGCGTTGAGTTTCATTTATTGGGCCTTCAATTTCGTTCACCAACAACTCAGAGAATCCTAGGATGCTGTTCAGGGGGCTTTTCAGTTCGTGGCTGATATGCGCTAAAAATCGGTTTTTTTGAGTCTCAGCTTCCCGGCGTTTTTTCGCTGCGCTTGCGATCTGGTTTTGCTGCCGTCTAAAGCCATCGGCCGCCCTCTCAAAATCAGAAAAGATCTCTGCACATTCTTTGAGACCTACGGAGGTTTTCCGAGCATCAACCGGGGCGGGCTGCTCCACTCTCGCCAAAGCTGCTGTGATGGCTTTCAAGTCAGTGGCGACATCGTCCGCGATGGCTCGGCATGTGCGGTATGAGAAGAAGAGAATGCCGAGCACCAACAAGAACGCTGTCGAGTCGAAAGATGACGACTCCAAACCGCTGACCAATGGCACGGACTGTTGAGGCATTTGGATTCGGACATTGGCAGCCAGTTCTTTTTCCGCGCGTCGCGCAACGGTTGCATGCATTGTCCTAAACGTTGTTTCTATCTCTTCGACACTGTTGGTGTCGCTCAAATGCTGAACGAGAACCATGCCGAGCCCACACATGACGACGGGCAGCTGTATCACAAAGACCATGCGCATTCGAATGGTCTGCCGCACCCCACCCAGTGTACGTGTTCCAGGTTGGCCCTGTGTCATGGGACGCAATAGTCGTCGGAGCCAAAGGTAGAGCAACAGATTGGGTAAGGTTGTGATGAGGTAGGTGAGGACACCCGTTGCGATTGCCTCACCAAGGTCTCTTGACCTCATGGATTGAAGCACGGTGATGAGAATTGCCGCGACCAAGGCACCAACGAAACAGAAACGCATCACGCTGAACGGATAAGAATACGCGGCGGCGCGGCTGGCATTGGAGTCTGCCCCTGACTCGAGACCCGTTTTTTGGGGAGTGGTCCAGACGATGAGAAGTAGTGCCGCGAAAAAACCAAAGCCGCACAACGCAAATTGTGTTGTCGCGTCGAATTGGTCTCCTGGTACGACATAACCCAAAATCATGGAGGTCAGGGTGACGGAGACGGAGATCCAGGTGAAAATCCATAATCGCAATGTGGTCATGGACCGATTCATGCCGTGCCTCCCGAACCGGGTTCGAGCGGTAAAAGTAGATGAAAATTACTGCCTTCCCCCTCAACGGAGACGACCCATAATTTGCCATCGTGGCGATCCACTAAGCGCTTAGCAATTGCCAATCCTAACCCCGTGCCAGGTCGATCTCTTTGCTCGCTCACGCGATAGAATTCGTCGAAGATTGTTTCCTGTTCGGCCGAGGGGATACCCGGTCCGCTATCCCAAACCGAAACATGGACGGCCGCACGCCCATCGTCGAAATGATCTCTAATGGTGGTGACTCGAACGTATCCGGAATCTGTATACTTGAAGGCATTTTCAATGAGGTTACTCAAGACTTGAGTAATTCGTTTTCGATCTGCATGGACCAATGGAACATCATCTGCCGCTGCGATTTCGGCCTTGATTGTTGGCTTTGCGCGGTCTGCCAAGCGGGTCATCACCTCTGTTGCTAATTCATTCATGTCAAAGGCATTGATATCCAATGGGATATCCTGCCAGTGATCGAGTTCCGATAGCATGAGAATGTCTCGGACGTGATCGTTTAATTGTTCAGCCGCTTGGTCTATGACCGCCAAATCGTTTAGTTGATCTTGATTGAGGGTTTGAGCCGCGAGCTCCGTGCAGCTCTGCCGAATCGACCGGAGTGGTTCTTGTAATTCATCGCTTGCCGAGCGCAGAAAAATATTTTGAGCTTCATTGCTCTGAGCGGCCAAGTTTAATTCTCTGAGCAGGGCGCGTTGAACCGTTGTGTGGACCTGCATTCTATCGTTTAGATGCGTGGCGAGGTCGCCGGCCTCATCGTTTCCGGGTATCGGAATTCCACCCATGCTGCCTCCGTATCGCACGGGTGTGCCCGACGACGCCGGCACCGAGACATTACCTAGACGCTTAAGACCATCTGAGATCGACCGAAGTGTGTTGCGGATTTCAAGGGCTGCAAGCCAAGCCGCGAGCGGTGAGCCGAAGAGCAGGGCTATCAAAAACACCAGCGAGAATGCAAACTCTGGTGCTGTCGCCGGTGGTGACAGCGTGCCGGAGACGCCAAGCCAAAGAACCGCATCTTGATAGGGTCTTGTGACAATATGCCATCGACTCCCATCAGGGCTTAGTGCATAAAAGCCATAGGCGGTTGGCTCCATTCTATCGCTGGCACCGAGCCAACTCGGGACGTCGTTATTTTTGACCAGTTCGGGAAAGATGAATTCTGTTCGGCGCCAGATGGAGAGAATCCTGTTCCGTTTTTGCTCATCTTTGGCCAGAGCCAGTTCTGCCCCGATCCGCTCGGCTATATCGATGAGCGCATTTCCTTTTAAATTGCTCAAACGCCCTGCTGAACGCGCCGTAAGCCCGACGCCTAGCAGGCAGGCTAATATGACACAAATCACAGTTGCATTCAGGGTGGTGATGGTATTGAGAGCAGGTAAGTGTTTTGACCCGACCTCCCGGCGCGCTCGTCTCAGACTCCGACGCCCTTCGAAGTAGGTTGTCACAGCGATGATAAACCCGGTCCCAATTTGGCAGCTTAGAATCGCGAAATTTTCAAAGTTAGGAAGTCGGATATCACCAAGCCCTGATAACCATCGGGCCAGCGCAGTAGCCAAAACAAACGCGATGAGATCCCGCGCGGCACGGTACGGAAACCCTCCGTCTAATTGCTGTCTCAACCGAAATATCGAGACGCTACACCAGGCTGCGGCTGTAACCAACCCAGCGACTATGCTCGCGAGCCTGACCGACCCGGTTGAGATGGGGTCTAATGCGAGGAACCAGGGAACAAGATAGCCCCATATTAAGGGGAGACTCGCCATCAGTCCCAGCATTGGTGCCCAAGGGATACGCGTCGTTGCCCGAGGCATTAGCCGTTCGGGATCATTGGTCGTCATCGTTGGTTTCCAAGTAGACTTCCTGAATGGCTCGAGCACTGGCGCGTCTGACCGTGAGAGTATGGCCACTCTCCAGAACGACGGTCTCTCCAACCCTTGGTATTCGTCGAAGTGTTTCGAGGATAAAACCGGCGACCGTCTCGTATTCGGTTGACTCAGGTATGCCAGCGTTCAGTTCTTGATTCACCAATTCAACTGTTGCTCGTGCATCGATTGCAATGCCGTACTGAAGTTGGCGCCACAGGCCCGTACGTGAATCGTGTTCATCGTGTATCTCACCTACGATCTCTTCGATGATGTCTTCGAGTGTCAGCAACCCAACCGTTCCGCCAAACTCATCGACGACGATTGCGGCTGACGCAGCCTCCCGTTGAAGAACAACCATCACCTCATCGACATCTTGTGTCTCTGGCACAAAGTGCGCAGGACGCATCAGTTTGGCGACGTTGATGTCATCGCCGGTCGCGGTAAACAGATCGAGATGATGAAGAATGCCGACAATGTTGTCGATTCGCTCGTCATAAACGGGCAGGCGGGAATAGCCAGCCCGCGCGATCAGCTCGACCGCATCACGGACGGTGCTCGTGTGGCTGATGGCAACCATTTCGGCCAGCGGCACCATGCTGTCGCGTGCACGCAATTGATTGAAGGCAAAGATGCGGGAAATCATTTCCCGCTCGTCTTCTTCGATCTCACCTGGGTCATCGCTGACCTCCATGAGAAGGACAAGTTCTTCGCGGGAGACCATGGTCTCATCGGAAATCTCTTCGAGTCCCAGTAACCTGTACAAGAGCCGGGTGTAGCTTCGAACCAGCACAATAAATGGCGTAAATAGTCTGTTGACTATGTAGAGCGGCGTTGCGAGTACACCAGCGAGCGAATCGGCTCGGCTCTGCCCGATGCTTTTGGGAATAATTTCAGCCCCGATCAGAACCAGTGGTGACATTAAAAGCATCGCCCACCACCCTCCATTGGCGGGATCAATTTTAATCAGGGTCAGCGATGCAACGGTCGACCCCGTGACCGTTGAGAAATTAGTGCCAAGTAGGGTGGTGCCAAACAGACGGTCTGGCCGTTCTCGAAACCAAAGGACACGTTGAGCCGAGCTGCTGCCCTTGCGCACCGCTTCTTCGAGACGAATTCGGTTAGCGGATACGATGGACAACTCGGACATCGCAAAAAAAGCTTCTGCAAGAATACAAAAACCAACGGTGATCCAAGGTAGAAGGGAGACGAAGATGTCCACTAGCGTCCCCCCCTTTCGTCCGGGTCATTAAGGCCGGGATGAGCATCTGTGATGGGCCCAAAGAGCTCCTCCAAAAGGTCTTCCATCGTACAGAGACCAATGGCCTGGCCCGATCGATTGATGACGATGGCCATATGGGTGCGGGATGCACGAAATTCTTCAAGCAACTCTGCTGCCGGCCGCCGAGCAAAAGTAAAAAGGGGGTCTCTTCTGAGATGATTGAGTGCACGTTTAGGTCGAAGTCCCCAGCGGATTGCAAGAAGGTCCTTGGCCATGAGCAGACCGACCACATTTCTCGGGTGCCGTCGCCAAATTGGAATTCGGCTGTGAGGTTCTCCTGAGACAAGCTCAATGGCTTTCTCAATAGGCGTTTTGTCCTCGAGGGAAAAAACACGGTCCCAAGGCCGCATAACATCGCCTACCGACAGGTCACCAAAGTCCAGCACATTTTTAATCAGTTGGTGCTCTTGCGCCTCAAGAACGCCCTCTTGTTCGCCCACTTCAATGAGTGTTCTAAATTCACTCTCATCAATGGTTGTGTCCGCTTGTTCGCCGACCGGCTTACTCAAATTTCGATCGATTGCAAAATCTGTCAATGCCCTTAGAAAGCCGATAATTGGTCTTGTCGCCTTGATGAAAATCATGATTGGGCGTGCCACCAGCGCCGCGATTAACTCGGGTTTTTTAGACGCGACGGTTTTCGGGGTAATCTCACCAAGAATGAGCAGTATGGGAATCACCATTGCGGCCGATAACAGTGCCTGTTTAGTCAGAGAATAATCACTGAGCCACTGGCTTGTAATACTGGCACCAACAATAGACAGTGCAACGTTTGTCAACTCGTTACCCAACAAGACACCGACCAATAGGTCTTTGGGTTTCTCAAGCAGTGAGCTGATCACACGCTCTATTTTTCGCTCCGATTGCTGCAATCTGGCATGGGCGACCTTGCCAATGCTAAATAACGCTGTCTCCGACCCCGAAAAGAAACCGGACATAAACAGTAAAACGCCAAATATTAGGTATTCCACGTTTAGTTCGTTCCTCGTAAAAAATGGTCATAGCCTTGGCCATCGACAGGATGTCCATCGAGATAAACGCCGTGTCCGGGCACACATGAACCAATCCGCAATGCCCAATCGGGTAATGGGGTTTGTGCAGACGCTGTAAAGAGCAGAACGTAGTCCTCACCGCCTGTAATCGCCGTCGACAGATCGCCGATGACTGGAATTAAGCTCGACTGAAGTTTAATTTTAACACCACTTGCAGCAGCCATACGAGACGCATCCAATAGGAGACCATCTGAAATGTCCATACATGCATGAACGCCATCGGTTTTGGCGAGAATTGCCGCCTCCGCAAGGTGTGGTCGCCATTGATGACGCGCTGTCCGAAAAGCGTCAGTGGGGGATAGGTATCCTCTTGTCGCACGACCGAGGCACCCTGAGATGAGGACGTCATCCCCAGGCACAGCTGCTGTTCTGAGAAGTGGTTTTTCACCGATCAGATAGCCGGCCGCCGTGACTGAGATCACACTGGGGCCGGGTTTCAGCGCCAGGTTACCGGTAATCAGCTGGGTCTGATGAAGTCTCAATTCCGAAGCCATGCCCTGGGTCAGTTCATAGACATCGTCCAGACTCCACTGTCGGTTTAGATTTAAGGTCCAGCTCACCCAAGCAGGTGCTGCACCACTGGCCGCGAGATCGCTTAAATTGACGACGGCTGCTTGTCGACCGATGTCGTATGGGCGATCGAATTTACGATTGAAATGTGCATCTTCTACCAATGAGTCGGTGGTCACGATCTCTGTCGACCGCGGTGCCAAGCCACAATCATCAGTGGTGTCGATGTGAAGTCCGCTTTCGTTGAGTGCCCTCTTAATGACCCGTACAAAATCCGCTTCATTGAGTACTCTGTCGGCGTTTTCCTTCTCTTGCTGCGGACCAGTCAATTGCCCTACACCTGTGTCAACGGTATCGCAAACGAGAAGGTCGAGCCTTGCCCCATGCGACTAAAAACTTCTATCCGTCCGCCGTGAGCTTCGACAAAATTTTTTGCAATCGACAGCCCAAGACCTGCTCCACCGTACTCCCGGGTCACGCTGTTGTCCACTTGGTAGAAGGCATCAAAGATTCGGATGAGGTGTTGCCGTTCAATCCCTTTACCTGTGTCCTGAACAGACACCTTTATCCCGTATTTTGGCGAGCGGCGCGTGCCTTGCTGGTCGCCTGTTGGTAGTCGCGTTCGCGAAAGCGCGACGGTGACCTGTCCGGCCGCCCCAGTAAACTTTACGGCATTGCCGATGAGGTTTAGCAGGACTTGGCGGATTTTTTGAACGTCAATCTGGATCTCTGGCAGGTCTGGCTCAATGGATTGATTGAGGTGGATATCGCGTTTCAGAGCTGTTGGGCGAAGGGTTGCTAAGGCATCCTCGACGAGTGTGTCTAGCGCACACTGTTCGAGGTCAATGGATGCTCCGCCCCGTTGTATGACCGAAATTTTAAGTAAATTGTCGATCATTTCTAACAGCGTCTGTCCACGTTCTCGGATGATTTGGACATACTCGGCTTGCTCCACATTGAGCTCGCCACCATAGCCGTCGAGCAACATGTCAGAATAGCCCATCACAGAGGTGAGTGGGGTCCTCAATTCATGGCTGACGGTGGCCAGAAATTGGCTCTTTAAATCATCGAGTTCGCGCAGCCGATTCAGATTTGCTGCGAGTGCTGCGTTCCGAGTTTCCAAGGCTTCATTGGCGACTTGAAGTTCTTGGGTTAAGACCTGTGCGGCGATGGCGTTTTGCTCTCGCTCTCTGAAGCCCCTAGCTGCAGATCGATAAGCCAAAATCAGGCTGGATGTAAGAGACGTTGCCATCTCTACGGTATGACGTGATGCCGAACGGCCTTGGATGGTACCGGTCGAGGCACTCTGATGGCTGTGACCGCCTCCATGAACTTGACCGTCCAATTCACTGACGCAGAGATTGGCTAGGTGTCGACTCTGATCGATGACAGCGAACTCGGTTTGAGCACTGGGGGCTTTGATACTCAAGTCCAGATTTCGGGACCGATCTGTTTTGGGAACACAATCGACGATCATCTCTCCGCTGACTGCACTCAGTTGGATGCGGACGGAAAAACAATCTGCAAATACCTGACACATGTCCGTCAAGGGCTCAAGGCCGATGATCTCATCGATGGGGATCGATGAAACTTCGTCCGTGATTGTCATCGGTCAAACTGCCAAGCCGTCTGAGATTGTGTGATAAAATAATAGGCTAATGCGAACAGCAGCAGTAGCAACCCGCCGGTGAGAATGGTCGCAAGACCACGCTTGCTTCCAGCAGCCACTCGAGAGATCTTTTGATCCATATGGCCTGCTTCTACCAATGCGGCCTGAATGACCTTCTGGCGGTATTCCGACGCCTTCTCGTTCTCTGGATCGGCATCTAAGGCCTCTCGGTAGCAGGATCCAGCATAGGTCAGCAAACGCTGACTCGCACAAAGAGCAATGAATTGTTTGTGCCCGTCTTCATCGTCCCAATTTGCCTCGAGTGACGCCCATAGGGCCGGTAGCTTTTCCTCGAGCGGATGTCCACTCAGGGGATTCTTCCATTTTTCGAGTTGCCTTGGATTGGCAGATTTTGGCACCAACCCACAGCGTGGACAGGCCTCATTTTCAGTCTCTTTAGGCCAACTACATTTTGGGCATGAGATGATGAGGGCGGGTGCAGTCCGAGGGGCGGGCGGGGTTGCACTCTCCACTTGGCTCGTGCCTGTTGCCGTTGTTGAATCCTTGGCGTCTGTAGATGTTGAGCCGCGATACTTTGGAACCGGACCGATCGACGTTTTGTGTCCACAACTCTCGCAGACGAGTACAAAAAAACCCTCTAGGGCTTGGCATTGACTGATGAGATGGCTTTGGCCACACGCTTCGCATTGAATATCCACGCCCCTATTGTGCTAAAAGACAGCCTTGGGTCAAGGCTTCATCGACGTGTTGTCGAAGTAAAAAGTGATCGCCCATGCATGACTGCGTTGCACGCGGGCCATGTCCGGCATACATTCGAGAAGCTAGGCTCGACATTTTGGGAGTGAAGACAGTGAAAATATCACGAAATGCCCTCTGCCCATGCGGCAGCGGTAAAAAATATAAGCACTGCTGTCTAAAAAACGGTGTGTACGACTTCGGACAAGGCGCGGTGGGTGAAGCTGGAGGCGTAGTCAGTTCCCGCAAGAAAACCGGTCAAGTCGCGAAAATTCTTGCGGTGACCGGGTTGTTGGCGGCCATTGGTGTCGGGATTTGGCAGGACGACGCCTTTACGGGCATTGGGATCGCTGCCGCTTGGACCTTGGCCAGTGTCGCTTATTTGAGTTTTCGCGACCCTCCACCTCCAAATGAGAATGCGGGTGACCCAGCAGCACTCAATTTCGGACGGCCAGCCGATCGAAAATAAGTGCTGTATTCGCTCATCTCAGGTCTTTTCTGTCTGGCACTCAGGCTCTTCTATCGATGTCAATATATCGGGGTTGAGCTCCCGTCGGATGGGCCAGTTTTGCTGGTCGCTAATCACCCTAATGGGCTCATCGACCCGGTCATGCTGATGGATCGAGCTCATCGCCCTGTGCGCTTTCTTGGTAAAGCGCCGCTCTTCGAGATGCCCGTTATCGGTTGGCTCATGACCCAGCTTAAATGCCTCCCCGTCTATCGTTCGCAGGATGGACAGGGGACAGGGGGTAACCAGAGTACTTTTGCTGCCGTCAGCGCGGCGTTAAATAAAGGGGAAGTGGTCTGCCTTTTCCCTGAGGGCATAAGTCACGATGAACCTCAACTACAGCCTTTGAAAACGGGAGCTGCTCGCATGGCCTTCGACGCTTTATTCGCGGCACCGGAGACCGAACCGATTCAAATTGTTCCAGTTGGGTTGCACTATTCGGACAAGTCTATTTTCCGGACGCAAGCAACGGCCCTTGTGGGACACAGCTTTTCCATCGACGATGACTTGGCAGGCTTGTTCGCGGAAGACCCGCGCGGTGCAGTTCTTGAATTGACGGGGCGGATCGATGCAGCGATACGCGATGTCACCCTTAACCTTGACGATTGGACCCAGTTGGCTGCGCTCGAAATCGCACGACAACTGGACCCGGGCGATGCTGAGGTTGTGAGCTTATTAAATTTGGCACAGGCGGAACGAGTTTTGGCTCATGCACAGCCCGTTCGACTCAAGCAGCTCAAAAATCAATTGGTTGAGTTTAAAGCAGATATTGACTGGTTGGGTCTGAGCATGGCTGATGTCCGGTCAGAGTCCTCTACGGTCAGTCCGCCAGCGATGGCCATTTCAGCGGCCGGTCGACTTTTTGCTTTAGCGCTTGTCGCTCTGGTCGGGATTATCGCCTACGCGATACCCTACTTCTCCGTCCGTTTAGTCGAGCGGCTTAAGCCCGTTGACCGAGACGTTGTCGCGACGGTGAAATTGCTGTCTGGCATGTTGTTCTTTACATGCTGGCAGGTTTTTCTTGGCATTGTTTGCGCATGGACTGGCGGCACAACCGGGCTGATCTTCAGCCTAACCCTTCCGTTTTTTGGCTATTTGGCTCTCCTTTGGATCGAACGTAAAGACGCGTATTGGAGGCGCTGTTTATATGCCCTATTGGCCTTACACAGTCCCAAGTTACTCGCGCGTTTACACGCGCGGCGCAGACAAATCGAAACGGAGCTAGACGCACTGGCACTTTATCTACAAAATTCGTCTGAACAGCGTCGATAGACCCGTGTACAAAACCCGTCGTAAAAGCCTTTGGGCGACCGGCGGACACCAGCAGCCCTCAACATCGTCACGGATCTCAGTCGTCACGGTTCGGGTTTCGTCTCAGCGACTTTTTCGCACTGTGCTTTTTCTTGCTGTTCAAGCGGCGTTCCTTCGAGCCTTTGGTGGGTTTCGTGGCTCGGCGCGAGCGGCGAACTACAAGTGCGTTCCTGATCAATTCCGCCAAGCGGTGTCGAGCGTCTAGCTTATTTTTCAGCTGGCTTCGACTGACGTCGGAATGAAGTTGTAAATAGCCGTTCTGATCAAGTCGGCTCGCTAAGTTCGCGCGCAATCGATTGCGTGTGGTTTCATTGAGGGCCTCGCTGTCAATTAGGTTCCATTTCAATGTGACTCGAGAGCTGGTCTTATTGGTCGCCTGGCCTCCTGGTCCCGATGTTCGATTGGCGGAATATTCCAATTCATGGCCTGGAATGATCAGACGGCCGGTCACGTGCAATGGGTCCTTCATCGGACACGGCTCTTCTGGAGTCGAGGCGCCATCTCGGTAATGGCGAGGTAGATGGCTAGGCCTGAAATGGCCAGCCAGCACTCTATGGCATAAAGACGTCGCCGGGTCATGAGATCAAGGTCAATGGTTTTTGCTTGTTCCATCAGCGGACCACCGATCTCTGCGGGTTTAAGAACGCTGAAAATAATGTAGCTGGCGTAGATGATTTCCACTAAGAAATTAAGAATAATGAACCAGTGGAGCCCTAACAATCCATATCGTTTAAGCATAGTTGAACCCTCCAAATTTGATCCTCCCATGCTCCCCGGTGATGAGCAAGTGACACGACCCGATTGACCTAAACGCTTACTTAGTGAGACTCATGGGGCATGGCGTTGATAAAAAGTGAAGACTGGGCAGCTTTTCGCGTGCTCCTCAGACGAGTGGGTTTTTGGTCTGCCGTTCGGATGGCTTGGCAAATCGAGATGCGCAAAAAGCGGGGCCAGCCTTTCCATGATTTAGAGCCAGCAACGGACGATAAGGAACGGGCAAGTCGCGAGCAAATTGGGTCTGCAATCCTACTTTATCAAGCCCTAAAGAACTCTAAGTTTGCGGCCGCCGCCCGAGAGATCACGGCCGATGTCATCGAGGCGTCAGCTCATGTTTTTCTTAAAAACTTGATCGGGCCCCTCGCACGGGACGAACTCATCCAATTGGATGAACCCGAGAAACGAAACTTTCTCTCATCGCGCTTGGATAAAATTCCAAATGCAGTCACTCAAATCGATCAAGTGGGTGAGGAGACGGTTCAATTTACCGTCAACCGATGTCATTTTGTCGGCTTGTGTGCTCGAACAGGAGTGCCGGAGTTATCGACGCTCTTCTGTGCTGTTGACGAGTCATATTTTGGGCATGTCGAGCCAGGTGCCAAGCTTGAGCGCCCGTCGACCATCGCATCTGGAGACGATCGCTGTGTCTTCATCCTCGACTTCACTGAGTGAGGCGGGTTAGGACAAGCAGGCGTTGCGGAGTTTTTGAACAGCCGTCCGCCCGAGTGCCCTAAAATGTTCAATGTTTCTCCTTGGAATCTGCGCCACATCGGGATGGTCGAGGTTTGCCGACGCCACATCGGCGGTTCTCAAGAAATGAAACATGGGCCATGGTGAGCGATTGGTCCAGTTGGCTGGGTCATCCACGTCAGAGTCTGCGAATTGATACTGTGGATGAAAGGTTGCGATTTGAATCTCGTCGGCAGCCCCGATTTGGTCAAGAACTGAATTGGCTAATTCAGCCAGATCAAGATACTCCTCAAAGTCTCGTCCGAGATTTTTTAGGATCAGGATTGATGTCGGACGCTCATCGACACTTTGCTCCATTAAGCCAAGAACATGGGCCAACACTGCGTCCAGGAATGAATCATCGCTCAACTCGGCACAGACCGTCAAAGTCAGTCGTTCGAAAACCGGTCGGGCAAACGGACAGAGGTTCTCTCCGATAACAACTCGCTCGATCCATTTGAGGGTAACAGCTTCGGGCGACAATCCATCATGGGTATTCATGGAGAGACTTTAGCTGAGATGCGCTGCAAGAACCACCAGCCATTGGTTCGTTTTGTGGGGACCGATGACCTGTCGCAATCCACTCGCCGGTTTTATTTGACGACCTTTCGTGTCGTCAGAGACCATGGGGTGGGCGTGTTTCAGCGTCAGATGCAGGTTGGGCGAGAGACATTGGAGTCGTGTTCGCGCCGGCCCATAAACTAAGTCCAGCAGGTTTGTACATTTGAGCACAGGCCGGTAAATAACGCCCACCTCGAATCGGGTACGCCGTTTGCCTACGGGATACATGGGAGCCAAGGCACCTAAGAGAGATCGTTTTATAACGCAGAAAGCGAGGGGGCATGCGTGGCGCGGGCGGTAAATTAGAAGTCGCAATACTGGCCTGGCCGCTCGCCGTTGGCTTGTTGTCATTTACGCTCATGGGCGTCACTGATACGATCTTGATGGGTCATGTTGGAACCGAGGCCCAAGCCGGAGTTGGCTTGGGGGCGACCATGATTTTCTTCTTGGTCGCGTTTTTTCGGGGGCTGACGTCTGGTGCTCAGAGTTTGATCTCGGCAGCCGATGGTGCGGGTCAGCGCAAGCGGATTCTACAAGCGGCCGGTGGCGGCCTTTTAATTGGCCTCCTGTGCGGTTTGGTGGCCATGGCTTTAACCATGGGCTTCATCACCTGGTTCATGCCCTCACTCAGCGAGAGCGCGGCTGTCATTGACAATGCGTCCGGTTATATGTTGGTCCGGGCTTGGGTGCTGCCAATTTCGTTAATCTCTTTTGCCCTGATGTCGATCCTCCAAGGTCTCGGGGATACCAAGATCCGGATGTGGGCCAGCATTTGCGGTAACGCCGTCAACATCATTCTCGATTTTATTTTCATTTTTGGCTGGGGACCGATTCCAGCCATGGGGGCGGAGGGCGCTGCTCTTGCCACAGCGGCTGGTTCCGTGACCATGTGCGCTTTTTATGCATGGCGTTTCTACGGAGTCGTAGGCCGCGCTCGGAGACCCAGCTTGGAGGTGTTGAGGAGTTGCATTGCTATTGGTCTCCCGGCTGGTGCACAGGCGGGTCTGGGTGCCTTGGCCTTTGCAACCATGACAGCGGTCCTAGCCCGCGTCGGACCAGCCCATCTTGCGGCAAGCCAAATTGCCTTGAACATCATCAGCGTCTCATTTCTACCGGGGTATGGTTTGGGTGAGGCTGCCGGTGTTTTAGCTGGACGATACCTAGGGGCAGGCAAGCCGCGAACCGCCGCACGAACCATCAGATCGGCGCGGGAGATGGCCCTTTACATCATGGGGCTGTGTGGTCTTCTTTTTCTGTTTGTTGGTTCTCCGATCGTCGGTTTTTTTACGCAGGACGCAGACGTCCAAAGAATCGCAGAAACCTGTCTTCTCAGTGCAGCTGTATTTCAACTGCTCGATGCGATTGTTTTGGTCAATCTCTGCGCCTTGCGGTCCCTCGGGGATACACGCTTCACGTTCGCGGCGACATCGTTCGCTGCGTGGGTCATCATGCTGCCTTTAACCTATGTGCTCGCCCTATCATGGAGTCTTGGTGCTGTCGGAGCATGGTTTGCTATGATCATGGAATTCGCGGTGCTCGCCGTGTTGACGACGTGGCGTGTTTCCGGTGTCCGCCATGGGACCGTTGGTCGGGTTGACCTATTACTCGGATCATCGGTCCCACGACATTACGAACAAAGCCCGCCTACAGCACGGCGTCCCACCAATAGGTCAGCTTGAAGACGAATCGTCGGTCTTGAGATTCGAAAGAATCCGTATGCTTAATGTCTTCCTGGTACACAAGAAACAGGTCGCTTCCCGGTAAATAACGCCACCGTATTCGTGACAAGATACGGCCTGATTCATCAACGCTGACCCCTTGCAGGTTATTCTCCCAGAAAAGCGTAGAAGAAAACGCTGTCGTGAGACCACAGTTCACGGTCATGGTTTCTGATTGGTCAAACTGAGGGAGCTTGAACAGGGTCGCGTAAATGGATGTCGTGAAGCGAAAGTGCGGTCCGAGATTGAGACCACTACCCAGTCTGATTCCGTGCTTATATCCACCGTAGAACCCATTGGTCCAATCATAGCTAACCGACACATTGGGGTTGCGGATCCATGGTGTTCGCAGTCGCATGAAGGCGCTTAATCCCGAGTACGAACCGGCGTCTACAATCTCGCCCGTCGGCAAGTCGAATTCGTCATCAACGATATCCTCTTCATGACTGAGACCGCTCACCAATGACCATCCAGTTCGGGTACGAAACCCAGTCACGAGACCCGATGACCGTCCAAGATAATCCGCCAGCCCTTCATCAGTGACGGTATTATTATAAGCCTCTATTTGTATCCGACTCAGGAGACCCGTTGTATAGCGAGCGGTCCATTGGCTGACCGCTTCAATGTCCACGATATCACGCCTACGAACGAAGCCCAGTGCGGGCTCATAATTTTCGTCAACGCGGGTCACGAAGAGACTGGGTTGCCAAATACGGCCTCGATAATCAATGCCGAGCTGCGAGGCATTGCCGATGGATTGCTCATCATCTGGATGTATTGAAAGATCGATAAAAGTCGACACTTCAAGCCGATTTTCTATCAAGCTGAGGCTGCCGTCGATGCCGACGGAGTGACGACCGGATGAGCCACCATCTCCACCGAGTTCATTGCTCGAGGTTGCTATGACACCCGCCGTGTTGCCGCCGTCAAAAACGTGCCGAAGTCGAGCGACAGAATGATTTTGCGTCGACTGTTCTGCGTTGGCGGCCGTTGTGACGTTGAGAAGGCCAACACCCAACTGGTCGACTCGGCCATACAGCTTCGCTCCAGCCCAGATCGGGATAGTCTCCGTATTGCTATCAAGCCCGATCCGTCTAGAAAAGAAGGGCTGAGCCCGGCCTCGCGCGCCGAATTCGAAAATACTGAGGCCCGATAAAAAGAAAGGCCTTTTCTCCGGTAGAAAGAGTGGGAACCGGCTTAGGTTGACCAAGGGGTCATCGAGGTCGACCTCGGCAAAGTCGGTTAATGCCGTCAACTCCATCCAAAGGTCATTGTGAAGGCGTGTTTTCGCATCCAAGCCGACCCGTATATCCCCATCGTGGCCACTCCAATTGTCCTGTCCAGGTGCACGCATCAAAAGGTAGGGAGCGATTCGCACAGGTTGTCCCTTTATCCCCACGTTTTTCAGCCCGACAATGTCGCCGTATTCGCTTGCAGCCGATGGTCCATATTCAGGGGCGATGAGTGTCCAATCATAGGTTGCATTGCGCGAATTATGGTCCCGGGATACATTGAACCCAATGATTCGGTCCATCTCGTCGCTGGCGGTCAGCCCCAATGCTACGTAAGGAATCGCATACTCGACGGTCCATCGGTTCTCCCCGATGTATGAAGCGGATTGCCAGACCGCATCGAACTCTTTTCTGAATTGGCGACCATTGTTGAGGGCGATGCCGTCTACCTGTGCATCCGCTGCGTTGACCCCAAAGTTGATGGACGTTCTTTTATCGTGGGTGACATCGAACTTTAATGTGATGGCGTCGTCAGCCCAGATTCGACCGCTATCCCGCCTCAGTTCGAGAATACGGGGTTGCTCGCCCGGTGTCATTGCACAGTCGACGGCCACGTAGATACGGTGGTCGTCGAACAAAACACGAACGTCTGTTGTGACCGGAGGCTGGTCTCCTGGGTTCGGGACGCGCTCGACAAAATTGCTGCTGACCTGGGCTCCAGACCACTCTGATTCCAAAAGTTTGCCATCCAGCTGGATTTTATGGTTGTCGATCCGGCTGGCGATAATCCTCTTTGAGGGCTCATTGGTTTGACCCGTGTCTGCGTACGAGGAGCTCAGATTTAAAAAAATAAGACCAAGGATTGGTAGATACCATTGACCGCAGCCGCTTACCGTGATCATCTTTCTCTATCTCCTGCTCGTGACGCGAAAGGCTTTATGGACTGGCAAACAGCCCTCTCTAATCATCCAGATTTGGCTCATGCTCTGGATTCATGTATTGAGACCTTGGATATGTCACTCGATGATGTCCCAGACATCGTTTTTGTCTTTGTTTCGATACATCATCAAGCAAGCTGGTCACTGATCGGACCGGTCTTACTCAAAAGATTCCAGGGCTGTCAAGTCATCGGCTGTTGTGGAGCAGGAATCATTGGAGGCGGTCATGAGGTCGAGACTGGGCCTGCACTGACCTTGGCTGGCGCAGTGCTCCCTGGCGTTGATTTAAAGACCTTTCATTTTAATGACTCAGATGATGGCCAGGACCGCAATGCCGAACGACAAATGTTGGTTGAGCTGGCAGACGGTGAATTGCCGCAGGCACTGATGCTCTTGCCAGATCCGTTTTCATGAAACGTAAAATCATTTCTTCGAATCGCCGATGATGTGTATCCAACGACCGCCATTTTTGGCGGCCTCGCTTCAGGTGGTCGTGAGCCCGGTCAGCATGCACTGTTCCATAATGAAAAAATCTATAAGTCGGGCTGTGTTGGTTTAACCTTTACTGGAAATGTGACGGTTGAAAGCGTGATCTCACAGGGGTGTCGCCCTATCGGTCCTCCATTGTTTGTGACCCGATCCACAGACCATACGATTCACGAGTTGGACGGAATGCCAGCACTGGATGCGGTTGAAAAAGTTTGCAAGGCACTTCCTCCGGATGAACTCGCCCTCGCGCGCAAAGCCCTTTATCTCGGGCTCGCGATGCAGCCGCTTTCGGAGACCTACGGGCCGGGTGATTTTCTCGTTCGAGATCTGGTCGGTGCCATGCCCGAAGGTCGGGCGCTGTTGGTGGCCGCACGGGTTGAGGATCAATCCGTTGTCCAATTTCACGTTCGGGATGCGCGTTCAGCATGGTCAGAACTCGACAAACTGTTGACGGCATCAGCGAAAGGCGAGCGTCAGCCCGAGGGCGCTCTCATGTTTTCCTGTGTTGGGCGTGGCCAGCGATTGTACGGCGAAACGGGCCACGACAGTCGAGTGCTCCGGCAGCATTTTGAGTCGCTCGCGCTCACCGGCTTCTTCGGGAACGGTGAAATTGGACAGGTCGGTGGACGAACTTGGATCCACGGCTATACCACTGCACTCATCTTGTTCAGAACGGGGACTGACGCGTAACCTCGCTGCTGCAAGCAGCATCTTGCAACAGCCCCAGATTTTCAATTCGGGTTGAATCTCTTAATCTGGTGGCGCGGTCAAGCGTACTGATTCACGCTGGCACATTTTGTTGGGAGGACAAATGAAGGCATCGTTCATCCGAGGGTTGCGCGGGTTGGCCGTCAGTCTGTTTTTTTGGACTGGCACGGCTCAATCCACCGTAGTCGAACCACTGTCCATCGGGCAACTCGCGGCGGAATCGCACCGGGTTGTCAGGGGGTATGTCGACTCTGTCTACGTGGTCCCCGAACGAGGTGAGCGAGGCGAAATTTATACGCGTGTTGAACTCACGGTGGACGAGTACATTATCGGGGATGGCCCAGACCATCTGACTGTTCAGCAGTTGGGTGGTCAACTCGGTGAGTGGCAGATGTATCTCTCCGGGAATGCCGAATTTATCCCCGGCACTGAAGTCATTGTTTTTCTCGATTACGAGCCGGCCAAGAACCTGCACTACGTTGTCGGCCTTGCCCAGGGCCTCTTTATCATCGACCGCACAGGCGACGTCCCATCCCTCAGCCGAGACCTCGACGGGCTCAGTTTTTATTTAGCCGAGCCCGTTCCGTTCAAGCCAGGCTATGTCGAAGATGACCTTGAGACCCTGTTGACCGCCCTCTCACCACAGGGGCCTGCAGCCGAGCCTGTAAACCGGGGAGTCATCCAATGAATCCCAAAGGTCTTCACGTACTGGCGGCCGCGATTTTCGGCAGTTTTATTTTGTCGGCGGCCTATGCCTTTGTGCCAACAGGCTTTCGTTGGCGTTTGCCTGTTCGATATGAAGTGAACACGAACTCGTCTCAGGAGCTCGGGCAACAGAGCACGCTCCAGGTGGTTCAAACCAGCTACACGAATTGGGCTCAACCTGCATGCAGCGGGTACTCCTATCAGTTCGAAGGAGAGACGAATAGCTCGTGGAATTCGAATGATGGCATGAACACCCTGGTATGGTTTTACAATGCTCAGCAGCGTCCTCGCGAGCTTGGTGGCCGTGCAACCATCGGGGTCACCCTCAGTGTGTTTCGTGGAAATACGGCCTTTGATGGTGACATCCTATTCAATGGTATCGACCATTCATGGACGACCAACGCTGTCCGAAATGGTCAAGTTGACGCAGTTTCGATCATCACCCACGAGGTCGGTCATCAGCTTGGATTGAACCATTCGCCTTTTCAAAATGCGACAATGTATGCCGCGTATCTTGGCGGGAATGGGGCGGCTAGCTTGGCAGAAGATGACATCAATGGCGTCTGTGATTTGTACCCCTCGGGGGCCGAACCTGACTGTCAGGTCGACGCTGACTGTCCAAACGGACAGCAATGTCTTGGCGGCAGTTGTGTCGAAGAGCAAGCTGGAGGGGGTGCCATAGGCGATCCGTGCAATGGACAACAAGGGTCGTGTCAGCAGGGCCTTTTTTGCGTCTCCGGCGGCAGTGGTAGTCCTTTCTGTACCCGATCGTGCAACGGAGAATGTCCCGATGGATGGGATTGCACGGCTGTTAACTTCAACGGCCGCCGATCCCAAATTTGCTTGCCGGGGAACGGCGGAGGAGCAGGTGGGATGGCCGGTTTCGGCGAAGCCTGTCAGTCCAATAATGACTGCCGCGTCGGCTTCTGCATAAGCGATGGTCAGCGCGCCTTTTGTTCGCAGGCGTGCAATAATAACCAGGACTGCCCAGATGGTGGCCAATGTGCTGCCGTGCAAGGCGGTGGTGGTGCCTGTATACCGGGTACCCCGGGTGCAGGCATGGCCGATTTTGGTGACCCCTGTCAGCAAAGCACCGATTGCAGAAGCAACCTGTGCCTGAACGATGGGCAGAATTTGTTCTGCTCAGAACAGTGCGGCGGCGATGCTGACTGTCCGCCGGGCGGTCAGTGCGTTCAGCTCCAAGGCGGCGGCGGTGCATGTATTCCAGGTGCGGTGCCGGTCGCGGATCAGGGCGTTAGACCAAATATGCGACCAGACCAGGGAAGTGGTCCACTGGTTGGCGATAGAGATGCGGACATTGTCCAAAACCCTGGGTCCGGACCGGGTGCATCAGACCCCAGTGTGGGGTCTGATGGTGGCACCAATGGAAATCCGGGGGGGCCCAACATCAGGGTCGTTGAGGTGCCAGCTCAGTCAGGTTGCAACTGCTCCACCGCTGCGCATACGCCGAGCCCACTCTGGTTACTCGGGGCGTTAGGTCTACTCGGCTGGCGGCGTCGCTGGTGAGCATCGGCCATCGCGGTCGATGATTCGACAAACGGACTCTTCTCCGAAGGTGTCTCGACAGTACGTATCGCCTTGTTCGCTGGGCAAACAGCATTCGGCCCGCTCACATCCGCTGGACGGATTACAAATGCCTTGGAGTCCACAAAACCAGTCGGCACCGAATTCATCGCGACAGCAAGAGTGGCCGGTCGGCTCGGGCATACATCCAGCGCACGGGGGCGGTGCTGACATGACACATTGGCCCCCATTGTTCAGCTGTGTACAGTTGCTGCTCTCCCCAAAAATGCGTGCACACTTGGCATCTCCACCGGGGCCAGGGACGCAGCAATCGTCTTGTTCGCAATTCATGACTTCCTGGCATCGGCCGCCTTCACCACAGAACCAACTTGCGCCTAGGGCGTCGTAGCAGCATGTATGACCGTCTCCGTCAGGTTGACAGGCAGCACAGGCCCGTTCACTACAGCGTCCGACGTCGCCATCGAGTTCGCATCGGCTTCCCGGCCCATTGAGCTCAAGGCAGTAAGTATCGCCCATTTCGCCAGGGGCACAGCATGTCTCCTCTTCACATGAACCCAACTCTTGGCATGCACCATCCGCATTACAAAACGAGCGTTCGCCATAGCGCTGTACGCAGAGCGCGTTTCCATCTGGTCCAGCTACACATTCGGGACCGATGTCAACCATCGCGTCAACGACAGGTCTCGAACTCTCTTCCGAGCAGGCGAAAAGACAGCTGCTCAGCAACATGAGGTTTAGGGCAAAACGGCGGAACCAACCGGTCATAGGTGCTCTCCAGTAGAGAAAAACGTGTGCCAGTCTAACCATGATGCAGCAGTCCTGTAAAATCTGCGTCCGAAGCCATTGATCAACTTCAATCCAAACACCCGGTGCAGTGGGCAAAAACAAGGTACATTCGATCGAAAGCAAAACGAGGCGGCATGGGCCGATTAAACAGACGGTCTAGCTGCCATTGTAGTCGGACGTGCCAGAGTGAAGCGTACGTTCTATTCGTTGACGCTGCGGTCTTTTATGACAAATTCCGGCGAGTGTTCTAGTTTGCTTTTGACTTGGCTTTGAAACGCTCAACGGCGGTCTTCCAATGTCTAATCGCATCGGCTCGAGCGGTCTTTTTCTGCACTGGTTTCGGTCCGAGTCTCAGCTTGCCGGATTCAATTCGCCGCTTGACTTCCGCTAACTTCATGCGGGTTCTACACTTGGTCGATTTGCGCTTAATACTCGCTCCGTAGCGCTTCCTAATTTGACGTTTCACGGACCGGATCCGTTTGCTCGTGGCCGGGTGAGATGACAGGAATTCCGGTGCTGAGGCACCCTTTTCAGCCTTGAGCAAAATCCGAAAGAAATCAGCAAGTCCATCGGGATTGTAGCCAGCACCATAGGTGATTTGTAAACCGACCGTATCCGCCTCGTTTTCATCATCTCGACTGAACGTAGTCGATGACAAGAACTGCCAAATGAGAACGGCCGACCCCGCCGCGAGTCCATCTGATAAGAAAAACGAAACGATCTGTTCCACAGCAAACGAACTTTCGATGGATTTTGCACCGTGTCGCTGCGTGACATGGGCGAGTTCATGACCCATCACGCCTGCAATTTCCGCACAGGTCTTACTTTGTAGGATCAAACCGGTCGACAAATAGGTGTATCCGCCAGGAGCCGCGAAGGCATTAACCAGCTCATTGTCGGCAATGACAGCGACTTTATAGCCGCCGACCTCCTTGGGGTCTCGGAAACGTACAGACGCCCGTTCTAGCGGAGCGACGAGTTCTTTTGCCCATTTGGCAACGGGATCTTTCGAATGGACCAGGCGGTATTCCTTCCGAAGTTGCTTATCGACACCAGCACCGATTTCTCGTTCTTGCTGGTTGCTGATCAATGCGCCGCCACACCCTTGTAATACAACCAGGCCGACCAACCATAAAGTGATGTCTCTCATGTGAAATTCCAATTTAGTCCCGGTAATCGTGTTGATTGAGGCTACAGCGGCCCAGCCGTCACGCCACTTAGAATTCAGCGACTGCCTGAGCACTTGCCAATCCGTTTCAATAGTGCATCTAATAACATTTCTGAGAAGTGGTTAATATGTTTGTTCAAAGATTTTCGCCTGTTATTTGGAAAAGGGGATAATTCGAAATGAGTGACCAATCGGATGTGCAGATTATTGTCAGTAAGCTCTACGGGCCAAATGGGGACAACCTCGTTGGGCTGTCTGACGTCACTTTTGATGGGTTTCCTGCAATCACGTTGTCTGTTGAGACACCCGACGGTAGATGTGGCGATGTTCACCTGAGTCCAATCCACGGTGATGCGCGTAAGGAAGGGTATACCAACATACCCGTAGGCACGCGGTGTCGCCTAAGCTGCCCCGTCTCAAAGCAGCCGTTAAAGAAGGTCGAAGAAATTGATGACGCTTTCGGAGCCGGTTATTTTGCGCTCTATCGAACCGCTGATTTAAGTGAAGCATCGGTGGTCATGATCTCTGACGTATGGGGTCACTACCATTCTCGTGTCGTCGATAACTTTGAGCTCATATCAGCCTGGGGCGAGTTACATAAAGACCTGTCAAGCGAGTAAGGCAAAACCAAAAAAACGTCTGATTTGGACCTAATTCGTGGTCACCGTCAACGAGGGCGAGGTTCTGATGAGCAAAGTGAGAACCAGCTGGCACGAACGCCCAACCGGCCGTTGTCTGGTGGTGTCGTTTGCTGCCCACTCCATCTGTAGTCACCGCGAACAGAATGGCGGGTATGCGCCAGGGCAAGGGATGGTGAGCCTTTCTTTTGACGGCGAAGCCGACTGAAACAGAAACGCCGGTGAGCATCATGGGAACCGGTCGTTTTTTCGGAATGGGATGGAACGATGTCTGAACCAACGGCTTATAGTCAGAAAAACGGTGTGACCCGGCTGTTCCATCGGATTACTCAATCACTACAGGCTCACCACGACGATGTTTCCACTGCGCTCAATGAAAGCATCGGACATTTGGCCGCATACGGTTTCATTAGACCGACAGTCGGCATCCTTGACTCAATTCGAGATGAAATCCGCATTGAGTTTGCCCATGGCTTGACAGAAAAAGAAAAACGTCGAGCTCGTTTTCGTCGTGGTGATGGCATCGAGGGCTCGGTGCTCGCTCACGGTGAATCGGTCCTCGTCCCACGGATGTCTGAGCATCCGCACTTTGTCGACAAGTTTGGTGTTCGACATGCTGACCTTCAACAAGAGACAGCGTTCGCATGCATACCAATCTACGCTCTCAATCATGAGGTCATCGGCATTCTGACAAGCGACTTACCCGCCCTCAGTCCGAGACGTCTCAAGTGGGAAAGCCGGGTTTTGGAGACGGCAGCTCAGGTCATGAGCAGCGTCATCCGAATTTGGCGCGACCGTCTAGAAGAAGAGACAGCCTTCGATGACATGTCCCGTCGATTAAAGGTCAGACGGGTTTTACGACCTCGTAACCTAGTTGGTCGCAGCCGATTAATCGAGGAAACATTTCAGTTACTCGATCAGGTTGCTCCCTCCGAGTTACCCGTGTTGATTCGCGGAGAGAACGGAACGGGGAAGGAGGTTATCGCCAGTGCCATTCATGAAGCGGGCAGCCGGTCCAGAGAGGCGTTCATCAGCGTAAGTTGTGGTGCCTTGTCGGAAACCAGAATTGAAAGCGAGCTATTTGGCCACGCTCGCGGTGCGCTACCCGGTGCTCTACAAGACCGAAAAGGTCGTTTTGAAATGGCCAACGCTGGCACACTGTTCTTGGATGGGATCGGCGATTTACCGCCATCCATTCAAATGAAAATTTTGCGTGTGGTCCAGGATGGTGAGCTCAATAGACTTGGTGAAGAACGCATTCGTCACGTCGATGTTCGTTTGATCGTCGCCACCAACGATGACCTGGCTGCGCGCGTATCTCGTGGGCAGTTTAGAGAGGATCTTTACTACAGACTAAACGTATTCCCTATTCACGTGCCTCCGTTACGTGAGCGGAAAACAGACATCACACTCCTCGCTGACCATTTCGTCGAAAAACACGCTCGTCAGCAAGGAAAAGATGTGACCCGTATCAGTACACCGGCCATTGATTTGATGTGTGCCTACCATTGGCCAGGCAATGTCCGAGAACTTGAAAACTGTATCGAGAGGGCGGTCTTGTTGGCACACGATGGCGTGATTCGGGGTCATCATCTACCCCCCACATTGCAGACAGGCTTGTCCTCTGGAACCACCAAGCAGGGGTCTTTAGACACCGTCGTACACGCCTTTGAACGAGAGGTTCTGATCGAAGCAATGAAGAACGCCCATGGAAACATGGCTGCTGCCGCAAGAGCTTTGGAAACAACGCCTCGGATTCTCGCATACAAACTCAAGAAACATCACCTTCATGAACGCCTCGCCTTGAGGCGAAGGCGGCCAGAATGAATGGTGCCAGCCTCCTGAAAAACGGTCTCTTCTCGGCCTCCGTGCTGGCACTCATTGCGCTCCCAATTTGCGCACTCCTATTCGGGTGTGGTTGTCGGCACCTGTTTGCCGGTGGCATACACCATTGCGAACTTTTACCGGGCACCGTAGCGGGAAAGCATACTTGCCCCTGGTGCGCCTTGACACGTCTGAGTCTCATCGGTGTGTTTGCGCCGACAGTGCTTGTGTCAACCATTTTTGGCGTATGGATGCGTTCGCGAATGGGCTTCGCTGCTGGTTATTTTACCAGCGCGACCGCGTGCCTGGTCCTTCTGCTGGGAACAGGCCTTGTTATGGGCCGACTGTCGGGGTTTGAACCCCGACAGGACCGATTCTCACTCTGTGGCTGGGTCAGCGAATGAACTCTGTCACGAAGAAAACCATGGGTGTCGTGACCGGTCTCATTTTGCTTGCATTCGCAGCGAATTTAGTCCCTTTCGTCGACTGGATGATGACGTTGGTCAATTGGGTTCGAGCCTTGGGGACTCCAGGACTACTGATCTTTGCATTCATTTATTTTTTCGCTGGCCTATGTATGCTGCCAATGCTGCCCATCGGGATTTTAGCCGGGCTCAGCTTCGGCTTTTGGACATCATATGCGACATTGCTACCAGCTGCAGCGGCATCCGCCGTTGTAGCGACGTTTTTAGGGCGGCACATTTTCAAACAAACGGTTTTAAACTTTGTGGAGACCAAACCCGCTTGGCGTGCGGTGAGGTCGTCGTTGGCCGGCCAAGGCATCCGGGCTGTGGTCTTAAATCGTCTCGCACCGGTGATGCCCTTCGGTTTGCAAAACTATGCGTTAGGTGCCATTGGGATCGGGCTTAAAGAGCAATTTCTGGGCACAGTTTTGGGCATGCAGCCCGCATTGTGTGTGGCCTTATACATCGGGGCTGCCACGCAGACTCTCGCTGAAGCCAAGACGGTGCTCGGTCAGAGTATGTTTGAGGGACCTCGCCTCTATTTGCTCTGTGCGGCGGGTCTTGCGCTCGTTGCTTTGACCATTTGGATCGGACGAATCGCCCGGCGGGCGTTGAAACAAGCGTAACCCATGGAGAGCAAAACGACTCTCTATCGTGCCCTCAGCGGTCGTCCGCTTGACGTATTTGTGCTCGGCACTGAAATGGACACCTGCCGTGTTCGGTAATCGAATTTTAGAAATGTATGCCGGTCTGATGTTGTGTTTTGCTGCGGTCGGCTGTTCCGATGCCGTCGATGGAGAGGTCGTCGAACTGGGTCCGGTGGTCGAGAGTGGTGGTCGCGGACCGTCTGCGACGCAACTCGGTGGAGACAGCGAGACCGTGGACCAGCCGGACTCCGTGCCCGCATTCGGCGACCCGGATATTGCCGTCGAGGTTGACCTTGCTTTTGAAGACGTCGACAGTGGTGGACTCGATGTGCCGACTGACTCGAGTATCGGTTCATCCAAGGCCTGTCGCGACACTGTTGACGCCGACGGGCTGTACAGCTTTCGTGCCCGGAGTCTGACCAGCGGCATGGACGTCTCCATGTGCGACTATTCGGGCGACGCCTTGCTGATTGTAAATACGGCTGCCAATTGTGGTTTTACGCCTCAGTACGTCGGGTTGGAGGGGTTGCATCGGCAGTATATCCACCGCCCACTCACCGTGCTTGGGTTTTTGAGTAATGACTTCGGCAATCAAGGGGGCAGTTTAGCTGAGGTTGAGGCGTGCACAGACCAATATATGGTCACCTTTGAGCAATTCCATCATGTCGGTGTCACATCGACATCACGGGATGGTCAGCACCCACTCTTTCAATGGCTAACGACGCAACCGGAACACGCAGGCGAAATTCCGTGGAATTTTACCAAGTTTCTCGTCAGTCATGATGGCCGTTTGCTCGGTCGATGGGATAATTTGACCACACCTGATGACCGAGCGTTTCAATCGGCTGTTGAATCGGCGGTGAGCCGTGCGGAACTTTGGCAGCGGTAGACGATCCACAACATCGCAAATCGGCAAGCCATGCTGTAGACTGAAAGGCAATGGCGACTCGGTGGAAAAATAGTGTAACAAGTTTGTCTTGGTCTTGGTTGGCAATGACGTGTTTTGTCTCCCTGGTGTCCGGAGGCTTTGGGGTCGTTTTTGCCGAACGACCCATGGTCTTCGTGACGACGACGGCTGGCGCTGGAGACGGGATCAACGGTCTGGTCTGGCACCTCCGCGAGCAAGTCCACCAGTCAAACCAATTGGCCAGTCGCGATCCGGCGGGCCTTCTTGACGGTGCCGCCGACCAAAGTCTGACGTCGGCGACTCGTCTACTTCGCCGCGGCATTGCCGCTTTTTCGGCTTTTGAACTCGATGAGGCGGCCAGCAAGCTCGAGCAAGCGAGCTTGGTCTTGGCTGGCTGGAAGAGCCACCATGAGCAAGCGGTGCAAGCCTTGTCTCTCCTCGGTCAAACGTACGCGGCATTGGGTGAAACAGCCAGAAGAGATCGGGTTTGGCGAAGCTTGCTGACGCTGCGTCCTGATTATCGTATTCGGGACTCCAGTGTGTCGCCATCAACTCGGAAAAGTCTGAAACAGGCCCATCTTGATGTAAGGCGAGCGGCACGTAATGGACGGATTCAGGTTAGGCGCACGAGGAGAATGCCAACAGCCGTTTTTCTTAATGGCCGGTTTATGGGTATGGCCCCCCTCAAGTTGGAGGGACTCAGTCGGGTCACCCACCATGTTCGATTATCGAGTGACGGGTTTAAGCACGAAAATGCATTTATTGATTTAAGTCATCGACGACGTGCCAAACTGACCTACACCGGAGCTTCAACGGCTCGCAGACAGCTGTACGCTCAGATACATCGGCAATTGCCGCGCCGTGTTTTTGGTGCCGAGTTTGAGGGCTTCTTAAGAGAATTGAAAGCACTCGTGGTCAGTGACCAGGCCATTCTTGTTAATCGGCATGACGGCCATTATGAGGCTGCTCTTTTCGATTTAAATCGTGAGCGTCGGGCGAGCCATATTCGGATTCCCATCGGAACCACCACCGCTCGAGCCGCGGCCATCTCGGTCTTTCGAGGTTTGTATGATCGCATTGACCTAGTCGCGCCAACAGCACCCCGTGCTCAGACAGTTTTACCTCAGCGCGACGCAGCCGATGGCACCGACACCAATTGGTGGCTCTGGGGTGGACTGACAGCTGGACTGGTCGCAGCCATCGTGATTCCAATCGCTGTCTGGCCGGATTCTAGTTCGGGCTTGGACCGAAAATCAGGTACCGGCGCCATCATTTTTCGCTATTGAAACGCGCTTTTCTGTAAATACAGACGAGTTCCTTGCCGGTTGCGACATGGACGTTGAAAGACCCTTTGAAAACCGGGGGCGTTTGGCGTTCCAATAGGACTGAGTGGTAACCGGGAGCGACGCGCTTTTTGACGATTGGTGCCCAGCCCAATTCAGCACCATCAATAAATACTCGAGATTTTGGTCTCGAATCTACGCTCAAAGCCGTCAAAGAGCTATCACGAACTCGACAGAAGGATGGGTTTCTGTAGGTCGTTTTTCGGTTTTTCGAGTCTTGAGCCGATGCTTTAGCTCCATGGCTTTTTGAACGCGTCTGCCCTCGACCCGATGGCCAATTTTTTTGAGAACGAGGCTTGGGCTTTACTTCGAGTGCGACAATTTCTTCATGACGTAGGGTGAAAACCTTTGGTTGTAACCGTTCCAGGGTTTGATACCCAGGAGCCGACACGCGAATGCTGAGTTGACCTGTGTTCGGGATACCCGGGACCGTTTGGGGCGATTGACCCAGAGTCCGCCATGGTTCATTGGCATTTTTGACTGCAATCGTTGCTTCGGATGGTTCAGCGACGAAGATCAGCGTGACCGTCTCGGGGTAGAGTCGAATGGGGTCGATCCGAGCCGATGTTCCTTCCGCAATATTGATGGACCCCTGATACGGGCTGTAGCCGCTTTTCTCTAGCCGCAATTGACGCTTGCCCGGGGTAATGTCGGGTATTTTTGCTGGTGTCTCATCGATTTTCTGCCCATCGATGTAGACCATCGCACCAGCGGGGAGCGTTGTCAGCGTTAAGCTGGTTTTCGGTCTATCTGATTCTAAAGACAAGCGAATGGGTTTTTGTACGCCGGGTTCAATGACGACACTTTTGCTTACACCCAGAAAACCTTTGGCTTGAATCGATAGCGCGTGCCGACCAGGTGTAAGTTTGTCGATGACAATGGGAACCTGACCTTCGTGCCTGAGTCGCCCATTGATATAGAGCTGGACTGAATTGGTATTGGTCTCTAAGCGGAGGGAGCCTGGTGTGAGCTCATCGATTTCTCGCATCACCGTGAGCAGGCCAGCGACGATAGCCAAGACGGTCACGATGAGCAGCCATGCCAGCCGTCGACCTGTGTCAACTTTGACCGGTTTTCGTTTTGGACGGAGCTCGACGTCGGATGACAGCGGCTCTACATTCCTCGGGATCGTTGCAGCATCGCTCGGGTAGCCGCCGGAGTCAGTATCTGGCGGGAGCCGCTTGAGTCTGGGTTGGCTTTGTTCGGTCGTTCTGTCTAGGAGCGATATATCTCGGTCTGTGTCCGTATCTGAATC
Source organism: Myxococcota bacterium (assembly GCA_036337435.1). Taxonomy (GTDB): domain Bacteria; phylum Myxococcota_A; class Bradymonadia; order UBA7976; family UBA1532; genus UBA1532. The sequence goes on from JAYZEG010000095.1 coordinate 90,139, forward strand.
GGAGAGAACTAACTCGGACACGTCGAGTTCGACTGAATCGACCAGCGAGTCCATCGACAGGTCTTCTTCCGGAATGGTTCCATCTCGTGTGGCCGCGATGATGTTTTCCTTCGCATAGCGTCGAAAACTTGCCATGTCTTCATTTTCAGCATTGAGTTCGCGCGCGAACGTTTCCTTCATGAACTGGGATAGGTCTTTTCGAGAATAAAACGACCCGGATTGGTAGAGATACTTCTGAAGGGCATCTTGGAACTCTGCGGCAGATTGAAACCGGTCCGTCGGATTTCGAGTCAGACCACGATAAATAATTCGCTCTAGTTCTGGTGGAATCGCACGATTGAGCAATGTGGGTCTTTTGAAGTCGACCTTTCGTACTTTTTCAAGTGTGGAGAAATCGTCCACCCCTTGGAAACATCGTTCCAAGGTCAGAAGTTCGTAGAGCACGGTTGCAAGACTAAACAAATCGGAACGCCCATCGATCGGCTTACCCCGCACTTGTTCAGGACTCATATAGCCGAACTTACCTTTGAGGATTCCCGACTGAGTCTTATTTGCCTTTCCTGCGGCTTTGGCGATCCCAAAGTCGATCAGCTTCACTTCGCCTTCATAGCTTATGAGAATGTTCTGGGGCGAGACATCGCGATGGATAAGGTTGAGAGGGTCGCCAACCTCGTTCCGCTTATTGTGGGCATATTCCAGTGCCTCGCATACTTCCTTGACGATATGACAACACATGGAGATATCGAGTCTCTCACCGCGGGATCGCATCCGATCAAACACCGCACGTGAATCTTTTCCAGACACGAACTCCATTGCGATGAAGTAGGAGTCTTCCGCATTACCCAGTTCAAAGACTTGACCAATGTTTGCATGAGATAGTTGAACCGCGATTTTTGCTTCATCGATGAACATATCGATGAACTCTTGGTCTTCGGCGATTTGGGGCAAGACGCGCTTGACTGCAAAAACACGCTCGAAGGCCTCGACACCGTAGGAGGCCGCCCTGAAAACCTCAGCCATACCACCGACAGCAATTCGCTGAAAAAGGTAGTAATCACCGAATTTAACCGGTCGCTTCAAGTACGTTGTCTCCACCAATTGGCAAAGCGGTCTGGCTTTAATCTACACAAGAATGAAACGAATCGCGCTGCTGAAATAGCCTAAGTCAAGGCCAGTTGTGAGTCAAACTGGGGACGATTAATTATCGGAAAATGGCCATTGTCTATTCTGTCAGTGCCGCGGCGGGTTCTTGTCTTGCAGCTGTGTTCGCTGGGAAAAAAGCACCGATTAGGCAAAAGCAAATCGCAATGCCGATAGCGGTTGGCCACACCCAGGGTGGGAATGAGAAGAATGTATCTGGTTTGTATGGAAACTCAGGTGCTTGCTTCGCCAGAAAGTCGACCAATCGCGATGCACCGTAGCCAACGCCTGCTCCGAGCACGCCACCGAGTGCACCAATGGTACCCGCTTCCCCAAGTATGATTAGCCTAACATCCCTTTTACTCCCGCCCAATGCTCGAAATAGGCCTAGTTCCCGCTTTCGTTGATAGATAAGCATAAAGAACATCTGACTGATGTTGACTGCGGCAATCCCAACAATCACCAGGCTGATGAGTGCAAATACGCTCTCAACTGTCCTGAGAATATTGGATGCTTGCTCAGCTCGAGTCGTGCTTTCGGCCAACGAAAAACCCTTTTTCTCTACGGCTTTTACGATGGCAGGTACGCGGGTTTGGTCAGAGACTTTCAGGATCATTGAATGGTAAGTCAAAGCAGCTTCTTGACCACTGAATCGGGCGTTTAATCGTTTGACATAATCGATGGGGATCGTAATGCCCAGGGTGATGGCTTTTTTGCTAAACCCTGACAATTTGATGCGGCGTGTGATCGGCTTTGCCCGCCGTGTTGTAAACCGTCGGCCTAACATGGACTTGCCAAAGGTTACATTGAGTTGAAAACCCCGGACCATAGACTTGGAGAGTGTTGGCATTTTCGCCGAGGTTCCGCCCTGGCCACCGAGAGCCGTCGCAAGACTTCCGTTATACAACTCGAGTAGATGGTGGCTGACGACAAATGGGATGGGCATTTCACAGAGTTGGGTATCCTCAGTACAGTAGCTCTCCCCAGCACAAGACGAGAGACGAGTCGCCTCGCTGTACTCACAGCGATCTCGCCTGCAGATGCCTTGGTCGCAGGAACGACCAGACTGACAGTCTGCCGCCTCTGTGCACGCAAAAACACACGCCCCCTCCACACAACTCAGTCCATCGCTGCATTGTGTATTGTCCGCACAGCGAGGCCGACATCGGCCGAATTGGCATGTGCCAGTACGGCATTGGTTATCGTCTCGACAGCTCGCCCGCACGTCACTCAAATCACCATCGTGATCAACGAACCCATCTTGTGAGTCTGATGCATCCGAGCGAACTAAACTGGCGTCAATGCCGTCGGCAATAATTTCCGCGTATAGATTTTTTTTGAAAAGCGATTTTCCGCCGTAGCCGCGGGTCGGAAAGGTGAATTTCATTTTTGGGTACACAGCCTCGATGGATTCCATTTTACGAAATTCATCGGCGACTGAATCATCAAGTGGTCGTCCCCCACCGAATTGTCCGAAGCCTGTATCGAACGTTTTCGGAACCAGTTCCACTTGGTCGATGATGAAAACTTCACCCAAGATGACGTTCTTGACCCCTTCCGCAAGCCCGATGAAAAAGACGAAGGTGGATATGCCGACGATGATACCGAAGCAACTCATCACGAGGTTTTTTTTAGACCGGCTGACGTTTTGTCTGACGAGCGAGATGAGTGCGGGCAGTTTCATGTTGTCACGGCTCCGGAATCAACAAGACGTCCATCCTCGATTTGAATCACTCGCTTGGCTGCATCTGACACACGCCGCTCGTGAGTAATGATGATGATGGTATATCCCTCATGATTTAGCCGCTCAAACGTTTCAATAATTTGGTGGCCTGTCTTCGTATCAAGACTCCCTGTTGGTTCGTCACAGAGAAGGATTTTTGGTTGGAAAAACAGAGCTCTCGCGATGGCGACACGCTGCTTTTGACCACCGCTTAGATTGTTTGGGTTTTCCCCTGTTTTTGACTCCAACCCCAGAGTTTTGAGCGCGTCCTTTGCGGTCTCAAGTGGATTCGATTTCCGGTCTTTTGGAGGGGCAAATGCATTTGGTAAAGCCACATTTTCTGCGGCGGTCAGGTGGTCCAGTAAATTAAAATGCTGGAAGACGAAACCGATGGACTGGTTCCGAAATCGAGCGAGCTCTTGATCAGATAAATCACCCAGATTCTTGCCGTCGACCAGAACTGAGCCCGAGTAGTCGCGGTCCAAACCGCCCATGATGTTCAACAGCGTGGTCTTACCGGACCCGCTCGTGCCGACAATGGCGACAAACTCACCCGCCTCGATTGTCAAATCAACCTCGCGCAGGGCAAACTCATCTTGAGTCGACTGCTGGTATTTTTTACTGACTTGAGTAAGCGTAATCATGGAAGGCTATTTAGTACGGACTCACGGTTCTGTAAACGATCCTGCTGTTTCCCATTGAATGGGTGCGACTTGTCTCCCAGCTTGCTAGAGTGGGTACTGGGTAAGTTGAGGACGATTCATGATGTGGTATTCAGAACAAATCAGGCGGTCATTCGGTCTCGGGAGACTCGTGTTTTTTCTGGCTTTAAGCTGTCAATTAATGGCCCTGTCACCGGCAAGAGCACAATTTGAGCAAGGCGATGTGCAAATTTCTGCGGGTGGTGGTGGAAGTTCTTTAGGATTTGGGCTGAGTGGAACCATCGGCTACTACGTTCTCGATGGTGTTGAAACATCCCTAGGGCTTGGCTATTGGTCTCTTGACGACACAAGCCTAGTTCAAGTCACACCCGGCGTTCGTTATGTCATCGATGCCGACTCGTTTAGACCTTACGTTGGCACATTTTATCGTCGTTGGTTTTTTACCAACGATGTATATGAGGATACTGAGAGTGTCGGAGTGCGCGCTGGCACATTTATATTCGCAGGCAGACGGACGATGCTAGGGTTAGGTGTGATCAGTGAAAAACTACTGGATTGCCCATTCACGGACGAGGACGACTGTACGTCCGTCTATCCAGAGTTTTCGCTGGCGTTGAGCTTCTGAAACATTAGGACTATGCCAATGGTAGTTTGTGATTTGCGTTCGGACACGGTCACTCAACCAACGATTGCGATGCGACAAGCCATGTTTGATGCAGCGGTCGGTGACGATGTCTTCGATGAAGACCCAAGCATTCATCGATTGCAAGATCGTGTTGCAGCGTTGGCGAAGATGGATGCAGGGCTTTATGTTCCTTCGGGAACGATGGCCAATCAAATTGCTCTGCTCCTACATTGTCGAGCTGGTGATGACGTGCTGTTGGGAGAGAACTCGCATATTTACCTGTATGAGAGCGGAGCAGGGGCAGCCATCGCCGGCGTCCAATTTACGTCCGTCGGTCGGGGCGGTCACTTCACCGCCTCCGAGCTGAGGGGGGCCATCAAGACCACGGATGCTGCAGGCCATGTGCCGCCGTCGACATTGGTCAGCGTTGAGAATACCCATAATCGAGGCGGGGGCTTGGTGATGCCCGTTGAGCAATTTGCGGAGATCATTGACGTTGCACGAGAGTTTCGCTTGGGCGTTCACATCGATGGTGCGCGAATTTTTAATGCCGCTGCGGCCCTGGGTTGCGGCATTCATGAATGGACCGAACGAGCCGATACGGTGTCCATTTGTTTGTCTAAAGGACTGGGAGCCCCCGTTGGCTCCGTACTCTGCGGGTCCGCACAGTTGATGAGTCGAGCTAAGCGATACCGGAAGATGCTTGGCGGAGGTATGCGGCAGGCGGGTCTGATCGCGGCAGCAGGGCTGCATGCGATTGAAAACCACATCCCGGGTCTGAAGGACGACAATCGACGAGCCTTCGAATTCGCGTGTGCCCTCGATTCAATGCCAAGAGCGCAAATTAAACCTGATTCCGTCAAGTCCAACATTGTGATTTTCACTGTTGATGGGTCGGCGCAGGCGGTCTGCGACGCAGTCGCAGGCTCTGTTCGCGTCTTGCCCATCAGCGACACTCAGATCAGGGCTGTTTTTCATCACGAAGTCGATGACAAAGCATTGGCCCAGACTATCGACGCCTTTCGACGTGTTTTGAGCTGACTTGTACAGCGTCCTCAGATCCTCTGTATTCCTTTGCCTGGCCAGCATGGCTCTGGCTTGCGGCGGTCATGGACCTCGCGTCGCGGCAGATGAAGACATGGCGCGTACTCTCTTGCGACTGGCGCGCGAAACTCACGAAGAACACCCTTCAGCGAGAGTAAAAGCGTTGTACGAGGTTGCAAAAGCTTATCCAAGCAGTCAATCTGCGCCGATCGCTTTGCAGCAGGCCACCCGCATAGCCATCAACGCCGGTCATACAGAGACGCAAACGTGGCTTGCATCAAAGTTGACGAAGTTATCTGAACCGCCAGGCAGTCTGAGTGCGGAGTGCCTTTGGTTAAATGCACGATTGATGATCGAAGGACTTGGCGATTACCCAGCGGCCAGGCAGCTTTTACGTCGTTTGTACACCCAACATGCAATCAGTCCGAGAGCGGACAATGCGCTTTGGACACTCGCTGACCTCTACCGCGCGGTGGGTGCATGGAAGCACGCCCACAAAACCTACCGTATCCTTGCGCAGCATCGTCTCGACCGGGGCTGGTTGATCGGCAGCTTACGGAGTCCATACACAGCTCAAGCCGCGTTGTTGAAGGCGGATATCGAAGCTTACATTTTCGACGACTTTCCCGCAGCGGTGGGGTCTTATCGGTCATTTTTGACTCATTTTAATGACAGTCTGTTCATGGACGATGCATTGCTATCGCTTGCATATTGCTACCTTAGAACCCACGAAAAAAACGCTGCAGAAGACGTACTGGCTCAACTAGACAAGCGCGCATTAAGTACCAGACAATCCGAAATTTTACGTGCGCTGCGAAAGGTGCCGGACGCTCAAATCCCCATCCCAAAACGGCTTTATTCAACAGTCTCACCTCACCCGAAGAGGCTCCGATGATTCAGTTTGAAAAAGTATCCATCGGGTTTGATAAAGCCGTACTTAAAGATGTCACATTTAAGCTACCCAGTGGTTCAATGCTTGGGCTGATCGGCCCAGGGGGTGTCGGCAAAAGCGTGCTCCTGAAATTATGTTGTGGCTTGCTGGAACCAGAGTCCGGACGAATCAGTCTTGGTGATGTGGAATTGACGGGCCAAAGCGAGCAAAAATTGGCGCAAGTGCGACAAGGGGTCGGCATGGCGTTCCAAAATACAGCCTTGTTTGATTTCATGACCGTTGGAGAGAACATTGCGTTTCCCCTTCGTCAGCAAGGCGGGCTCGCTGACGGAGAGATTGAAACCCGCGTGGCTGATTCTTTAACTAAAGTCAGCTTGCCTTCCATCGCGAACCTGAGTCCGTCCGCGTTATCGGGTGGTATGAAAAAACGGGTGGCATTGGCTAGAGCGATGATTCATCGACCGCCGTACGTGTTTTGCGATGACCCAACGGCAGGCCTGGATCCAGTCACCTCGAGTCGGATCTTTAGAATGATCGACGACATCCGTCGGCAATATGGGTCAACATGCGTTGTGGTGAGCCACGATACGGAGGGTTTGTTCAAACGATGTGATTTCGTCGGTTTCCTCTGCGACGGATCGATGGCTTATTTTGGGCCGACTCAAGATGCGATGACGCATAAAGCGGTCGCGGAATTCATCCTTGGAAAGGCGGCTAAACTATGAGTTTTGGGTCTTTCATGCGTTCAGCCAGTGAGATGGTCACCCTGCTGCTGGTTTTGTCTAAGGGGGCTTTGGGACGACGCTTCGACGCGCGTGAGACTTGGCAGCAGCTCTATCTCGTTGGGGTTCGTTCATTGCCAATCGTGATTGTAACAGCCATTTTCGCAGGCGGGATTTCTGCGATTCAAGTCAGTGCCCATGTGGTCCGATTTCAAGCGTATGATGCGGTGGGGTGGGGCTTTGGCTTCGTTGTTTTTAGAGAACTCGGGCCATTACTCATTGGCCTCATGTTTAGTGGACGAGTGGGTGCTTTTAATGCCGCTGAGCTCGGGACGATGAAGGTAACAGAGCAGCTCGATGCTCTGAGGGTTCTCGCCATCAATCCGTTGGATTACTTGGTGGGTCCAAGGATTGTGGCAATGGTTGTCATGATGACAGCCCTGGTCATGGTTGGAAATGTGTTTGCATTGCTGGGCGGGATGCTGACAGCTCAATTACTTGTCGATGTCGACCCAATGGTTTTTTGGATATCGCTGACTGACTATGTCCGTCCAGTTGATTTGTTCAACGGACTCGCGAAAGCCAGCCTCTTCGGTCTTGTCATCGGTCTGGTCAGTTGTCGGTATGGCTTGTCTGTACATGGGGGCGCACCTGGTGTC